>JAXMBD010000118.1:0-1505 GCA_046350035.1 Isosphaeraceae bacterium | reverse complement strand
GGCCCCGGCCCGGCCGAAAGGAAAGCGGCCTTCCAAGTCGGCCGCAACGTCGCCAGAATAAGCCGGCCCGGGGATTCCACCACTCGGGCAACGCCTGCCTCAACGCGACGGCCCCCGCCGGCTGCCAACACCGGCGGGGGCCCGTTTCATGCGCGGACGGCTTCCAGCTGGCCGGGAGTCGGAACGCAGGGATGGAACCCCGGTCCCCCGGGCCGGAATCCGATCCCGAGGACTTCGACCCACGCGCGTTGCCTCTCCTCCCACGTGGGATCGTAAAGAACCCTCTGATCGGCCCCCACCAGAACGCCGGCCTTGCACTTCAGGCACGACGCCAGTTTGAGCGGGGGCCGCGGTTCGTCGCTGTTCATCGCCGGCGATACCTCCTCTCTTCCAGGCAGGCCGAGAACGCGCCCCCGGCGACGGCGATTGCGACCCCGATCAACACGTAACCCATCGAAATCAACCAGTCAGTCATTGTCCAACCCTTTCGGCCGGTTCGGGAAAAGCTGGCCCTGCCGGCGGGCCGGGTCCAGGACCCAATCCACCGCCTTGTCCACCCTCCGTTCCAGATCCTTGCACTGATTCACGCGCGTCGAACTCTTGTCCCCCTTGAAGAACTCCCGTTGGTTCGCCCGGAGCAGCTTGACCAGCTTTGCGAACCTTGTGAGGACTTCGGCCGGGTCCGCCTTCTTTGCGTCGGGCACGGTTCTTGCTCCAAAGGATAAACAGATGACTGGCGAAATCCGCCGTGGCGAGACTCGCCATCGAACGCACCTCGCGGCACGGGTGGAAGGCGAGTCGGAGCGACTCCGGGAAGGCCGGGTCGGAGGGCAGGGGGTCGACCAGAACGGACGTTCCGCCGATCAGGGTGATTCGCATGACGAACCCCTTGCAGACGGGGCACTCGACCACGTCCCGGGTCTCAAACACGATCGGTTCAAGGGGCATGGGAGAGGGCCCTTTCGATCGCCTGGAGGTCTTCCGGGTCGCACGTGTGGCGGGCCCCGAAACTGTTCGCGGCGAACCCCTGGAGACGGCACGACAGCCCCCATCCGATTTCGAGCGTCTTCCGCTCGGGGCCGGTCGGGTCTCGGGTCACGAGCTTGCGGGCCCCCGGGAGCCGGATTCGGTCGACCAGAACGAGCCGCCGGCAACGGGGGCACGAAACGAGCTCGTTCCGCAGGACCAGGGCGACCCCCTCGTGACGCCGGTCCTGACCCACGGTGATAGGCATCGTCACACCCCCGCCTTGAAGCAAATGTGAGGTTTGCCGACCGGCTCGTTCCCGACGACGTCCAGGCCGACGGCGTCGGCCGCGTTGGAGACCACGCGCCGCTCGAAACGGAAGACGAGAAACACGGCGTCTCGGCACCGCTTACACGGCCCTTGCGCCACTTCGAAGGTCTCCTGACCCATCGTGATTTCCGCGACCTTGCGGAAGCCGTGGGGGAAGTCGTTGACGTCTTCGGACATGGTCCCTCCGTCGGGGCAGGGGGGTGGTTGAA
>JAXMBD010000117.1:0-1007 GCA_046350035.1 Isosphaeraceae bacterium | reverse complement strand
GCACGAAGTCGTCGCCGTAGCGGCCCCCCATCAGGGTATGGACCGGCAGCCCGCTGGCCTTGCCGAGGAGGTCCCAGCAGGCCATGTCGATGGCCGACTTGACGTACGGGTGCCCTTGCAGGGCCGCGTCCATCCGGCGATTCAGCTTGTCGATCTGCCGGGGATCGTGGCCGATCAGGTGCGGGCCCAGCTCCGCGATTCCCGCGCGGGCCCCGTTGGCGTACGCTGGCAGGTAGAACGGGCCGAGCGGGCAGACCTCGCCGTGGCCGGTGAGCCCCTCGTCGGTCTCGACCGCGACGATCGTGCTGTCGAAGACGGAGACCGACTTCCCCCCCGACCACTTGTAGCTGCCCTCGTGGAGCGGAAGCTCGACGCGATACGCGGAGATCCTGCGGATTTTCATCGGGCGGGGCACTCTTCGGCTCGGGGTTCGGTCGACCAGGGCGACGGGGCCGGTCCCGTCGCGATCGGCATCATATCAGAGACCCTTCGGAATCCAAGGAACTACACCCCCGTGCTGCTCCTGAACGCCGCCGAAGTCCGCCGGGCGCTCCCGATGCGCGAGGCGATCGACGCCATGAAGGGGGCCTTCGCCGCGCTCAGCGAAGGGTCCGCGACCGTGCCGCATCGGGCCGCGCTCCCCGTCCCCCGCCACGCGGGCGTCAGCCTGATCATGTCGTCGTACGTCGATTCCGCCGATCGATCCGAGGAGGCCCTGGCGGTCAAGGTCGTCTCCCTCTTCGACGGCAACGCCGGGCGAGGGCTGGCGAGGATCCAGGCCACGGTCCTGGCGATCGAGCCCGACACCGGCCGCCTGGAGGCGCTGCTGGACGGGTCCGCGCTCACCGCGATCCGGACCGCCGCCGCCTCGGGCGCGGCGACCGAGCTGCTTTCAAGGCCCGAGTCGAAGACCCTGGCCGTCTTCGGCGCGGGCGTCCAGGCCCGCGCCCACGTGGACGCCATCCTCGCCGTCCGCCCGCTCGAGACCGTCAGGATCTACAGCCCGA
>JAXMBD010000116.1:0-1167 GCA_046350035.1 Isosphaeraceae bacterium | reverse complement strand
CGCAAGCGTGGGGTCTGTTCCCCGCCGCTGGTTCACCTCCGCTGCGGCAAGGGACTCGCCCGGCAGGACCGCATAGACCCGATCGCCATCCCTGACCGCCTTCTCCAGCCGCTTCAGCACGATCGCGACTGCCCCCTCGCCGGCGAGTCCCGCATGTCCCATCCGCTCGCGAGCGGCCACGGTCCGGATGTCGCCGGCCAGGTCCACCGCGCCGACGATCACCGCATCGAGCTCACCGCGGGCGAGCCAGCCGCGGGCGAGCCGGGCGGCCGCGATCCCCGATCCCTCGTCGGCCGAGACCGAGAAGCAAGGGCCGCCGATGCGGAACTCTCTGGCGATCCGGCTGGGCACGACGCCGCCGAGCGAGCCCATGGTGCGATTGGCCGACAGCGGCGGGCCGGCCGACGCGAGCAGTTCCTCGATCCAACGTTCCAGCTCTGCAGGGGCGAGCCCCAGCCCCATCGCCTGGTTCCATCGCGGCGCCATCGCGGTGATCCACCAGCGAAGCTGGTAGTCGTTGGTCCCCTGGTCCAGGCCGAGGCCGACCACGACCCCCGTCCGCGGCCCCAGCTCAGGGGCCCACGCCGCATCCTCGATCGCCTCGGCCGCCACCTTCAGCATCAGGGACTGCTGCGGCAGCATCTCCCCGAGTTCGCGGGGAGGAATCCGGAACCGATCCACGCCGATGCGGTATGGCCCCAGGAAATGACCCGCCGCGGAGGCCGGCGGGGACGTGGCTCCGCCGCCCTCGTCGCCGTCGAGGCCCCACCTGTGGTCGGACCTCCCGGGCGAACAAGGATGCTCGAAACTCAGAAATCTCCGCTGAAATTCCCGCAGGTTGCGCGCGCCACCGAAGTGCATCGCCATGCCGACGACGGCCACCGCCGGCTCCGGTCCGGGCATCGCGATCTCCGCCAGGTTCGTGGACGCGGCGGTTGTCGCCGTTTCCGCGGGCCGGCACCACTCCTCCAGGAGCAGGTGGGCATTGATGCCCCCGAATCCGAACCCGCTGAGCGCGGCTCGCCGGGGCCGATGCGGAGTGGGCGTCGTCCACGGCTCGGCGGCGCTCGCGACGCGAAACGGACTGCCCTCCAGGCCGAGTCGCGGCGCCGGTCTCGTGTAGTTGGCGGTCGCCGGTTTCACGCGATGTTTGAGCGCCAGGAGCAC
>JAXMBD010000115.1:0-14162 GCA_046350035.1 Isosphaeraceae bacterium | reverse complement strand
GACCTCCCGCGAAACCGAGCTCTTCCTGAAGCTCTTCCCGCTGGGAATCCCGCCCGACGTCGACCTGATGCAGGAGTTGGTCCGCCGGATCAAGTCGGGCGAGGTGGACCTCACGCCCCGCGAGGATTCGGGGTGGTACGACCGACAGGTTTACGCCCTGCAAACCCTGCTCCTGCCCGAGATGGGCCGGGAATCGAACAAGCTGCTGCTCACGCGCTCGTACAAGGAACGGATGCTCGAAGCATTCAAGGCGCTCATGACGAAGCGCCGCGAAACGCACGTCCGCCAGCTCGCCGAAGCGAAGGCCCCGGCGGCGATGGTGGAGCGCCCCAAGCAGCCGATCACGCCCCACCTCCGCCTCGAGCCCAACGCGACCTACTATCTGCGGACGGCGAGGGCCTATGCCTTCCTGGCGAACTTCCTCGACGCCACGATCGGCGCCGAAACGCTGGGCATGCTCCACGGCCTGAAGCAGGGGGGCGAGCGCGAGCCCGACCTGCGGGCCGAACTCCTCGCGATCCGCGATCTGTTCTACGGCTGCTACCTGGTCGCCTGCGAGGATATCGGCCTGAATCCCGAACTCGCTGAAGGGGAAGAAATCGACCGCGATTCCTGCTTGGCCCAGGCCGCCGACTGGCTCCGGCGGATCGATGCGGATCCCGACCTGGCGATCGACACGCGGGTGTCGGTGCCGATCTCGTCCGACACGGCCCGCCGGAAAACCCGGCTCTGGGCCACGCTGGGCGTCCGCCTGGCCAAGCTGGACGTCACGTTCGCCCGCCCGCCGTCCATGAAGCCGGCCGAGGGGGAAGGGGAATGGCAGGAGTTGAAGCCGCAGGAAATGGGCCCCGCGCGGTACCTCATCCCCGTCGATGAGTTCGCCGAGGTGGAGCTCGACGGCCTTCGCGTGTTCAACCGCGACGAGTTCCGCGGCCTCTGCAACGGGGCAAAGACCAAGGAAGCCATCATCCGCGCCATGCAATCGGCGAACTAGGTTCTACGGACATTCAACTGAGCCCCCCGACGAGCAATGAAGCCAGCCAGATGAATCCGGCGAAGTTGGCGGCCTTCTTCTCGTAGCGGGTCGCCACCCGCCGGCACCGCTTGATGGCGCCGAAGAACCGCTCGATCACGTTGCGGTTGCGATACCGTCGCTTGTCGTACCGCTTCCTCGCCTTCCTCGTCGGGTTGGGCCGGATGCACGCCCGCGACCTCATCCGCCGGACCCGGCGCCGGATCGCGTCGCTGTCGTACGCCGCGTCGGCGATCACGTGGCCCACCTCCCCCGCGGCGAACCCCTCCAGCAGGGCCTCGGCCTGCGGCGCGTCGCCGCACTGGCCGGCCGTCAGGATCAGCCGCTGCAGCCGCCCACGCCGGTCCACCGCCGCGTGGACCTTCGTCGTCAGGCCGCCCCGGCTCCGCCCGAGGCGGCGCCGGGCGTCGGCCTCCTCTTTTTTTCGGCGGCCTGGCGCCGGCCCGTCGAGGCGACCGGATGGGCCTTGATGCTGCACGAGTCCAGCTGGACCTCCTCCAGGTCCGGGTCGTTCAGGGCGGCCGCGATCCGCTCCCACACTCCCGCGCGGCACCAGCGATCGAACCGCTTCCAGGCCGAGTTCGGCTTGCCGAAGCGGGCCGGCAGGTCCTCCCAGGGGATGCCGGTCTTCAGGACGTAGAGGACCGCGTCGACGAAGAGGCGGTTGTCGGCGGCCGTCCGCCCCGGGTCGCCCGGCTTGCCGGGGAGGAGGCCCTGGATCCGGTCCCATTGCTCGTCGGTCAGCGCGTGTCGGCGTCCCATCCGGCCATCCTCCCTCGGGTGCGGCTCGATTATCGAGAGCCGTTTGCGAGAAGGCCAGGCCGAATGTCCGTAGAACCTAGCCCTCGGATTACTCGCCTGCGGACAATATGCCCCGCCCCCCGGCGCCCCGGCCCCCGGCGGGCCGTCGAGCTTCGCGGCGGTCGAGGGGCCGATCGACGTAGCCCCTGCCGCCTCGGCACCGGGGCTGGATACCCGGTCGTATTTCCGGGGCGCCGAAGCCCCCACGTCCCTCGCCCAACAGTTCGACGCCGGCCGCGCGCTATTCCAGAGCGATCACGCCTTCGACGGCTTCACCGGGCCGTTGAGCAACCCGGTCCAGTTCAAGGACCCCCGGTCGCTCACCGAGGCCCGCTTCCTGTTCATGAACAACTGGGCGCAGCCCGGCACGCCGGTGATCGGCTCGGGCGGGTTCCAGGTCTATGCCCTCCAGCTCCGCCTGGCGGTGACCGAGCGGCTCCAGCTCTTCGCCGACAAGGACGGTATCGTCCGGCTCTCTCCCAAGCCCGGGTCGTCGGTGACCGGCCTGGCGAACCTGAACGCCGGTGCCAAGTTCGTGCTGATCCGCGACGTCGAGAACCAGTTCCTGGCCAGCGCCGTCGTCCAGTATGAAGTCCCGACCGGTTACGCCAACATCTACCAGAACCAGGGCTCGGGCCTGCTGTCGGCCTACATGGTCCTGGGCAAGGAGTGGGGCGACTGGCACGCCATCCTCCAGTTCGGGCAGACGACCCGGCTGCAATCGGCCGACGGCGGCTACTTCCTGACCGCCCTGCACATCGACCGCCGGTTCGGCCCCTTCACGCCGTTCTACGAGGCGAACTGGATGTACTACAACATGAGCGGCAACTTCCTGCCCGCCGCGGTCGGCATCGAGGGCGGCGGCTGGCTGATGCTGGGCACCGCCGGCTTCACCGGCCGGAACTACGTCACCAACGCCGTCGGCTTCAAGCTCGACCTGACCTCCTGCACCGAACTGGGCGTCGGCTACGAGTTCCAGCTCACCGAGCCCAAGATGCTGCTGGGCAACATGCTGCATGCCCAGCTGATCTTCCGCTATTGATCGAAACGGGCGGGCCCGCGCTCCCTTGGCGACCGGGCCCGCTCGCCGTTACGATAGGCCCCATGTTTCGCTTCTTCTCGAACCGCCCGAAGCCCCCAAGTCCCCCGGTCGGCCCCCCGGATGCGGCGGCGATCGTGCGTCGGGCGCGCCGGCTGCGGTTCCGGGTCCGGCCCGATGCGGTGACGGCCCTGGCGGGGGCTTACCGGAGCACTCGGCCCGGCACCGGCCTGACGTTCGCCGAGTTGAAGGCGTACGAGCCGGGCGACGATGTCCGGCACCTCGACTGGAACGTGACGGCGCGGCAAGGCCGCCCTTATGTCCGCCGGTTCGTCGAGGAACGGCTGCTCACGCTCTGGCTCGTGGTGGACGTCTCGGCCAGCCTCCGGTTCGGGCCGCCCGGCCGGTCGAAGGCCGATCGCGTGGCGCAGGCGGCCGCCCTGCTGGCGGCGGCGGCGATCCAGGGGGGCGACCGGGCCGCCCTGATCCTGGCCAGCGACCGGATCGAGCGCGAACTGCCGCCCTGCGGCGGGCCCCGGCACCTGGCGAGGATGCTGCGAGCCCTGGTCGCGACCCCCAGCCTGTCGCGCCGGACCGACCTGGCGGCGGTGGTGCCGCACCTTCGCCGGGCGGGGCGCAGGGGGCTGGTCGTGCTCCTGAGCGATTTCCTCGATCCCGGGCCGGCCCCGGCCTGGCGGTCGGTCGGCCGTCGCCATGAGGTGATCGCCTTGCGGGCGGTCGATCCTCGCGAGGAAGTCCTGCCGTCCGCCGGCCTGGTGGCCCTGGAGGACTCCGAGCGGCCGGGCCGGTTGGTGGTCGATGCCGGTTCGGAGAAGGTCCGACGGGCCTACGCCCAGGCCGGCCGCGACCGGAGGGCGGCGTTCCGGTCCTGGTGCGGGGCGGTCGGCGCGGCCGGGTACGATCTCCGCACGACCGAAGACCCGATCGCCCCGTTGCTGCGGATCTTCCGGGGCCGGGCCCACCGACGATGAATGCGCCCCGCGCGGCCCGGCTCGTCCCGCCCAGGCCCAACCCGGACCCCCTGCCCTGGCCCGAAACGTCGCCCTGGGCGGACGCCCCGGTCCTGGCCGCGATCGCCCTGGTGGCGGCCGTGATCGGTGGGATCGCGGTCCTGAGTTTGTCCCGAAAGAAACGGCCAGGCATCCCTCCGGCGGTCGCCCCGGTGCCGCCCGACGGCCTGATTGAACGGGCGGAACGGATTCGATCGGCGCTCGTCGTCCGCTTCGGGGAATCGTGGGCCGCGAGGACCACCGAGGAGATCGCCGGTTCCCCGGCGCTCATCGACCATCTCGGCCCCGAACGGGCCGGGGAGCTTGTGGGGTACCTCCGGCTGGCCGACCGGGCCAAGTTCGCCCCGCTCGCCGAGCCGCCCACCCCTGACCCGTCGATCTACGGCGACGCCTGGCTGGGCGAGACCCTGGCCCGCCTGGCCGGATGACTCGCGTTCCGGTCCCCGCCGAGTTCCGCTAAGATTCGACCGGCGAACTGTTCCCTGGGGCCCTCGGGGTCGAATCCGCTGATGACGACGATCCTGCGGAAAGCCACGGCCCGCCCCTCGGCGTCGGCGACGGCCCAACCGGAATTACCCCGGCTGTTGCGCGGGAGGCCGCTGGGCCTGGCGATGGCCTCGGCGGTGGTCCTCTGGGCGGCCTTCCTGCCGGTCGGGCAGGCCCCCGCCGCCTGGGTCGGCCTGGTGCCGTTCTTGCTGCTGGTCGAGCATGGGGCGAGGTCGCGGGCCGTCTACGGGTCGGCCCTGGCCGGCGGGTTCGCCTTCTGGCTGCTGGCGATCGGCTGGGTGCAACTGGCGGAGCCCGGGCCCGAGTCCTGGTTGGCGGTCGCCCTGATGGCCCTGGTGCTCGGCTCGCTCTGGCCCCTGTCGCTCTACCTGATCCGACGGGGCGTCCGCACGCTGGGCTGGCCGATGCTGGCCGTCGCGCCGGCGGTCTGGCTGGCGCAGGAATACCTCCGCGCCTATTTGCTGACGGGCTTCCCCTGGTACTACCTGGCGCATTCGCAATACCAGATCCTGCCGATCATCCAGGTGGCCGACATCGCCGGCGCGTGGGGCCTGAGCGCCCTGATCGCGGCGTCGAACGCGTTGATCGCGGCCGGCCTGATCCGTTGGGCCCGGGGAGGTCGCCTGCCCTGGGGCCAGTTCGGCCTGGTCGCATCCCTGGTCGCGGCGTCCCTCGCCTACGGGGCCTATCACCTGAACTCGGCCGAGTTCCGGGCCGGGCCGAAGCTGGCGTTGTTGCAGTCGAACATCCGCCAGGAGCGGCAGAACAAGGACCCGGATTTCACCTTCTTCTCGTATCAAAGGCTCGTTCGCAAGGCGATGCAGGGGGATGTCCGCCCCGACATGATCGTCTGGAGCGAGACATCCTTCCCCTACAATTACATGCGGTTCGACCCGGCCATCCCGCCGGCCGAGCTCGAACGCCAGGTGAAGGCGATCCACCCCAAGAACACGGTGGAAGGCTGGACCCGATGGGCGAACGACTCGAAGAACCAGCTCCATCCCTGGGTCGATTCGCTGGGCGTGCCGATGATGATCGGCACCACGCTCTATGACCACCGGCCGGAGGGCTTCGGGCGGTACAACGCCGCCATCCTGATCGAGCCCGGCCGGCCCGAGGTGCAGACCTACTCCAAGCTGCACCTGGTCCCGTTCGGCGAGTACGTGCCGCTGATCGAGACGGTGCCGGCGATCCGCATCCTGACGCCCTACCGGGACGACTACATCCCCAACCTGAATTTCGGCCCGGGGCCCCGATGGATCGACTTCGGGGGGTTGCGGATCGCCGTGGCGATCTGCTTCGAGGATACCGTGCCGCAGGTGGTCGGCCCGTTGATGCGCGAGACGCCCGACGGCCAAGCGCCCGACATCCTGGTGAACCAGTCGAACGACGGCTGGTTTTATGGATCGTCGGAGCACCGGACCCACCTGGCGATCAGCGTCTTCCGGGCCGTCGAGCACCGGGTCCCCCTGGCCCGCGCCGTGAATACCGGGATCACGGCGATGGTGGACGGAAACGGCCGGATCCTGGCCGAGCTGCCGGAGGCGACCGAAGGGGTGCTCACCGTCGACGTGCCGCTCGACGACCGCGATAGCCTATACCGTCGGACCGGCGACTGGCTGCCGGTCGTCGCGTCCGTCATAAGCCTCATCATCCTGCCGGCCTCGCTCGTTTCCCGCCGCCGGGCCTCTCGCCGCGATCCCGCAGGTTTGCCCAGGGCGGATTGATGGGGTAGATTTCCCCGGTTCAACGCCGGACCGGGAATCAAGCGATGCCTCGATGCGGCCCGGGTGCGCCCGGATCGCAAACGGGACGCTTGAGAGTTCCGGACCGGCCGCGATATGATGGATTGGTCTGCCCGCCGGCTCCCGCCGATCGGGCGGATCGCCCACTTCCTCGCACCCCTCGGCCCCTCGCCCGCGATCGCCCCGGCAAGATCCGTCGGGAGGCCGTTCCACGCCGATCGGTAGGATGGGACCATGACGCTCGTCGGCAAGATTTTCGTGATCGCAATCACCTTCCTCACGACCTGCTTCCTGGTGCTGTCCGTGGTCGTGTTCAGCACCTCCGTGAACTGGAAGGCCAAGGCGGATGATCTTCAGAAGAAGATCACCCAGCTCAATACCGAGAAGAAGAAGGCCGAGGATGAGGTCGTCCAGCGCAAGAACGAGAATGACCAGGCGGAGAAGGATCACAACGCCGCGATCGCCGAGCTGAACACCCGGATCAAGGCGTCCGAAGACCTGGTCGCCCAGTTCCAGAGGGACGTGACCGACCTGCGGACCAAGCTCGAGAAGTCGCAGGTCAACGCGACCAACGCGCTGGTCGATGCCAAGGCCCGCGTCGAGGAGGCGACCCTGCTCCGCGAGCAGGTGGCGAACATCCAGAGCCTCACCAACCGCTACAAGGAAGCCCAGCTCGCCCTGCAGGACCAGGTCGTGCAGCTCGAGCGCGATTTGAACGTCGCCCAGAACAGCAACAAGGACCTCCGCGAGCGGGCCGCCCTGCTCTCGGCCGTGCGGTCGGAACTCGACCTGCTCAAGACCGAACTGGCCCGCCCCGGCGCCGCCAGCCCGGCCCTGAAGGCCCGCACGACCAAGCTGGCCAGCATCATCAACCAGGGCCTCAGCGACCCGGCCCGGGTCAAGATCCTCGAGGGGCCGCCCCGGGTCCTCCAGGGCGAGATCACCGAGGTCGATCCCAAGGCCCACCTGGTGAAGCTGAGCGTCGGCTCGGATGATGGCCTGATCCCCGGCCACACCATGTATATTACTCGCAAGGGCCCCCAGCCGCTGTACATCGGCGAGCTGACGATCCGGTCGGTCGACCCGGACCAGGCGGTGGGCGTCATCACCCGCACTTACCAGGGCCGCAAGCCCGAGGAGCACGACGTTGTCAAGCCAACGAACTCGGGGCGGTAGCGCCGCCTCCCGCGGGCGGGCCGCCGCCCGCCCCGCCGCCGGCGGCCGCGGGATCTACGTCTCCAAGCCCAAGAACGATATCTACGTCGCCCTCCTGGGCGTCGCCCTGGGCTCGCTCCTCCTCGGCTGCCTCTTCCTCGCCCTGTACATGGGCAAGCACGACTTCAAGATCAAGGCCGCCGCCCTCCCCGCCGCCCTCCAGGCGACTGTTTGAGAAATCTCTCGAACTGTACACTTGACCAATCGAGTGTAATCTAGTACAGTACCACCGTCCGGCGTGATCGGGATTCGTCCCGGTTGCGGCGGACGGTGGCCGTTTCCGTTTCGGGATCGGCCCGGCCGTTCGCCCGGGGGGCGGGCGGTATCTGGATGCACCCGGTTGTTCGAGGAAACGAGGACGATGGCCTTCCTGAAGCCTGAACGAAGTCAGAGCGGCCGTCGTGACCTCCGGGGGGCGAAACCCATGACCCAGTATCCCGACCTATTCGCGGCCCTCGCCGCGCCTTTCGAATCGCAGGAAGTGAAGAGCCGGCAGGCCCCGGGGGGCCGCCCGTTCCTGTACGTGACCGCCCGGACGGTGATGAACCGGCTGGACAACGTGCTCGGCCCCGAGAACTGGTGGGACTCGTACACGCCGCAGGAGAACTCGGTGCTCTGCTGCCTGACGGTCCGCCTGCCCGACGGCCAGATCCTCAGCAAGAGCGACGCCGGCGGTTACGCCGGGATGGCCGACCAGGGCGACGACGAGAAGAGCGCCTTCTCCGACGCCTTCAAGCGGGCGGCGATCAAGTTCGGCGTCGGCCGGTATCTCTACCGGGACGGCGTGCCCCTGTTCGCCCGCGAAGCGGCCCCCGTGCCGGTCCAGCAGCCGCAGGCCGAGCCGGCCCCGGCCCCGGCCCGCACCCGGGATCGCGATCGGGATCGTGATCGTGAACGGGAGCAGGCCGCCCAGCCGCAGGCCGAGGCCGCGGCGGCTTCTGCCGCCCCCGAGCCGGCGCCGGTCCCGGCGCCCCAGTCGTCGGCCCCCAGGACCGGCAAGGCGCTGTTCGCCTGGACCCGCGAGCAGGAACAGCGGTACGAGTTCGGCCTGTTGAAGTACCTCAACGGCTGGGCCAAGCTGCAGGAGTATCCCGCGCGGATGGTGGACTGGGATCCCGAGCAGGTCAGCCTCGGCTACGCCGAAGCCTGCCGGAAGCTGCACAGCCACGTCGGCTCCCGCCAGCAGGAAGCGGCCAGCTCGGCCGCCTGATCCCCCGGAGACGTCCCCGTTCCGATCCCTCGCCCGGTGCGCCATAATCGAGGTGGGCGCGGATGCGGCCGGGATGGGTGGCGTCGAGGGCGCCCCGCCCGGCCGATCGGGACGGTCGGGGCCGGGGCATGGGGCCATGGGACTGGGGCTTGATCGGCTGCGTCGTGGGGGCCGTCGCCGTCGCGGCCGCCTGGGCCGTCGCGTCCTGGGGGCACCGTTCGGCGATCGCCGACCTCGAACGTGCCCTGGGGGCCCTGAGCGATGGCCGGCCGATCCGATCGCTGCCATCCGGCCCGCCGGGGTCGGCCGTCGGCCGCCTGTCGCGCCGGTTTCATGAGGTCATCCCCGACCTGATCCGGCGGATGGCCGAGCACGAGCAGGATCACCAGCAGATGCGGGCCGTGCTCGCCGGCATGGCCGAGGGCGTGTTGGCGATCGACCACCGGAAACGGCTGCTGTTCGCCAACCCGACGGCCGTCCGCCTGTTCGGCCTGACCACCGACGCGATGGGGCGTCCGCTCGCCGAACTGATCCGGGCCCTGCCGATCCAGGAGGCGCTGGAAGCCCCCCTCAACGGCTCGGGGGCCTACCGACGCGAGGTGGTCGTCCGGGCCCGGGACGCGTCCGGCAATCCGGGCGCGACGGTCGAACGCGTCCTGAACCTGCGGGGATCGCCCTTGCCGGGCAGCCAGCCCGGCGGCTCGATGCTGGTGATCCGCGACGTCACCGAGCTGCGCCACCTGGAACGGATGCGGCAGGACTTCGTGGCGAACGCCTCGCACGAGCTGAAGACGCCCCTGGCCGCGATCAAGGCCTATACCGAGACCTTGCTCGACTGGGGACTGGAAGAGCCCGAGCTGAACGTCAAGCTCCTGAACAACATCGACGAGCAGGCCGATCGCCTCCACCAGCTCATCCTGGACCTTCTCAGCCTGGCGAGGCTGGAATCAGGGCAGGATCCGTTCGACCACCACCCGATCGAACTGCTGCCGCAGTTGCGCGAGATCGTCGAGAACCACCGCGACCGGGCCGAGGCGAAGGACCTCGCCTACATCGTCGACCTCCAACAACTCCCCCCCGCCACGATCGTCCGCGCCGACGAGGAGGCGCTCCGGCAGATCCTGGATAACCTGATCGACAACGCGATCAAGTACACGAATGACGGCGGTCAGGTCCGGTTCGACGCCAGGACGGAGGCGGGGGAAGTCGTGCTCTCGGTGGCCGACACGGGCGCAGGGATCCCCCAAACCGACCTGCACCGGATCTTCGAGCGGTTCTACCGGGTGGACAGGGCCCGGAGCCGCGAACTGGGCGGCACCGGCCTGGGCCTGTCGATCGTCAAGCACCTCGTCCAATCGCTGGGCGGCACGATCGACGTGACGAGCCGGCTGGGCACCGGCAGCCGGTTCGCCATCCGATTGCCGATCCTGTCCGGGGCGGCGGATCCGAAGGGGAACCGGCAGAAGACGGCCTGAGCTTCCGAATTCGATCGGTTCATCATGTCGAAATCGGTCTCCATTGCACGAATCCGGCAAATGCGCGGGAGGGTCGACTTCGACGAAGCCCTCCCGGGCCGACCCGTCGTCTCGGTTTCGCTCTGGGGGACTTCATTCGACGATGGCGATGCCTGGCTTCTGGCCGCGTTCCCGAGGCTTCGACGGCTCTGGCTCACTCATACGCGCATCGGGGATGACGGCCTTGCCATCCTGGCTGGACTTACGAACTTGAGGGAACTGTATCTCCAGGCCACTCTTATCAGCGACGACGGTTTGGCCCACATGCGGGGCCTCTCCCGACTGCGGTCGCTCGGGCTTCAGATGACGGATATCGGGGATGCGGGATTGACGCATCTCCAGGGGCTTTGTCGGCTTCGCACGCTCTACCTTTCCACGACCGGCATCAGCGACGATGGTTTGGGGATCCTTGGGCGGATTCCATCTCTTCGGTCGATCGGACTTGCCTTCACATCCGTGAAAGATATGGGCCTGGGCCACCTGTCGGGACACCCAGAACTTCGATCATTAAATCTCTACACAACTGGTGTTACGGACGCTGGCCTGGCTGCGATCGTGATGTGCCCGCAAATCAGTGAATTAGGGCTGGCCGGGACCCAAATCAGTGATGATGGCCTCGCGCATCTTGGCGGTTTTGATCGATTCCGCAAACTCTCCCTGGACAAAACCCGGGTCGGGGACGTTGGCCTCGCCCATCTCGCTGGCCTTGCCCTACTTAAACAGATGGAACTTAACGATACGTTGATCGGCGATACGGGGCTTGAGCACTTGGAGGATTGCCGACGACTCGACGTTCTCGGACTGAGTCGGACGCAAATCAGTGATGATGGTTTGGCCTACCTGCGGAAGATGCATCGACTTCGCATTTTGCGGCTTGAAGGGACTCGCGTCGGCGATGCTGGACTTATGAGACTGAAAGGTTTGACTCGGCTGCAAGCCATCTATGCTCGCGGCACGGCTATCACCGCCGACGGCGCCGACGAATTGAAGCGGGCGATACCCGGGCTGGACGAGATTCAGTTCGGTCCTGGCAATGGATGAGGACTCGCGACGATCTCGGCCAGCCCGCAATCTCCCCTGGCGAGTCGAGCACGACGTGCGGATTCGGCCGAACTCCACTTCCAACGTCGGCACCAACCCGCCTCGGCGACTTCGACCCCGAGCAGGGTCCGCACCGCTTCCCGCCCCTTCGGGCCGTAGTCGACGGTCCAGTCGTTGACGTACATGCCGACGAACTGGTCGGCCAGGCCGGGGTCGAGGTCCCGGGCATAGGTCAGGGCGTAGGCGAGCGCTCGGGCCGGTGGCTGAGGGCGTATTCGATGCTCTCGCGGAGCAGCTTGGCGATCCGTTTGACCGTCTCCTCGCCCAGGTCCTTGCGGTTGGCGTTGCCGCCCAGCGGCAGGGGCGAGCCGGTCTCCTGGTACCACCACTGGCCCATGTCGGCGTTTGGCGGCCTTGTCGGGGTAATAGAGCTGCGCTTCGTGGATGATCAGGCCGACCTCGGCCTTCCTTCCAGCACGGCCGGGATGATCTGGTCGAGCAGGACGATCGTCCGGGTAGTCCTTGCTCAGGCAGAGCTGCAGCGACAGGTAGGCGGTCGTCAGCTTGCCCGGGATGGCGATCGTGGGGCGCTTCTCGCGGAGCGATTCGAAAGTCCAGTCGCCCTGCGTGATCAGCTTCGGGCCGTAGCGGTCGCCCATGCTGCTGCCGGAGGCGAGCAGGGCGTACTTGTCGGCCAGGTGGGCGAAGGCGTGGATGCTAACGGCCGAGACTTCCAGCGCCCTGGAGGGCATGGCGGTTGAGGGTCTCGATGTCCTCGAGCTGGTGGATGAACCGCGGGTTGCCGGTGTCGAGCTTGTCGTGGGCCAGGGCGTAGAACATGAAGGCGTCGTCCGGTCAGGCTGTGCCCCACGCGGATCGTCTGCCGCTCATCGGCGGATTCCCCAGGGTGCGGTGCGACCGGCGTAGCCAAGGGATCAACCGGGGCCGGGGCCCGGGGCTAACGCGCGGGGTCGAATCGGTGGCCCCCCGGGCCAGGAAAGGCCATCAGGAGGCCCGAACGAGGACGGCAGGCTGGCGCGTACCTGGCGGCCCCCTTGCGGGCTTGTCGAGAACCGGTGCGGATGACTTCCAGCACGTCGAACGGGTCGACCGAGGTGTCGCGCTTGGGCCTCGGCGAGGAGTTCCATGAAGGGAACTTCTCGGGATTTCCTCGCCGGCGTTCTGGAGAACCTGGACGTACCGCTTGACGATCAGGCCGGCGTCCTTGGCGTTGAGCTGGTCGTTGCCGAAGTTCTTGTGGCGTTCGAGGACGGACTGCCACAGTTCGAGGCCGTCGCGGTAGCACTGGACGGCGCCCAGGCGGACGGTGCCGTCCTTGTCGGTCTCGGTGATGAACTGGCCGGCGCGGAGGGCCTTGGTCCCCTCGTAGAAGAGGCGTCGGGCCTCGTAGCCTTCGGGCTCCATCTCGGCGCGGCAGCGGTCGGTCCAGTAAGGGAAGTTGGTCTGCGAGGCCCAGCGGTCGATCCAGTGCCGCTCGTTATCGGACAACTTGTTGAATTCCTCGGGCTGGTCGATCAGGCCGATGCGGACCTTCTGGCGGTCCGCCTCGGTCTGCCCGGGGAGGAGGTTGGGCACCGGGAACGAGTAGTTGCCGAAGAGCCGCCATTCGCCGTAGGCCCTCTCCCACTCGTTCTTGGCCCGCTCGCCGAAGACGGCCTCCACGCCCTTGATACTGGCCTTCTCCAGGCTCAAGGCGTATCGGGTCTGGGCGTGGGCCGGCATCGACCGGAAGTTGAGGTCGTCGGGCCGCTTGCGGTTCTCGTGCGGGTCGACCGCGGTGGCCTTGCGGGTCTCCACGCCGCCGCCGAGCCGGGTCCCGCCCTCGTCGACGAGCCGGAGGGCGTTGCGGAACCACCCCAGGCCGAGCAGGAAGTTGTCGTTCTTGATCTCGTTCGTGGTGGGGTCGGTCTTGAACTCCTCGTCCTCGTCGTCGCGGAAGAGCTTGCGGAGGATGACCGCCTCGTCGGCCTGGCCGATCTTGTGGAAGTAGGTCCAGGCGGTGTCCCACATCAGGTCGGGCGACTTGGGGTTGCGGGCGGAGCCCTGCTTGAGGAAGTTGATCCCGCGCTTGATGTAGCGGTACTTGTCGGCGGGGTCGTCCCACTCGACCGAGACGTTGTAGGCGAGGTTCCAGCCCTGGAACGTCCAGATCGACAGGAAGTGGGGCTGGAGCTTGGTGATCATGTCCACCTTGGCTTCCAGCCGGTCCCACTCGTGGGCCCGCTGCAGGTTGATCGCGTCGCCCCAGAGGACGTTGGCGACGATGCCGCGGAAGCCGCCCAGGGCGAACAGGTTGAGCACGAAGCTGCCGTTGTCGATGCCGATGGTCGGCTCGCCCAGGTCGTAGTCGTTGTGGACCTGGTTGACGTAGCTCCGGTAGGGGTACATGACCCCGAAGAGCACGGCGATGGTCGCCGCGTAGAAGATCTGGCGGTTCAGGTTCTGGGGCCTCATGCGGCGACCTCCCGCTGCTTCAGGATGAAGTAACCGGCGATGGAGAACGGAAGGGCATAGCCCAGGGCCAGGCCGAGCTTGTCGCGGATGTCGGACCACTCCACGGCGAAGCCGTCGGCCACCTTGGTGCTGACGTCGAGCGCCGGCAGGTTCGGTATCACGTAGACGAGCCGCGACAGGATCGGCATGACCATCGAGTCGAACGTCTTGGCGATGATGACGGGAGCCGTCGGCGCCAGGTCGGTCATCTGGTTGTTGTGGCCCAGCATGCGGATGAACGACTCGAACGGCCCGCCGCCCAGGAGGCTCTGCATGGCGATCCCCTGGAGCAGGGAGTAGGCGAGCTGGCCGAAGACGAAGAAGAACATCGTGAACAGCAGGGCCACCCGCCAGCTCAGGAACGTGCCGGCGAAGACGCCGACGGCCGCCAGCACCAGGGCCTGGAGCCAGATGCCGAACATCCCCTTCGAGTAGTTGACCCAGAAGTTCCCCGAATCGGCCAGGATGTAGAGGTCGCTCTCGGCCATCCCCAGGTACTGGGTCGGGCTGAT
>JAXMBD010000114.1:0-1034 GCA_046350035.1 Isosphaeraceae bacterium | reverse complement strand
CGCCGCGATGCTGCCGCTGGTCGGCGAGAAGGTGACCGAGGGGATGCATCGGGGGGCGTCGGTCCTGATGTCGGCCTGCATCATCGCGGCCCAGATGGTCATGGTGCCGGTCGCCCTGTGGTCGAGCCGCTACGCCGTCACCTGGGGCCGGAAGCCGGTCTTCCTGATCGGCTTCGCGGTCCTGCCGATCCGCGGCCTGCTCTACACGTTGACCGCGAACCCCTTCCTGCTGGTCGGGATCCAGTTGCTCGACGGCATCGGCGCGGGGATCTTCGGGGTGGTCTCGGTGCTGGTCGTGGCCGACCTGACGCGGGGGACCGGCCGGTTCAACCTGACGCAGGGGGCGATGGCCACGGCCACCGGGATCGGTGCGGCCCTGAGCAACCTGCTGACCGGTTACATCGTCAAGCGGGCGGGCTTCGATGCCGGCTTCCTGGCGCTGGCCGCGATCGCCGCGGGCGGGGCGCTGTTCGCAGCCCTGGTGATGCCGGAGACGAGGCGTTCGGACGAGCCGAGCGACGCCGCGATCCCGGCGGCCGACCTCCAGCCGGCCGGTTGAGGGGGAATCTTCCCGTGGTTGCGACGGGCCGGGGATCAGGGCTTCTTGGGGCCGTGCGTCGGCCGGATCCGCGAGCCGTAACGGTTGGCGTAGACCTGCGTGAACTCGGCGCCGAAGTACAGGATCTGGGACGTGTAGTAGATCCAGACCAGCAGCAAGACCATCGATCCGGCCGCGCCATAGGCCGACCCGTAGCTGCTGTAACCGAGGTAAAGGCCGATGGCAGCCTTGCCCACCAGGAATAGGAATGTGGTCAGGATGGCGCCGACCCAGACGTCCTTCCAGGCGATTCGGGCGTCGGGCAGGACCTTGAAGATCATGGCGAACAGCAGGGTCACCACGCCGAACGAGGTGAGCGTGTTCACCACGCGGATCGCCACGCCGATGTCGGGGGCGTAGCCGCCGGCCAGGTTGAACAGGGCGGTGATGCTGGCGGTCAGGATCAGCGAGACGAGCAGCAGGAACCCGGTGCCCA
>JAXMBD010000113.1:0-1040 GCA_046350035.1 Isosphaeraceae bacterium | reverse complement strand
AAGCCCGGGCCTGGCGCGCGATGGCCCCTGGGCGGTTCCCTGGCACCCGGAGAATTCTAGGACGTGCGAGCTTCCGGCGAAGGTTCCCGATGGGTTACGGGTACGGGAGGATTGCGGGACGGATGATGCGGGGAATCGGCAAGAATCGGTCCGGATGCGGGCCGTTATTCGGGGTCGGCGTCCGAATCGGAATCGGCCTCGATCAGGCCCGGGATGTCGTCGTCGGCGCAGCGCCGGAGGAAGCGGGAGAGGAAGCGGGAGAGGAACGCCGAGACGGCAAACTGGGTGCTGGCGTTGTCCATGCCCCAGACGCTGGCGCGGGGCTCGGCCAGTTCGGGGTCCATCTGCACGAAGTAACGGCCATCGACCACGAGCGAGTTGGGCAGGTCCTCCTCGAACCACTGGCGGGCCAGCGCGTTGACGCCCGGCCCGCCGACCGAGATCGTGGGCAGTCGCTGGAGCGGCTCGTCGTGGAGCCAACGGAAATCGGCCACCACCAGGACATGCAACGCCATGCCGTCGACCGGCCGATCGGCGACGGATTGCTCGACCTGCTGCTTGAGGTAGTAGGCCAGCGGTCGATCCATCTCCTCGGCCCGGAGGGTACTCCCCGTCACGATCAGCAAGAGTTTGGGCCGATCGGCCTTGGACATGGGCGAGGGCATCCCGAGGCGGCAGGCGGCGTGAAGGGGGGACGGCTACCTCTTGCGTCCCCCATGCTACTGGCCGATTTTCCCGATCGGCAAGCCGGAATCGGTAAGCTCGGCAATTTCGGCGCCGACGCGGCATCCATCCGCCCGGCTCAGGGGGTTTCGGTCGCCTTCCAGAGGACGACCCGTCGCAGGGCCGCCTCGGCGGCGCGGAACTCGTCCGCGGCTTCGGCCTCGAAGTGCTGGGCCATGGCGTTCTTGCCGGCCAGCGGGATGACGCACCGGAACCGGACGAGGCCGCCGGGCTGGCCTTCGACCCAGTACTGCTTCACGCCCAGGTCCTGCATCCGCCGGCGAACGGCCGCCCAGGATCCCGAATCGGCCGGGCTG
>JAXMBD010000112.1:0-1088 GCA_046350035.1 Isosphaeraceae bacterium | reverse complement strand
CTCGCTGATCTCGTCCTGCGGGTGGAGCATCAGCGTGAAGCCGCCGATCCGCAGGATCGCCAGGGTCAGCGGGCCGTCCTCGGCCTCGGCGTGGAGCTGGCCGATCTCGGCGCCCAGGATCTCGGTGTAGAACTCGATCGATTCCTGGAGGTCGTCGACGTACAGGAAGGCACTGGTGACCCTGGCAGTCATCGCAATCTCCCGGCAATCGGAGGCGGCGCCGCGGCCGACGCGGTTCGCCCGGAAGATACTCGGCGGCGTCTCAGCCCGCAATCCGAAGCCCGATCGGTCGGATTCAATCGGCGAAGAAGTCCACGGTACGCCGGAAGGCCGGCAAAAGCAGCCCGGCTGCGGAATAGTGGCCGCAATCGAGCCACTCGATGGCCGGCCGGCCCGCGACCTCCCAAAGGGCCTTCGAGCAATCCGGCGGGATGACCTCGTCCGCCCGGCCGGCGAACATCAACACCTTTTTCCCCTGCAATCTTTGGCCATGGGTGAGCGGGTCGAACGGCCGGCACAGGTTTTCGAGGTCGGCCCGGGTTCGGCCCGAGTTGATCCAGGCTTGCCGGGCCTTCGCGGCCTCGGGCTCGGGCATTTCCCAGAGGATCCGGGCCCGGTCGCCCCCGGCCAGCAGCAGGGCGGCCTGCTTGAGGGACGGGTCGACCGCCGCCGCCACCGAGCCGACGATCCCGCCCAGGCTCACGCCGGCGATCCCCAACCGTTCGGGGTCGACCCCCGGCCGGGCGGCAAGCCAGGCGGCGGCCCGGCGGACGTCGCAGATCCCCTGGCGCATGGCGAGGGTCGAGCGTTCGATGTCGGCCGAGAGGAACCGCTTGCCGTTGCCCAGGTGGGCGGGCCGCCTTTCGCCGTAATAGGGCAGCTTCACGAACAGGGCGGTGACCCCCCGATCGGCCAATCGGGCGGCCAGGTAGCGGCTGTGGGCGAAATCCGCCCCTAAAATGTGCAAAACCACAACCCCCGCCCCCCCCTTCGGGGTCGGATTCGTTGGCTCGAACAGCTCGGCGTGGACGATGTTGTTCTCGGGATCGGGCGATTCCACGGGCGACGGGAAACGGACCGTCAGGACC
>JAXMBD010000111.1:0-1093 GCA_046350035.1 Isosphaeraceae bacterium | reverse complement strand
GCGGGCATGGCCCTCGCCTCGGGACGGGGCCGTCGGGAGCGGCTGGCATCATGACTACGGACGTGGCGATCATCGGGGCCTCGGGCTATTCGGCGCGGGAGCTGATCGCGATCCTGCTGCGGCACCCGCACGCGAGGATCACCGCGGCGACCTCCCGGCAGGACGAGGCGCCCCGGCTCGACGCCCTGCACCCCAGCCTGGCGAGGCGGATCGACCTGCCCTGCGAGCCGTTCGACCCCGACGCCGTCGCCCGCAAGGCGAAGGTCGCCTTCCTGTGCCTGCCGCACGTCGCCAGCATGGCGGCCGTCCCCCCCTTGATGGAACGCGGCCTGAAGGTCATCGACCTCAGCGCCGATTACCGCCTCAAATCGGCGGCCACCTACGCCGAGTGGTACAACCACGAGCACACCGACCCCGCCCGCCTGGCCGAGGCGGTCTACGGCCTGCCCGAGCTGTACCGGGACGACATCCCGGCCGCCCGCCTGATCGCCAACCCCGGCTGCTACACGTCGACCAGCATCCTGGCGCTGGCCCCCCTGATCGCCGAGGACCTGGTCGACCGCCCGTCGATCATCATCGACGCCAAGAGCGGCGTCTCGGGCGGCGGCCGGTCGCCCAAGCCGGCGTTCCACTACCCCGAATGCAACGAGAGCATCTCGGCCTACAGCGTCGGCCGGCACCGGCACACGCCCGAGATCGAGCAGGTGCTCACCGACGTCGGCCGGTCGACCGGCGGGCCGGTGGAAGTGCTGTTCACCCCCCACCTCGTGCCGATGGACCGCGGCATCCTGGCGACGATCTACACCCAGCCCCGCGGCACGGCCGTCGAGCGCGACCTGATCGACCTCTACCGATCGTACTACGCCGACAGCCCCTTCGTCCGCATCGTGAACCACCCGCCCGCCACCAAGGATACCTCGTATACCAACTTCTGCGATATCATGGTGCGGGTCGTCCGGGGCCGGATCCTGGTGATGGCGGCGCTCGACAACCTCATCAAGGGGGCCTCGGGGGTCGCCGTGCAGAACTTCAACCTGATGCACGGCCACCCTGAAACCACCGCCTTGCTCTGACCCCCGGCCGGCGATTCCCC
>JAXMBD010000110.1:0-1097 GCA_046350035.1 Isosphaeraceae bacterium | reverse complement strand
GTACTCGCCCGAGCCGTCGTCGCGGGCGACCCGCTTGCGGACGACCCAGAGGTTGGCGTCGGCCGGGTCGATCGGCTCGCCGCTCTCCCATGCCGCGTCGAGGCGTTCGCGGGTCATGCCGAACTGGCGGGCGGAGAAGGCCACGCAGGGCTCGCCGCCGCCGGGGGGCTCGATCAGTCGCATGGTGCCCCCTTCGCCGGCGACGGCTTTCGGGGCCTCACCGCGATCGCCATCGGGTGATCGGCCGCGCATTCCGGGCACCAATCGCCCACGATCTCTTCGCCCGGCAACTTGGCCCGGAACCAGCCGATCTCCATCGCCAGACGGCGGACGATCGCCTCGTCGGACCCCCCGATCGACAGGACTTTGAACGGCTCGGTCCATGGGGTTGAGGCCGCCTTGCAGCGGTCGCAGACGAGCCTGACCTTGTAGCGATGGCGCTCGATCATCGCCGCCCCTCCTTCCGGGCCCGGCCCAGCAGCTCGATCGCGTAGCCGAGCAGGCGGGCGGGGTGGTATTCGGGGTCGATGTAGGCCGGCGCGAGGTCGATGGCCGCGACCAGGTCGTCGGGGTGGATCCGGCCGTCGCGGACGTCCTCCCAGCGGCGGCGGACGAATTGCTCGAGCAGCTCGCCCTTGAGGCCGAGGCGGAGCATCGTCCGGGCGACCAGGAAGTTGATCCGCTCCACCCCGCTGTAACGATCCAGGGCCCGCGCCTCGGCCAGGGGGACCGGCACGCCGTCGTCGGGGCCGACCGACGCGGCGGCGGTGATGGGCCGGGCGTTCAATGGCCACCGCCTTTCAGGGCCTTCGGCCTGGCCTTGGGGCGGACGGGGGTGGCGAACTCGGGGTTGCCGCATTGCGGGCAGTAGCAGTCGGTCCACGGCCGGACCCGGCCGCAACGCGAGCAGGTCCGGATCGCCGACGGGTCGTATTCGTGCGGGCCATCGACGCCGGCGCAGGCGTGCGGCACCAGGTCGAGGCGTTCGCCGTGCCGGGGGTGCAGGAACGGTTCCGCGAGGCCCTCGAACAGGCCGGCGATCGGCCAGGGCCGGGGGTCGACGGCGTTGCCCGGTGCAACGTCGCCCGGGCCGCCGG
>JAXMBD010000109.1:0-1127 GCA_046350035.1 Isosphaeraceae bacterium | reverse complement strand
CGCCGCGCAGGGACTCGATGATCTCGATCGGGATCGCCAGCACGACCGTGTTCGACGCGGACGGGCCCAGGCCGTCGACCGTTTGCAGCGTCCGCAGCATCATCGCGCCGGGGCTTTCGGCCATCGTCCGGGCGGCGGCGGCCAGGTTGATGGCGGCCTCCTTGTCGCCCTCGGCCTTGGTGATGGTCGCCCGCTTCTCGCGCTCGGCCGACGCCTGCCGGGACATCATCTTCTTCAACTCTTCCGGCATGTCGATGTCCTGGATCCGCAAGCCGGTGATGTCCAGGCCCCAGCCCTTGGTGTCTTTTTCCACATGATTCTCGATCATGTGGGCGATCTCCTCGCGTTCGGTCAGGAGCTGGTCGAGCGTCATCTGGCCGATCACGTCCCGGAGCGACGTCTGGGCGTAGTTCGACACCGAATACTTGTAATCCTGCACCGAGATGATCGCCTCGGCCGCGTTGGCCACGCGGAAGAACAGGACGCCGTCGATGGTCACCGGGACGTTATCCCGGGTGATCACCTGTTGCTTGGGGATGTTGACCGAAACGACGCGGGTGTCGATGATCCGCACCTGCTCGATCACCGGAAGGACGAGGAACAGGCCCGGCCCGCGCATATCCTTGTAGCGGCCCAGGCGGAAGACCACCGCCTTCTCCCACTGGGCGGCCATCCTCACCGACGAACTGATCAGGAAATCGAGCGGCACCCAGGCCACCACCCCCAGCACCGCGATGGCCGGGTAGCCGGCGAAGCCGACGGCCGCCGCGATGGCACCGCCGATCACCAGCAAGAGCACGAAGATCAGGGCCGAGATGCTGTAATTGAACATCGCTGAAGGCTCCGTTGCCTCGATTTCCGGTCTATTCGTCGCCGGGGCCGGCCGATTGGCCGGAATCGCCCAGGTACGACTCGGCTTCGAGACCGCGGAGGTAATCCAGCGCCGCATCGACGGTCCCCACCGGCTCGCCCGGGACCCGGCCGGCTTCGTCCACCTCGCGGAGCAGCAGCAAGTCGTCGATCCAGCCCGATTCTTCCAGCAGGCGGCGGGCCTTCGGTCCCAGCGTCTTGTCGCGATAATCGCGGGATTCGCCGTGATGTTCGATGAGCCAGGCGGTCCGCTCCGA
>JAXMBD010000108.1:0-1164 GCA_046350035.1 Isosphaeraceae bacterium | reverse complement strand
ATCGTACCCGAATCGATTGTAGCTGACGTCGGTATCCTCGTTATGCGCGGCCCAGCGCCGGGTCACGCGGATCACTTCCTGCCGGATCTGGTCGGCGACCTCGGGCGCGTTGTGCAGGATCACGGCCGAGGTCAGGACCAGGTCGAAGCTATGGTCCGCGAACGGCAGTCGGGAGCCATCGGCCAGGGCCAGCAGGATCCGGGGCGAACCGCCGTCGCCGAGGTAACGCCGGCCCAAGGCCAGCTGGCTGGGGCTGAAATCGACCCCGGCGATCCGGCAGGCCGGCAAGGCCTGGCGGAGCTTCCGCAGTTGCTTGCCGTAACCGCAGCCCACTTCCAGGATCGACGACGGCCCATAGGAGGCGACCCGACGGGCGATCCAGTCGGAGCGGGCCTCGCGTCCCGCCTGCCCTTCCTGCTCGCGGAAGTACTCGTCGCCGCCGCGGAGTGTCCAGTACTCCCGCGGATCGGCATAGAGGAGCCGGCGTTTCCAGGAGGGCCACCGGCCGAGCGATCGCCGCATCGCCTTGTGCCAGGCGTACCGGGTTCCCCGGGCCCGCCAGGCTTTCCAGGCGCGGATCGCGAGGGGCGAGGGTGCATCCACGGTGCAGCTCCATCCGACCGATCGGGGGGACAGACACGCCGGTCAGGGCGGGCGGAGTTTAGGGGGACCTCCCCGCACGGTCAAGGCGGATCGTCCGCCGTGCGACCGGGCGTCCCCGAACTTGTCCGTTGGGCCGTTCGCGAAATCCAGTTCCCGGGCGGGTTGTGGACATCGGGTCGGGGATGGGTCATGATACCTGTACCCCTTCGGCCCGAACGAAAAACCGGAACGCCGATGATGTCGCCATTTCCCCTTGCGACGCTCCTCGTGCTGACGTGCATGTCCCCGCCCCGGGGCGCCCCCGAGGATTACGGCCCCTCGCCCGGACCCCGCTGGTTCAAGGGCAATTTGCACACGCACACCCTCTGGAGCGACGGCAACGACTTCCCGGAGATGGTCGCCGACTGGTATCGGGAGCACGGCTACCATTTCCTGGCCCTCACCGATCATGACCTCCTCAGCACGGGGCGACGCTGGATCCCCGCGGAGGAGGCGAACAAGAAGGCGCGGGTCGATATCCTCAAGCGTTACCGGGAACGCTTCGGCGACGACTGGGTCGAG
>JAXMBD010000107.1:0-1265 GCA_046350035.1 Isosphaeraceae bacterium | reverse complement strand
ATCCGTTCGCCCCCGGATCAACGGCGTAGGGCGGCCTTCGGTGTCATCCCGAAGGTCGCCCCACCGTACCGATCCCGCGATTTCCCCGACCCTCAGGCGGCCCGGCGGTTCCGCCTCGAACGCCAAGCGATGCCGGCGCAGCCCACCAGGCCGAAGACGATCCAGGTGGACGGCTCGGGCACCGGCGAGGCAGCGATCTGCTGGCCATCCGCATGACGGCCGTTGATGATATGCCCATCGACATGCTCGCCCGATGCGAGCGCGCCGGTGTCGAGCGTCTTCGTGCCGTTCAGCAGGGCCGTGATGTTATTCGCCGCCTCGGTGCTGAAGACGTTGGCGTTGGGGTCGGGGCTTACCAGGTTGTCCCAGGTGGTCGTGGCCGAATCGACCCAGAGGCCGGAGTCGTGGACATGGCCGCCGCCGAAGGCGTGCATCAGCTCGTGGGAAATGTTGCGGGCCAGGGCCGTTTCGAGCTTGTCGCGGGAGTCGATGACGCCGTTCTGGAAGTTATCCATGTAGCTGTACCCGCTGCCGCCGACGTAGGTCATCCCCAGGATGTCTCGGCTGCCGTCGTACGTGGCCCCGCCGATAACGCTGATGTTGTGCTGGGCGTTGGCGGGATTGAGGTTCGCCCCGATCGAGACCTGTCCCATGCCGCTCTGGGCGAAGATGCCGCGGACTTTCTGGAGGACGTCCTGCTCGAACGATTGCACATCCCCCGGGGTCGCTTGATTCCCGCCCAGGAATCGTGTGAAAGAGGGGCTGGTGTACCAGGAGGTGATCGACCCCGAATTGACCAGGCCCGCCGCATCGGGGTAGTAGCCCGTGTCGAAGTTGATGTTCGCGTTGTAGATGGCAGGCTGCGACATCGGGGCCGCCATGGCCGGGGCCGACGCCACGCTCATCCGCTGATTCGAGAGCACCGTCGCTCCCGGATTTTGTCCCTGCCAGTAGGTTAACAAGGCAAAATACGACGAGTCCGAACTTTGGCCGGCCCCATGCGCCGAGGCGCCGAGGCCGATCAGCAGGGCGAGGGAGAGGGCGAAGGACTTTCCGTCGGCCATCGCGAACCTCCTGTTCGGGCCTGGTCGTCATCCTGACGACCCGCCGAGGGGGGAGCCAGCCTGGAGTTCCACCGATGATCCGCGATCACCTGACGTGAAACCTGGCTCCATTACCGGGCAGGGATGCTGAGGGGGAGCGTTACGGGCGGGTACTCTAACAGAGTAGCACGGCCTGTGCCAGAGCATCTGTCGGCTCACCCA
>JAXMBD010000106.1:0-1267 GCA_046350035.1 Isosphaeraceae bacterium | reverse complement strand
GCGACCTGTTCATCCCCAGGAGCCCCGCCGCGGCGATGGCCGAGGCCGCGACGATCATCGCCGCGATCGCCGCGAATCGACGGGCCGCGGCCCGCATCAGGGCCCGTTCGTCGGGCGCCCACCCCCGGCTCGGGACATTGCGTAAGATGCTGGCCCATTCCAGCAGCGAGGGGAGCTGGTGCGGGCCGGGCCGCTCCCGCCAGGAGGCCGTGATCAACGCCAGCCGCCTCCGGGCGCGGCCGGCCGGCGAGGCGTCCTGGTCGCGCTCGATCCACTGCCGGACAGGGCGGACCAGGTAGTCGTGCGCCAGCCGGTAGTGAGGCTCGTCGGGGCCGGGGCCGTCGGCCTCCATGATGAGCCGAAGATCCTGGGCGAGGGCCCGCATCAGGTGGTCGAATTCGCCGGGCCGATCGGCCAGGCCGGAGGCCGCCATGAGCTCTCCCCGGCCGGCAGGATTGCCGCGGATCAGGGATGTCGGCGAGGGGAGTAGCCTCTCCAGGATCCGCTGGGCTGCGTCCCGATCCTGGCGGTATTCGGGCCGGCCGAAACCGTCGTCGAGGAACTTGACGCCGATCCCGTCCACGCCGCCCAGGCCCCGCAGGGTCTCGGGGGCCCAGGGCCGGTTCCGGACCACCTCGATGAACAGGCTGAGTCGGATCGGGATCACCCGCCCCTCGCCGTCCGCCAGGTCCCGAAGGGCCTCGTCGAGGAATCGTGCGGCCCTCGCCGCATCCCGCCCCTCCCCTTCCGGGATCCGACCGAGTGCCCGGCCGAACCCTTCGAGCACCTTGCGGGCATGCTCGACATCGAACAACTCGACCGCCGAGGCGTTTCCCCCCTGGACGATCGGCACGCCCACCGCGTGCATGAGCCGCGAGAGCGGCATCCAGAACTCGTCGCGAACGAGCAGAAGGGCCGCGACCCGCCGGCCGTCGCATTGCTGCAGCGCCCGCACGAGGCCGGAGTCGGGCCCGATCGATTGCCCCTGGATCGCCTGTTCGAACTGGTCGAGCACGAGCAGGATCTTCCCCGGGGCCCGGCGCTCGGGGTCGTCGCGCATCAGGGCGATGGCCAGCGGCAGGTCCGCGTCCTCCGGCATCGCGGGGAATTCCCGGCGGATCGCGGCGAGCAGGCGGGCCTCGGTCCCGTCGGCGGTGGCTTCCAGCTCGATCGCGCGGACCTTGGCCCGGTCGAGGCTCGGCAGCAGGCCCGCCTTCGCGAACGACGACTTGCCGCCGCCCGACGGGCCGTAGAGCATGCCGACGGG
>JAXMBD010000105.1:0-1294 GCA_046350035.1 Isosphaeraceae bacterium | reverse complement strand
TGTCCGAGGAAGACCAGGCCCTTTGTTTCCTCGCCGGCGCCAACTCGATCTTCGCCGGCGAGAAGCTGCTCACGACCGGCAACCCCGATTACGACCGCGACCGCGCCCTGTTCGAACGCCTCGGCCTGACCGCCCGGCCCTCCCGGCCATGCGTCGCGGGGGAGTGAGCGCGCCAAGGGTCGTCGTGACGGGTTTGGGCCTCGTGACGGGGCTCGGGCCCGATGCCGAGACAACGTGGAGGTCGATCCGCAACGGCGGTTCGGGCCTCGTATGGATCGACGAACTCGGCGGAATCGGCAGCCCGGCCCGCGTCCTCTCGAGCGTGGGCGAAGGTATCCATCCGGGTGGCATGCCCTCGTCCTCGTGGGCATGCGACGGGCCAACCAGCCTGGCCGCTCCTGTCCTGAACCGACGCCCCGGGGCGGTCGAACATGCCCGCGAAGGCGAGGGCATGCCACCCGATTCGGCGTGCGAATCGGCCCTGCTCGACCCGTCCGAGCCCTGTTCCGGCATCCTCCAGAACGCCGCCGTTGAGGCGCTCCGTTCGGCCCGTTTCGACCGCTCCTCCTGGCGAGGCTCCGACCGGGTCGCCATCCTGATCGGCCAGAGCAAGGGGCGGGTCCGTACGCTCACCCGGGCCTTCCGGTCCAACACGGAGGATGATCCCGGCGCGGCCCGCGATTGGCGACGGGGGTGGCCCGATTCGGGCTCCTCGCAGGTGCGCGACCTGCTGAGCACGTGCGGGCCGCTGCTCTCGCCCGTCGCCGCCTGCGCCACGGGCCTGGTCGCCGTGCTCCAGGGGGCCAACCTGATCCGCTGGGGCGAGGCCGACGTGGCGATCGCCGGCGCGGTCGATGCGTCGCTGGAACCGCTCCTGCTGGCCGCCTTCCGCAACATGAAGGTCCTGGCCCGGCACGAGGAACCGGCCCGGGCGGTCCGGCCCTGGGATTGCCGACGCAACGGCTTCGCCGTGGGTGAAGGGGGCGCCGTGTTCGTCCTGGAACGGGCCGACCGGGCCGAGGCCCGCGGGATCCCGCCGGTCGCCGAGGTCGCCGGCGGCTCGCTCGGTTCCGACGCCTATCATATCACCGACCAGAATCCCGACCCGTCCCACCTCGCCGGCCTGATCCGGCAGGCCCTCGACCGGGCCGGCGTCGATCGTTCGGAAATCGATCACGTCAACGTCCACGGCACGGCGACGCGTTCCAACGATCCCCTGGAATGCCGGGCCCTGCGGATGGCCCTGGGACCCCGGGCTGATCGCGTTTCCTGCTCGGCGAACAAGGCCCAGATC
>JAXMBD010000104.1:0-1295 GCA_046350035.1 Isosphaeraceae bacterium | reverse complement strand
CTCGAACGGCTTCAGGCCGGCGACCGCCTTGGGTCGGCTGTCGTAGACCTTGCCCTTGTTGGCGGCCCAGCGGATGCCGCGCTCGACCAGGTCATGGAAGCCGGGATGGCCGAACGTCCGGTTGTCGTGGCCGTAGGCGGTGTAGAAGACGCGCCCTTTGCCGTGCGTGCGGACCCAGGTCCAGGGCTCGTCGCCGGCCGGATCGGGCCGGACCTGGAGCACGACGCGGTCCTTGGGATTGTGCTTGGTGTGGACGTAGGTCTCGTCCCAGGTCTTGAACGGGACCAGGCCGGCCATGATCGGGTGGTCGGCATCGACCACCTTCGTGTCGAACTCGCCGGTGCCATGCCGGAGGAACTGGCCGCCCATCAGGGCGACGACCTCGTCCGAGTTGCGGAAGCAATAGGTGGCGCAGTGGAGCGGGACGAAGCCGCCGCCGTTGGCGACGTAGTCGAGCAGGGCCTTCGCCCCTTCGGGGGAGATCGCGTCGATGTTGGCGTAGACGATCAGGGCATCGTACTTGGCGAGGGTCTCGGGCTTCAGCGCCGAGGCGACGTCCTCGGTATAGGTAACGTCGATCCCTCGCTGCTGGAGGACCGGCATGAGTTGCTCGGCTCGCTCGGCCGGGACGTGGTGCCCCTTATCGCCCAGGAACAGGGCGTTCAGGCGGGAATCGGCGCCCGGCGGCGCCCCGATGAGCAGCCAGCAGGCGATGGCGGGGATCAGAGTGCCCATAAGCGGCTAGCCTCGTGTACGATGTGCCCTGGCGACAGGAGGCCTCATTTTGTCAGGTCGGTCCCCCGCCGGCAACGATTGAGCCTAACCCGATGGACGACATCCCAGGATTCCTGGCGGCCATCCTCGACGACCCGGAATCGACCGCACCCCGGCTGGCGTTCGCCGACTGGCTGGAGGCCCGCGGCGAGGCCGGCCGGGCCGAATGGATCCGCGCCAGTTGCGCCTTCGCGGGGGTGACGAGCCGGGATCCCGGCTGGCAAGGGCTGTGGGAGAGGCGGGAAGCGGCCTTCCAGGCATGCCGGCCGGACTGGTGGGCCGACTTGACGGGCGTCGATCAGGAGAACGACGCGGGCATTTTCCGGTTCCGAGTCGGGGGATCCGGTGGGACGCGGAGTGCCCGCCCGATCCGGAGGTTGGCGAAGGCGGCGTGGATCGCCCGGGCGGTCGCCGAGGGCTGGCTGGCGCGGGTCGAGGTCCTCTGGTCCGATACCGAACTGGCCGCCGAGTTGGCGAAATGGAGCGGCCCCGTGCTGGAAGCCCCCCTGCTCGTCCGTGCC
>JAXMBD010000103.1:0-1355 GCA_046350035.1 Isosphaeraceae bacterium | reverse complement strand
AGTTCGACGGTCATCGCCATGACCACTGGGGCCGTGGCGTCGGGCCCCTTGACCAGGTCGATCTTCTCGATCGGCTCGGTGCGGCCCGGGTTCAGGGCGATGTAGCGGACCTGCTGGCCGCGGAGCGGGAAGGCGAAGGTCGAGCCGGGGACGTCCACGCGGCGGATGTAGTCGGCGAAGTGGACGCCGTTGAGCAGCTTGTGGTCCTCCGTCTTGCCGTCGGCGTAGCGGATCCGCACGATCATGCTGGTGGTACCCTCCTCGCTGGCCGGGTAGCTCCAGCCGCCGACGCCGCTGAGCAGGTGGATCGCCCTGGCGGGGGCGTTCACCGGCAGGCTGACCTCGCGCGGCATCTTGGGCGGGATCGAGCCGTTCCGGCCCTGGAGCATCACCACGTTCGGCACTCGGTCGCCCTGGGGATCGACCAGGAGGAACGGCACTCCCTTGAACTCCTTGGGGGACCAGTCGGCGAAGATCAGGCGCTCGACGCCGGCGTCCTCCGAGTTGAACATCCCCTTGGTGCTGACCGCCGTGGCCACCTTGCGGAGGTCGAGCGGCAGGAACTTGCCCCGCTGGGTCAGGAACGCCAGCAGGTCGGCCAGGTCGGCCGGCGTCACCTGCTTCTCGAACCCCTCGGGCATCAGCGACTTCTTGGAGGCGCTGAGCTCCTCGATCTCGTCGCGGGGGATCGCGATCGTCTTGCCCTCGGCGTCGAGCAGCTCGATCGCGGTCTTGGTCTCGGAGGCGAGCAGGCCGCTGAGCACCCGGCCGTCGGTCGTGGCGACGCTGTAGGCGACGAAGTTCCCCTCCACCGACCGGCTGGGATCGAGGATGTGGATCAGCAACTCTTCACGGGGGTGCGTGGCCATGCCGGTGAGATCGGGGCCGACCTTGCCGCCTTGCCCGCTGTGGATATGGCACTTGGCGCACTGGTTGGTGTAAACGAGCTTTCCCTTGACCGGGTCGCCGCCGGTGAGGACCTTGGGCCCGATCTCCTCGATCACCTTCTGGCGGTCGGGGTCGGGCAGGCCGCCGCCGGCGCTGGCGAGCAGCTTCCTGGCGGTCGCGGCGAGGGCCCTGTCGGGATGATTGGCCAGGGCCTGCTTCTGGTCGAGCGCCAGTTGGGTGAGCGAGACCTGCCCGCCCTCGATCCCCTTGAGCAGCGAGCCGGTCCAATCGGCCCGGGCGATCAGGGCCTTGAGCGCCTCGGTGCGGGCGTTGGGGGTGAAATTCGGGAGGGCCGCCACGATCGCGTCGCCGGCTTCCTTGGCCTCGCTCCGGGAGATCGACTTGAGCATCCCCGCGGCCAGCACGGGCGACGATCGCGGCGTGATGAGCTTGAGCAAGTCGGCGGC
>JAXMBD010000102.1:0-1431 GCA_046350035.1 Isosphaeraceae bacterium | reverse complement strand
GGCGATTGCGCCAGGATCGCCGCGACATCGGGCGGCCGTTCGGCGGTCGTCGCGTAGCCGGTCGCCTCGACGAATTGCCCGAACTCCCGGTTGGTGACCTCGTGCTCGTCCATCCAGAACCCATGGACGTAGACGCGATGCGCGGGGCCCTCTTCCGGCCAGGCGTCCGGGGCGTCGCTCCCCATCCGGAATTCCCCGGCCGGGATCCAGACCATGCCCGACGCGGCGGCGCCGGGGGCGGTCATTTCGGGTTCGGGGGCCTCGCCGGCGGACCGCCGGCCCTCCCCCGCCCGCCATCGCGTGAGCCCGTAGACCCCGAGGAATGCCGCCAGGCCGATCAGGGCCAATCGCAACGAATGGACGAGGGGTCCTCCCGGTGCTGGATCGTGGCCTCGACGAATCAAAGCGTCCTTCTCCTGCGAATCCGCCCCGCCCGGCCGCGGCCCGATCGGCATGCGGCCCGCAGGCGACCGGGCCGGTGCCGGCCGCCTTCTGGCGGGGCCCGCGGGATAAGCTACTCGCCCATGATGTGCATTCCTATGGGCTGCCGGCGCCCGCCCCAGGATTCAACGCCCGGGGGCGGGCGTCACGAGGGTCTGATAGGCCAGGCGGGCCACCTCCACATAGGCATTGCCCAGGCTGTCGGCCCGGAACAGTTCGACGGGTTGTTCGGGGTTGCCCACGAACGGCCGGAGCACCCAGCCCATCTCGATCCCCACGAAGATGTAGAGCGCCAGCCACGCCCGGAGCATCGACCGATGTCGGCCGTCGCGGGCGATCAGCGGCCGATAGGCTCGTCGGAGGATCGCCTGCGCGCCGAGGCTGGCCACCGCGAACATCGCCCCGTTGAACAGGATCGCCGGGCGATAGTCGCTCGTGGAGGCGTACCAGAACAGCGTGATCGGCGCCAGGCCCATCAGGACGATCGCCAGCCCCGCCTGCGAGGCGAATACGCCCCGGAGCACCCGGCCGAAGTCGGCCCGGAGGCCGGCCAGGGTGTTCAGCACGAAGAAGCTGGGCAGGCTCAACAGCAGCGTCACGCCCAGGAGCATCGGCACCTTCAGGGCCGAGCCGAGCACCTGCCAGGCGCGGCCCCCCGCGAATCCGCCGAACGTGCCCATCAGGGCCCCGTAGGCCGATCCGCCCGCGACCGCCATCGCGATCAGCGGGCCGATCGCCCCCGGTCGGGTCGTCCAGGGGTCGCCGCGGAGGACGTCATCGGCGCGGGAGAGCCACGATTTCGCCGCCAAGGTCGGCTCAGCCCCAGAGGTTCAGGAACGAGTGCCAGACCGCCTCGAAGAAGTTCGACTGCCGGGGCCGGAACCAGGTGAACGGCCGGGCCGGATCCCCCACGAACGGCCGGAGGACCCAGGCCATCTGCGCGCCGACCACCCCGAACAGCAGGACCCAGCAACGGAAGATCAGCCGGAC
>JAXMBD010000101.1:0-1514 GCA_046350035.1 Isosphaeraceae bacterium | reverse complement strand
GGTCGTCAGCATGATCGCCCTGGGCGGCTGGATCGACGCCGAGGGCGAGGAATATGCCCGGGTCCTGGACGATTGCCGACGCCGATTCGAGCAGGCCGCGGCGCTCGGCTCGCCCTACATCGTGGCCAGCCCGCCGCATGGGGCTGTCGAGATCCCGAGAGCGGCCGAACGGTATGGCGAATTGATCCGCATCGGCCGCCAGTATGGCGTGAAGCCGTCGATGGAGTTCCTGGGCTTCGTCGAGGGTGTCCACACGCTCGAATCGGCCCGCGCCATCGCGGAAGGTTCGGGCGAGCCGGAGGCCACGATCGTCGCCGACGTCTTCCACCTGATTCGAGGGGGCGGGACGATCGAGGACCTGCTGGCCATCGATGGCCGGTTCCTGTCGATCTTCCACATCAACGATTTGCCCGAGACCCCGCCCCCGCGGGAGCAGACCGACGCCGATCGGGTGATGCTGAAGGAAGGGATCGCCGACCTGCCTCGGGTGATCGCCAACCTCCGCACGATCGGCTACAAGGGGCCGCTGTCGCTGGAGTTATTCAACCCACGGTTGTGGCAATCCGACCCCGTCGAGGTGGCACGGGAGGGCCTCGATCGGTTGAAGTCCCTGATTTTTTGATCACCGCCCAATTTTTGCTAGGCTCGATTACGGTTCAAGAGTATAGTGCCTCGCGACCGATCCCAGGGGGGTCGGACGGAGCCGGGGGGCATTAGGCCCCCTCGGAATTTCGCGAGGAGGCCTGGCCGATGAGTCGAGTCCGAGTCCTGGTCGGGACGCGTAAGGGTGCGTTCATCCTGAGCGGCGATGGCACGCGCAGCCGCTGGGAAGTGAGCGGGCCGCACTTTGCGGGGTGGGAGATTTACCACCTGAAGGGGTCGCCCGCCGACCCGGACCGGCTGTACGCATCGCAATCGAGCGGCTGGTTCGGCCAGGTTCTCCAGCGCTCCGACGACGGCGGCAAGACCTGGTCCACGCCCGGCGGCGGCATGACGACCTCGCCCGAGGGGATGCCGCAGGGCGAGAGCAATCGGTTCGTCTACGACACCTCGCCCGAGACCGGCAAGCCGCTCACCACCCATCAGTGGTACGACGGCACGCAGCATCCCTGGGAATTCAAGCGGGTCTGGCACCTCGAGCCGTCTCTCGACGACCCCGATACGGTGTACGCCGGGGTCGAGGATGCGGCCCTGTTCCGATCGAAGGACGGCGGCCGATCGTGGCACGAACTCCCCGGCCTGCGCGGGCACGAGTCGGGCCCGGCCTGGCAGCCGGGGGCCGGCGGGATGGGCCTCCATACGATCGTGCTCGACCCGACCCGGCCGGGGCGGATCTACATCGCGATTTCGGCGGCGGGGGTCTTCCGCACCGACGACGGCGGCGCGACCTGGAAGCCGGTCAATAAAGGGCTCCAGTCGCAGTACATCCCCGACCCCGACGCCCAGGTCGGCCACTGCGTCCACCGGATCGCCATGCACCCGGCGAAGCCCGACGTGCTCTACATGCAGAAGCA
>JAXMBD010000100.1:0-1519 GCA_046350035.1 Isosphaeraceae bacterium | reverse complement strand
ACGATCGATCGGCCTGGGTGGTCGGCGGCCTGGCCTTGGTCCTGCTGCTGGCCTGGCGGCTGCATGCGAAACGGCACTTCCCCGGCCCGCCGATCGGCGGCCTGGTTCGCGCCCGGCAGGGATCGATCGAGCGGATCGAGCAGGAGCTGGCCTCCCATGACCGAAGCTGATCGCCCCGATCGGGCCGACCTTGAAGCCATCGCCCGCGAGCGGACCCCGGCGCGGATCTTCCAGGGCCGGGCCGGGGCATCGTATTCGACGTCCACCTCGCTGCAACTCCGCGAAGATCACGCCTTCGCCGTCGATGCGGTCCGTGCCGAGCTGGACCTGTCCCGCGACCTCGGGCCCGATTTCCTCGCCCGCTGGGACCCCTTCGAGGTGAGCACTCGGGCCCGCGATCGCGCCGAGTACCTCGTCAGGCCCGATCTCGGGCGGATGCTGGCCGATCCGTCGTCCCTTTCGCGAGCATGCCCCCAGGGCCCGACGATTCAGGTGGCGATCGGCGACGGCCTTTCGGTCGAGGCGGTCTCCCGGCAGGTGCCGGGGTTGATGCCCCGGCTGGCCGACGGCTGCCGGGCGAGGGGCTGGTCGTTCGGCCGGCCCTTGGCGATCCGCAATGCCCGCGTCGGCGTCCTGAACGACATCGGCGAGGCGCTCGGGGCCGAGGTCGTGGTCCTCCTGATCGGCGAGCGCCCCGGCCTGGCGACGGCCGAGAGCCTTTCCGCCTACCTGGCCTATCGGCCCCGGTCGGGCCATACCGACGCCGATCGGAATCTGGTCTCGAACATCCACGCGCGGGGCGTTTCGCACGACGAGGCGGCCCGCCGGATCCTCGCCCTCTCGGCCACGATGATGCTCCGCGGGGCCGGCGGTGTGGCGATCAAGGAGGATCAGGCGACGATCGGCTCGATCACCTCGCCGTAGACGTCGGTGAGCCGCATATCCCGCCCTCCGAAGCGGAGGGTCAGGCGCTTGTGGTCGATCCCGAGCAGGTGGAGCATCGTGGCGTGGAGGTCGTGGATCTCGACCTTATCCTCGACCACCTTGTAGCCATAATCATCCGTACGGCCGTGGATCGTCCCGCCCTTGACGCCGCCGCCGGCCATCCCGATCGAGAAGCCGAACGGGTTATGATCACGCCCGTCACGCCCCTGGGCGAAGGGCGTCCGACCGAACTCGCCCGCCCAGACGACCAGCGTCGAATCGAGCAACCCTCGCGATTTCAGGTCGGAGAGCAGCCCGGCGATCGGCCGGTCGACGGCGCGGGCGTTGTCCTCATGCCCCTTGCGGAGCGAGCTGTGCTGATCCCATCGGTCGGCCCCGACGCTGGGGCAGGTCAGCTCGACGAACCGGACGCCCCGCTCGACGAGGCGCCGGGCCAGCAGGCACTGGCGGGCGAACACGGCCGTCGGCGCGAATTTGTTTTCGATGCCATAAAGAGACCGGGTCGCCGTCGATTCGGCCGAGATGTCGGTCAGGCCGGGCACGGAGACCTGCATCCGATAGGCCAACTCGTAAT
>JAXMBD010000099.1:0-1566 GCA_046350035.1 Isosphaeraceae bacterium | reverse complement strand
GATCGCCGCCGTCACCCGCCGGGGGCTTTGCGATCCCCACTCCCGATAAGCCAGCCAGCCCAGCAGGGGGACGGCCAGGATCCAGGTCCCGACCGGCCAGTCGACGGCAAACCTCGGCGCGCCGGGGATGCCGATCGGGCTGGGGTGTGAGCCGACGCGGAGTGATCCCCCCCAATCGATCAGCAAGGCCCGGAGCGAATCGATCGGCCCGTGGCCGAACGCCAGGATCGCCCCGGCGGCCGACGCCCAGACCAGCGCGATCGCCAGGGGCCTCGGCTCGTATCGATACGACAGCCGGACGATCCCCGCCAGCGCCGGCAGGGTGCCGACCGCGAAGGCCAGGCCGACGGGCGGCTCCATCACGATCAGCCAGGTGACCCAGCCGCCCCAGGCCCAGAGCCAGCCGATCGGCCGGATCAGGAGCTGCCGCAGGCCGATCGTCAGCAGCGCCGGCGCCACGAATTCGAGGGCCGACGGCCCGGTCCGGGGATCGGGGAGGAATGCCATCAGCAGGGCCACATAGGGGCCGGCCGACAGCCAGCCGAGCAGGAACCGGCCGGCGAGGGCCAGGGCCGGCAGGTCGAGGTTGCGGCCCTCCGGCGCGAGCGTCAGCAGGGCGGCGAGCGCGGGGATCGACAGGATGTCGGACGTGCCCTCGAAGACAACCCGCCCGCCGGCGGTCCTCCGGCCGATCCGGAACAAATCCCACCAGGAGACCAGCAGCAGCGCCAGGCCGATCCACCTTTCCCACGACAGGTAGAGCAGCGGGAGCGGCCACTGAGCCAGGTAGGCGAGCCGCTGCCATCGAAGCCGCACGTCGATGAGGTCGAGCGCGGTCCCCTGCGCGATCAGGAAGGCGACCGTCGCCGCGCAGCCGGCGGCGACCGCGATGGCCGTGCCCCACGGGGCCAGGCCGGCCACCTGGATCGCCAGGGAGCGGGCGAAGAGCGCGGTGGCGACGATCCCCGGTCCGGCCGCGCCGACGAGGTCGAGGAGCCAGGGCCCCTTGAGCGACCGCCGGAACGGCAGGAACCCCGACAGCAGCAGGGTGACGCCGATCGAGGGCAACGTCGACCCCGCCAGGCCCCTTGAGAACCCCCCCCGGCCGATCGACCGCCCGGCCCAGAGCGCGACCGGGACCAGCGCCAGGCCCACCAGGGCGCGGGCGGTCGGCCCGACTTCCGGCCCCCTCGGCCCGGCCGAAAGGATGTCGATCAGCCGATGCAGCCCCCAGGCCAGGGCCGCGGCCATCGCCAGCAACCCGCCCCACCCCGCGAACGAATGGAGGGTCCAACCGGCCAGGTCGTAGGCCGCCAGCGCCCAGGAGAGGCCGGCCAACGGCGCGACCAGGAAGCGGCTCGCGGGCGAGTCGCCGGCGTCGCGGAGTGGGCGTTGCTTGCGTCGCGGCGGGATCGACGATCGGCAGCGGGTCAGGGACTGGGCATCGAACGATTCGGGCTGCGGAAGGGGCAACGCGGCGCTCCTGGGCCGTCGGGCTCGCGGGGTCCGTCGCCTTGTAGCGGATCGAAGGCACTCCTGTCCAGCGGTTCGGGCGGCAAAGCGGGC
>JAXMBD010000098.1:0-1630 GCA_046350035.1 Isosphaeraceae bacterium | reverse complement strand
TCGGGACGCGACCGAGATCCGGCCGGGATGTCCGCGGTCGAGGGCTCGTCCAGTTCACCCGCCTCCGAAAGCCGTCGGGACAGGGCCATGTAGCTGGTCGGCTCGATCGGACTCGGCTCCCGGATCGCGATCAGGACGGGCGCATCGATCGGGGGTGATGGGGGCAGGGCCCGCCGACCCTGGGCCCAGGCCAGCTCGACGGCCCGGCGTTTTGAATGCTCCTGCGCCCATCCGCCGAGGGCGCCCAGGGCAATCAGGGCCGTCGCCGCGGTGGCCATCGGCCAGGAAAATCGGGTGGATTTCCTGGCCGACGCGGCCCGGCCCGCCTCGAACATCAGGCGGTCGCGTTCGATCCGGGGCGAGGACGGGGCCCAACCCCGGAGCCGGCCTTCGATTGCTTTCAGATCGTCGTTCAGGTCGTGCTCGAAGTCGGGCATGGCCGTCCCATCCTTTCTTGCAGGGTCGCGAGGCCGTCCCGGTAGCGACGGAACGCGGTGGCGGGGGAGCACCCCTGGAGCCGACCGATCTGGTCGAAGGTCAGGCCGCCCCAGATCCGGGCCGCGATCGCCTCTCGGTTCTCGGCGGGCAAGCCTTCGAGCATCCGGGTCGCCTGTTCGGCGTCGATCCGGTCGTCGGCCCGGTCGAACCAGGCCTCGGGCACGGACGCGGCCGACTCGCGCCGGAGCCGACGGACCTGGAACCGGATCCGCGAGACGGCGGCGTTGCGGACGACGCGATAGAGCCAGGCGAGCACCTCGTCGGGCACGACGGTTTGCCTCGCCAGGGACAGGAACGCCTGCTGGACCAGGTCCTCGGCCGAGTCGCGGTCGCACCACTGCCGCGCATACAGCAGCAAGGCGGGGGCGTGGGCGTCGAACAGGGTGGCCAGGCGTTCCGGGGAGATCATCGCGTCATTCCCGACGGCCCTCGAGCGGGTCGGCTTCCGGGGGATTGTCGCCGGGGCCGCCGCTCCCTTTCAAAAAAGTGGGGCGATGACGCCGAAGTCGCTAAGATGGCCCGGTCGGATCGAACCCGAAAGGCAGGGGCGGGGTCATGGGTGCATACCATCTCGAAGGGCCCAAGGCCGCCCGGCTTTATGAGGTGATCCTCCCCAAGAAGCTGGGCTACTTCGGTAAAGTGCAGGAGGTCCTCGAAGACCTGTTCAGCGAGGAGGCGATCCGGGAGGTCCCGTTCATCCGCAAGGCGATCCGCCGGCAGCGGAAGCAAGATCCGGATTTCGATGAGCACGCCTGGATCCGGACCCTCTGTGCGGCCTCGCGGGGCTACTCCATCTACGAGATGGACGGCCGATACCTCTCGAAGTCGGGGCCGGTCGATGAGCGGGTCCTGGTCATCCGGTTCATCTTCCACAACCCGCCCGACGCCGACGACGGCCGTTTCGACTTCCTGAACGCGTCGATGGAGATCGTCAACTACCTCGTCGCCCACCGATTCGCCGTCGAGCTGAACGTCGAGGAAGAGATCTGGTTCCTGGAGTTCACCAACCCGAAGCTCGCCATCTGGCGGAAGGGCGCCGCCGACGAGGAGGCCGACGAATGAGCAGCACGCACCGGCAGATCATCGAACGGTACGCGGCCGGGGGACCTTTGGTCGCCTACGCGGCCCAGGG
>JAXMBD010000097.1:0-2080 GCA_046350035.1 Isosphaeraceae bacterium | reverse complement strand
CGCCGAATCCACGCCGCGGCCGGTTTCCCGAGCGGCCCTCAACGCCCCCGATTTCGCCGCCGGGCCGCCTTGATCGCCTTCCGCTGCTTCCTCATCCGATCGCGCTCAACTTCGCGACGCTCCCGATCGGCCCGTTCGGCGTCGGCCTTCGCCCGCAGGTCGGCGAACAGTTTCCCGTTGGGGTCCTCCTCGCCCATCTCCTCGGCCTGGATCCGCGTCGAGCCGATCAGGCCCCGCATCGCCGTCTCCGCGTCGAGCTTCAGGCCGAGCCGGCCGGCCAGGGCCAGCAAATAAGAGCGGGCCTCGCCGTCCAGCAGGGCCATCTCCTCGTCCGTCACGCGACCCTGCACCTCGTCGCTCGCCAGCCGCGCCTCGTACGCCGACCGCAGGTCTTCCGCTTCCTGATCCGCCAGGAAATCGCCGTCATCGGGGGCGGTCTCGATCACCGATACCGATTCCACACCACTGCAATCCTCCGCCCCGACGATCCCCCGATCGACCTCCGCCCCGAACGCCTCCATCGCCTCGCGACCGGCCTGCCCACGGACTCCCACCTTCCCAGCCAGGGCTTCCGGATGGCGTTCGCGGAGCCGGCCGATGGCCTTCTCGTACATGCGGAACGCCCGCTGCTCGTACAGCCGGAGTCGATCATACGTGGAGTCCTGCAACGCATGATCACCCCTCAACGTGGCCTGCCGCTGGACCTCGTCCAAACGCTCCAGCTCGCCGTCGGCCAGCAAGCCCTTCAACTCGGCCACCTGCACCTCGACCAGCTTCTTGCGATCGTCGGTGGAACCATTCCCGATCCGATGCGGATCATTCTCGCGGAAGATCCGATCGACGCCCGCCAGGTTGTTCGCCCGCTCGATCTGCTTGACGGTCCACGTGCCCTCCTTCGACATCTCCAGGGCATCCTTCAGCATCCGCCACTGGTCGAGCAGCCACAGAACGCCCCCGAAACTGGCCTTCAAATTGGCGACCACCGAGGGGGGATTATGGCCCAATCGCTTGGCCCGTTCCTGGGCATCGATCAGCCGCAAAAGGCCCCACTTGCCGACGGCCATATCGGCCCGGAGCGAGGCCCGATAGGTCATCTCCGACCGGCATTCGAGGAACCGGCACCATCCCAAGGCGGCCGCATCGATATCGTCCAGATCCAGCTGATTCACCGGCGGGAAGACGCGGGCATAGGAGATCCGCCGCCGATCGACCGCCAACCGCAAATTCTCGGGCAAAACCACGCCGGCGCCGCTGAGCCCATGGCGCAGCGCATTCCCCCTCGGCTGGGGGGAGTCGTCTTTTTCCGTGAGCGACATCGCGGGTGACATCGGGTCATCTCGCTGCGGGGCCTGGGGCATCGGGGCAAGGGGTAACGATCACGCCTGCCCGAGGGATCGTCCCGGGGCCTGAAGCGACTTGGCGGAAATTTGCCAGGGAATTTGAGGGGGCCCGCTACGGACGGAAATTGTTTGCGGACATCACCAACCCCGCCGGCGTAACGACCAGCATTGCCCCGATCCCGCGCCGGGAGGGCCTGGGAGCCTGCTCGGGGGCAGTCGGAGCGGTTTTTCGGGTGCTCCTGGCGGCTTGTCCACCAGTGCGCCCGTCGGTTAAGCTTCGTCCGGGTGGGGGGAAAACCGGCGGACCGCCCTGTCAACTCCCGCACGCATGCAACCGGACAGTTGTCTCCGCCAGAATCGAATGAAGCACACAGAAATTCGATCGTCTGCCCATGTGAGCATTCTTCGATGAATCCCAGGGATGGATTTCGTGCATTAGGCCTCCCCGTGTGCCTCGACGAAGAAGCTGTAAGGCGTGCATTCCGGGGAAAATGCAAGCAGTTCCACCCGGACGTGCATCAAGGTAACCCGGAATATAATCGCAAAATTGCCTCGCTTGTGGGTGCCAGGAACGTTTGCCTGGAGTTTATTGTTCGTGCGCGGGCCGATCCCGGGGCGGCCAACTTCGGGAATCGGGATCAACCCGGGGCCGACGATCCTGCCGGGAACCCTCCGAGGGATGGGAAGCCCGGCAACGCACGCCGGAGTTCCATGGCGAGGGCTTCGGGTCCCGCGAGAAT
>JAXMBD010000096.1:0-2832 GCA_046350035.1 Isosphaeraceae bacterium | reverse complement strand
GACTGGCTTCGGGAAGGGTCAGGCGTGGGCCGGGCCGGCGCCGACCAGGCGGAGCTGGGCCTGGGCCCGCTGGATCGCCTTGGAGCGTTCGGCCTGGTCGATCGCGTTCAGGGCGGGGCGGGCCCGGGCCGCTTGCAGCTCCTCGTTGGCCGCCCTGGCGTCGAGCTGCGCAACCGGGATGGCGCGGTTGGTGAGGACCGTCACCACGTTGTCGCGGACCTGGGCGAAGCCGCCGTCCACGAAATATTCCTGGGTGACCGTGCCGACCCGCGTGCGGAGGGCGCCGAAGCCGAGCCGGCCGATCAGCGGGGCCCGGCCCGGGAGGATGCCGATCTCGCCGTCGAACAGCGGCATGGCGACGAAATCGACTTCCTGATCGATCAGGGTCTTCTCGGGCGTCACCACCAGGCAGCGGAGCAGCCGGGCGGCGGCCTTCAAGGTCGCGGGGTTGGCGGTCGCGGTGGCGGAGGACATCGGCGGGGCTCCCTGTGGCCGGCTTGGCTTGGCTTAGCGGGCCATCTTCTTGGCCTGTTCCTCGGCCATCTCGACGGCGCCGACGTACAGGAAGGCGCTTTCCGGCAGGTGGTCCCACTTGCCGTCGCAGATTTCCTTGAAGCTGCGGATGGTGTCGGCCAGCGGCGTGTACTGGCCCGGCTTGTTGGTGAACACCTCGGCGACGAAGAACGGCTGCGACAGGAACCGCTCGATCCGCCGGGCGCGGTGGACGACGATCTTGTCCTCTTCGGAAAGCTCGTCGACGCCCAGGATCGCGATGATGTCGCGGAGTTCCTTGTACCGCTGGAGGATCGTCTGGACCCGCCGGGCGACGTCGTAGTGCTCCTGGCCGACGTACTGGGCGTCCAAAATGCGCGAGGTCGAGCCGAGCGGGTCGACCGCCGGGTAGATGCCCTTCTCGGAGATGCCCCGCGACAGCACGATGAAGGCGTCGAGGAAGCCGAAGGTGGTGGCCGGGGCGGGGTCGGTCAGGTCGTCGGCCGGGACGTACACGGCCTGCACCGAGGTGATGGCCCCCTTGGTGGTCGACGTGATCCGCTCCTGCAGGGCGCCCATCTCGGTGGCCAGGGTCGGCTGGTAGCCCACGTTCGACGGCATCCGGCCCAAAAGGGCCGACACTTCCGAGCCGGCCTGGCTGAACCGGAAGATGTTGTCGATGAACAGCAGGGTTTCCGAGCCGGTCGAGTCGCGGAACCATTCGGCGTTGGTCAGGGCCGACAGGGCCACCCGCAGGCGGGCGCCCGGCGGTTCGTTCATCTGGCCGAAGAACATCACCGTCGAGTCGAGCACGCTCTTGCCGGTGGAGCCGATCTTGGTCTCCTGCATTTCCAGCCAGAGGTCGTTCCCCTCGCGGGTCCGCTCGCCGACGCCGGCGAAGACCGAATAGCCGCTGTGGACGCGGGCGATGCGGGCGATCAGCTCCTGGAGGATGACCGTCTTGCCCAGCCCGGCGCCGCCGAAGAGGCCGATCTTGCCGCCCCGGACGAACGGGGTGAGCAGGTCGAGCACCTTGATGCCGGTCTCGAACACCTCGGTCTTGGGGCTGAGGTTTTCGAAGGCGGGCGGGTCGCGGTGGATCGGCCAGCGTTCCTCGGCCGGCACGGGGCCCCGGCCGTCGATCGGGTCGCCCAGCAGGTTGAAGACGCGGGCCAGGGTGCCGTTGCCGACCGGCACGGTCACGGGCGAGCCGGTGTCGTGCACGGGCATGCCGCGGACGAGGCCGTCGGTCGAGCCCAGGGCGACGCAGCGGACGCGGTTGCCGCCGAGGTGCTGCTGGACCTCGCCGGTGAGGTCGAGCTTGACCCCCTTCTCCTCGGCCTCGATCTTGAGCGCGTTGTAGATCTCCGGCAGGTGGCCTTCTTCGAACTCGGCGTCGAAGGTCGAGCCGATGATCTGGGTGATCTTGCCGGTGGCGGTCGCGGTGGCCATATCTCGTCTCACCTGCGGGCTAAGGCTTGGGGTCGGGCGGGGGCTGTATCGGGGGCCGGGATGGGCCGGGTCGGCGGATCATTCGAGGGCGGCGGCGCCGCCGATGATCTCGGCGAGCTCGCGGGTGATCTGCGACTGGCGGGCCCGGTTGTACTGCTGCGAGAGCGACTTGACCATCGCGTCGGCGTTCTCGGTCGCACCCTTCATCGCCACCATCCGGGCGATCTGCTCGCTGACGGCGGCGTCGAGGAAGGCCTTGAACAGCCGGACCTTGAACGAGACCGGGACGATCTCCTCCAGGATGGAGGCGGCGTCGGGGAGGAACTCGTAGGCCGTCGGCGCGGACTTCGGCGGGGCGTCGGCCCTGGCCGGGCCGGGCTTGCGGGCCTCCGGGCCGGCGACCGACGACATCGGCAGCAAGGTCTCGGCGATCGCCTCCTGCCGGGAGGCGGTGAGGAACCGGGTGTAGACGACGTCGAGCCGGTCGATCTCGCCGCGGAGGAACATCCCCAGGTAGCGGTCGGCCAGGATTTCGACCTCGGCGAACTGGGGCCGGTCCTCGAACTGGGTGTAGCTGGCCTCGATCGGGATGCCGCGGAACTTGCAGTAGGAGATCCCGCGCTTGCCGGAGACCTCCAGCAGGACGCGGGTGCCGCCGGCCTCGGCGTCCTGCAGGGTCCGGGTGGCGACGCGGGCGAGGTTGCCGTTGTAGCCGCCGGCCAGCCCGCGGTTGCTGGAGATCATCAGCAGCAGCGAGTTATTGGTCTTCTCGCGGGCCTCGAGCAGGGGGTGCTTGACCTCGTCGGCCTTGCCCCCCAGGTCGGCGACGATCTCGGCGATCTTGCGGGTGTAGGCCTCCGCCTCGGTGGCCCGGTCGAGCGCCTTCTT
>JAXMBD010000095.1:0-3209 GCA_046350035.1 Isosphaeraceae bacterium | reverse complement strand
TGTACGGCGGGCCCGGCCGCCGGGCCCCTCCCGACACTCCAGGGAAGGACACCTCGCATGGACGGCAAGCATCGCCCCTGGTTCTCGAAGGATCGACGCGCCGCAGCCGGCCCCGCTCGGGCGCCGGCCGCCGCCGTTTCCAGGCCCCCCGCCGCTCGCGGGGGCGCGTCGAGCCCGCCCCGGATCCTGTTCATCAACCAGTACTACTGGCCCGACAACGCCTCGACCGCGCAGCACCTGGCCGACCTGGCCGAGTCGCTCGCGGCCCGCGGCTTCGACTGCCACGTCCTCTGCGGCAAGGGGGCCTACAAGCCCGGGAGTGCCCCCCTGCCCTCGGACGAGGTCCATCAAGGGGTGAAGATCCACCGCGCCGGCGCCACCTCGCTGGGGCGCGGCAGCACCCTGAGGCGGATGGCCGATTACCTCAGCTTCTACGCCAACGCCGCGATCCGCTGCGCCACCCTGCCGCGGTTCGACGTGGTCGTCACGCTCACGACCCCGCCGATCATCGGCCTGCTGGGCACGCTTTGGCGGCGGTTCCGGGGCGCCCGACATGTCTCCTGGAGCATGGACCTGCACCCCGACGCCAGCGTGGCGCTGGGCCGGATGTCGCCCCGCGATCCGGTCGTCCGCGGCTTGCAGTGGCTCAGCGATCTCGTCTACAAGCAGTCCGACATGGTCGTCGCGCTCGGCCCCTACATGGCCGACCGCCTGGTCGCGAAGGGGGTCCGGCCCGGCCGGGTGACCGAGATACCGGTCTGGAGCCGCCGCGACGAGGTCTACCCGATCCCCCGCGAGGGCCACCCGCTCCGGGCCGAACTCGGGCTGGATGGCCAGTTCGTCGCCATGTACTCGGGGAACATGGGCCTGGCCCACACCTTCGACGAGTTCCTGGAGGCGGCCCGACGGCTGCGGGACCGCCGCGACATCACCTTCCTGTTCGTCGGCGGCGGCCCCCGCCGCGAGTCGGTCAAGCGGGCGAAGGAGGAGGAGGGGCTGGCCAACATCCGGTTCCTCGACTACTTCCCCCGCGAACAACTGCACGCATCGCTGTCGATCGCCGATGTGCACTTGATCTCGATGCGGTCGGAGATGACCGGCATCGTCGTGCCGGGCAAGCTCTACGGCGCGATGGCGTCGGAACGCCCCTGCCTGTTCGTCGGCCCGCACCACTGCGAGACGGCCGACACGATCCGCGAGGCCGATTGCGGCCTGACGATCGCCCAGGGGGATGTCGACGGCCTCGTGAACGCCCTCGAAAACCTCGCCGAGGATGCGGACCTCCGCGAGATCCTGGGAGCCCGGGGCCGGGCCCACTTCCTGGACCGGCACGAGAAGGACGCTTGCTGCCAGGCCTGGTTCCACGAACTCCACGACCTGCTCGGCAACGCCCCCCGGATCCCCTCGCGACCCCGCGCCGTCGCCGCCCGCACCTTCGAGCCCGCAACCGGAGCCGCTTCATGATCGCCGGATGGATCGCCGCCTTTGCGATCGGCCTCGCCTTCCAGGAACCCCAGGGCGAATCGGCCCCGAAGGGAGTGGCCTCGATCCTGGAGGCCCACGACCGGGCCCTGATCCGGGCCCTCGCCGACTCCGCCCGCACCACCCCGAAGGCCAACGACGTCGACCAGGCTTACCTGACGCTCTTCGACAAGGCCCTCGACCACGACTGGTTCGCCGAGACCGAGGCGATCGCCCGCCGATACCTCGCCGAACGCCCCGACGGCCCCTCGCGCCCGGTCGCGCAGCTGATCGGCCTGCTGTCCCGCGCCCAGGCCGGCAAGTTCGCCGAGGCCCTGCTCGGCTACCAGGAACTGCTCGGCGGCCTCGACCGCGACGACCAGGACGAGTTCGCCTCGCAGGTGGCCGATAGCCTGGTGAAGCTGGCCATCGAATCGAACGAGTACGACACCGCCCGCAAGGCCCTCGACGCCCTCATCGGCCGTTTCCCCAGGAGCGAAATCGTCGGCCGCAAGGCCCCGACGGCCCGGGCCCGCCTCGACCTCGTCGGCCAGTCGGCCCCCGCGCCGACGCTCGCCTCCGACATCCAGGGCAAGCCGCTGAAGCTGGCCGATTACCGCGGCAAATATGTGCTGGTCGACTTCTGGGCGACCTTCTGCGCCCCCTGGGTCGGCGACCTCGCCAAACTCCAGGCGGCCCACGCCAAGTTCAAGGACCGCGGCTTCGAGATCGTCGGCGTCAGCCTCGACGAGACCCGCGAGGAAGTCGTCGATTACGCCAAGGCCCGCAAGATCGCCTGGCGGCAGGTCCACTCGGCCACGTCGGGCGACGACCTCGTCGCCGCGTTCAAGGTGGGTGCCCTCCCCTCCAGCTTCCTGATCGACCCCCAGGGCAAGGTGATCCGCCTCGACCTCCGCGGGGGCGACCTCGACGCCGTCCTGGCATCACTCTTGGATCCCGCCCGAACGACGGCCAAGCCCGCCGCCGCACCCGCCCGACGCTGACGCACTTTTGTGTGATTTTCACACGTGAATCGATTGCCCCTGGGCGGCACGGATTTCCCATCGGCGGAGCCGATGAAACCCGTGTGAGGAAGCTCCTCTCGAAGCCTGCCCGGGGCCGGTCCGGCGCCCGATCAACCTGGCGAAGTGCGGCCGGAAGCCACCGGCGAACGCCCCCCACACGGGTTTCATCGGCTCCGCCGATGGGAAACTTGTGCCACCCGATGCCCACATCCATGACAATCCTGTGCGCTCTTGTTTGCCCTCCCGGTAAGATCGTAGATCTACGGGCGAAAACGGCGGGCGGGCGATTGGAGTGATAGGTCGTGGACGGTTTCATCGTGAATCAAAGCCGGGATGGCGGTCGGACGATGTGGTATCACGTGGCGACAGGGGTTGAATACGTCATCGAAGGCGGTGAGCCCCGCAGGCAACTGGCCGAGTTGATCGTGGCCCACCTCGAATCCCTTTCCGACCACGGTATCCGCCTCCTCCGATCGTTCATGAAGGATTGCGGCGAGTTCGACCTTTCCTCGGTCGAGGTCCTCCCGACCAAGTCTGAGGACGGAACCGACTTCTGCTTGCGGTACCACTTCACGGCAGATCACGACCCTCACGAATATGATTACACTTACTTTGAGGTTTACTTCTCCCATGACGATCCGCCGGGTCGCCCGTTCTCGATCTCCAAGTTTACGGTCGGGTTCCAGTAAGCGGCCGGGTGGCAGGGGTTTCCCAGCAGCGGCG
>JAXMBD010000094.1:0-3708 GCA_046350035.1 Isosphaeraceae bacterium | reverse complement strand
CGCCCCGACGAGCGGGCCCGGATGGAAGAGTTGATGACGATGAACGTCGCCGCCGGCAAGGGCGTGCGCGTGCCGCTCGACCAGATCAGCGAATTCCGCCCGGAGTTCGTCCCGCCCAAGATCGGCCGGCGCGACAACGAGCGGTGCATGACCGTGAAGGCCGACGTCGCCCCCGGCCTGCTGGCCGACGCGATCTACGCCCACGTCGAGGGCCGCCTGGCCGAGGCGACCAAGTCGTGGCCGCCCGGCTACCACTTCCAGGTCGGCGGCGAGAAGGAGGAGCAGTCCAAGGGCTTCGGCTCGCTGGTGATCGCGATGATCGCCTCCGCCGCGATGATCTACCTGGCCCTGATCCTCCAGTTCAACAGCATGACCAAGCCGCTGGTGGTCTTCGCCGCCGTCCCGTTCGGCATGGTCGGCGGCCTGATGGGCCTGATCGTCTTCGGCGTACCCCTAGGGTTCTTCGCCCTGCTGGGGGTCACGTCGCTGATCGGCGTGATTATCAGCCACGTCATCGTGCTGTTCGAGTACATCGAGGAGGCCCACGAGCGGGGAGAAGGCGTCCGCCGGGCGGTCATCGATGCGGCCCTGGTCCGGCTCCGACCGGTGCTGGTGACGGTCCTGGCCACCGTCGGCGGACTCGTGCCGCTGGCGCTCAAGGGCGGGCCGCTGTGGGAGCCGCTCTGCTACGTCCAGATCATGGGCCTGCTCATCGCCACGCTGGTCACGAAGGTCGTGGTGCCGGTGATCTACGTGTTGTTCGTCGAAGACCTGAAGCTGATCCGTGGGCAAAAGCCCGGCGAGCATGCCGTCGAGGGGCCGCCCGCGGAATACGCCGGGCGAAGCACCTCGCATGCGACGGCGCCCGCATAATCGTCGCAATTGGCAAGGTCGGCGGTCCCGGACGAAATTCTCCGATCCGGACCGTCAGGCCTTCTCCGTAGGCACTATTGATGGGTTAAACTAGCGAAGCTGAAGAGAATTGTTCGCCGTTTTCACCAGGTTACGCCCCCGATGAGCGACGATCGTCCCAGCCCTCGCTCAAGGGCTGGCCGAATTCGCCGCGAGATGACCGGAAGATCCTCCAGTTCGTGTTCCGGCTGGCCGACACCGATTATGCGGTGGCGATCACCCGGATCCGCGAGATCGACCTGATGGCGTGCCGATCACCCGGGTCCCCCAGGTGGCCGACGACATCGAAGGATTGATCAACCTCCGCGGGATGGTCATCCTGATCGTCAACCTCCGACGACGGCTCGGCTCGCCGTCGCAGCCGTTCGACGAAGAAACCTGATGATCGTGGCGTCGGTCGGCGAGCGGACCGTCGGCCTGATCGTCGACGCCGTCAACGAGATCCTCCCGGCTCGGTCCCGACCAGATCCAGCCGCCGCCCTTGGCGATGGCGGCGGTCAACCGCCGGCACCCTGGCCGGCGTGGCCCGCCACGACGACCGATTGCTCGTGATCCTCGACCTCGACCAACTCCTCGGCCTGCCCGGCGACGAACCGGCGATCGCCGGCATCGAGCCCCGATCCCCTCCTCCACTTTCCGCAAGGAACCGCCGACGATGGCCCGCACCAGCAGTCGAGAAGAGCAGCGCCAAGGATAAGGAGCCATTCGGCGGTTTCGATGCGGCCCGGCAAGCCGATACCCGCGCCCTCCTGGCGACCTGGAGCGCGCTCAACGCCGAGAAGGTGACGACATCATCCGGGAGATGCCGATGTTCATCCGCCGGGCTGTTCGCGGGTTAGCCGCGACGTCCTGGGTGATGGACGATGAGCCCGGCACCTGGTGTTCCGCAACGAGTCGGGGACGGCGGACGAGGCCTTCCGCCGGGCGACCCGCGGGGCGAAATTCCGCGAGGGCGAAGGGACGTGCAACGTGGCGGGCCCGGAAGACCGGACGTCGTCCATGTCGTCGACCTGGGCGAGCTGGCCGACAACGCCCGCGCCACGGCGGTGCACGGCAGTCGGGGATCCGCGGGGGCGTGGCGGTCCCGCTGTTCGACGGCGAGAAGGTGATCGGGACGCTCGACTTCTTCGACCCGGACCTGGGAGGATTGCTCCGGCGCCGGCCGGAGGTGCTCCGCATCCTGGGAGGGTGGCCGCCGACAAGATCGTCCAGATCGGCCGCCGGCGCGAGCAGTCCAGGATCGCCCGGATGATCGAGAATGCCCCCCTGAACATGATGTATACCGACCTGGACCTGAAAATCCAGTACATGAACCCGGCGTCGGAGAAGATGTTCCGGCGCCTGGAGCCGTACCTGCCGGTCAAGCTGGAACAGATGATCGGCCAGTCGATCGACATCTTCCACAAGAACCCGGAGCATCAGCGGCGGTTGCTGTCGGATCCGAGGAACCTGCCCCACAACGCGACGATCCGGGTGGGGCCCGAGACGGTCGACCTGATGGTCACGGCGATCCTCGACCATTCGGGTCGCTACCTCGGGCCGATGCTCACGTGGGAGATCGTCACCGAGAAGCACGAGGCGAAGGCACGCGAGGACGAGCTGCAGGCCAATACGGCCGCCGTGAACCAGGTCCTCCTGGGCCTCGGCCGGGCCAGGGGCGCCGAGGAGTTGCTGACCACGGCCCTCGACATGGTCCGCAACGCCTTCGACTTCGCCTACGCCTCGTACTGGCGCGTGGATCCGGCATCGCAGACGCTCAGCTTCGTCGTCGATTCGGGCACGGTGGACGATTCGTTCCGCCAGGCGAACCGGACGGCCCGCTTCCGGGAGGGCGAGGGCCTCAACGGCCGTGCCTGGCGGACACGCGACCTGTACGCCGCCCCCGACCTGGCCGAGCTGACCGATTGCAGCCGCGCTCCGCTGGCCCGGCGGCTGGGGATCACCTCGGCCGTGGCCATCCCGGTGCAGATCGGCGCCGAGGTAGTCGGGACCCTCGACTTCATGTCCACCAAGGCGATCCCCCTCGGCGAAGGGCGGAAGGAGGCCTTGCGGAGCATCGCCCGGCTGATCTCCTCCGCGCTGGAACGGGCCGACCAGAGGGCCCGGATGGAGGAGTCCCGCAAGGACCTGGAGCTGAAGGTCAGCAAGCTCATGCGGGTGGCCGAGGTCGCCGCGGGCGGGGACCTGACCGTCTCCGTCGAGGTCCTCGGCGACGACGACATGGGCCGGCTCGGCGTCGCCCTCTCCGAGATGATCCGCGACCTGAAGGGGGTGCTGGGCCAGGTGATCGAATCGGCCAACCAGTTCGCCGAGGCCTCGCAGGTGATCGCCGAGAGCGCCACCTACCTGAGCGAATCGTCGCAGAACCAGGCCGCCACCGTCGAGGAGATGCTGGCGTCGGTCTCGCAGCTCAACCGGTCGATCCAGGAGATCAACCAGAACGTCGGTTCGTCCCGAGCCCAGGCCGAGAAGGCCGCACAACTGGCCAAGCAAGGCGGCGAGGCGGTCGAGCAGGCGATCGAGGCGATGGGCCTGATCAAGCGGTCGAGCGAGCAGGTCAGCGACATCATCCAGGTGATCGGCGAGATCGCCAGCCAGACCAACCTGCTGGCCCTGAACGCGGCGATCGAGGCGGCCCGGGCCGGCGAGCATGGCCTGGGCTTCGCCGTCGTCGCCGACGAGGTCCGCAAGCTGGCCGAGCGGTCCAGCGGCGCCGCCAAGGAGATCCGCGGCCTGATCAAGGAATCGACCCGCCGCGTCGCCGACGGGGCGGCCCTGAGCGAGAAGGCGGGCCAG
>JAXMBD010000093.1:0-4215 GCA_046350035.1 Isosphaeraceae bacterium | reverse complement strand
GCCGAGTTCGCCCAGTTGCCGTTCTCGGAAAGCGAATTCCAGGCCGACCTGAAGGTCAACGCCCTGTTCGGCGAGTCGGGCTACACGACGCTCGAGCGCAAGGGGGCCCGGCCGACGTGCGACATCAACGGCATCTGGGGCGGCTACAGCGGCCCCGGGCCCAAGACGGTGCTGCCCTGCAAGGCGGGCGCCAAGTTCAGCTTCCGGCTGGTGCCCGACCAGGACCACAAGAAGATCGCGGGCCTCGTCCGCGAGCACATCCGGCAAGTCTGCCCGCCGGGAGTGACCTGGGAACTCGAAGAGATGCACGGGGCGCCGGCCGTGCTCGTCGAGGTGAAAGGAAGCAAGGGGGTCGAGGCGGCCGTCAAAGCGGTGGAAGCCGGCTTCGGCCGCCCGCCGGTGTTCATCCGCGAGGGCGGCTCGATCCCGGTGGTGGGCCTGCTCAAGAAGCACCTGGGAGTGGACACCCTGCTGCTCGGCTGGGGCCAGAATGACGACAACCTGCACGGCCCCAACGAGAAGTTCAGCCTGGCCGACTTCCACCGAGGCATCAAGGCGGCCGCCCACCTGCTGGGCGAGCTGGGGGCTTGAGCCATGGCCACAGTCCCGCCGAAATCCAGGCCCGAAGCGGATGACAGCCGGCTCGTCGAGGGCGAAGCGGTCGTCACCTGGAATGGCCTGGACTGGCATGGCTTCAAGACGATCGCAGGCTTGAAGGGCGACCGCAAGACGCCCCGGTTGATGTATGACCGGGGAAGCCTTACCCTCGTCTCTCACTCGGAGATGCAGATCGCGGCGGATGACCCCGACGTACCGCTCGGCGAATCGGCCGTGACCTGGCACGGCCTCGATTGGCAAGGTTTCGAGACGGTCGCCGCCTTGAAGGGGGACCGCAGGAATCCTCGCTTGATCTACGACCGGGGGAGCTTGACGCTGGTGTCACCGTCCCTGCGGCATGAGGCGATCCTCGATCGGATCGATTCGTTCATCAAGGTGATCCGGTTGGAATTGCGGATACCCTGCCGACCGATCCGATCGACGACGCTCGAACGCAGCGACCTGGAAAAGGGGGTGGAGGCCGATCTGGCGTACTACTTCGCCAACCAGGGCGCGCTCCGCGGGAAAGACACGATCGACCTCTCGATCGTTGCGCCCCTCGACCTGGTGGTGGAGGTCGAGATCACCAACCCGGCCCGGAAGTCGCTCGCCATCTGGTGCGCCCTCGGCGTGCCCGAGGTCTGGGTCTGCCGGGGTCGCCGGAAGACCCTGGCGATCCTCCATCGGGATGGCCAGGGCCAATACGCCGAGGCAGGGGCGAGCCGATCGCTCCCGTTCCTGGGGATGGCCGAGGTCGCTGCCTGGATCTTCGACGACCGCGATGATGATGAGAGCGAGTGGGAGCATCGCCTTCGCGACTGGGTGCGCGGCGAGCTGGCGCGGCGGATCGGACCGTGACCTGCGCGTCGCCCCTGCGTGAGCCATGCAGCAAGCCCGGGTCGCCGATCGCGGATGCGATTCGCTCGCCGACGGGCGGTCAGCCGGGGACCGTCTCCCCGAGGGCCCGGAGGATCGAGGCCAGCCAGACGAAGGCGTAATTCACCGGCTCGGCCTCGCCGATCGCTAGCTTTCGCAACTCCGCCCAATCGTCCGAAAGCTGCCCGACGGTCAAGCCCGCGGGCTCCTTGTAGGCGTCGTAACGCTGATCGGTCGGGACGAACCAGTAGAAGTCGTGCGGTATCTCCAGGGCCTCCCGGCCGCCCGCCCGGAGGTGCACCAGCAGGGCCTCGGTTGCCTTGATGAGTTCTTCGGTGGAGATTTGCATTTCAGCACCCTTCCAGGTCGTTGATTTGCTTCTCGAAGTTCTTGATCTCGTTCTCGAGGTGGCGGACCCGCCCGTCGATGATCCGCTGCCTCACCTCGGGCGATGGGGCGTTCTTGAGGAAACCCTGGTTGTCGTAGGCGTCGGGATTGGCCTGGTAGTCCTTGAGCTTCTGGCGGTGCTCCTCGAGGCGCTTCTTGAGGGAGCGGATCGACCGCTCTTTCTCCGGGTCGGGCGCCTGGTTGCACTCCTGGGTTGTGGTCGGGGCATCGGTCTTCGGGATGTCCTTGCTTTCCTCATCGACCTTGGACATCTCGTTGTAGACGACGTAGGCGCCCACGGCGACGACGGCTACCGCCAGGACAGCCCATCCCACCGGGCCCAGGAGCGCCGCGCCGGTCGCGGCTTCCCCGCCGCCGGCAAGCAGGCCTCCGAGCCCCAACGTCCCGACCGCGAACGACAGGAACGGGGCCAGCAGCAACGCGATCAGGGCCTGGCCGATCGCCCTGCCGCGCCCCGCGGCACGGTCCAGGAGCGTCCGTTCATGCTCCCCCTTCTTGTGCGACGCCAGGATCCTCACGAACCAATCGATCTTCGTATCGGGGTCGGGGTAGGGGCGATCCAGATAAAGCCGGACCTCGGGGATCTCCGGGAATTGCGGCCCCAGCATCAGGGTCAGGGCGACAAACTGCGCGATCCCCCGCTCGGTCCGCAGACCCAGGGCGGTCGCCTGCCGATCCCCGGCCTCGATGAGGCCCAGGAGTTCGGAATCCGTCCGGTGCCGCGTCCGGTCGTCGAGGGTGCTACGCAAGAAGGCCAGCACCCGGGCGTGGAATGGGGCCCTTGCGGCCGCCTCCAGGGCGAGTTGCTGGTCGGATCGGATCACGAACATGGTTCGCCTCAAACCCGGGTGCCGGGGGACGATTCGCAGGGGGTTCCGCCGCCGAGTTGGTCGGCAGCCAGGTCCGATCGGAGCAATCGGCCCGAGGATTCCAGGGTGAATCCGAGAACCGCGCCCTCGGGCATGCCAGCCTCGGCGAACAGCCCCTTGAGAGGCCCGAAGAATGCGGCCAATTCCGGCCCTTTGCATGTGGGCAGGAAGGGCCTGAGTACACGCGGGTCGTAGAACCGGAAGAGGACCGACTTTCCCCCCTCCAACTGGACGGTCAGGAAATGCCGCAAATGCTTGCGCACCTCCTCGAACGGCCGGGTGCAAGCCAGGAAGATCCCCCAACTCTTGCCCCACCCCATCCGCACCAATTGCACCAGGAACTGCGAGTCCTTGGGCAAGGCGACAAGGTAAGGTGCGATCCCGGCATACCGCTGGGCCTTGGGCCCTTCGTAGAGCGACTGGAACCGCTCGCCCGATTGCATCAGCAGGCCGAGCACGAGCGGGTCTCTCGCGGCGTCGAGCACCGCATAGAGTGGCTCCTTCAACGCTCGGAGCGCCTCGGCCGCCGGGGGGATCGGTTCGCCATCGCTTGCGCCCGATCCCAGCGTTTCGCGGAGGTGGACCCGGAAGAGCGTGCCGCCGGCCGTGACCTGGTCGCCATCCTTCAACTCAAGCCCGGCCTCGTCCGCCGGCGTTTCGTTGACGACCGTCCCGTGCGTGCTCTTCAAATCGCGGAGCCGGCACGATTGGCCATCGCACGCCACGGCGAAGTGCTGGCGGGAGAGGGCCGGGTCCCAGGACAGGACGATTTCCGAGGGGGCGCTGCGGCCGACGCGGGTCTCTCGTCCGGGCTCGATGGCGTAGGCCTGGGGGCCGTCGGGGGCGGCCGGGATTTCCAGGGTCAGTCGCATGGTTCAGGACTCGGGCTGGGGCCTCGACCGAGGCCGGTTCAGTCCGTTCAGTTCTCGCAGAAGGGTGCGCCGGTCTGGGCCGCGTTCATCATCGCGGGGGAGAGGCCCCCCATGCCGATGTCGCCGATCTTCACCGTGCGGATGGCGGCCAGCGCCGGGTTGCCCAGGAAGACGCCGCAGGCGCCGAGGTCGGGCGCCGGGGCCCATCGCGCCGCCGGCAGGCCGTGGATCATCACCGTCAGCGACCCCTTCACGATCGGCGGCGGCGGGATCGGCGGCGGCGGGGGCGGGTGGACGATCCCCCCCGTGACCACCCCGGTGCAGACGCACGAGCAGGTGACGTGCGCCGCCGGCATCCCCTCGATGATCACCGGCATCGCCGCGCACATGGGGCAGGGGACCGGCACGCCCGGCCCGATCACCCCGCAAGGGACGAGCATGTCGTGCGTGATCGGGTCGCCGATTCGGGCCGCGGGGAACATGGCGGGATTCCTCCGGGTCGGTGAAGGGGGCTTCCTCAGTTCGATTTCTGGCCGCTCACGGCGTCGTCGGCCTCCTTCGGATCCTTGGGCTGGGCCTGCTTGGGATCCGCC
>JAXMBD010000092.1:0-4220 GCA_046350035.1 Isosphaeraceae bacterium | reverse complement strand
CCATCCCGCGGCGTGGCCATGCCCGAAATCGAATCGAATGCGAACGGGCCGGCCGCCCAGGCCCGCACACTGCCGAATGCGCCCGGCGTCTACCTGCTCAAGGATGCCCAGGGCCGGGTGCTGTATATCGGCAAGGCGAGGAACCTCCGCGCCCGGGCCGGATCCTACTTCCAGAAGGGGGCCGAGGCCGATCCTCGGATTCGGGACTGGATCGGCCAGGTCGTCACCGTCGACTTCCTCGAAGCGGCCAGCGAGGTCGACGCCCTGCTGGCCGAGGCCCGGCTGATCAAGGACATCCAGCCGAAATACAACAAGGACCTTCGCGACGACAAATCGTTCCCGTACCTCCAGGTGACCACCGGCGAGGACTTCCCCCGCGTGAATTTCACGAGGGAACCGCTCGACCGGGGCGTCAAGTTGTACGGCCCGTTCCCCCGTGCCAAGGCGTTGCGGGGGGCGATCCAGGTCCTCCAGAAAGTGTTCAAGTTCCGCACGTGCTCGCTGGACATCGAGGAGGGCGACCCGCGTTGGCGATGGTTCCGCCCCTGCCTGCTCCATTCGATCAACCAGTGTACCGCCCCCTGCAACCTGCGGATCGACAAGGAAGCTTACCGGAAGGATATTCATCGCCTGAAGATGTTCCTCGAAGGCAAGCGCGAACTGGTCCTGGAGGAGATGGAACAAGAGATGAAGGAGGCCAGCCGCGAACTCCTCTTCGAGAAGGCGGCGCGGCTCCGGGACGAGATCAACGCCTTGCGGAATCTCCGGGAGCGGGGAAATCTCGCCGAACACGCGCAACCCGAGGTCTTCTATCAGGACCCGGCCAAGGGCCTGAAGGGGTTGCAAAAGGTCCTCCACCTGGAGTCGAGGCCGCGGACGATCCAGTGCATCGACATCGCCCACCTGGGCGGAAGCGAGACCGTCGGTTCGCTGGTCACGTTCATCGACGGCCTGCCGTTCAAGCCGGGATACCGACGCTACCGGATCAAGGCCGTCCAGGGCGTCGACGATTATGCCTCGATCCGCGAGGTCGTCAGCCGCCGGATCCAGGGGCTCCGCGAAAGGGACGAGCCGCACCCCGACATCCTGATGATCGACGGCGGCAAGGGGCAGTTGAGCGCCGCCCTGGAAGCGTTCCGGGTGCTCGACGAGAAGCCGCCGACCTTGATCTCGCTGGCCAAGCAGGAGGAAGAGGTCTTCGTACCGGGGCGATCGGAACCGATCCGATTGAGCCGCCGGTCGTTCGCGTTGCGGCTCTTGCAGGCGGTCCGCGACGAGGCGCACCGGACCGCCCAGCATTATCACCACCTGCTGCGGAAGAAGCGGACGCTGGGGGATGACGCCTGAGAAGGCCGCTCCAGCCGGGGTCCGGCATCAGGGGGGGTCGAGGAACTCGGGCGGGCGCTTCTCGAAGAAGGCCCGTTGGCCTTCCTGGTAATCCGGCGAGTCGTAGACCGTCCGCCGCAGGCCCTGCATCCGCTCGAAGGTTTCGGGGCTGATGCTGCGGGCCGAGGCCAGCAGGCGCAGCTCCTCCTTGATTACGGCGATGCTGCGGGGCGAATTGGCGGCGATGGCGCGGGCGAGGTCGAGCACCACGGCGTCGATCTCTTCGGCGGGGACGACTCGGTTGAGTACCCCAAGCGCCAGGGCGCGGGCCGCATCGATGGGCCGGGCCGTGAAGAGCATCTCCTTGGCGATCGGCAGCGGTAGCGCGTTCATCAAGGTCAAGAGGCCGGTGAGGTTGTATGGGATGCCCAGCCTGGCCGGGGTGATGGCGAAGGTCACCTCGGGGGTGGCGATCGCCAGGTCGCAGGCCATCGCCAGCTCGCAGGCGCCGCCCCAGACGCTCCCCTCGATCCGGGCGATGACCGGGCAGGGATTCTCCTGGACGGCCCGGATCAGCACGCGGAGGCTATCCGACCATCCCAGCGGTTCGCGGCCGAGCCTGGGCAGTTCGCGGATGTCATGGCCCGCCGACCAGACCTTCGAGCCGGCCGGGCCGCGCAGGATTACGACGCGGGCCTTGCGATCGGCGAGGGAGCCGAGCGCCCCCACGGTCTCCTCGACCAGTTCCGAACTCAACGCGTTGCGGCGGCGGGCGTCGTCGAGCCAGACGGTGCCGACGCGGTCCTCGCATTCCCAGCGAACCAGGGCCATGGTCGGCTGACCTCCCGACCGGGAATCGGCGGCCTCGGAAAAAACGCCAGCCGCCCGAGGGGCGGCTGGCGTTTGACGGCGAGTCGGTTAGGTTGCGGCCTCAGGCCTTGGCCGGATCCTGCCCGCCAACCCAGTCGCCTTCCAGCTTCTGGTAGTCGGGCGGGGTGATCGTCGAACCGAGGGTCTGGTCGACCTTCCAGCCCTGGGTCTGGTTGGGCTTGCCGCGGAGCTTGCTGCGTTCCTCCCAGCGGGCGGCCCAGGAGCTGTCCGCGGGGCAGACCTCGCCGGTGCCGCTGTCGAGGAAGAAGGCCTTGCCCTCGCGGTACGACTTCACGCCCAGGTTGACCGTGGCGATCGCCGCGTAGCCCAGGCGGGCCGGGCAGAGGGTTTCCTGGTTGCGCGAGCGGATGCAGCTGATGAAATGGTCCCAGAGGGCTCGGGTGTCGGCATCGCCCCCGGTCGGCTGGTCGGGCTTGAACAGCTCGCCGCCCTCGCCGGTGTTGCCGCCCGGGGGGGCCGGCTTGCCGCTGATCTTCTGCTCGACGACGCGGAAGCCCTTGTTCGGGGTCTCGCCGAAGAGGATCGTGGCGGTGTGGCCGCGGATGACCTCGCCGAGCTGCACGTCGTTGCACATGGTGGCCGAGATGAGGACCTGGCAGCCCTCGTCGTAGTCGGCGACCACGGTGGCGACGTCCGGGCAGTCGCGGCCGTCGTATTCGAGGTAGAGGCCGCCGCCGCCGACGACCCGGCGGGGGAAGGTGACGCCCATCGCCTGGATCAGGTGGGTGAGCTGGTGGACGAAAAGGTCCGTGTACATGCCGCCGCCGAAGTCCCAGTAGCAACGCCACTGGGCGTACTTGGCCCGGTTGAACGGCTGCTCGGGGGCGAGGCCGAAATCGGTGCCGAGGAACATCTTCCAGTCGACGGTCTTGGGATTCATGTCCTCGGTGAGTTCGTAGTACCGCCACTGGCCCATCTGGCTGTTGCGGTAGTAGCTGGTCTGGCCCTGCATGACCTTGCCGATCTTGCCCTCGGCGATCATCTGGTTGGCCATCTTCCAGCGCGGGTCGGCCGTGGACTGGACGCCGACCGTCATGATCCGCTTGTGGCGATCGACCGCCTCGGCCACCTGACGGGCCTCGTCGATCGTGTGGGTCATCGGCTTTTCGCAGTAAACATCCTTCTCGGCCTTGCACGCGTCGATCGTCTGCCGGGCATGCCAGTGGTCTGGCGTGGCGATCACGACGGCGTCGACGTCCTTGCGGTCGAGCAGGCGCCGGTAGTCCTTGGTGACCGATTCCTTGTCGTCGGCCTTGAGGCCGCACTTGGCGGCGGAAGGATAGAGGCCGCGGCCGACCTTGGCGTTGCCGTCCCACACGTCGGCCACGCCGACGATATCCACGGCCTTGCCTTCCTTCTTCATGTTCAGGAGGTGGCCGATGTGGGCCTGGCAACGCCCGCCGGGGCCGATGATCGCGAAGCGGATCGTGTCGTTGGCCCCCTTGACGCCGTCGCCGATCGCCGGGTGCGCGAAGGCGCCGGCCGCCGCGGCCGCGCCGGCCGTCTCGATGAACCCGCGGCGGGTCATCCCTTTGCGGTGGGTCATGCGGTATTCTCCTGGATGGGATCGTGGAGCGGAGCGGATCGAGCGGGAACGCCCGGATCGGGCGGGCCTGGCGAGGCCGCCCGGGCGAGTTCAGTCCACCCATCCTGACCCACGAATCGCCCGCCCGCAAGCCCCCGTATCCCCGGATCCGGCCGAGGGCGACGCGGCCTTGCCGATTGCTCCTCGGGCGGAAGATGCGGCAGGCGGCCGCGACCTGGGCCGAGGGAACAGCGCGCCGACCCGCCGCCGGTATCGATCGAACGCCTCTCCGTGGCGTTCGAACAGGAGCCGATCTTCGATCCGGATCCGATGCAGGACGAGCGGCAGGAGCCCCAGGGCGGCGATCGCCAGGCCGGCGAAGCTCCCCAGCAGGCCGGCGGCGCCGAAGGCGGCGGCCAGGTTGCCGGACTCCGACGGGTGGCGGACGAGGCCGTGGATCCCCCGCTCGACGAGCGGT
>JAXMBD010000091.1:0-4972 GCA_046350035.1 Isosphaeraceae bacterium | reverse complement strand
GTTGCTGTTCGAGATCGACCCCAGGCCGTACAAGGCCGAGCTCGACCGGACCAAGTCCACGCTCAAGCAGGCCGAGGCCCGGCTCAAGCGCCAGGAGCAGAATTTCCGGCGCGTCGCCACCCTCTTCGGCAACAACGCGAGGAGCCGGGACGAGTACGATCAGGCCGAGGACGACTACCTGGAGGCCCAGGCCTCCGTCGGCATCGCCGCCGCCAACGTGGCCACCGCCGAGTTGAACATGACCTTCACCAAGGTCACCGCGCCCCTGTCGGGCCGGCTCAGCCGCCGGATGGCAGACGTCGGCAACCTCGTGAAGGCCGACGATACGACCTTGATGCAGATCGAAGACATCCATCAGCTTTACGTCGTCTACGACGTCGACGAGCGCAATGTCCTGAAGATCCGCGAGATGATCCGCGAGGGGACCTTCCGGCCGATGAGCGAGGGGAAGCTGACGGTCGATATCGCCCTGGCCGACGACCCGGACTTCAGCCACCCGTTCCCCGGCACGGTGAACTTCTCCGAAACCAACCTCGACCCCAACAGCGGCACGCTCCGCCTCCGGGCCGACATCGACAACCCGACGCTCCGCCCCAACGGGCTCCGCAGCCTGTCGCCCGGCCAGTTCGTCAAGGTCCGCCTGCCGCTGGGGCCGCCCTTCCGGTCGCTGTCCATCCCCGAGGAGTCGCTGATGAGCGACCAGGGGAAGAAATACATCTACCTCTTCCGGCCCTTGCCCCCGGAGGACCAGGCCAAGTACCGCGAGGATCAGGTGAAGGAGTTGGACGCCCGGGCCGCCCAGGCGAAGCCGGGCGCCCCGGTCCCGCCCGCCCGCTTCTTCCGCGGCGGGACCATCGCCGTGGCCCGCGAGAAGGAGCGCAACGGCCAGGGCAAGCTGGTCCTGGGCCCCCTCCGGGATGGCCGGCGGGTGATCCGCGAGGGGCTCGCGCCCGGCGAGGAGGTGGTCGTCACCGGCCTGCAAGGCATCCGGCCCGGCGGCGAGGCCCGCGTCGAGATCAAGCCGGGGGACGCGACGCCGCCGGCACTGCCCGCGGGCCCCGAGCGGCCCCGAGGTACTGCTCGCCGGCGAGCCGGCCGCCAGCCCGCGACGACCGAGCCCTCGAAATGAGCCCGGGGCCGCCGGAGGGGATCCCCCCCGCACTCGCTCGGCGTGGGGATCGACCGGGTGCCGCCCGGCGCGGCCGTGATGGCGACGGAGGCTTGCCGTGATCTCGCGATTCTTCATCGACCGGCCGATCTTCGCGGCGGTGCTGTCGATCGTCATCACCCTGGCCGGCGGCATCGCCGTCTTCAACCTGCCGCTGGCGATGTACCCGCAGATCGCCCCGCCCACCGTCCAGGTCGACTGCAAGTTCCCCGGCGCCAGCGCCCGGGACGTCGCCGAATCGGTGGCCGCGCCGATCGAGCAGCAGGTGAACGGGGTCGAGGGCATGCTCTACATGTCCTCGCAGTGCACCAACGACGGCTCGTACAACCTGACCGTCACCTTCCGGCACGGCATCGACCTGAATATGGCCCAGGTGCTCGTGCAAAACCGCGTCGCCCTGGCCCTGCCGCTGCTGCCCGACGTCATCAAGCAGGCGGGCGTGACGGCCCGCAAGCGGTCGCCCGACATCATGCTGGCTATCGCCATCAACTCGCGCGAGCCGTTCGCCCTGAAGCTGATGCCCGGGCTCGAGGGGGCCGGCGAGATCCCGGCCGAGGGCCGGGCCCAGGTGATCGTCGCCGACGTCTCCGGCTCGCTCCACTTCCGCATCTTCGACCGCGAGGGCCGGCTCGTCGCCGACAAGCCCGAAGCCGAACTGCCGGCTTACGCGACTAAGCTGGGCGAGCTCAAGAATGAGCTGAAGGCGCTCTGGAAGGCCCCGGAACTCTCCAAGACCCAGCGCGACGGGATCCTGTTCGCGGCCACGTCGATGTCGGGCTACTCGATCCCGGGGGTCTACGACCAGCTCTATATCAGCAACTACGCGCTGATGCACGTCCGCGAGGAGATCGTCCGGCTGCCGGGGATCTCCGACGTGCTGGTCCTGGGCCAGCAGGACTACAGCATGCGGGTCTGGATCGATCCGGAGCAGCTCGCCTCGCGGAACCTGACGGCGGGCGACGTCGTCCGGGCGATCCGGGCGCAGAACCAGCCGGTCGCGGCCGGCCAGATCGGCCAGCCGCCGGTCGGGCCCGGCCAGCCGATCCAGATCCCCATCGACGTGATGGGGCGGCTCGTCGAGCCGGCCCAGTTCGAGCAGATCGTCGTCCGGGCCGACGACGAAGGCCGGGTCGTCCGACTCGGCGAGGTCGCCAGGGTCACGATCGGCCCCAAGAACATGGACGTCTCGACGCGCGTCAACACCCGGCCTTCGGTCAGCATGGCCATCTTCCAGCTCCCCGACGCCAATGCCCTCGCCACCGCGAAGATGGTGAAGGCCAAGGTCGAGGAACTCCGCCAGACCGAGTTCCCCGAGGGGCTCGACTACGAGATCCGCTACGACACCACGCCGTACATCAGCGAGTCGATCCTGGAGGTCGTGCGGACCCTGCGGGATGCGGTGATCCTGGTCGCCCTGGTGGTGCTCCTGTTCCTCCAGAACTGGCGGTCCTCGATCATCCCCCTGATCGCGGTCCCGGTGGCGATCATCGGCACCTTCGCCGTGATGGCAGCGATGGGATTCAGCATCAACAACCTGACCCTGTTCGGCCTGGTCCTGGCGATCGGCATCGTGGTCGACGACGCCATCGTCGTCGTCGAGGCGGTCGAGCACCAGATGGAGTTGGGCCTCCCGCCACGCCAGGCGACGATCGTGGCGATGGAGCAGGTCTCGGGGCCGGTCGTGGCGATCGGCCTGGTGCTGGTCGCCGTGTTCGTGCCGTGCGCCTTCATCTCGGGGATCGTCGGCCAGTTCTTCCGCCAGTTCGCCCTGACGATCGCCGCCTCGACGGTGATTTCGACGATCAACTCGCTGACGCTCAGCCCGGCCCTGGCGGCGCTCATGCTCAGGCCGCCGGACCATGACCGCCGGCTCGGCCGGGCCCCCGAGCCCCTCCCCCGGATCGCGATCGCCGCGTTCTTCGCCTATTTCCTCGGCTACGAAAAACTCGGCGAGCGGTTCGAGGGCCTGCTCGCCGATCGACTGCCGGCCTCGATGGCGCACGACCATCGCCAGTGGCTGGCATGGTCGCTGGCCGTCCTGGCGGGATTGCTGGCAGGCTGGCTGGTCTCCCGCCCGGCCAACCGCCTGCTTGCCGCCCTGTTCCGCGGCTTCAATGCGGCCTTCCGGCGCCTGACCGGCCTCTACATTCGCGGGGTCGGCGGCCTGCTGAGGACCTCGGTGCTGGCCCTCGCCGCCTACGGCGGCCTGCTCTTCCTGACCAAGGCCGGCTTCGACAACACCCCCAAGGGGTTCATCCCCTCGCAGGACATGGGCTATCTGCTGATCAACGTCCAGCTGCCCGACTCGGCCTCGCTGGAACGCACGCAGCAGACGATGAACAAGATCGAGCAGATCGCCCTGAAGACGGAGGGGGTGAAATTCAGCCAGACGATGACGGGCCAATCGCTCTTGCTGAGCGCCTTCGGCTCCAACTTCGGCTCGATGTTCATCATCCTGGCCCCCTACGACCAGCGGCCCGACCCGTTCGCCAACCGCCTGTTCCGGTGGCTCGACAACCCGAAGGCCGACGCCAACGTCGACCGGATCGTCCGCTGGATGAACAATCCCAAGCCGCCCAAGCCGGAGGCCGACGAATACCTCTCGTTCCTCGGCCTGGGGGAAGGCTGGCTCAGGAATCAAGTTGTCCAGCCGCTCAAGGATTGGTCCTTCCGGCAAATCGCCTCGGTTTCCCCCTCGGGCGAGCGGTCCTGCCAAACCTGGCTCGACGCCGCGCATGAGAAGACCCTCTACGGCGACGCGATCGCCAATACCCTGCGGATGAAGTTCGCGGAGGCGGTGCCCGAGGCGATGGTCACGGTGCTGCCACCCCCCCCGGTCCGCGGCGTCGGCCGCGCCGGCGGGTTCAAGCTGCTGGTCGAGGATCGCGGCGACGTGGTCGGCCTGCCGGGCCTCCAGAAGCAGACCGAGATCCTCAACACCTGGGCGAAGGGGGAGGCGATCCCCGAGGTCGAGAAGGCCGACCCCGACTTCGCCGGATTCCTCAAGCAGATCGCCGTCGACCCGGCCACCGGCGAGCCGAGGCTCACGGGCATGACCTCGGTCTTCCGGGCGAACGTGCCGCAATTCTACATCGACATCGACCGCAAGGAATGCCTGAGCAAGCGGGTCGCCCCCCGCGACCTGTTCCAGACGTTGCAGGTGTTCCTGGGCTCGCTCTACGTCAACGACTTCAACCGATACAGCCGGACCTGGCAGGTGATCGTCCAGGCCGACCAGGGATTCCGCAACGACGTCCGCGACATCGAGCAGCTCAAGGTCCGCAATCAGGAGGGCACGATGGTGCCGATCGGGGCCCTGGCCTCGGTCCGGCAGGTCAACGGCCCGATGATCCTGACCCGCTACAACATGTACACGGCCGCCCCGCTCAGCGGCAGCGCGGCGATGGGCGTCAGCTCGGGCGATGCGATCCGGATCATGGACGACCTTGCCGCCCAGGTGCTCCCCGAATCGATGCGGATCGAGTGGACCGAGCTGGCCTACCTGGAATTGCAGGCCGGCAACACGGCCATGCTGGTATTCGGCTTCGCCGTGATGATGGTGTTCCTGGTCCTGGCGGCCCAGTACGAGAGCTGGGCCCTGCCCCTGGCGGTGATCCTCGTCGTGCCGCTCTGCCTGCTCTGCTCGATCGCCGGCGTGAAGGTCGCCAACGAAGACATCAATATCTTCACGCAAATCGGCTTCGTCGTCCTGGTGGGCCTGGCGTGCAAGAATGCCATCCTGATCGTCGAGTACGCCCGCCACCTCCGCGGCCAGGGCGAAACCCGCCGCCAGGCCGCGCTGGA
>JAXMBD010000090.1:0-6285 GCA_046350035.1 Isosphaeraceae bacterium | reverse complement strand
GGTAAGGAGCTCGTCGCCCGCGCCCTGCACGCGCAGGGGATCGCCCCCGAGGCCCCCTTCCTGGCGATCAACTGCGCCGCGATCCCCCCTAATTTGCTGGAAAACCAGCTCTTCGGCCACGTGAAGGGCGCCTTCACCGGCGCCGACCGCGACCACGACGGCCTGTTCGTGGCCGCCTCGCGCGGCACGGTGTTCCTCGACGAGATCGGCGAGCTGCCGGCGACCACGCAGGCCAAGCTCCTGAGGGCGATCGAGGCCCGCGAGGTCCTGCCGATCGGCGCCACCCGGCCGATCGCCGTGACGGCCCGCGTCGTCGCGGCGACCAACCGCGACCTCCCCGCCGAGGTGGCCGCCGGCCAGTTCCGGGCCGACCTGTATTACCGCCTCAACGTCGTCACGATCCGAACCCCCTCGCTCCGCGATCGCCCCGAGGACATCCCCGAGATCGTGCCGGCCCTGGTGGCCCGCCATGTCGCACGCCTGGGCAAGCGGATCGACGGCGTCGACAACGCGGCGATGCGATGGCTGCTGAACGCCCCCTGGAAGGGCAACGTCCGCGAGCTGGACAACGCCCTCGAACGCGCCATGATCCTCGCCGACGGCCCGATCCTCACCCCCGCCGACTTCACCCACGGCCTGGAGGCCGGGCCCGACACCGAGGAAATTGAGGACGACCTCAGGCTGGCCACCAACCGCTTCGAGCGCCGGCACATCCAGAGGGTCCTGATCGGTTGCAACGGCGACAAGCGCGAGGCCGCCAGGAAACTCGGCCTGGCTCTGTCGTCGCTCTATCGAAAGCTGGAGTCCGAGGAGCCCGAAGGGGTATAGGCCCGTCGCCCGAGCCATCCGCCGGGCCAACCGCCCATCAGGCCGGACAAGGTGGCGAGGAACAGGATCCATCGGACCGCCCCCCGGATCTCCCGGCCGATCCACCATCAGGCTTCATCCCCGCCGACGGCCGACACCTCGACCCATACGGCCGAATGATCGCCCCGAAGATCGAGCCGGCCCGGCACCGCCCCGGCCTCGGGCAGGGCCGGCCCCGGCGGCGTGCGGATGGGCCCGGGAGCCGTTGGAATCGATCATCACCCGGATCGCCCCGAGCCGCTCGGGTTGGGCGGCCATCGGGCGAACAACGACCGAGACGGCCCGAAGAGATCCCGCGGCGGCGGCCGTTGGAGACGGCGTCCCGATCGCCGAAGTCGCCGGGAAGGTCGCGCCCGGGGCAACCGACGCGGGCCCGGTACAGGACCGCCTCGAAGGACATCCGATCGGGAAGGTGCGGGGCGGGCCCGAAGGGGGCTTGGGGCGCCCGACCATCGGGCCCAGGGCGGCCCAGGTCTCGTCGGTGATCATCTGCCCCGGCGGCCTCGGGCGTCCGTCCCGGCGGCGGTCCCGCCTGGAATCCTCGCCGGGACGGGCGCCGCACCGTCTGCATGCCCTAGGCGACGGCCCCGGTCTTCGAGGCCCGCAGCACCCGATCCAGCGACCGCATTTGCTCCACCCCGTCCTCGGCAACCGGCGAGGCGGCATTCCCCTCGCGGACGCACCGGGCAAAATCGTCGAACATGCAGGCGTATTGATCGCGGCCCGGGAAGAACAAGGGCTTCCGGCGATGCCCGTCGCGGGCCAGCCAGGCCACCGGCAATCGGGGCGGCAGGTAGGCCCGGGGCACCTCGATCGTACCCTTGCTTCCGACCAGTTCATAAACGCAGCGAAAGGGTTGTTCGAAACTGCAATCGAGCAGGCCCAGCACGCCGCCCGGGAAGGTGAGCTGTGCGGCCAGGCTCAGGTCGACGCCCGAGGGGCTCAAACGGGCATGCCCCCGGATTTCGAGCGGTTCCGATCGGGTGAAGAACCGCATCGTGCTCAAGGCGTAGCAGCCGACGTCCCAGAGCGCCCCGCCGCCCCTCGACGGATCCAGACGCCAGTCGCCCGGCTCGATCGCGAACGAGAACGAGGAGCGGATCAGGCGGAGGTCGCCGATCAGGCCATCGTCCACCATCTTGCGGATCGCGCCGGAGCGCGGCTGGTGCCGCCACATGAACGCTTCTCGAAGCAAAACGCCATGCTTGGAGCAATAGTCGGCCATGTCCTCGGCCTCGGCCGTGTCGATCGCCAGCGGCTTCTCGCACAGCACGTGCTTGCCGGCCTCGGCGGCGGCCAGGGTCCAGGGCCTGTGCAGCTCGTTGGGCAGCGGGATGTAAACGGCGTCGATGTTCGGATCGGCCAGGATCTCCTCATAAGCCCCATACGATCGAGCAATCCCAAATTCCGACGCCCAGGCCCGGGCCGTGGCCCCGTCGCGGCTGGCGATCGCGGCGGCCCCTCCGAATTCGGCCCTTCGCAGCCCCGGCAGGATCGCCCGTCGGCAGATCCGGGCACAGCCGAGGATGCCCCAGCGCAGGGGGGCGGACGATGGGCTCATCGGGGGGCACTCGTCGGCGCGGGGATCTCGGCCATCCGGCGAGCCCTCATGGCAGCTTCCTCTGGGACAAAGGTGTCGACGTCTTCGATCCGGCACCCGGCGTTCCGGGAAAGTAGCCGCTGGGGTCGGCTTCCGCAAGGGCCTCGGGGGCCGCGAGTACCTCCTCCCGGGGCAGGTCGGCCCGCCAGATCTCGAACGAACCGACCCGGCCCAGCAACCCGACCCGGCCGGGATACCGTTGCCCCAGTTCCGCGAGATGCCGGCCCAGGTCCTGATTCGGCGGCCAGCCGGGATGCTCGGGGGTCGGCCAGGGGAACGCCGTATCGACGACGCAAACGACGGGCCCTTCCGGCGGGATCCGGTCGGCATAACGCAGGCCCAGGCGGGGCCAGTCGCCTTGATAGGCCATCGAGCCGACCCGGCCGCCGCTGAGGTCGGCCACCAGCAACGCGGCCGGCGTCTGGGCGACGATCCCGGTCACGCCCTGGTTTTCCAGGTCGCGGACCAGCGGCCGGAACGGGCATTCGCGGCCGGCGTCGGCCCAGAGGTTCGCCTGGGCCAACCCCCAACCGCCCAGCAAGATCCCCAGCGCGATCCCTCGCGGCCACGCCGGCCAGAGGCGCAGGCCGACCGCGAGCAATCCCGGCAGGGCCGCCCAGGCCGGAAGCAGGTAGCGGACCGACGATCCGTCGAAGCTGCTCCCCTGGATCCGATACAGCCCGAAGGCCCCGGCGATCAGCAGGGTCAGGATCAAGGTCGGCCGCGACGGGTCGCGCCCCCGGAGCGACCAGAACCGCTTCCAGGCGAACCGATCGCGAAGGGCCACGGTCGCCAGAACGGCGATCACGAGGGCCGTGAAAAACGGGCTCGCCCCGTCCAGGAAGCCGGCGACCCCCGGCCAGGCCGGCTCGGGGAACGGCACCGCCTGGCCGAACAGGGGGCTCACCGCCGCCCTCGGCCGGCAACCGGCCACGAAGTCGGCCACCTGCGCCAGGTGGATCGGCGACCAGTCGGCCCGCCAGGGGGCCCGGATCCAGGTCGGCAGCGACGGCTCCCGCTCGGCCCAGCCCAGCGCGACCCGCCCTTGATAGGCGAGCATCGGCACCTGCACCAGCATCGCTCCCGCCGCGAAGCCGGGCGACTTCGCCAGCAAGGTCCAGGCCCTTCGGCCCAGGCCCGCGGCCCACGCCAGCCCGCCCAGCAGGCCGAGGGCACCCAGCACCGCAACCGGCTTCGGCAAGACCCGCAGCCCATAGACGATCCCGACCGAGCCCTGAGACACCTCGAAGTTCACATGGACGCAGGCGCCCAGGATCAGCACAACCGAGCCGGCCATCGCCAACCAGGCCGCGGGCGCCCAGGGGCGATCCAGCCAGCCGCCCGGCCGGATCTTCCAGGATTCGCGCAGGTCTCGCCCATGCCGGCCGAAGGTCCAGTCGGCCAGGAGGGCCGCGTAGGTGATCCAGGCCAGCGGATTCAGGAAGCCGCCCAGGGTCAGCATCATGCCCCAGCCGAACTGCCGGCCGAATCCCGGCGGGTCGGCCGAACGCCACGTCATCAACCTGTAGGCCGCGATCGCGGGCACCATCCAGGCGAGCAGCTCGATGTAGCCGCCCCGGGGGACGATGCTCCACGCGGCGAAGAAGGGCGAGCCCGTGACCGTCAACAGGGCGGCCAGGTGGCCGGTTTTCGCGCCCCGCCAACGGTTCCAGGCCAGGAACTGGAGCCCCGCCAGCAGGCCGAAGAAGAGCCAGGGGGCCATCGCCACGGTGCTCGGTTCCCGGCCCAGCGCCCGGACGAAGCCGGCCGACACGTAGGGCTCGACCGCCCCCATGTAGCGCTGGCCGTCGAAGAAGATCGGCCAGCGTCGGCCCGCCGCGATGTCCTGGGCCATCAGGCCGACGACCGCCTGGTCGTGGTCGAGGATCCCCTCGATCCGGCCGACCAGCGGCCATCGGGCCGCGAGCGCCGCCAGCATCCAGCCGGCGAAGGCGAGCGCCTCCCCGATTCCGGCGGATTTCCGACCGGTGCCGTGCATGCCCAACCCTCGACCGAGCAGGGACGTCCCGGGTGGAAGTCTAGGATGCGTCCTGCGGGCCCGGCCGGGGGATTCTCAGGCGGCGCGGGTCCGACCGTCGTTCCCGCTCCCGCCCAGGGCGAGCGAGAGGAAGACGGCCATGAGGATCAGGATCGCCTGGTCGCCGGTCGGCGCGGGGCGCGCCTGGAGGCGACCGGTCGACGATCGGGCCGGCATCGGGCGTCGGAACCGGACCGGCTGCCTCCGGGCCTTGCCGAAGATCGAATCCAGCACGTCGGGGATCGGCCGGTGCATCCCGGTGTAGGGGCCGGTAAGGGCGTCGGCCCGCAGCAGCAGGTGGCGGACCCGCACCGGGGGGAACGTCCGCCGGACCCGCTCCAGGGATTCCACCACCCGGGGATCGGCCAGCGCCCCGCCCAGCGTCGGATATCGGGCGAACAGGTGATCCGAACGCCGAGAGACCAGCCAACGTCGGCACCGCTCGGCCCAGGCCGCCCCTCCTGCCCCGCGTCGGCCACCGCCAGGGTCAGCAGCGAGTCGCGCATGCCCGCGCGGCCTTCCCGGTGGGCCCGAAGAGCCAGGCGAACCTCCTCCTCGGCGATCATCGAAGTCACCCCCTACCCGTTGGGACCGCCGCACCCGCTCCCATCACCGACGACCCTCCCTCGCGGAGAGGATCTTCGGTATTCATGGTATCCATCGGCCAGCCCATCTTGCCGGCTTTACCCTTTTTAGGCCGCCCCGGGAAATTGACGGACGGGTCCGGCCGCGTTGCGATCGGGCCGGCCAGCCGTTAGTTTGGGAGCGAGGGGCCGACGCCGCATGAATGCGGGCCCGCGTCCCCGATGAGGTGGTCCACGCATGAACGCTCCGGATTCGCGCACGCTCTTCGAACGGATCGGGGGGGCCGAGTTCCTCGACCGGCTGGTCGGCCGGTTTTACGACAAGGTCCTCGACGACCCGGTCCTCGGCCCCTTCTTCGCCCACACCTCGATGGCCAAGCTGCGGATGATGCAGAAAGAGTTCCTGGGGGCGATGCTCGACGGGCCGATGCGATACACCGGCGTGGGGCTCAGCCACGCCCATGCCAACCGAGGGATCACCCTGGAGCACTACCGGCAGTTCGCCAACCTCTTCCTGGAAACCCTCAAGGAGGAAGGGGTGGCCCAGGGCGATATCGACCAGGTCCTCGACCGCCTCAACATCTACGCCGACGACATCCGCAGCAAGACCTCGGCCTCCGGTTGAGGTAACGCCTCGCCCGCTCGCGGCCGTCAGTGGTTCCAGGAGAACTCGGTCGTATTGAGCAGGGTCCAGAACAGGTCCGAAAGGCGTTCCCTGCGGGGCGGGCCGGTGGCGCCGCCCAGGCGGCCCGCGAAGTACTCCGACTCCTCCGGCGTGGGCCGGCGGGTGAGCACCGTCAGGAACGCCACCTCGACCGCCGACGGGTCGTCCGGGGCCTGTTCGGCGATCCGCGTGGTGGCCTTGAACAGCTCGTCCTTGGTCGCCTCGCGGATCAGGTCGCCGTTCATCAGCAGCAGCCGCTGCGGGATCGTCCCGGATCGGACGCCGAACTCGTCCTCGCCGAGGTCGCCGTAACGGCGGACGAAGTCGTTGCTGCTGATGTACCGCACCAGCCGGACCGGCCACGGCGATTCGCGGTCGAAGGTCGTGATCGAGCCGACCTGGAACAGCGACCCGGCCACCTGCTCGGGGCGGAGCGGCGTCATCGGGAAGGCGGCCCAGGCCTCCTCGTGGGCGGGCGACGTGCCCCCCTCGGAATCGTCGTAGCCGGCGCTGTCCATGCCGAACATCTCGG
>JAXMBD010000089.1:0-6307 GCA_046350035.1 Isosphaeraceae bacterium | reverse complement strand
TTGTCGCCCAGCATCTCGTAGCTGGCCTCGCCGTCGATGACCGGCATCGTCGGCTTCGCCTCGCGGCTTTCGAGCACCGTCTTCGCCGCCGCCACGCCGGCGTCGCGCTCGCCGTGCGGGGTTTGCAGCAGGTCGAAATCGATCAGGCCCGGGTCGACGCTTTCGATCACATGGCGGGCGGTGAACGCGTTGATGGCGGTCGGGTGGATCGTCAACGGTCGCCGCCAGGGGTCCATCCGCCGGATCGCGCCGAGCACGCGGCACCATCGTCGGGCCTGCTCCTGGTCGTCGAACGGGAATTTCTCGGCCCGATACCAGGGCAGGTTGGCCTCGCCCGCGGCGCACCAGGTGACCGGGTAGGCCCCATACCGGGCGATCAGGTATCGCCAGTGGGCTTCGAGGTTTTGCTCCCCCATCCAGGGCATGAAATAGCCCCAGGCGCCGACGATGCAGGGCGAAAGCCCCTGCTCGACGAGGTGGGCGATCCGCCGGTCGGCCGCGTCGAAATACTCGGGGCGGATCCGGGCGTAATCGGCCTCCCAGGGGAACCCGGCCTCGTTGGCGCCCCGCGCGTCGAACGGCTCCATGTCGGGATAGAGCCCGGCGACGATCTGGACGACGTTGAACCCCTTCGCCTTGCGGTCGGCCGCGAGGCGTTGGAAATCGTCGGGCCAGGCCAATCGGTTGCAGAGGCCCATCCACCAGGTATCGCCCAGCCAGAAGAACGGCGTGCCGTCGGCTTGTTCCATGTGCCGGGAATCCTGCGCCACCCGGATCGGCCCGTGGAGGTAGAGCGGATTCTCGCCCGCGTACGGCTTCAATTCGACCGTGCCGGCCTTGCCATGAAGGCCCTCGTCGCTCGCGTCGTTGCAGATCGACCGCCAACGATGGATGCCGGCCTGGGGCGAGGCATAACGGACCTTCCAGCGATCGCCGCCGGCCCAGAAGGCGGGAACTTTGCGGCTCGTGCCTTCGGGGTCGATGAAGGTTACTTCCAGCGTGACGCCCCCGAACGGATCGGCATGGGGCCGGGCGGCCCGGTATTCGATCTCGACGGGCACGTTGGTAAAGCCGGCATCTTCGGCGGAGCCCATCGCCAGCAAGACGAGGACGCTCGAAAGGGCACTCATGGCCATGCGCTCAAGAATTAGAGAGGGGTGGCATGCCCACGTCCTCGTGGGCATGTTCGACGGGCCAGGAACGTCGGCCCATCCGGAGTGGGAGTCGACCGGGCAGGTTTAGCGGCCCAGCAACTTTTTCGCCCCGCCGACCACGCGATCCCACTGGAACGCCGGGCCGGGGTCGGTCTTGTTGGTCTGGACGTGGTAATGCCCCAGCACGCCGTGATAGGCGGCATACTGGTCGTCGGGAAGCTTCTTCGGGATCAGCTTGCCCGAGGCGTCTTTGGGATAGTCGCAGGTGATCCTGGGGAACACGGCACAGAGCGTGGCGGTCAGCCTGGTGAGGGCTTCGTATTGCTCGGGGGTGAAGTCATACTGGTAATGGTCCTGGCCCTGGACGTTCCCCTCGACCAGCTCGTTGCGGATCGGCGCGAAACTGGCCTTCAGGTTGCGGAAATGGCCGGCTTCCAGGCCGCCGGGGACGGTGATCTTGACCTTGCCGTCGGTATCCTTGCCGTACCAGCGCTGGAACGCCTTGTTGTCCTTCTGGGAATAACTGCCCATGTTGGCGATCTCGATGCCGATCGACCGGCCATTGGCGATCGTCGCATGCCAGGCCGATTCCTTGAGGTCGAGCGTCTGGTAGATCGTGCCGTCGATGTCGAGCATGAAGTGGACGCTCAGGCAACGCTCGTCGTGGAGCACGCGGAAGCAGGTCCGGCTGATGCCGCAGACGTCGTAATGGATCACGAACTGATCGACGATCTCCTGGAGCCGGGCCAGGTCGATGCCTTCGCGGAGGCCCTCGACCTGCTCGGGCGTCATGCCGCGGGTCCGGGCCCCGTAGCGGTTGGGCGTCTTGATGCCCGACTCCTCGGCCTCCTTCCAGGTGGCCTTCTCCATCGGCACGAACCGGCGTTCCGGGCGATAGGCATCGTACCCGCCGGGGTCGGACCAGAGGACGACGGGCGTGGTCGTATGGAAAAGCCGGCCGGCCACGACGATCTCATCGCCCTTGCGGGCCAGTTCGGCGCCGGGCTTGGGATCATCGGCCGGGGCGAAGGTGATGAGGGCGAGCGAACAAAGGGAGGCGAGGAACGGCATTCGTGGGGGCTCCGCGTGTGGGATGACTTCGGTCGATCCTAACGCGGGGCGGGGCCGGAGGACACCAGGAACCTCACTTCACGTCAACGATGTGGGCGGCGATCCGCTTCCTCGGCCATCGTCTTTTGTCTCCGATGCTTGCTGATCGGGCGCCCATAAACACGAACGGAATACTACCGGGATCCGCTTACTACGCATCGACCAAATGCCAGCGAATTCGAGAATCAGCACCAGAACGCCGACCACGACGAAGCGGCCCAGCGCAACCTCTTGATCCATTTTTCTTTGGATTTTTAGCTCGTCATAGGCATCTATATAATCGGGCATGTGGAAATTGCGAGGATCCGGGAGCCGGGACATGGCATACTTTCTCAACGGCTCGGAAAGCCAGCCGTCGGCAAAGGCGGCTAAGTCCATGTAGGCTGCAATCGACGCTACGACCAACGCCGCCGCGATGATCCGCCAATGCCGCACATAAACCGCGTTCGCGATCGCGAAAAGCCCCAGCAGGGAGAGCTTGTCGCAGGTCAGGTTTCTCTGGCTAGCGCAAACGATGGATAGGGTGGCGGCGAACAGGGCCACGGGTAGGATAACCCAAAGGAACATGCCTCGGATCATCGGCATGGTGGGCGTTTCGTCTTCCATGTCGATTCAATTTCCCAACCGAAACGCCCGCGGCAACAACTCCTCCAGCCGGAAAACCCCCGCCCGGTCGATGATGACGGGCGTCTCGGGCCGGGCGAATTCGGCGAGTACTTGCCGGCAGGCGCCGCAGGGCATCAGGGAGGCCGGATCGCCCCCCTCGGGCGCATCGACGCAGGCCACCGCGATCGCCTCGATCGGGCCGGCGCCGGCGAGCACCGCCGCGAAGGCCGCGGTGCGTTCGGCGCAGATCGTCAGGCCGTACGAGGCGTTCTCGATGTTCGCCCCGGTGAAGACCCGGCCGCCCGCCAGGATGGCGGCGCCGACGTGGAAGTTGGAATACGGGCAATAGGCCGAGGCGCTCGCGGACCGGGCCGCGGCCAGCAGGGCTTCCAGGTCGGGCTCGGTCGGGCTCATTCCTCGGGATTCTCCGTCGTCGTTTACTTCCGCGTGGCCGAGTAGCTTTGCATCAGGCAACGATAGCTCGGCAGGTGGTTCGAGAACAGCGCCCCGAGCCCCTCGACGTCGTTCCGCCAGTCGCGGTGCAGCTCGCAGGCGACGCCGAACCAGGTCATCATCTGGGCGCCGGCGGCGGCCATCCGGGCCCAGGCGGCGTCGCGGGTCGTCTTGTTGAACGTGCCCGAGGCGTCGGCGACGACGAAGACCTCGTAACCCTCCTCGATCGCCGAGAGGGCGGGGAAGGCGACGCAGACCTCGGTCACGATCCCGGCGATCAGCAGTTGCTTCTTGCCGGTGGCCTTGACCGCCTTGACGAAGTCCTCGTTGTCCCAGGCGTTGATGTTGCCCGGCCGGGCGATGTAGGGGGCGTCCGGGAACAGCGCCTTCAGCTCGGGGACGAGCGGGCCGTTGGGGCCGTCCTCGAAGCTGGTGGTCAGGATCGTGGGCAGGTTGAAGTACTTGGCGGCGTCGGCCAGGGCCAGCACGTTGTTCTTGAAGTCGTCGGGCGAGAAGTCGTGGACGAGGTTCGTCAGGCCGGTCTGGTGATCGACCAGCAGCACGGCGACGTCCGACTTGTCCAGCCGTCGATACCGGAAGGCGCTCATCGGGGATGGCTCCGGGGGTGGGGCGGCCTGCAACGGCTGGGATTCTAGGCAGCGGCCCGGGCCCGGGCAACCTGCCGGCGCGCGAACGGGCCGCGGGGGGGGGGGGGGGGGCCCCCCCCCCCACGCCCGCGTTGGGGGCGGAGCCCGCCGCGGTGGTCAGGGTCATGCTCGCGTTGGCGGTCAGGACGACGGGGGCGTAGACGCCGTAGCGCGAGCCCAGCGGCCGGACCGCCTCGACGGCGTTGGCGGCGTTGGTGAGCAGGGCGTTCGATGGGTATCCCGTCCCGTCGTCCACGACGACGTAGAAGTTGCCCATGTTCGTCGAGCCGTCGTAGTTCTGGTTCTCGGTGATCGTGCAGACGACGCCCTGCTGGACGCTGGTGACCGCGTAGGACACCGCCGCCTTGGTCGCCCGGGAGAGCGAGGCCAGGTAGAGCACGAAGCGGGTGCGGAAGGCCGGATCCGACTCGGCGTCGACGCCGTTGATGAATGCGGCGGCGTTGGTGGCCGTGTCCACGCCCGGGACGGGGGTGGTGATCACGGCGATCGACCCCGCCCGGACGTTGCCGCCCGAGCCCGGCGCGGCGGCCCTCACGGGCACGGCGACGCTCGCGGTGTTCGCCGGCAGGACGTAGCCGCCGAGCGTCGCGCTGTAGGCGGCATTCGTCGGGTCGAGCGCCACCGCGAAGGCCTGCGTGCCGTCCGACGTCCGGAGGCCGGCGCCGACGGGCACGACGGCCTGCTGGGAGGCGGTGAAGCGGGAGAACGTCACCTGGCCGGTGGCGTAATTTGCGGCCAGCCGGGAGAAGCCGTAGTCGGCCCCCCAGCTGTCGAGGTCGGCCCCCCGGCTCGTGGCCGCGCGGGTGAGCGTCAGGAGCTGGAGGATGATCGCCTGGAGCCACAGGACGACGCCGGCCGTGGCCTCGGCGATGGCGCGCAGGATCGAGCCGACGGTGTAGTCGAGGGCGGCGGACGCCTTCGCCTGGGTCGCGGCCGCGACGTTGGAGACGATCTGCGAGAACGAATACGTGGTGAGGGCCATCTAGCGGTCTTTCAAGGCGTTACGTCGAAGCTCAGGAGCACGGGCTCGCCCGTCTGGACGCTCGTGTAGGCGATCCGGGCGGCGATGCCGTTGGGGATCGGCTGGAGGACGATCGTCGGCTCGGGGTCGTGCGACACGTCGGCCTCCAGGTACATCTGGGCCTGGATCAGCGCCGTCAGCTCGGGCTGATTCAGCAGCTGGCCGATGTAGGCGGGCAAACCGGCCCCGTAGTCGGGCTGCCAGAGGTAGTCCTTCGCGTTCGTCAGCAGGCGGCGGAGGATGCGCTGCATGCTTTCCGCCAGGCCGTCGGCCGCGAGCAGGTCGCCGGTGGCCGAGAAGGAGAGGTCGCCGCCGAAGAAGTGGGAAAGCTCCGTCATGTTTCAGCTGATCTCCAGGTCGACGTCCTGCACCGCCAGGACGTTGGTGGCCGAGGCGAGGCTGAACTGCGCGGTGACGGCGAAGGCCTGATCGGCGGTCGAGTCGATGGCGGGCGTCAGGATTCCCTGGGCGTTGGGCGTGCCGAGCGTGAGCGCGGAGCCGCCCTGGCGGATCTCGGCGAACAGGATCTGCGCGTTGGTCGCCCCCTTGTTGCGCACCCGTCCGCTGATGTTGAACGGCTGGTTGGCCTGGTTGGCCAGCAGGGTGATCGCCCCGCTGGGGAGCGTCAGGACGGCAGACCCGTACTTGACCCGGATCGTGAGCGAGCCCGGCGTCAGCAGCTGGGTCGAGATCGAGCAGATGATCGTGAACCGCAGGCGGTTGTAGAGGTTCATCAGCCCGCCCGGGACCGTCTGGGAGATCAGCGACGTCTCGGCCGAGGAATTGCTCATCCCTCCGGCGGCGTGGCTGCCGACGAGCAGGCCGGAGGGAGTGACGAGCTGGAAGTTGGGCATGTCAGGTCACCACGAGGTTGCCGTTGCGCGCCGTCGCCACCAGGTCCGTGTTCGCGGTGATGCCCCGCAGGGCGACGTTGTCGTACTGGTTCGAGGCGGCGAGCGAGCCGGCGGTGCCGGTCGTGGTCGAGGTCACGCTGCGGATCGTCTGGCCCGGATTCTGCGTCACCTTCCAGCCGCCGGCCCCCTTGCCGAGGATCAGGAAGAAGTCGCCCTGCGCGAACGTCGCCGGCAGGGCCAGCGTGACCTGCGCGGCATTGTTGGCGATGTGGACGCGGTTGGGGACGAGCGTCGCGGAGGTGCCCGTCACCTCGATCGGCGGCAGGCTCACCGTGTTGAGCGTGTTGCCGGCGAAGGCGAGGCCGGTCCCGAGCGCGATCTCCTGGACGTTGGCCGCCGATGCGCCGGGGTTGCCGAGCAGCGTCGCGGCCGAGGCCTGCT
>JAXMBD010000088.1:0-8262 GCA_046350035.1 Isosphaeraceae bacterium | reverse complement strand
TCGATGGCCGCTCTTGCCGATGTCGATCGTCTCGGTCGGCCCGACGACCGAGGTGGAACCCCCCGCCTGAGTCCTTTCCTCTCCCCGATGTCCCTTTCCTGCGGAGGCCCCATGCGCATCCGACCCGCTACCGGTCTGGCCCTGGCCTGGCTCGCCCTGGGCCCTTGGCCGGTCCTGGCCCAGGATCGTTCGACGATCGAGGTTCTGGCCCTGTCGCCCGGCCCCGGCGGCTTGCCGGGGCACAAGGTGGCCGCCGTCGCGGCGGACGGGACGGTCCAGCTCCAGCCGATGGAATTGCCGCCCCCGTTGCAAGGTTTAGTCGCCAAATCGGAAGGCTATTATCTGCTGCTGCCGATGACCACAAAGCCGGCAGGCGTGTTCCGCGTCCAGGTCAAGGAGGTTGGTCCCGGCGGGGTGCTCAGCGTGGTATCGCCCGAGGCCGCCCGATCGCTCAAGGCCGACGATTCGGTCCTGGTGCTTCGGCCCCCGATGGCGACGACCGCGCAGTTGAAGGCCCTCCCGGAAGTGATCCCCCTGGCCGGGGGGATCCCGGACGACAGCGATCCGGGGCAGGTGGCCAAGCGCGCGAAGTCGGTGAACAACCTGAAGCAGATCGGCCTGGCGATGCACAACTTCCACTCGGCCTACAACTGCTTCCCGCCGGCCGTGATCTTCGGCCCCGACGGCAAGCCCTGGCACTCCTGGCGCGTGCTGATCCTCCCCTTCATCGAGCAGGCGAACCTGTTCAACAAGTACGATTTCGGCCAGCCCTGGAACAGCGAGCACAACCTCAAGATCCTCGACGAGATGCCGGACGTCTATCGGGATCCGATCCACGACGATCCCAGGGGCCACGTCACGCATTACGTCGCCATCACCGGCAAGGCGGCCGGCCCGCAGGGCGCCCCGTTCGCCTCCGACGGCCCGAAGCAGGGCGATCCCAAGAATGCCCCGCTCGGCCAGGGCCTGGGGATCGCCACCTTCACCGACGGGACCTCGAACACGATCCTGGTGGTGCCGGCCGACCCGGGCCGCAAGATCCCCTGGACCAAGCCGGAGGACACCGAGATCGATACGAGGCCGCCCGGCAAGTTCGCCGAGTTCGGCAAGCCCGACGGCATCCCCACCTTCTACACGATGAATGGCCAGAAGGGGGCGGCCGGCGTGGCCCCGGTGCTGTTCGCCGACGGCTCGGTGCGCGGGATTGCGGCGACGACCAACCCGGTGGTGACGCACGCCCTGGAAACCCGCAACGGCGGCGAGGTGATCGCCGCCGACAGCATCCAGGGCGACACCGCCCGCCCCACCCCGCCGATCCGTGTCCTACGGATCGTGGTCGAGGGCGGCAAGGCGAAGGCTTCGCTCGACGATTACAAGCCTTGAAGCGGGCGGGTATCATACCCGCATGCGAATCGTCAGCCTACTCCCCTCGCTCACCGAGCTCGTCGCCTTCCTCGGCCGCGCCGACGACCTCGTCGGCGTGACCCACGAATGCGACGAGCCGGCCTCCGTCTCGGCCTTGCCGAAGCTGACGAGCAGCGTGATCCCCGGGCACGCCAGCGCCGCCGAAATCGATCGGGCCGTCTCGGGGGCGGGCGGCTCGCTTTACCGGCTGGATGCCGAGCTCCTGGGAGGACTCCGGCCCGACCTGATCGTGACGCAGTCGCAATGCGACGTGTGCGCCGTCAGCGAGCCGCTCGTCCGGCAGGTGGCCGCGTCCTTGCCCGGTTCGCCCCCGGTTGAGAGCGTCAACCCGCTCGACCTGGCCGGCGTCTTCTCCATGTTCCGGCGGGTCGGCGACCTGCTCGATCGCCGGGTCGAGGCCGAATCCTGGATGGATCGGTTCAACGCGACGGCCACCGAGATCGCCCTTCGCCGCGGAGATCGGCCCAGGCCCCGCGTGCTGCACCTCGAATGGGCCGATCCGCCCTTCATTTCGGGGCACTGGAACCCGGAACTGGTCGGCCTGGCGGGGGGCCGGGAGGTCCTCGGGCGTGCGGGGCGGGAATCGTCGCGGGTCTCCTGGGATGAAGTCGCCGGCCTCGATCCCGAGGTCGTCCTGTTCGCCCCCTGCGGCTTCCCCCTGGGGCGGGTCGAACGCGAGTGGGCCGAGCTTCGCGCCCGTCCCGAGTGGCGGGCCTTGCCGTTTTCGAACTCGATTCGCGTCGCCCTGATCGACGGCAACCGGTATTTTTCCAGGCCGGGGCCCCGGCTGGAGGAGAGCCTGCGGATCGCCGCCGCGGCGATCGACCCGGCGACCTGCCTCGACCTGGCCCCCCCCGGCGACGGATGGCGCTGGGTCACGGAGGATCTCGCATGAAACCGCGGTCGGCCCTGCTCGCCTTCGGGATCCTGGGGATCGCGATCCCGGCCGTTGCCCAGGACGGCCGCGAGGCGATCCGGGTCGTCGCGGTCCATCCCGATCGCCAGCTTGCAGCCCTGCTCGACCTGTTCCGGGGCGCCCGGGTACCCCACCCCCCGGCCGCGCTGGTCGGCTGGAAGAAGGCGACCGGCCGGTCCCTGGAGAAATCGACCGAGGCCGCCATCACGCTGCTCCACCCCTGGAACATCGACGAATTCCGAAGGCTCGACGGCGCCGAGATGGCCGTCCGATTCGGGGGCGGGCCCGGACCGATCTCCTGGTGGTTGCGGATCCCGAAGGATGACGGCGCGGCGGCGGCGATCGCGACGGCCCTGGCCCTCACCGACGGGGGCCGGGACCTGCCCATCGACGGCCGCCCGGTCGATCGGCTGGGCCCGCCCGGTTCGGCGTTGATGACGACCCTGGACGACGGCCCGACCCTGGCCGCCTCGGGCCGGGAAACCCTGGCGCTTGCCATCGACCCGGGCCGGGGGCCGCATCCCGATGCCGGCGAGATGTCTTCAGGGTTCGTCGCGCGGATCGTGCCCGGTTCCGTCGGATTCCCCGATGCGCTCCGGCCTCGGCAGGCGATCGAGCTCATCCGGGGCCTCGGCGCCGACGAGATCCGGCTCGAAACCGGCCTGGAAGCCGATTCCTGGTTCGCCCGATGCCGGACCCGGCTCGAAGCTCCGCCCGAGGCGGCCGCCGCCCTGGAGCCCGGCTGGCTCGACGACCTGCCCGGGGAGGGGGTTTTCGCCGCCGGGGCGGTCGCGATCGATCCCCGGCCAGCCTCCTGGAACGCCCTGTTCCGGGCCGTCGATCGGGCGATCCACGCCGACCCGGAGCAGGCCAACGTCGCCCCGATCCGGGCCCGATTGAGCACGATCACCCTGCCGCGGGGATCGCGCTCGAAGCCCAGGTGTGGCCCCGGATCCGCGGGATCGCCGCGGCCGCGCGGGCCTCGAAGGCGACGGGCGACGTGGATGGGATGGTGCTGATCCTTCGCGCGACCGACGAGGCCTCGGCCGACCGAATGGCCCGCCAGGTTGCCCCCAAGTTGGCCCGGGTCCTGGGCGTCAAGGGGACCGCCGAACCGGCCGACGACCCGTCGTTCACCCGCCTGGGGCGGCTCCGGGGCCGGCCCCTGGAAATCCGAAGGGACGGCGATCGCCTGGCGATCGGCTGGGGCGAGGGGATGCTGGCTGCTTCGATCGGCCCGAACCGGGATCCGTCGCGAATGTTGGGCGCACGCCTGCGGTCGCTCGGGATCGACCCGGCCGATTCCTGCCACCATGCGGCCGTCGTCTGGCCTGCGCGGCTGCCGGCCGGATGGGCCGATCCGGCACAGTCAACGCTGGCCCTCGAATCGCTGGGGCCGGTCACCTGGGTTGGGCGGGTCGGCCCGTCCGGGGCCGTCGATGAGTTCCGGGCCCTTGGCCTGGCCGATTCGGTCCGCAAGTTCCTCGACGAATTGCCCATCGCCCCGGAAGAGCAGCCGTGAGCCGACGACGACCGCCCCCGCCCCGTCTGGTCGACCTGCACATCCCCTGGATGCTCCAGTATGTCGGGGAGACCACCCAGAATGACCCGGCCGATTACCCGCCCATGGCCCCCCGGCTGGGCCAGGTTTCGGGCTACCTGAACACCGCCCGCGCCGCGTTCATCCCCGCCGCGAGATCGGCCCGGGACTGGGACCGACAGGCCGATCCCTGGGCCGCCCTCGGGCTATCGATCGCGCGGATCGAGGCCGAATTTCCGGGCCGGATCCTGGCCGATCGCGGCGACTTCGGCCGATGGCGCGACGACCCCGAGGGCCTGACCTGGGCCGTGCTGGGGATCGCCGGCTTCGATTCGATCGCCCGCGAGGCGAACGACCTGGACAGGCTCCCGGGGTTGGTGACTCGGGGTGCCCGACTCTTTCGCCCGGTCGAGCGCCCGGGCGGATCGATGGGCGGCGCCGGATTCGAGGGGGATGATCGCGGATTGACCCCCCTGGGTGCCGACTTCCTGGCCGCCCTCCGGCAATCGGCACCCGAGGAGGGGGCCTTGCTGGTCGACCTCTCGCCGATGAGCCCGGCCTGCCGCCGCGATGCCCTGGATTGGTTCGAGTCGGACGGATCGCGAGCGGATCGGCTCTTGCCGATCTTCAGCCCGATTTCCATCGATCCCGAGCGTCCCGGGTCGCTCGACGAGGACGGCCTGCGTCGGCTTCGGGCGCTGGGCGGCTGCCTGGGACTGGGTGCCGGGCTCCCCTACCACGATTCCTCGGAAGACCTGCGCCGATCGCTCGAGCGGGCCGCGGAGTTCCCCTTCCAGGGCGAACCGGGCCCGCGAGGGATCGGCATCGCCACCGATTTCCTGGGGCGCGACACCGTCGCCGAGGGCCTCGAAACGGCCGAGGCGATCGCCCGTTGGCTGGCCGGTGCGTTCGATGCGGGGCGAGCGTCGGCCTGGGGTCGTGGCAACGGCGAGGAGTTCATTGCCCGGATTTGCGGGGCCTGATCCCGACGGAAAAAAGGCGAGGGCCGCGACGGGATGTCGCGGCCCTCGCCCGAGGATCATCCTCCCCGTCGACCGGGTTATCGGCCTCGGCGGGCCGCCACGGCGCGGGGGCGGCTGCGGAGGTAGGTCAGGTACGCCTGGGCGCCGTTGACGCTCACCGGCGAGACGTAAACCTGCGGGTTGACCGAGGCGGGGTTGCCCACCTTGTACATCGCGAAGTAATCCGGCACGGGGGTCAGGGTGTTGACCGGCGGGATCGTGTACTTCTTCTCGACCAGCGTATTGCCGGCCGCGTCTGTCGTCCCGGCCGACCGGATGTTGAGCAGGTAGCTGCCCGAGCCCAGGCCCCGGCCGTTGGCGAGGGTCACGATCACGGTCCGGCTGGTGTCGGTCGAGGCGGCCGTCGTATCGAACTTCACCGAGGTGACCTTGATCGCCGCCCCCGAGGACGCCGAGGTGACCGAGTAGTTGGCCGCGTCGAGCAGGGCCGTCGGGTTCAGCGCCACGTTGTCGGCGAACCTCACCACGAATCGGCCCCGGGAGGCCTGGAGTGCGGTGGAAGCGACGCTCGGCGCCGTCAGGTCGATGATGTACGGCTTCGAGCCGAGGATCGGGGTGACCTGGCCGACGACCTGGTTCTGCGCGTTCCGGGCGTCTACGGTGAGGGTGTAGCTGCCCGCCGCCAGGGCCGTCGCGGCCTTCACCGTGTAGTTGCCGGACGGGTCGGCGGTCGTGGTCCCCAGGAGCACGGGGGCGGGGGCCCCCGCCAGCTGGGCGTACAGCTCGACCGTCGAGTTGGCCCGGGCCTTGCCGACGATCGTCGGCGTGGTCGTGCGGCTGACCGCCGCGGTGCTGACCACCCCGGTATCGATCCCCGGCGCCAGCGAGCCGGTGACCGGCTCGACGCGGACCGCGACGAACGCGGTGTTGGCGGCGGAATCGACCCGGCCGGTCGTCTGGGCGATCGCGACCGAGACCGTGTAATTGCCCGGGTTGGCATAGGTATGGACCGGGGCCGCCACCGAATAGCCGGACGCGGCGTTGCCGGTGACGGTCCCCGCGCTGCTGGTGCCGTCGCCCCAGTTGATCGTCGCCAGGAACCGGGCGGCGTTGGCGAACGAGTCGGTGTTGGCGAAGGTGGCGATCGTCATCGGGGACGTGGCGATCCCCTCGATGGCCGAGACCGGGGCGGCGGTGACCGTCGACGGTGCGTCGGTGATCGTGAAGACGCTGCCCGCCGTCGCCGTCGCGCCGTTGCGGCTGGTGATCACCACCTGGGCCGTGTACTTGCCGAACGGGTACGAATGCGAGCCGAAGACGACGAAACTGCCCGTCGAGGCGCCCACGCCGACCTCGCCGGCGGTGATCGATCCGTCGCCCCAGTTGATCTGGGCCGAGTACTGGCCGGCCGTCACGTTGGCGCTATCGACGGTGAAGGTGGCCACCTGCCGGTAGGCCGGGATCCCTTCCACGCCGGAGCCTTGCACGCCCAGGGCCGAGATCGGTGCGTCGTTCACCGTGATCGAAGCCACCCCCTTGGCGCGGACGGGGTCGGCGATCGGGGTGGCCGGGGTCTTCTGCAGGATCGCCTGGTAGCGGCTGTACTCGTCGGTCCGGTAGACGGTCACCTTGTAGTCGCGCTTGCCGTAATTCCAGTAGGCATACGCGTGGGTCCCTTCGATGTCGAACGAGCCCACGCCCAGCTTGCCGCGCTTGACGGTGCCCGTGCTCGACGTGCCGTCGCCCCACTCGATCCGGGCGACGTATTCGGCCGGTGCGGTGTTCCGATCGGAGTCGATGAACGTGGCGATCGTGGCGGTGAAGGTCTGGCCGTCGTTGAGCGACAGCGGCTGCGGGACGCCGCCGACGTTGACGATCGGCGGCTTGACCGTCAGGACGATCGGGGCCATGTTGACCACGACCGGGGCGGGGGCCGACGGCATCGCCGAGGTATTGTCGTAATCGACCACCACGAAGCTGACGGGGTAGTAGCCCAGCGGGGCCATCACGGCGGTGCTGGCGACCCGGTACTGGTGGGCGCCCGAGACGACGAAGTAATTCTGGCCGGCGACCGGGTCATAGGCGGTCGTGACGGTGGCATTGGTGGTCGGCGTGGAGCCGTCGCCCCAGTCGATCGTCACGTTGAAGTCGCCGGCCCTCTGAGACCGGAGCGGGCCCCGGATCGTGCCGACGACCCCCTTGAACGTGCCCCCTTCCGTGATGCTCTCCGACGCCGTGGGCGGGATCGTCGCCACGGCCGCCGACAGCGGGGCCCGGGCGATCGTGGCCGTCGTCTTGATGGTGACCGACTTGGTCACGTCGGTCACGCCGACGGTGATCTGGAAGACCCCGCCGCGGAAGAAGAGGTGCGGCGAGACCGGGTCGGCCATCACGTCGAACCCGCCGACCGCGTTGGGCACGACGATCCCCGAGGTCTGCGTGCCGTCGTCGCCCCAGGTGATCGAGACGGTGTAAGGGTACTTCGCCAGGTAGGCGGACGGGTTCGCGTTCGCCGAGGGGTTGGCGTCGGTGAACGAGGCCAGCTTTCCGGCAAAGGGGGTCGTCTCGCTGCCGACGATCGTCACGGTCGGGCCGAACGACAGCGGCTGGTCGAGGACGGTCAGCGATCGGGTGCCGACCTCATTCTCGGTGGTTGCGATGGATACCGCCGTGATCGACAGCGGATAGGTGCCGGCATGGCTGTAGAGGTGACTACTGATGACCCGGTAGGCCTGGCCGTTGCCGCCATCGAGGACGAGCGTGGCGGGCGTCGGTTGCGTGCCGTCGCCCCAGTTGACCGAGACCTGGTAGTTGGTCGCATCCTTGAGGCCGTTCTGGTCGATCAGCTGAGCGACCTGCACGTTGACCAGGGCAACCCCCTCGGTGGCCGAGAATTGCAACGGGCTATTCACGACCTGCATCGATGGCGGCAGCGTGAAGTCCTCCTGGATGCCGGAATAGGTGTCGGAGCTGCCGGCCGTAGCGTTCACCCCAAAGCCGCGGCGGGCGAACGCCTTCCAGATGTCGAAGTAATTGGCGCCCCCGGTCAGGTTCCGGTCGGCCAGCAGGATCGCGTCGCGGGCCTCCAGGAAGGTCGGGTTCGACGGCTGGAGCTTCAAGGCCGTGTCCACCAGGCGGAGGGCCACGTTGTTGCCCCCCTTCCCGTTGTAGAGGTCGGGGTCGAAGCCGTACTTGTCGATGAGGTTCCAGGTCATGTCCCAGAGGACCGAGCACCAGATCTCCCCCGCGTTGTGGGCTTCGGTGCCGTCGGTACTCACAGGGTTGCCGGGCGGATCATAGTTCGGGTCGAACTTGCCCAGCGTGAGTGGGTTGACCGTCATGTCGTACGAGTAGGGGAAGCGGCGGATGCCCAGGCCGTTGTTGAACGTGCCGCTGAT
>JAXMBD010000087.1:0-9221 GCA_046350035.1 Isosphaeraceae bacterium | reverse complement strand
CAAGACCGATTACGTCGACCTGTTCTTCATCCACGCCGTGGGCGACTCCGACTTCGACAAGCAGCTCGAATGGCCCAAAAGCCAGGAATTCAAGGAGACCGCCGAGGCCCTCAAGAAGTCGGGCAAGGTCAAGTTCGTCGGCTTCTCGACCCACCACCCCCGCCGCGCCGAGATCCTCCAGAACGCCGCCGCGGGCGGGTTCGTCGACGCGATCATGCTCCAGTACACCCCCTGGCTCGACACCGATTCGCCCCTGAACAAGGCGATCGACGCCTGCCACAAGAAGGGGATCGGCCTGATCTCGATGAAGCAGGTCGCCGGCCAGTTCGCCGACAACATGGCCAAGGGCGGCGTGCTGGATGACGTCGTCAAGAAGGTGCCGATGCTCAAGGAACGCGGCCTCACGCCCTATCAGGGGCTCCTGCACGCGATCTGGACCGACGAGCGGATCTCGGCCGCCTGCGTGTCGATGCGGAACCTCGACCAGATCAAGGAGAACTCGGCCGCGGCCCGCAACTACCAGCCGGTGAAGGCCGCCGACCTGAAGATGCTCCGCGACGCCTGCCTGGCCCACGGCCCGATGCTCTGCGCCGACTGCGACGGCCGATGCTCGAAGGCCGCCGGAACCACCGCGGCGCTCGGCAACCTGACCCGCTACCTGACCTACTACGAATTCCACGGCGACCGCGAGGAAGCCCGCAAGCAATACGCCAACCTCGCCGCCGAAGAAAAGGCCTGGCACAACGCCGACCTCGAAGCCGCCCGCAAGGCCTGCCCCAACAAGCTCGATTTCGCCTCGCTGCTGCCGCGGGTGGATGATTCGCTGGCCTGAGCGGGGTTGGGGATGTAGATCTCCCGGGACGGGGCGAGCGCAAGGGCGACGCCCCGTCCCAGGGCGAGAGAATCGCCGCGACCGACCGGTGGTAGCCCAACCGATTCATTTCGGTCGAAGGATCGGCCTGCCGGCGAGGGCCAGGGTTACCGCGATCCGGGCCCCATGTTCAGCCGCCGGTTGATGTAATCGGCCTGCTGTTGCTGCCGGGCCGATTCGGTGCCCAACGCCCTTCGATGGCCGTTGGCGATGAACGCATTAATTTGTTGATTGACGAGTTCATTGCGCGCGACCAGTTGTTGGTGCTTCCACCACTTCTGCATCCGCCTCATCTGGGCGATCCGCTCGTTCTCGGCGGCGTTGATGATCTTGGATTGGAGCATTTCCAGGCCGGAGACCTCGTTGTCGTCGGCGAAGCCCTCCCGGCACCAGAGTCGGGCCTCGATCCGGGAGACGCCCGTGACTGCATAAGCCGGGAGACCGGTCCGCAGGACGACCTGCCGGCCCCGCTCCAGGTCCGGCAGTAGACAAGTTACGGTCAGGGGCAGATCGCGTAAGGCATCCTCGGCGACCAGGAGCCGCCGCCCTTGGCGGAAGGTGGGCGAGCCGAATTCCAACCCCTCGATCCCGGCGACTGGGCCGGCGGCCATCATCAGCAGTGAGCCCAAATCGGCGGTGTTGGTCCGGGGCTTGTGCAGAACGACCTGGACGACCGGCTTGGAAAGGGGAGTCACCCCGCCGATCCCCACCACGACCAGTTCATCCTCCCGGAAATCGACCTTGAACCGCAACTCATTGGGCTTCAGGGCTGTGCGCGCACGGAGGCGGAGTTCCGCCGTGATCGCGCCCATCGCGGCATCGGCCGCGATCTGGGCTTTCAGGCGGCGTTCGAACTGGTCCGCCTGGATCTTCCAACCCAGGGTCAACCCGCCCGAACCGATCAGGTCGTTGGCCGCATCGACCGCGAATTCCAGGGGATCCTTACCTTCCCGCGCGGCGATCACCGACTGCTTCAGGAGCCGGCCGCCGCCCTCCACCATCAAGCAGGTCCGTACCATATTTTCCCCGGTCGTCGCGCTCAGCCGGCCGGTGGCTTCGACGTAATCCTCGATGTGACGGCGAAGCGGCGGTTCTGCGTCGCCCGCGATCCCGGCCAGCTTCAAGAGGTCGGGCTCCCGCACCTCGTTCCTGCCGTTGACGATTGCGTTCACGCCCAGCGTCGAGAAGAAGCGCGATTCCGAGGCGGTCAGCCAGTCCCCGGCATCCGCATTCCCGGCAGGGATCCCAGGACCCCAGCTCGCCATTGCAAGACCCACCACGAACGCACGAAGACGATCAATTCTCATCGTTTCAACTCACAAATGGTCTTCCTCAGCCAGTCCGTTCAAAGAACGGGAACCGATCGATCCGGCCTAGGGGCCCTTCCCGCGTTTTGTGCCCTGGTCACTGGTCGGCTATAGCCCGAGGATGGACAGGACGAACACGATCGCCAGGAGTGCAAGCCCAACCACGAACGGCAGGAAAATCGCGGTAGCCATGACGAAAGCCCAGTTGATGTGGGCAAGGCCGAGCAGGTTCGCACCGGCCATGATGATTGATGCCACAAGGAACGGCATCCAGTAGAGCCAGAGGGCAATGTTGTAGAGGCGATCTGATTCGCTTACGACCGAGCGCTGGCGATCGTATTGACATCGCCACGCCGGAATATATCGATGTTCTTGCCTCATTGATTCTTCCCTGCTAGGTGTTCGAATCGGGGTCGTTGTCATCTACGTTGGTGTGTACAGCACGCCCTATATCCGACGTGCCAATGAAGAATTTAAGCCAAGCGGTTTCCCGTCGAAAAGCCACAATTTGTTGTGGTTGATTTCGGAATTGATCCAGGTCGATAGCCTCGGCATTCAAGAACCGTGGCGTAGGGGGAGGAATCGCCGGTCGAACAATCCTCCCTTGCCAGTAGTATCAGGATTTATACCGATTCTTCAAGAAAAAACGCAAAAGATTCGATCGCAATGGCGCGAATCGCGGCGAGCAATCATGCACGCTTAACAATCGACCATGTTGACGGCCAGCCCCCCCCGCGAAGTCTCCTTGTACTTGTCCTGCATATCCAAACCGGTCTGCCGCATCGTCTCGATCACGCGATCGAGCGGCACATGATGCGTGCCGTCGCCGTGCAGGACGGCGAGCCTGGCGGCGTTGATCGCCTTGGTGGCGCCCATCGCGTTGCGCTCGATGCAGGGCACCTGCACGAGTCCGCCGATCGGGTCGCAGGTCAGGCCGAGGTTGTGCTCCATGCCGATCTCGGCCGCTTCCTCGATCTGCTCGTTGCTGCCGCCCATCACGGCGGCCAGGCCGGCGGCGGCCATCGAGCAGGCCACGCCGACCTCACCCTGGCATCCCATCTCGGCCGCCGAGAGCGACGCGTTCCGCTTGTAGAGCATCCCAATCGCGGCGGCGGTCAGCAGGAACGTCTGGATGCCGACTTCATCGGCACCCGGCACGAATCGCCGGTAGTAGGCGAGCACGGCCGGGATCACCCCCGCGGCGCCGTTGGTCGGGGCCGTCACCACCTGCCCGCCCGCCGCGTTCTCCTCGTTCACCGCCAGGGCGAACAAACTCACCCAGTCGAGCTGCGCCAGCGGGTCGACGTCGGCCGGCCTCGATTGCAAGCTCTGGAAAATCCGGGCGGCCCTTCTCCGAATTTTCAGGCCGCCCGGCAGGATCCCCTCGGCGCGGCAGCCGCGTTCGATGCACCCTTCCATCACCGACCAGATCCGATCGAGGCCGGCGTCGGTCTCCTCGGGCGATCGCCAGGCCGTTTCGTTCTTGCGGACGATGTCGGCGATCGACAGGCCCTCGCAACGGCCGATCGCCAGCAATTCGGCGGCCGACCCGAACGGGTACAGTACCTCCCCGGGCGCCGCGTTGCCGCCGGTCTGGCCGGCCTCCGCCTCGGCCTCGCTGACCACGAACCCGCCGCCCACCGAGTAGTACGCATCGACCGCCAGCGCATTCCCGGACCCGTCGAACGCGGCGAACCGCAGGCCGTTGGGGTGCCTGGGCAGCGATTCGAAGTGGAAGAGCAGGTCGTCCGCCTCCACGAACGGCACATCCCGCCGGCCCGCCAGGCGGATCCGACGGCCCGATCGGGCCCCTTCGACGAGCGATTCGACCGACGCGGGATCGATCGTATCGGGCCGCTCGCCGGACAGGCCCAGGATCACCGCCTTGTCGGTCGCATGGCCGCGGCCGGTCGCCGATAGCGACCCGTAAAGGTCGATCCTCACGCGGGCGACGGCATCGAGGAGCCCGGCCTCCTCCAAGTGGCGCACGAACCGGAAGGCCGCCCACATCGGCCCGACCGTGTGCGAGCTGGACGGGCCGATGCCGATCTTGAACAGGTCGAAGACGCTGAGATTCATGGGGACGGGACCCGTCGGATCGCGGTGGACCAAGGCCGCCGAACGATCGAACCCGCCCGGCCCCCTGATCCTAACAGACGCGGGCCGGGGCGCCCTCCCGAGCGATCAAGCCGGCTCCGGAGATGGCCCCTCGCGCCAGGTATGCTTGCAACGCAGGCACTGCCGGGCCAGCGGCGTGCGTGCGAGCCGTCCACAGGATGGGCAGCGCACGATCAACGCCTGAACCCCAGGATCGGCTAGCAGTCTTCGAACGAGGCGAAGGCGAAACATCTCGTAACCATCGGCGAGCAATGACCGGACCTCCTTATCACGGTCATCACACCATTTTTCGCGAAGCTTCCCGGCCAACGCCCGACTACCCCTCCGTTCGGCGTCGGCCGCCTTGATCCCGACCATGCCGGCCCGGTCGGCCCGGCGCTCGGCTTCGGTCAGGAATTCCCGGCAATGGCGCAGGACATAACGCCTCAGCTCCTCCTCGTCATCGACCTCCATCCACCCGGCTCCCCTACTCCGCCAGCCACTCCCGATGGAACCGCGCCAGCGTCAACGCCGACCCCGCGAACCCGGGCTTCGCGCCGCGCCCGTAGAAGCACAGGATCGTGCCGGCCTTCGTCACGGCCAGGTCCGAGTACATGCTAGGGCCCGGCTCGATCGCCTTGCCGGCGTCCCAGGTCTGTCCGTCGTCGCGACTCACCCGGATCGTCAGGTTCTTGCGGTCGCGGCCCGTGCCCGGTTCGGCCTTGCCGCCAGCCTTTTCTAGGTTGTTGGGGTTGGAGAAGAGCAACAGCTTCTGGCCGCCTTGATCGTACCGGACGAGGCCCGCCATGCAGATCGGCTCCAGCAGGGCGTCGTCGAATCGGGGTTGGCTCCAGCGCGAGGACCCGTCCGGGCTGGTCGTGACGATCCGCCGATGGGCCTTCGACTCGCTCCGCACGTTGAGCATCACCCGGCCGTCGACCAATTCCACCGCGACCGTTTCATTCGGGTTGATCCACTCGTCGGTGCAAGGCACGGCGACTTCGCCCGCCTTCCAGGTCTTGCCGCGATCGTCGCTGTAAATCGTCGCGGTGACGCTGGGCCGATGTGCGTTGCCGCCGGTGCCGGTCGACAGCCAGACCGGCACGACCAGCCGGCCGTTCGCGAGCTGGATCGAATGGTTCGGCCCGGTGGCGATCACCTTCCAGTCGTAGGCGTCGCGGAACGCCTCGAAGGTCAGCGTGATCTCGACCGGATCGGTCCAAGATCGGCCATCATCATCGCTCCGCTGATAGAAACAACGCATGTATTCCAGGCAGAACAGCATGTGCACGGGCCCGTCGCGATCGGCGATGAGCACCGGGTTGTTGTACGTGACCGAATCGGCATCGATCCCCTTCAACCGCATCGCCAGCGGGTTCTTCCGCTTCGGACCGGCGACGTTGGCGATGCTCCTCGGGGAATCCCACGTCTTGCCGTCGTCGGTGCTCCGCCGAAGCAAGATCCGAACATCATCCCAATCGCTCGGCCCCGAAGGCCGCTGGCGGGCCTCGCACCAGGCGAGCACGGTACCTTTGGCCGTCACGACGATCCCGGGGATGTGATACAGGCTGTAGGCCGGATCGTCGCCGACGGCGAACAGGTCCTGCTTCTCCAGGAAGCCGTCGGGGGCCTCGGTGACGAGGCCTGGTGCGAAACTCAGGGCGATGATCACTCCGAGATGGTACAGATCCATGGGTCGATCCCCGGGGATTGGGCCGACAAGGCCCGCGATGCCTTCGGATGCAGGGTAGCCTCGACGGCCGGCGATCGCCAGTCCATCGACACCCCGGCGCTCGCGACCGAAATCGGAGCGAAGGGCCCGGCCGGGCCAGGAATCCAGGGCGATTCGCCGGCCGATCCGATCCGATACAAGCCCGAAGCGCAAGCGAGTGGATCGTTTCCGATGGCCCCCCGGGGAAATCCACTCGCTTGCGCTTCGGGCTTGTACGGCATCGGATGGTTCGCAAGCAGCGCGAATCTCCTCAGGGCCCAAGCCGGACGAACGGATACCACATCCCCCGCACCACGATTGGCCCCATGTTGGTGCGGACGTGGTTCGCCTCCAGATCATCATAAAGGACGCCCTCAATGATCGAGAGCCTGCCAAGATCCGGCGGCAAGTAACGGGCATACCCGAGCAACCGGATGGTGTTCAGCGCGTCATCGAGGTCATAGGCGGTGACCCCGAAGCCCATCGGCCCCCATTTGCCGGGGGGCACGATCCAGAAGGCTGTGAGAATGTCCACGAGAATTGCACCCTCCCAATCCTCGATCGACGCCGGTGCAAGCGCCGGGGTTCGGCCGAATCCGGCCGTACCGCCGAACGCGGCCGTGCCCGGCGGGATCGCTACGATCGTCGCGTTGGACCCTCGCTGCGATTCGGATGATCCATACAGCCAGCACGACCGCAATCCGCCCCGCAAGCCACGCCCGCTTCCCCTTCCGCGACTCTTATAGGATCCCGGCTTCGGAACGATTCTATCCAGTGGAGGCGCAGATCCTTCGACGTCCGAAGGGCCTGTTCAAACACCGCGAATCGACACCGAGGCCACCCGATGAAGCCCCGCACCGAAGCCCAGCGCCAGGCCGCCCGGATCAACGGCAGCAAGTCGCGAGGCCCCGTCACCGACGAGGGCAAGGAGATCTCCAGCGGCAACGCCGTCAAGCACGGGCTCCGCTCGGAGAAGATCCTGCCCGAGGCGGAACGGCCGGTTTATCGGGGCCGCCGCGACGCCTACGTCGAGGCCGAATCCGAGCCGCCCGGGCCCCGGCGGCTGAACCTGCTCGAGGCCCTGGCGATGGCCACCGTCCAGGTCGAGATCGCCTGCTCGATCCGCAATGCCTCGGCCGAAAGGCGGGCGAAGCAGATCGTCGAGCAGGACCAGGCGGAGCTCTTCGGACTGTTCGAGGCGGCCCTGGCGCGGTACCGCTCGGGGCCGTCGATCGAGGCGTTCGAGGAGCTGTCGAGGACGCCGGCCGGCTGCGAGTTCATCTCGCGCCAGTGGGCCGAGATCGGCCGCGACATCAGCCAGGTTTCCGATGCGCAGCCGCTGCCGATCGAGTTGCGGGACCGCCTTTTGGCGGCCACGGCCAGCATCAACGACGGCCCGGGGCGGATCCGGGCGATGGAGGCGATCGGGGAGTGGGAGCGGTCGCCTAAGCTGCCGAAGCACGCGATCATTGGGTTATGTCATCAATGGATGACGTACTGGGACCGGCTGGCCGACCATTGCGATGAGGAGCTGCGGAAGAAGCAAGAACTCCGGCTGATCGAGGCCCAGGCGGATACGTCCGACGAGGGGGCGCGTCAGCATCGCTACATGCAGTCGGCGATCCACACGGTGCTGCAGCTCAACAAGACGCTCGACGCCGAGCACGACCGCGAGTGGCGTCGCCGATGGAAGGAAGCGCGGGATGATCGGCGGGAGGTGGCTTCGTCGGAGGTGGTCGAGGCGCGGGCGGCCCACTCGAAGAAGAGGGCCTCGCTACCGAACGAACCCGGCGCGTCGCAGGTCCTTGAGGAGGAGACGGTTGCGATGGCTTCGGGTGGCATCCCCTCGTCCGCGTGGGCATCCGAGAGTCCGGAAGGGTTGGCCGTCTCGATCGAGCCCCAGGGGCTGTCGCATGCCCACAAGGACGAGGGGATGCCACCCGGGGCTTTATCCCCTTTGCTACCGAACGAACCCGGCGCGTCGCAGGTCTTCTACAGGATTGCGATTGCGTCCGGCAGGGCCATCTCGGCCGACTCGTAATCGGGGCGAGAATTGCCCGGACGATGCTCTTTGACAATCCGCAAGACGCACCGGCCACTTTGGGCGGGCTCGCCCTTCTCGCCCGCCTCGCCGTTGGGTTAGTTTGGGCGGGACGACCTGTCGAAAGCGAGGTGCCCCTTGAAGCGACGCGAATTCCTGGCCTCGGGCATGGGACTGACCGCCGGCTATTCGCTGGTGGTCCGGGCGCAGGGGGCGCCGGTTTCCCCGGAACCGCCGGTTGCGGAGGATGTCCGCGCGGCGTTCGATCGGATCGCCCCCAAATCGGTGCTCTACGATGCGAACGCCGAGCCGCACATGGCCCGGGTGGCGCTCGATTGCGACGTGTTCATCGCCGGCGGCGGCCTGGCCGGCGTGTGCGCGGCGGTCTCGGCGGCCCGCCATGGCTGCAAGGTGGTGCTGGCGCAGGACCGCTCCCGCCTGGGCGGGAACAGCTCCAGCGAGGTCAAGATGCACGTCGTCGGGGCCAATTCCCACAAGGGTCGGCCCGGCTGGCGGGAAGGGGGCCTGCTGGAGGAGATCCGCCTCGACGACGCCGTGAACAACCCCCAGCGCTGCTGGGAATTGTGGGACCTGCTGCTCTACGACAAGTGCGTGAGCGAGCCCAACATCACGCTGCTGCTCGATTCGCCCCTGTTCGCGGTGTCGATGAAGGAAGGCCGGATCGATCGGGCCTACGTCCGGTCGGACAAGACCGAACACCTCTACTCGGTCGGCGCCAGGATCTACATGGATTGCACGGGCGATTCCCGCCTGGGTTTGGAGGCGGGCGCCGAGATGCGCTACGGCCGCGAGGCCCGCTCGGATTACAAGGAATCGCTGGCCCCGGAGGTGCCCGACAAGGAGACGCTGGGCAGCAGCATCCTGTTCACCTCGAAGAACTACGGCAAGCCGATGCCGTTCACGCCGCCGAAGTGGGCCCGGAAGGTCACGAAGGAGATGGTGGCCAAGCGGCCGACCGGCTCCTGGGAATACGGCTACTGGTGGATCGAGTGGGGCGGCGAGCTGAGCACGATCCGCGACAACGAGCGGATCCGGTTCGAGCTGCTGGCGATCGTGAGGGGGGTCTGGGACTACATCAAGAACAGCGGCAACCACCCCGACAGCGCCCACTGGGCGCTCGACTGGGTCGGCATGATGCCGGGCAAACGCGAGAGCCGCCGCCTGGTCGGCGAC
>JAXMBD010000086.1:0-13020 GCA_046350035.1 Isosphaeraceae bacterium | reverse complement strand
CCGGACGTCGATCCTGCCGGGGAACATCGGCAAGATCATCCTCTACTTCCTGTTCAAGATTGTCCTGGGAATCGGCACGAACATCGCTCGTACCCTGCTGATCTGCGGGACCTGCTGCATCGGCGCCTTGCCCTACCTCAACTCAGTCGTCACCCTCCCGGTGACCTACTTCAGCCGCTGCTACAACCTGTATTTCCTGCAACAGTTCGGCCCCGATTTCCAGGTCATCGGCCGTGGCCTGGTCAAGCCGTCCACCGGCCTGGTGGTCGATTCGGGCGACTGGCCTACCACCTGATTTGCGATGAACGCCATGCAACCGATCGCCGTCGTCGACGCTTTCACCGACCGCGCCTTCGCCGGCAACCCGGCCGGAGTCTGCATCCTGCCGGGCCCGGTCGATGAGGGCTGGATGCGTTCGGTCGCGCGTGAGCTGAACCTGTCGGAGACCGCCTTCCTCCATGCCGAAGGGGAAGGCTACCGGCTCCGCTGGCTCACCCCGAGGGTCGAGGTGGATCTCTGCGGCCATGCCACGCTCGCCAGTGCCCATCTCCTCTGGGAGGAAGGGCGGATCGGACGCGACCGGCCCGCCCTTTTCGAGACCCGCAGCGGCCGGTTGACGGCGACCCTCACCAACGACGGCATCGCCCTCGACTTTCCGGCCAAGCCCTCGGAACCGGTCACCCCTCCCGAGGGCCTGGCCGAGGCCCTGGGATGCCCGATCGTTTTTGTCGGGCGGAATGCGTTCGATTATCTGGTCGAGACCGACTCGGCCGAGAGCGTCCGATCGCTCCGCCCCGACTACGCGCGTCTGGCAACCCTGCCCGTTCGCGGGATCATCGTGACGGCCCGCTCGGATGAGGCCGATTCCGACTTCGTTTCGCGATTCTTCGCCCCGGCCGCCGGTGTGAATGAGGATCCGGTTACCGGTTCGGCCCACTGTGCTCTCGGGCCTTTTTGGGGGCCCAGGTTGGGCCTGCAAGACATGGTGGGCCATCAAGTTTCGGAGCGGGGTGGCCGCGTTGGAGTCCGGCTCCGGGGCGATCGGGTTTTGCTGATTGGCCGGGCTGTAACGGTCTGGAAGGGGGCGTTCGCGGCAAACCCACCTTGAAAAGCCCGGGGAGGGCCCGGATCATCGATTTCGGTGATCTCCCAGGTCAAGGGTGCGGTAATGTTGCGCTGGTCGGATCGCGTTTACGGGCCGGTTTCCATCGACGATCCGCCGATCCTCGACCTGATCGCCACGCCCACGTTTCAAAGGCTCCGAGGGATCAAGCAGGCCGGCCCGTCGGCCCTGGCATTCCCGTTCAAGACGGTCACGCGATTCGAACATAGCCTGGGCGTTTACCTGCTGCTGGGCCGCCTGGGAGCGGCACGCCGCGAGCAGGTCGCCGGGCTGCTCCATGACGTCTCGCACACCGCCTTCTCGCACGCGGTGGATTTCCTGTATGACTCCGAGGAGCAGGACCACCACGAAGACCTCAAGCCTCGTTTCCTGGAACGCCCCGACATGGCCCGGGCCATCGGGGCCCTCGGATATCAACCCTCCGACTTCTTCGACGACTCGATCTACCCCCTGCTGGAGCGTCCGCTCCCGGGCCTCTGCGCCGATCGCGTCGATTACTTCCTGCGGGACAGCCTCGCCTGCGGCGTCCTCGACGCATCGACCGCACAGAAACTACTGGCGCATCTCGCGGTGGTCGATCGCACGATCGCCTTCGATCAAATCGAGGCGGCTCGCCTGGCCGTGGAACGATTCGAGGTGATGAACCGCGACTGGTGGGCCAGCCCGACCGAGGCCTACCTGTACAATGAGTTTGCGGATGCGCTCCGCGAAGGAATCCGCCTGGGCGTGCTCACGCCCGACGACTTGCTCGGCGATGACGAGCATGTCCTGGCAAAGCTCGAATCGGCCGGCAGTGCCTGGATTGATGGGAAGCTAGGCCGCATCCGCATGTTCGAGCTCGAATGGCTGGAAGGGTTCCGCCCCCGGGTTTCCCCCAAGACGCGTCGGATCGATCCGATCGTCGTCGTCGATGGCCGGCCGCGGGCGTATTCCCAACTCGCCTAAGGTTGAGTGACATACCGAGGCGAATCGCGGGCTTCAACCCAGGCCCAATCTCCGGGCCAGGATGTTGCGTTGGATGTCGTTGGTGCCCGAGTAGATCCCGGCACCGATGCTGTCCCGCAGCTCGCGTTCGGCCCCGTTCTCGACCGTGAAGCCGAGGGCGCCGAAGACCTGGATCGCGGCCAGGCTATTCTGCGTGGCCGATTCCGAGACGTGGATTTTGGCCATGCTGGCCTCGGCGGTCGCGTCCTCACCCCTCGCCTTCTTCCAGGCGTACTTGTGGACCAGCAGGCGCGAGGTTTCCAGGCGCATCGACATCTCGACGATCCGGTGCGAGACCGCCTGATACTTGCCGATCGGCTGGCCGAACTGTTCGCGTTTCCTGGCGTGGGCGATGCAGCGTTCCAGCTGCCTGCGCATCATCCCCAGCGTCGGCGAGAGGATACCGCCACGCTCCCATTCGAGGGCGGCCTGGAAGATATCGGCCCCGCGGTGGAGCCTCCCCAGCAGGGCGTCCGTCGGTAACCGGCAGTCCTCCAGAACGATTTCGCCCATCGGGGCGGTCCGCGTCCCCATCTTGGGGATCTCGCGGACGACATGGAGGCCCGGCGTCCCGGCCGGGATCAGGAAGGCGGAGATCCCCAGGGCCTTGCGTTCGGGACTGGTGGATGCAAACACGACGAAGAGGTCGGCCACCGGCGCGGCAGTGCACCAAGTCTTGCGGCCGTTGAGCACCCAACCGCCCGCATCACCCTCCGCGGCCTGGGCCCTGGTTGTCATGCCGAAGACGTCGGAACCGGCCCCCGGCTCGCTGGCGGCGTTGGCCCCCACCAACTGGCCCGCGGCCAGCCGGGTAAGCCATCGATTTTTCTGGCCTTCGGTTCCGTACTTCAGGATCGGCAGCGTGACCGTCCAGAGGCATGCGTTGATCGCCATCAGTAGGCCGCCGTCCTGGGCCGCATAGCCGAGCCCCTCCATTGCGGCCATCGTGGCGATCAGGTCCTGCCCTCGCCCGCCGTATGGCTCGGGCACGGGAAGTCCATGAATGCCAAATCGACCGCAGGCGGCCCAGCCGTTGCGGTCGAATTCGCCCCGATGGTCGCGATCCAGGACGTCGCCCGCGAGGTGTTCGCGGGCGAACGTGACGGCCTCGTCATGCCATCGCCGTTGAGTGTCGTCGAACGCGAAATCCATCGGGGCGCCCTCGAAGCCGAATGGGAAACGACGCTGCCCTCGGCCCGAATCAGGAGGCCTTCGACGGAGCGCAGGGTCAGCAGGCCGACCGTTCCGATGCCCAGGCTGGCGTGAGCACGACGCTGGCCGGCTCCGGGATCAGCCGAACCGTCGAGAACCCATCGAGTTCGATCACTCGGGGTCCCTGGGTCGTGGTGCGGGCCAATTCGAGGCGGAAGAACTGCAACCCAAGTCCGTTCACCGTGCTGCTATAGGCGATCTGAGAGCTACCGTATCCCAGCGTGTAATTCGTCAGGAGTGCGGAGCCGGCCGAAGCGGGGCCAGCGAGTCGGCCGTGGCCTCCCGCCCAGCAGCCGGAACCAGGCGACGCCGCGATCACCGAACGGGGTCACGTTGGAATCGTCGGCCAGGATGAGCTGGAAGGAGCGGAGATCCACGCGGCCGATGCGGTCTCGAAGCTGATCCAATCGATGGTGTCGCCGGCCACGCCGTCGTTCTCGAAGATGATGCGACGGCTCGGCGAACGAGTTGGTCCCCCAACGCCGCTCCGGGGATCGGAACTGATGCCCCCGGCGTAAGCAACTGCGGAAGAACCGGTTACAATCGTTCCACGGCTTTGGCTGCCGAAAAGGTCGGTGGTGGACCCTTCGCTCGTCGAGGGGGCGATGACCACGTCGGCCTCAGTGGAAGGGATCAGGGCCAGGGCAGCGAGGAGCAAACACGGGTGAACCGCGGCATCGAGCGACTCCGTTCCGGAAACCGAAGGGGTTCGCGATCCAGGCGAGCTCCCGGGGAGAGATCCGTATCGGATCTGCCCGGAAGCGTCAAGCGGAACGCATTCCCTGGGATGGGCCGGTTTCCCCTGAAGAACGGCAACCATTGGGGCTTTGAAGTCGGCCTGGGGAATGACGCACTCCTTCAGAGGCAACTGCCTCGCCATGGTCCAAGGAAACCTGGCAACCTCGAAGCACAAAGTGTACGATCCTAGGATCGCCCCCCGATCCGCTCGAATCCGCCGGTCCGGCGAGTCCGTCCCGATAGCGAGCCTGGAGATGTACGTGCCCGACGATCGTCGCAGACGAAGAAGCCGACGTGGGTACCCACCCGTGCGGAGGCCTCGAGCCGCCGATTCAGCTCAGCGGGTTCGGGATTTCATCCAAGACCACTACCTGCACCGGCACCGTGGCATGCCCAGGCGGCCCTGCTCCCGGTCGATAGGGCAGTGGTTGGTCACCTTGCCCAGGAAGCTTCCTCGATCGTCCCGATCCGTGCGATCACCGGCCCGCCCTCCTCTCCTCTGTCCGATTCATCCTCTCCATGATCCCGCGGCCGTTCGATCGTTCGATCTGCCGACGGCTACCGGGTCCATTCAGGCCTCCGCAGCTTCAGCTCCAGATCCGGTTCGAGCTGACCGACCGGCCCCTCGGTCCTATAGGCATGCAGGCCTACAGTCGCCAATCCGATCCCCCGCTCCTGGTTGAAGCCGATGGCGAGCAGCCTCGGAGCCGGGCTCGCGAGAGGTTCATGGTCCTGGCATGGGCCGGTTCGACCCAGGGTGTCTGGGTGCCGAATTCGGAAACCACTCCGATGGTGCCGCCGGCCATTCATGTAGGGGCTGTCGCGAATCGGGCTGATTCCATCGAGGCTGGAGAAAGCCCCGCCAAGATCCTGCCCATTCGACCCCGAACCATGGACGAGGGGATGGGGGTCCCCGGGGAGCTCGGCTCACCCTCGAACCCCGGCCATGTCATTGTGCCCACGGATCGCAGCCTCCCGCCGGTTGCGCCCGAGATCTTCGCGGCATTCCCGCTCTTGATCCACCCCGACAAAACCGGGTTACCCTGGGGCGCGTCGAGATCGCGGATTTCACCGGCGGGTTTATTCCTGGAAGATCCGGGTTCTCTCGGCCATCGGCTGACCGCCGGGGCCGGCCCGACGATCCTGATGATGGGGATCGGCTTGCCTGACTCGCGGGACCTGAGTTTATCGCAATGGATCGGCCCCTGGGGCCAGGGTGGAGTTACGTCGGGAATTTCGGGGCTCCTGCACACCCCGAATTCGATGCAGGCCGGAAGGCAGAGATCCTCGGGCAGGGGTGATGCTCAGCAATCGTCCTCCCTTGATGCCATGGAGCCGGCCACGCCCGGCCCTGCCCCCGAGGGAGTCGCCGAAGACCGTTCGGAAGATGCGAGGCCCTCGAGGGGTCTGGGCGAGTTGCTCTTTCTCGACCCGACGAGCCTGGGTAGCCTGGCCAACCGCTTGCTCGGCTCGCTGCAGAGCTATTCGGATGCCCTCGGCGAGGCTTCGGGGCAGAAGCCGGCCGCCGTCGGGTCGCCGGTTGCGTGGCTTCTCGTCGTCTTGGCCTCGCTACTCGTTCGCGAGGAAACCAGGCGGCAACGACGCAACCGTAAGATGACGGGCAATTTGACGAAGAGTCAGGATCTTATCGCGAACTGGTTGCCCTGACCGAACCCGGCACGCCGGACAGGGCCACCCCATCCGGAGCGATGATGGATCAGGAAGACTGGGACGACCTGATCGCCAAGCTCAACCGGGGCGATCCCGAGGCGATCGATCGTGTGCTCCGGGAGTACGAGCCCTACCTTCGCATGGCGGTCCGGCGCCGTCTGGAAGGGCCGTTGCGCACCAAGTTCGATTCGATGGACCTCGTCCAATCGGTCTGGGCGGACGTCCTGTCGGGGCTGCGCAAGGCCCAGTGGAACTTCGAGGACCGGACCCAGGTGCGGGCCTTCCTCCTCCGTGTGGCCCTGAACCGACTGATAGACCGGCGGCGAAGGCATCGGAAAGCCCTGGATAAGGAGAGGCCGTTGGCGCAAGTCTCCTTGCCGCCCAGCACTCGACCCCGCCCCAGCGAGTACGCGCAGGAGAAGGAACTCTGGGACAACCTTTTCACGGCCTGTTCCCCGCGACACCGAGAAATCCTCCTGCTCCGGCGCCAGGGTCTTTCGGCCACCGAGATCGGGGATCGGCTAGGGCTCCACGAGGGGAGCGTCCGGCGGATCCTGTATGGCCTGGCCCGCCAACTCGCCGAACGATCCGGGGCCGAGGATTCGGCCCAGGGTAAGGTGCCCGCCACGGGACCGGCGGCCCAAGAGCCGGCGGCGGACCTGGATTCCGATTGAATCGGGGCGGCCCCCCATGAGTTCCCGTCGCAAGCCTTCCGAATCCTGGTCCGATCTCGAAAAGGCCCTTCCAGGGTGGGATCAGGAATCCTATAACCTGGCCGAGCCCGGCGAGGACTTGATCACCGAGTTGGTTGATTCCTGGAGAAATGGCCATCCGGTCGCGGCCGACGTGATCCTGAGTCGACACCCCGATTGCGGTACCGACGCCGCCATCCGCCTGGTCTTCGAGGAGGTCGTTCTCAAGCGGGATGCCGGCATCAAGGTCGATACCGAGGAATTCCTCGATCGGTATCCGGCCTGGAGAAAGGAGCTGGAAATCCTGCTCGCCTGCGAGCGGGCCCTACGCCCTTGCGACGAGGTCCGGTTTCCGGAGGTTGGCGAACGCCTGGGGGGGTTTCAGTTGCTGGCCGAGCTGGGCCGGGGAGGCGCAGGGCGGACCTTCCTGGCCTCGCAGCCCGATCTGGCCGACCGCCTCGTCGCGCTGAAGCTCATCGCGGACGATCGCGAAGAACACCTGACATTGGCGAGACTCCAGCACACCCACATCGTGCCGCTCTACAGCGAGCATGTCTTCGTCGAGGGTGGGCTCCGGGGTCTCTGCATGCCCTATTTTGGCGGGGCAGACTTCTCGGTCCTGCTGGAGCGCCTGGCGCAGATCACCCTGGGCGACCGATCCGGAAAATCGTTCCTGGATGCCCTGGACGCGGGCGCGGGACCGGGCCAGGCAGCTCGCCACGCCAATAGCCCTGGGCGACGGTTCCTCGGGGGGGCGACCTTCGAGCAGGCGGTTTGCTGGATCGCGGCCTGCCTGACCGAGGCGGTCCGCCACGCCCACGAGCTGGGCCTCGTCCACATGGATATCAAGCCATCGAACGTCCTGCTCACCGACGACGGCCGGCCGATGTTGCTCGACTTCCACATGGCCCGGCGGCCGCTATTACCCCAGGAGGCGTTCCCGGGGCGGTTGGGCGGGACGGTTGGCTGGATGTCGCCCGAGCAGCTGAAGGCGGGGCAGGCGATCCGCCAGGGGTTGCCGATCACCCAGCCGGTGGACACACGGACCGACGTCTATTCGCTGGGCCTGCTCATGAAAGCGGTCTTCGGCATTACCGGCCGGCCGGGCTGCGAAGTGGAGATCAGCGAAGGTATGCGGGCGATCATCGGGCGTTGTACCGAGCCCGACCCATCCGATCGCTACCCGTCGGCAGCCTCCTTGCTCGACGATCTGAAGAATCACCTGCTGGACATGCCCCTGCGGGGAGTTCGGGTCCGAAGTTGGTCGGAGCGCTGGGCGAAGTGGCGGCGACGCCGACCGCTGGCCCTGTCACGATGGGTGATCGCCGTGCTGGCCCTGGTGATTCTGGCCTTTGGCGCCTCGGCCTATTTCCTCCAGGTCGATCGCGTGTCCGACGCCATGGAAGCGGCGGTAAGACTACGGGAAGGCGGCAATTATGAGGAAAGCCTGGCTCTCCTGGATCGGGCCCATGACATCGCCGCCTGGGTTCCCTGGGGCAAGAATCTTCGTTCCCGACTGGATGCCGAATCCCAGCTTTCCTCCCGGGGTCGTCTCTTGCACGACTTGCATGCCCTGGTCACTCAGCTCCGATTCCGAAGGGCAAGCCCTGACGGTGCTGCCCCGCCTACCGACCTGGCATCGGCAGTCGATGCTCTCTGGGCCCGTCGAAATTTGTTACTCCTCCAGCCAGCGAATCGTCGGGATGCCTCCCTCGAGTCTCGACTCCGGGAAGACCTCCGCGACCTCGCCATCGGCTGGGCGACGATCCAACGTGATACGAAGGGCCCCGAGGCGGCCCTGGCCACGCTCGTCGAAGCGATCGACGACCTCGGCGACGACGGGTCCCTGTTGCTGATCCGTCAGGGCCTGGACGGATCCAGGGCGGGGTTGCCGGACCTCCCGGAGCCCGGGGAGGCCACGGCCCGATCCTTCGACAACCTGGGCCGGCTCTATCTCGACCGTAAGCGCTACGATGTCGCCCTCGAAGCCTTCGTTCGATCGATCGAAGAAGCACCCGACGCCTTCTGGCCGCACTACTATCGCGGCGTCTGCGCCTTCGAACTCCGTCGATACCGCGAGGCCCTGGAGGCTTTCCAAACCTGCCTCGCACTCGACCCAACGAATCGATTTTGCCTGGAGCATCGTGCCCGAGCCCTCGAAGAGCTCGGCCGGTTGGAAGAAGCCTCGCGCGTCAGAAGGCGTACGGATGCACTCCGAAAGGGGACATCGCCGGCTCAGGGCCAAATGCCAGGGGGGCATGGTACCCCATGAAAGCGAATGAAGGGCGTTCGCTGTCACCTCGATTCGGCTGTCCCCGTACCGCCCTGATTGCGTAACTTAAATCTAGGGGACCGAGCAGAACGGACCCGAGAATGCCCCCTCCCCGGGATTGACCCTCCATGTTCGAATGGCTATTTGGTGCAAAGGACAGGAAACCGAGCGGGGGCGCGGGCGGAGGGAAGGTCCATTCGGCCAGGGCGAAAGTCCCGGCTAAACCGAAGGCCGCGCCGCCGCCCAAGCTCCGCAAGGTCAATATCGATCGCAAGTATACGATCATCGCAGAGATCGGCCAGGGCAGCATGTCTCGCGTCTTCCGCGCCGTCGAGAACGAGGCGGGGCGGGTGGTCTGCCTGAAGCTCCAGGACAAGGAGAAAACCCAGGCCGCCCTGACCCGGACCCAGTCGATCGGCCGACCAACCGAAGGGGAAATGGCCCAGCAGATCAACCACCCTCATGTCGTGCGCACTTACGACTACGGCCTGACGAACAAGGGCGAGTACTTCCTGGTCATGGATTTCATCGAGGGGGTTAGCCTCAACTTCGTCCGACAGTCGGGCGCCGACCTGGGGAGGAAGGTCGAGTTACTGGCTCAGGCGGCCGAAGGGCTGGCCGCCGTCCATGCCAAGGGCTTCATCCACCATGACTATGGGCCCAAGAATCTGCTCGTGAACCGGGACGACCAGATCAAGCTGATTGACTTCGGCCTCGCGGTGCCCAACACGGAGGTCTTCCGACGCCCGGGCAACCGCACCGGCACCCTCCAGTACATGGCCCCGGAACTTGTCCGCCGCGAAACGATCAGCGAGAAGATCGACATCTTCTCCTGGTCCGTGACCGCCTTCGAATTGTTGACCGGCAAGCTGCCGTACGATGCGACGGATCCGATGCAGATGATCCGGCAGCGGATCAACCTCGATCCGATGGACATCAAGTCGCTAGGGCCCTACCTACCCGATGACCTCTGCGAGATCATCCGAAAGGCCATGGCAAGGCGGCCCGAGCAGCGATGGCCCGCCGCCGCCAGCCTACCCGGGGCGCTCCGGGCCCTGCCCTGTGCTCAGGATTTCCAGAAGTCCAGGCCCAAGGATCGTCCCTACGATTGATCGGAGTGATGGGATGGGGCAGTCCCGGGTCCCGGGACTGCCCCATTCTTCCCTCGGGCTTAAACGTTGTGCCTAGCCTTGGCCGCTTTCGGGGCGGGGACGTTCACATAGGTGCCTCGCGGGGCGACTGCCTTGTGATAGCGGAACCGGACGTTCGTCCGGGATTCGCCCGCGAAGTAGGTGTCTGGCCCCGGGCTGTATTTGAAGGTCACCTTCCCCAGACGGCCGATTAACTCGTCCTTCTGCGGCCCACCCTTCATCACATTCTGGCCGAACCACCCGTGGAGCCTCGTCGAGGCGTCGCCGGCGGTCAACCGATTGTTACCGCCATGGCCTCCGTCGATGGTTGCAGGAACGGTGATCGACGGATCGATCGTGATCGTGTCGGAGGTCTTCGAGCCGTACGCTACGATCCGCTGGGCGTTGTCCGAGGCGAGCGTGTTGGGATCCGCGATCCCGTTCACGATCGCCACGAGGTTCCCGTCGAATTCCTTGATCTCGACCGTGTTCTTGCCGCCGTTCCGCCTCGGCCTGGGCGACACGATGAAATTATCCTGGAGCACCCGGACGGACCGGGTGTCGACCGGGATGTAAACCTGGAACTCGCGGGTCACGGTCGTATTGTCGGTCGGATCGGTCGCCGTCACGGTGATCGTGGCCGTATCGCCGGCCTTCGCCCCGGTCGTGTCGATGTGCACAACGCCGTTGGGGTTGCCGTTGGTAAGCGTCGTGGCGGTGAAGAGGATGGGCGAGACCGGGGTCGTCTTGGGCGAGCCGGTCGTCTGCACCTGGGTCATCTTCTCGACAATGTCCGAACCCGAGACGAGCTGCCCGAAGATCGTGTAATTACCCGTAAGGAACGAGGGGGCGCCCGTGGTCACGAAAAACTGCGAAGAGTTCGTGTTCGGGCCGGCGTTAGCCATCGCGAGCTGATATTTCCCGGTAAACGCGAGTTGGGGGACGATTTCGTTGGCGAACGGGAAGCCAGGCTGATTGACGTCGCCCGTCCCGTCGCCGTTCACCGAGCCGCCCTGCACGATGTAATCGGTCGCGGTGGGGAACCCGGAGGCCACGCGATGCCAGTTCTTCGTGGGATAAGGCTGCCCGGTATTCGGGTCATTCTGGGCCGTCGGCTGGAGGTAGAAGCCCTGGTTGACCAGTTCCGAGATCCTCGACACGGTGATCGGCGTCAGGTCCTGGAATAGCTGATACACCATTGTCCCGTTGAACGAGACGTCCGACGAATTTGCCGCCTGATGGCTCACCCCGATCGTGAAGAACTGCCCCTGGGCGATCGTCGCCCCGATCCGGGGATTTGTCGAGGAAACGGTGAAATTCTGATTGTTCGTCGTCCCACTTCCGTTCAAAGCCACCTGAAAACCTGTCCCCGCCGATGCGAGGAGGTCGGAGGGCTGGGCAAGCGATGCCGCCATCAGCGCACGCCCTTCCAACGTCTCACAGGTTGCCCGGAACCGATACCGCCGTCGATTCGCCTGGCCGACGCGTCCAGCAAATCCGTCCGCCATCATCCACCTCCGAATCCCCGACGGTCGGGGCGCATGCCGACCTACCCCTCCGACTAACCCATAAGGTCGGTATTCCTCCCCAACCACTTGAGCCTCCCCTACCCGCGAACCCACCCTTGAGATCGTGCATGATATTAATTCGAATCGGTTCTGTCGAGGCCCGATCTACTTGCTGTGCGTAACGAAGAACGGCCCGGCGGGATTCGCCGGGCCGTGACCGAATTCGACCTGTGACGCGACAGGATCAGGGGTTGGCATTCCGGAGGGCGAACTGGGTAATGACCGCACCCTCGTCGTCGGTCGTGGTGAAACCGCCGCCCGGCAGCATGTACTTGGCGATCACGGAGAAATCGGGCAGCTTGGCAGGATCCATGTAGGCGGAGACCTTGAGGCCTTCGCCGCCAGGGTTGGCGGCGTCGAGCGCCCGCTGGAACTGCCCGGACTTGAGCATGTCGTAGATCACGCGAGCCTGCTCGTCGGCCCGTTGATACGAGACGCCGGTCGATTGGGCGGGTAGGTGCTTGGCGACCGACTGGAATGCGGGGCTATCGGCCAGGGCCGGTGCATCGGGGCGGAGGATCTGTTCCAGCAGGGTTGGCTCTTGCGAGATGAAAAGGGTCCCCTTGGCGATGGCGTAACTGATGGGGCCTTGCGGGGTGGCGGCGGCCGCCGCGGCCGCCGCGGGCGGGGCGTTCTGGACATTGGGCAGTTCAATGTCGTAGATGGTGGTCCCCTGGAAATCCCGCTTGCGGGTGTTCAGCTCGGCCAGTTCGATCAGCTTGTTCAGGCTCGACTGGATCGCCTTGGGATCATCGACCGCGATCGCCAGCAGGTTCCGCTGGCTGTTCTCGGTAATCGGCTTCTTGAAATCGCTGATGATGGTGATCCGGTTGCCGAGCGGCTTGAACAGGTCGCGCTGGAAATCGAACCCGCCGGCGTTGTTGGCGCCCGGCGGCACGAGCTGTTGCTGCAGGTTCTGGAGCAACCCGGGTACGAGCTGGTCGGCGAAGTCATTCAGGGCCAGGAATGCATTGTCGAAATCGAAGTTGATCGACCGGTACGAGGCGACGGTGGCTGGCACCCAGGGTTCGGGGCGGAGCTGATTCTTGGGGAACTTGCTAAAGATCCGCATCAGGCCGGCCAGGGGGCCTGGGGCGTAGATGAACGTCTTGGTGACGGTATCATACTCGCCCACGTTCATGGCGTAGGTACCGCCCAGGGATCGGACCCCGGTCAGGCCCAGCAGCTTGAACTGCTCGGCGACGGTCTCCTTGTCCATCCCCTGCTGGCCGGCGATCTGGGTGAGTACCTTCAGCACCTGGTTGGCATCCACATACCAGGTCATGGGCGCGTTCTTCTCCAGCCGCTTGTTGGTGGCGACGTAGGCGGGAGAGTCGGCCAGCGAGTCGGTCCGGCCGGTCGGGTGGCCGAGGAGGTCCCGGATCGCCTCGATCTTGGGGGCCGTGGCGATAGAGAAGACCGTGCCGGAACTGGCCCAGGCGACGAACGGCTGCGCGCGGTCGGGGTTCAGGTTGGCCGGCTTCACCACGCTGAGGGAGAGCCCTTGCAGCTTCTCGGTAGTCACCTTATCGCCATTGGTGGCCGCCTGCTGGGTCGCCTTCGTGAGGAGGTCGGTCATGGCCTTGGCGTTGGTGCCTGCGTCGGCCGTGATGAGGATGCCGTAGGGCAT
>JAXMBD010000085.1:0-13659 GCA_046350035.1 Isosphaeraceae bacterium | reverse complement strand
CACGCTATCGCAATTCGCCCAACTTCAGTCAATACGGCCTAGGAGGCCCCGGGAAGGCCCTACCCGTTTCAACAGCCCTGGCCCGGGCTTCGCCGCCTTGCGATCCATCCGACGCACGCCAAGCCCATGCCCGCCATCAGGACCGAGGCCGGCTCGGGTACGGCCACAAAACGGATATCGTCCAGGCCCCAGACATCCCCCGTGCCGCCAACCAGGAGGGCCGAGACGCTCGAGATGGACCTACCGGCGTCGGTGAACCCCCAGAATTGGACCCCGCCGCTAGTGCTGCCCGCCACCGTATAGGATCGGGCCGTGCCATCGTTAAAACGGATCGTCACCGTGCCCGACGAGGTGCCGACCCCCGTGAAATAGGCACCCCAGGCCTGGATGGGGGTGGCAAAGGTGAAGTTGAAACCGGACGGGTCGCCCGTCGCGCTGTCCTGCAGGAACCGGCTGCCGCCGGCCGTCGTGTTATAGCCGAGGATCACGTCATCGCCGGTCACCACGCCGGCCGCATTGTTCTGGGAGGTGATCGTAACCCCTGGCGCCGCGACGAGATTGGTGAAGGTGCCCAGGGGCAGGGACTCGCAGTTAATCAGGTTCACTGGGCCCAGCAAGGCGGCCGCGGCGCCGAAATTGGCGGCCGCGGCGTTGGAATTGGGCCGGGCACCGCCAGGGCCTACGCCGGGGTCGGACCCGGAATACAGGATCGGGTCGGCCGCCGCGGGCAGGGCCAGGATCAGGCAGGAGACCATCGCCGCGAGGGGGATGCGAGCGGTCGTCGTCATCGATTCAACTCCTCATCAATATCAACTACGAGATAGCAATTGCACCGCCTACAAGCGGAGCATCGACAGGAGAGGCGATTGAACCCTAAAGAAATAGGGTGCCTACATACAAGGAAAAAATCCGGCAAAATGGAAACCAATAAGGACGCTATTGCATCAACGTTCCGCAGTTTTCGATCGGGCCGGTCGTCGCGCCGCACTCGGCGGCCCGGGCAAGGAAGGCCGAATCGCGGGTCTACGGCGACAATCGAATCGTGACAGCTTGATATTGTGGATGCATCTGGCGTCCCCTCTATCCGGGCGGCACGCGTTCGTGCGACCAGGTCTCACGGCGCGGTCTCGCACGCCTTCCCCGTCGTCGAAAACGCAATCCGGCGTAACTCCCGCTGGGAGATGAATCCCTCCTGTGAAGCACGTTTCCACCGAACGCCGAGGTTGCGGATCCGCACCAGCAGGGACGCGACGATGCACGACTTCGGGCGACGCCTCCGTCCGTTCGAGGAGTCGATGCGCTTGGGCCCTCAGGCCGAGTCACCCTCCACGCAAGGCCCCGTTCAGGTCGGTACATCGACCAGTTCCGGCAGGCCGACCGCGCCGGCCCAACGGACCATGCAAGAAGCTACGTCCTTCGGATCGTCCAGTACGCATGGCGGATCGCCCTCCCTAGGTTGCCGACCCAAACTCGGCCGTCCGGCCCGAGGTAGCAGGCCCGGCCCATGCCGCTCATCAGGAGGACGACTTCCTCGGTGACGAACAACTCGTCAACGAGTCCCGGGAATCCTGCCCGCCACATCGCTCGTTGCTCCTCGCGGACTGCCCGTCGATGCACCCGCTGCCGCTCAGTCAGCGGCATTCGCATCACGCCCCTCCATAGCTTTAATGATGTAATTGATATAGTAAACATATATCTAAAATTGTCATATTATAATACGATTAGGCGAAGGCGGCGAAACCTCCGCAAATCGCCCCTCGCGAAGCCGACCCGGTTAGCCATACCGGGCCGTGTCATGCTCCTACCGGCTCCCGGGGCCGTTGGGCGCCGCCCCGGACGGTTCCACCTCGCGGGAAATCCATGCCAATCGCCCGACTGGCGGTCCTTCCCCTCGAAATGCGCCCCCGCGTCAGTTCCTCACGTGCTTGCCGAGGAAGTCCCGCATCAGCTTTGCGATCTCCTCGCCGTTCGTCTCAAGGGCGAAGTGCCCGGCATCCAGCACGTGGTATTCCAGCGTCTTCAGGTCGCGCTTGTAGGGCTCGGCACCGGCGGGGGGGAAGATCTGGTCGTTCTTGCCCCAGGCGATCAACATGGGCGGCTGGTGCTCCCGGAAATAGGCCTGCCAACTCGGGTAGAGCGGCGGATTGCTGCCGTAGCTGAGGAAGAGGTCGAGCTGGATCTCGTCGTTGCCCTTGCGGTCGAGGAGGAACTGGTCGTGGGCGGCGCCGTCGGGGCTCACCCGTTCGGGATCCTTGGCCCCGGTCATGTACTGCCAACGGGTCGCCTCGTAGGTGAGCAGGTTGCGGATGGCGTCGCGCCTCTCCTGGCTCTTCGGCTCCTTCCAGTAGGCCTTGATCGGCTTCCAGAACTCGTTGTCGAGACCCTCATCGTAGGCGTTGCCGTTCTGGACGACGATGGCGGTGATTCGCTCGGGGTGCTTCACCGCCAGCCGGTAACCCACCGGCGCCCCGTAGTCCTGGACGTAAAGGGCATATTTGCTCAGGCCGACCTTCTCGGTGAAGTCGTCGATGACCTTCGCCAGATTGTCGAACGTGTAGGAGAACTTGTCATGCGCGGGCATCGAGCTATGGCCGTACCCGGGGTAGTCCGGGGCGATGACGTGGTACCTGTCCGCCAGGGCCGGGATCAGGTTGCGGAACATCTGCGAGCTGGTCGGGAAGCCGTGTAGCAGGAGGATCGCCGGTGCGTCCTTCGGCCCGGCCTCCCGGTAGAAGATATCGAGGTCACCGACTTTCGCGGTCCTGTGCAGGACGGTGGGCTGCTGGGCGAAGGCCGGTAGGCCCATCGCCGTCACCGCGAAGGAGAGGATCAGGACTGGTCGGATCATGAGTGGTCCTCTTCGAAGGGTTGCCAACCGGGCCGAACCAATCGGCCTCCGTGATGCCGCTCGATCACGGCCGGGCCGTTCGTTGTCGCGCGGAATCATAGGCCGAGGGCCTGGAGACTTCCAGCCGGGCCCGATCCTCGGTAGCCTTGTCGCGGTTAGCCCGACTACGGGACATGACCCGGGCCCTCGAAACACGGGGATCGCGCCGCATGAAGGTCCTATCGCTGAGCGTCGGGCTCCCTCGCGAGGTGGAGGGGGATGGCCAGGTCGTCCTCACCTCGATCTTCAAGGAACCCGTCGGCCGACGCCTGCGCGTGACGCCCCTGAATTTCGAGGGCGACGAGCAATCGGACCTGACCGTGCACGGCGGGGTCGATAAGGCGGTCTACGCCTACCCTTCCGAGCATTACGACGCATGGCGCCGCGAGCTTCCGGGCGTCGATTTCCCGACGGCGGCCTTCGGCGAGAACCTGACAACGGAGGGGTTGTCGGAGGAGGTGCGGATCGGCGACCGCTTCCGGATCGGCACGGCCGAATTCGTCGTCACCCAGCCGCGCCTGCCCTGCTACAAGCTGGGGATCCGCTTCGGCCGGATGGACATGCTCCGGCGGATGCTCCGCAATGGCCGGACCGGCTTCTATCTCGCCGTGACGGCCGTGGGCGAGGTTGGGCCGGGCGATCCGATCGAGCCGATCGGGCGCGCGGACGACGCGGTGACCGTCGCCGAGGTCGTCCGCCTCTTCACTTCCAAGGCAACGGACCCGGAATCCCTCCGACGCGCGATCCGGACCCCCAGGCTTCCCGAGAGTTGGAAGGACCTCTTCCGAAGGCGGCTCGCGGATCCCGGTGCATGAAACCAGGTCGATGCCATAAAAATGCAGAACTAACCAAATCCTTCAGGATGAGCCTAAGTATAATTTGAAGGGTGGCCCGGATTCCCTGTCGCCGCGGCGCCCGGATTGGGGCCGGGAGCGGCGGGAGGGCGCCGCTCCCATGGGGCTCGCATTGCGGGATCCGATCCTTGCCGCGTTCGGACCTCCGGGGCCCTAACCGAACCGGTATTCGCCCGGCGTGGCGACGGGCGGGATCGGGTAGGGGCCGAACTTGTATTCGGGCGGGCCGAGGCGGCGGTCGGACTTCATCGCCTCGTCCCAGGTGACCGCCTGGCCGCTATAGGCCGCCTCGCGGCCGAGGATGCCGGTGAGGGTCGATTCGGCGATCGCCTTCGCCTCGTTGATCGGCTTCCCTTCCAGGATGCTGGCGATCAGGTCCTGGTGCTCCTGCTGGTAGGGGTTGGGCGAGGTGCCGCGGAAACGCCACTTTTCGCCGCCCTTGACCTCGACCCGGTCGGCGCAATTGCTTGTGCCCCGGCTGCCGATCACCGCCTCGGCCACGATGTTCTGGCAGCCGTTGATCTGCCGCGCCTGGCTGAACACCGTGACGCCGTTGGGGTATTCGAACTCGACGGCGAAGTGGTCGAAGACGTGGCCGTGCCTGTCGCCCACGCGTACCTGCCGGCCGCCCAGGCCCGACACCGCGCGGATCGGGTGCTGGCCGAGCGCCCAGTTGATCACGTCGAGGTTGTGCACGTGCTGCTCGACGTAGTGGTCGCCCGAGAGCCAGGTGAAGTAGTTCCAGTTGCGGAGCTGCCACTCCAGGTCGCTCCAACCCGGCTCGCGGTCGATTACCCAGATCTGGCCGCCGTCCCAGTAGCACTTGGCGTACACGATCTCGCCGATCGCGCCGTCGTGGATCCGCGCGATCGTCTCCCGGTAGCTCTTCTGGTGCCGTCGCTGGGTGCCGGCCGCGATCCCCAGCTTCCTCTGGGTCGCCATCTCGCCCGCCGCCAGCACCCGGCGGACCCCCGGCGCGTCGACCGCCACCGGCTTCTCGACGAACGCATTCTTGCCCGCTCGGATCGCCGCCTCCAGGTGCGCGGGGCGGAAATGCGGGGGCGTCGCCAGGATCACATAATTGATTTCGGGGATCGCCAGGACTTTTTCGTACGCGTCGAAGCCGTGGAAGCAGCGGTCGTTGTCGAGCTTGACGCCGATCTTGGCCAGCTCGCCGCGGCAACGGGCCAGGCGGTCGGGGAACAGGTCGGCCAGGGCGGCCACGCGGATGTTCTTGTGCTCGACCCGCGCCCCGTCGGCCACGTCCTCGGTGTGATAGCCCTCCGCGGGATAGATCACCTTGGTGGCGGCGCCCAGGGCATCGAACGCCGCGCCGGTGCCACGACCGCCGCAGCCGATCACGCCGATCACGATCTCGGCCTCGCCGCCACCCGCGTGGACCAGCGGCACCGCCATCCCGGCCAGCCCCAGGCCCATCGTGCCCTGCTTGAGGAACTCCGCCGATTCGGCGACGACAACGGCTCGCGCATGATCCACCGCCCGTCTTGATGCAATCCCCGGCGGCCGGCCAGCTCCACCGTCCGTCGGCACGCCTCGAGGACGAACAACCGCCCACCCCCTGGCGACCGTAACCCACTGGGTCGCGCTGCAAGCCGCGGCTGCCGTCGCTCGGCGAGGGCCTGAGGGGAGCGAATCGCCTTGGTGGTGCTCCTTCGCGGCGCGGTGCCCGGCAGCGTTTCCCGCGGACCTCGCCGACCTGGAAGAGAACGGCGCGACGTTCCTCCGCGGTGTCCGGCCGACCTCGGGGGCCCGGCCCAGTTCCGCTTTCGGCCGATCGTCCGTCGCGCGCTCCCAGGTCGTTCCGCCGACGGCCAGGGCGATGCCGCCCAGCACCAGCGAGGAGGGCTCGGGGGTGACGATGAATTGCCTCGCGGTGCCCTGGAACGGGGCGCCCGAGTAGACGAACGACGTGCCGACCGGCGTGCTCGGATAGAAGATCGACAGGCCGTTCACCGACGAGGGCGCGTCGGCGCTTCGGAAGGTGAAGTCCGCCGAGCTGCCCGGGGCGATCGGCGCCGTCGAGGTGACCCACTGGATGGCGTAGCCGTTGGTCGCCACGTTGGGCACGTGGGTAATCGTGCCCGTCCATCCGGACGGCTGGCCGAACGCGAGCGGGCTCGTGGCCAGGTAATCCTGGCCCGGGATCCACGCGTACCAGAAAGTGCGGATCGACTCGGTGCTCAACGCCGAGTTCGTCAGGGTGATCGTATAGTCGAAGTTCGGACCGACCGCCTGGGATCGGATGTTCCCGCTGACGATCAGGTCGGCCCGCGCCGACATGGCCATCGCGGGGGCGAATGCCAGGACGGCCAACAGGAGGACGCGATTCCGCTGCATGGGATGCAAACCTCGGGGTGATGCCGGCAGAAGGGGGAAGAGCGTCGACCCTCGCCATCGGAACGGCGCGGACGTTCGCATCCGCGCGTCGGGGATGGCTCTCCGGCGGCGGCGCGCAGGGGGGAATCGCCCCCGACCGGTCGCATGCGCGGGGTTTCCGAGGGGAACTCGGTGAAGGCACGGACGCCCCACCCTGGCAGCAAACGTGCCCGGCGGGCCGCGGTCGGGCCCTCGCTAACAAGAGTGCCGGCTCCCCGCGTTCCGGATGAAACTCTCCGGATTTTTTTCGGAACCGGCCTCAAAACGCGGGCCGATCCCGCCTTCGCGACCGCCCCGTTGAAGGCCACCGAAGGCCCGCAAAGTTGAAGGCCACCGAAGGCCCGCAGATCCGCCCCTATCGGCGCCGGGGCCGCCCGTGCGGGCGTCGCCCAGTCTTGCACCACACACGGTCGTATCGATTCAACAACGACCTGGGTTGGAACCTGGCGGCGACACCCGCCCGCGGACGCGCCCGCGGGCGGTGATTCTCGTCGTTAGCGGGCCCGGCGGATCGCCCGGATCCGGGCGGCGGCCGGGAGGATCGCCGGCAACGCCAGGGCGAGCAGGATGGCGGTCGGCGGCTCGGGGACGACGCTGATCGTGCCGTTCGCGAGGGTCGTGATCGTCACGTTCCCGCCGGTCGGCCCCGAGAGTGTCGTGGTGGGGAAGGCTAGCAGGGAAACCGTGTAGACGCCCGGCGTCGGGGCGAGGAAGAGGACGTGCGCCAGGCCGACGGTCGACCCCGAGGCGACCGAGACGCCCGAGCCGGCGGTGAGGAACTGGTCGGAGGCCAGCAAACTCGGGCCGTTCGGCGGCGGGGTCGTGGAGATGATCGGGCCGAACGCCGAGTTGGCCCCGAAGATGTAGGGCGTCACGGTCGAGATGTTGGCCTCGGTGAAGGTGACCGCCGACGCGGTGGAGAGACCCACCGAGAAGCTGCCGATCGTCACCGCGGTAGGGCCCGTGTTGGTCAGCACGACGTCCAGCGCCTTGGTGCCCGGGCCGGCGGTGACGACGACCGATTGCACGGTCACGATCAGGTCGGCCCGGGCCGCCGAGGGGGCCAGGGACGCGATCAGGGCGAGGCCCGCGGCGACGACCGCCCGAACCGGGAGTATCGGACAACGGAACATGATGGGGGGGTCTCCTGTGAAGGCGATTCGTTGGGGGGATGGGCACGACCGGGGCGTGAAGCGACGACGATCGCCGCCCCCGGCCGGGCCGGCCGGGGGGTACGCGACGTGGTGCGAGGGATCCGGCCGGAGGGGTCGGCCGGGGGGATCTCAGAGGAAGTTGCCGATCCGCCGGCGAACGACCTGGACGTCGGCCATGTCCACCACGCCGTCGCCATTGATGTCGGCGAAGATGTTGTAGGGGCCGGCCATGGCGATGTAGACGCCGGTGAAATCGCCGCTGGTGACGAAACCGTCGCCGTTGAAGTCGCCGTAGAGGACCTGGAACGCCTGGGCATACGCCGTCCCACCGCCCAGGAAATTCCCGGCCGCGTCGGTGAGCCCCGAGGCGCCGGAGGCGAGCAACGAGGTGTTGAACGAGCCCTTATCGATCGCCGACAGGTTCCAGGTCAGGGTGTTGGTCCCCAGGCCCGAGAACCCGGTGGCCGAGAGTCCGGCCAGGCTGGCGAGGTTCCCCCCCGCGATCGGCTCGCTGAAGACGACCTGGACCCCCGTGACCTGCCAGGGCAGGATCCGGGGCGGGTTGCCGGGCCGGGTGTACGACCGCGACCCGAACAGGAGGCGGTATTCCGAGACCTGCGGCGCCACGCCGTCGATCACGATGTTCTTGTTCGCCCCGAGCGAACCGGCGGTGCCGGGCGCCGGCAGCGTCAGCGAGGCGGGGATGCCGCCGCCGAGGATCGTCCCGCCGCTCAGGGCCAGGGCCGAGGTCGTCGTGTAGTCGAGGTCCGGGGTGGACTGGCCGGCGCCGACCGTGTAGGCGAAGGTCAGGGTACTGGTCCCGCTCCCCGACGAGTACGTCGCGGTCCCGCCCGAGTTCAGGGCCAGCGTCGGGAACCCCGTCACGGCGACCGGGCCGTTGAATACGACCTGGATCGGGATCGAGGCCCCGATCCCATAAAGGCCGTTGGCAACGGTCGAGGTCACCGACGTGATGACGTTCGCCGCCGTGCTCGCGGTGATCGTGAAGTTGACGTTGGAGATGTCGAAGAAGATATTCCCGGCGCCCTGCACGCGGATCCGGGCCTGCGTGGTGCCGATGTTGGGCACGGTGATGTCTTGCGACCCGTCATTGGGGACGTTGCTCAGCACCGGCGTGTACGTGAAGCCGCCGTCGGTGGATAGCAGGATGTTCACGTTCGGCGTGTTGATCGTCCCGGCGTTCGTCCCGGCCACGTTCCAGGTGACGGTCTGGGTGCTGTTGCCGGCCCAGGTTACCGCCGTGTTCGGCGAGGTGACGGCGAACGCGGCCCCGGTGTTCACGACCGTGATCACCATGTCGTCGGTGTTCACGCCGCCGCCGCCGGAGCGGTTGTCGCGGGCCGTGACGCGGAATTTGAGCTGGCGGTTCGTGGTCGGCAGCTTCTCGCCGAGCGGGAGCGTGTTGGCCACGAGGTTGCTCAGCCTCGGGAACGTGCGCGAGGGGTCGGTCGTCGGGTTCCAGACGCGGAACAACGGGCTCGACCCGTTGTCGGCCGCGTTCAGGAGCTGCGCCGGGCCCAGGTCCCGCTCCTCCCACGAATAGGTCAACGGGTCGCCGTTGCCGTCCGAGCCGGTCGCGGTCAGCACGAACGGCGTCTGCGCGGGGATGATGTAATCGGCGCCCGCATCGACGGTGGGCACGATGTTGCCCGTGGCCGTCCTCGTGCCGACCGACGGGATCAGATTGTCCACGAAATTCACGATCTCGTCGAAGCTGATCGAGTGGAAGTAGGGGTCGCTGTTGGGCTGGAGGTCGGAGTTGGCGCCCGTGATCCCGGCGTAGGCCATGATCGTCGAACCGCTGCCGGGCTCGTACGCCGTCGAGGCATTGCGGTTCGGATCGGAAGAGGTGTTGAAGGTATGATTGCCGTTGAACTGGTGGCCGATCTCGTGGGCGACGTAGTCGATGTAGAACGGGTCGCCGATCGGCGAGGGGAGGCCGGTCACGCCCTGGGCCTTGCGCGTGCTGTTGCCGACGACGCCCAACCCGGCGATGCCGCCGCCGCCGGTGCTGAACACGTGGCCGATGTCGTAGTTGGCCCCGCCGATGACGTTGGTGAGGTTCGTCTGGTTCTGCCCCAGCATCGCCGAACCGTCATTATTCGTGTACGGGTCGGTCGCGGGGTTGGTGTAAACCAGCACGTTGTTGTTCGCGATCAGCGTCATGCGGATCGACAGGTCGCTCTCGTAAACCTGGTTGACCCGGTTGACCGCCGTGACGATCGCTGCCTGGCCGGCGGCGACCGTGCCGCCCTGGAACTGGGTGTACTCGCCGGTGGCGGCCATCGCCAGGCGATACGTCCGCAACTGGGTGCCCGACCGCTGGACCGTGATGCCCCCGCCCGAGACCGAGACCCCGGGCTTCCGCCCCTCCAGGCCGTCGGCCCCGAGCGGCAGCGGACCCTGGAAGGCCGGCGCCGTCACCACGTCGCCGGCGTGATCGAGGGCGGCGTCGAGGGCGGCGTCGCCCGACCGGATGTCTCGGGCCGCCGAGCGGTCGTAGCTGACGTAGAGGCTGGTGTCCAGGTGATAGTACGGGTCGATGAACGTGGTGCCCGACGCCGACATGATCATGGCGTGGAAGCCCTGGGGCGTCAGGTCGAACCGGACCGTCGCGGTCGGGTCGTCGATCCCCTGGCCCCGGTAGGTCTTGATGTCGGGGAACTGCGCGGCCAGGCCCGGCTCCATGATCGGCGACTCGACCACCGCGAACTCGTCGAACGAGCCGTCCGGCATCGGCATCGGCAGCCGCAGGGCCGAGGTCGTCGCCCCGGAGGTCGATTCCAGGGGCGCCTGGGCGAGCATGTCACGCAACGAGGACGCATCGACGGTAAAAGGTTGGCTCGACGACAGCGACAGGTACGAGGTCAGGTCGCTCCGCAGGGCCGGCATGGCGTCCAGCGTGTTCCAGGGGCCCAGCACCGCCGGGACGTCGCGGCGCTCCAGGCCCTCCAGGGCGGCCCGCAACCGGCGTAGGCCGGTCGTGCTGCGTGATGTTTGTTGCGTACGGGAATTTCGGCGAGTTTGCGAGGGGGGGGAGCCCGCCTTCATGGTGCACTCCTAAGAACGGGGACGCAGGTAACCGGCGAAATAAACAGCGAGATATCGAGCGGGACGATAAGCGGGCCCAGTCCCCGACGCAAAAGAAAAAGACTCGGACCGACCCGTTTGCGGCGTTTCCCTTGCGAAACACGATCGATTTGCGTGTTGTTTTTTAGAAACACCGCCCTCATCTCCTCCATCGGCCCCTGCCGGGCGGCGCAGGACGCAGCACGGCCCGGAGCCGATCCGGCTCCTCGCGGGGGCAATCCCCTGGTTGAAACTGGGTAGATCGCGGGATACGGGCCGAGAAGGGGCCCTAGAACGGCCGGATAGGGAGTCCTGGTGCCTTGTTCACCCGGAGAACCGGCAAACCATTCCCGGGCAATCCGCCGCTTCTTGAGCGAAGATGGAGTTCGAACGCATCGACGGCCGGATCGTCGCGCACCAGCGTCCTGTTTTCAACGAGTGCCAGGGCGTCGAGAACTCGGTCGAGTGGGCCTTGCTGAACGTGACCTGGGCTACCACCCTGGCTCGTAGGGTAGTCGGGTCCCGGCAGGGATCGGGGTCGCAGGAGCATCGAGAACTCGTTCCGGAAGCCCCACGGGCCAAATGAGCCATACCTGGCCCCAATCTCCCGCAGAACCCGAACGCTCACGACCAAAACCGACCCAGATTTCCTTGCCCATTCATCTTATATCACCTAAATTCCAGGGTAGGGGATTCTCCAGCTTCCTCGGACCATCCCCATCCACGCAATGACCGCGGGAGGAGCCCGACGTTGCGTGATCGACTCGGAGGAGCCGCGTGACCTCCACCGGTTTCCGCGTGCCGAGTCCCAAGCCATGTCCCAGACGCCTTTTTCGAACCAGCCCGACGCCCACGATCCCGCCGCCGAGTCCGTCCCGGGGCCCGCAGCCGCTTCGCCCAACCCGGAGCCCGAAATCGACGTCGAGGTCGATCCGATCACGGCCAGGAACCGCGCCAACGCCCGGTTCTCGACCGGGCCCCGGACCGAGGAGGGGAAGGCCCGCGCCTCGCAGAATGCCCGCACCCACGGCTGCTCCGTCGCGGGCCTCCTCCCGGGCGAGTTGCCCGAGATGCTGCTCATCGAGCAGGACCTCTCCGACGAGCTCCGGCCCAACGGGCCCACCGAGCAGGAATGCGTGCGGATGGCCGCCATCGCGATGGTCCGATCCCGCCGATGCGACCGCCAGCTGGCGGCCCTGCACGGCCGACTCGCCGAGTCCACCCGGGAGGCCCAGCGACGCCCCAAGGCGTTGCGGGTCGAGCGGTTGGAGGGCGCCTTCGAACTCTGGTCCGATGCCCTGGATCGGCCGGTCGAGTTCGGCGAGGGCCTCGGGCCGATGTACCCGGCGTTGCTCGCCAACCTCAAGCACGAGGCCCAGGCCGACGGCGATACCGGCCGGGCCGAGCTGTTCCAGGGGTTGCACGCGTGCGCCCTGGCCATCCCGCGGATGATGGAACTCCACCGGCGGTTCGGCCACCTGGCGGAACTCCCCGACGGGGATGGGGATGCGGCCGAATACTCGCGACGCAAGGGGGCGCAGGAGCGGTCGCTGGCGAAGCTGATGAAGTGGATCGCCGGGCACCTGGAGCGGCTCACCCTGCGGCTGGCCGAGGCCCGCCGCGACCTGGAAGAGGAGGATGCTCGGCCCATGGACGCGGCCGATTTCCTCGACGAGTCGCCCGAGGCGAAGAACCTCCGCCGGTATCGCGCCGAGGCGTTGCGGGAGTATCGCCGGCACCTCCTGGACCTGGAGGAGTACCGGACGCGGAACCACCGCGAGTACGAGCGGATCGTCTACCGCGAGCGGCACAACATCGAGCCGACCTGCCGGTTCGGCCCGTTCCTGATCTGGATGCCGCTGTGGCTCCGCCGGCTGGCGCCGGCCGACCAGATCCTGTCGATCATCCGCGAGCTGGAGGCCGACCTGCCCAACAACCTGCGGCCCACACGAGACGAAGCCATCCGCTGGCACGCCGAGCGGTATCGCATCAACGAGCAAGAGTTTAGGGCGGATGCCGAGAAGGCGCGAGTGAAACGGCAGCAGGCGGCCGACGCGGCCGGGGGCGATCCGGCGGGCCCGGCGGGTCCGGTCCCGGATCCACCGGCCTCCTGACCGCCCGCAAGGGGCGCGTCAGGACCGGCAAACTCGTTCCAGAAGGCCCCAGGAAATCGAGGGCGGCGATCGGGGACCGTACCGACGCGACGACCCGGCTTGTCTCGGAAACGGTCGGATGGCTAGAATAGGATTTTTCCCGGTCCCTCGGGCCGGGTTGGCTGCACGCATGGTTCCGTCAGGGCAAGGGTTCCGACGATGGCACACAAGAAGGGTCAGGGGTCGAGCCGCAACGGCCGCGACTCGAATCCGCAGATGCTGGGCATCAAGATGTATGCCGGCCAGTTCGCCCGCCCGGGCTGCATCCTCTGCCGCCAGCACGGCACGAAGTGGCGCCCCGGCAGGAATGTGGGCGTCGGCCGGGACTGGACGATCTACTCGCTGGTGGAAGGCACGGTGCGGTTCGACCAGGGCGGCCGGCGGATCAACGTCGACCCGCTGACGGCGACCGCCTAAAACGCATCCGCATGGGGCAAGCATGTTCGTCGATCGGGTGACGCTGCATCTGAAGGCGGGGGACGGCGGCAACGGCTGCCTCAGCTTCCGCAAGGAGAAGTACGTCCCCCGAGGCGGCCCCAACGGCGGCGACGGCGGCCACGGCGGCTCGGTGATCCTCCGCGCCGAGGAGGGGCTGACGAACCTGGCCCACCTCTCGCACCAGCGGCACTGGAAGGCGGGCCGCGGCGAGCACGGGCAAGGCTCCGACTGCCACGGCAAGTCGGCCGACGACCTGATCATCGCCGTGCCGCCGGGCACGCAGGTCCGCGACCTGTCGAGCGGCCTGGTGATCCGCGACCTGAAGGCGCCGGGCGACTGGATCAACGTCGCCCGGGGCGGCCGCGGCGGCCACGGCAACACCCACTTCAAGAGCTCGACCAACCGGGCCCCCCGGCAGTTCGAGAAGGGCAAGCCGGGCGAGGAGTGCTCGATCGTCCTGGAGCTGAAGGTCATCGCCGACGTCGGCCTCGTCGGCCTGCCCAACGCCGGCAAGTCGACCTTGCTGTCGAGGATCTCCGCGGCCAGGCCGGAGATCGCCGCCTATCCGTTCACGACCAAGTTCCCCAACCTGGGGATCGTCGACGTGGGCGAACGGCGGTTCGTCGTGGCCGACATCCCCGGCCTGATCGAGGGCGCCCACGAGGGCCACGGCCTGGGGCACGACT
>JAXMBD010000084.1:0-14707 GCA_046350035.1 Isosphaeraceae bacterium | reverse complement strand
TCTTGGCGTTCTGGAAGTCCTGCGGCGTGCCCTGCCCCCGCTCCATCAGCGACTTCTGGCGGTTGTAGTTCTGGCGGGCCTTGTCCAGCGCGGCGACGGCCTGCTTGATGGCGGGCGTCTCGTCGATGTCGCGGTCGATCCGTTGGCGGGCCTCGCGCTGGTCGGCCGGCAGCTTGTCGAGGTCGCGGTGGTCCTGCAGGAGCAGGTTGATGATCCCCTCGGCCTGGAACCGTTCGTAGCTGGACTGGGCCGCGGCGGGGTCGATCCCCAGCTTGACCAGCTCGGCGAGGTATTTGGTCCGGGCCTGCTCGGCCGCAAGCTTGGCATCGACGGTATCCAGCTTCACCAGCTCCTCGCCCGGCCGGACGTGGTCGCCCATGTCGCGGAGGATCTTCAGGACCCGGCCCCCCTTCTTGGCGCCGATGGTGACCTGCTCCCACCCCTTCAGCGAGCCCACCACTTCCACCGACCGTTCAACCGACCGCCGTTCGACGGGCGCGGTGGTGACGACGACGGTCCTTGGGGACTTCACCGGGTCGGATTCGCCGGGCGATCCGTTCTCGGCCCGGGCTCCGCAGCCGACGGCGGCCGCCGACGCCAGCAACCAGGTCCAACGGCCGTATGCCCGGAGGGTTCCGGCCGGGATGCGAGACGGGTTCATGTGCGGGGGTCCAGGAAAGGGGCGGCTTGTCGACAAGGGGGGGGCGCGAAGCCGAGCAGCAGGTCATGGACGACCTGACGCGCCGCGTCGGCCCCGAGTTCGCCGCTGATATAGAGGAATTCCATCGTCCGGGAGGTGATCAGGGCCCGGATGGCGCAGAAGAACCGTTCGGCCAGGGCCGACTCGACCATCCCGGCCGCTTCCAGCCGGGCGATCCCCCGGCGGAGCGCCTCGTCGAACCGGGGGCAAATGGCAAGCACCTCGGCCGCCAGGCCGGAACCGAGCGGGCCGAAGAAGATCGCGTACAGGAAGCGGGCCCGGTCGGGATCCTCCCGGACGAACTCGAAATGGGTCTCGACGTAGGCGATCAGGCCGTCGAGCGGGTCGGCCGCCTCGTCGATCCGCCGGTCCAGGGCCTCGGCCATCCGGCCCAGCGGCTCGTGCAAGAGGGCATTCGCCAGGCCCTCCTTACTCTTGAAGTGGTAATACAAAGTCGGCTTGGTGACGCCGGCTTCCGCGGCGATCTCGGCGACCCCGGTGGCGTCGTAACCCCGCGTCGCAAAAAGGCGGGCGGCCACCCGGGCGATCTCCCGGGCCCGCTCCCCCGACATCCTGGGCTCCGGCGCCATCACCATGGAACGGCCCGCCTGGTTACGTCCTATACCGACCGGTAGGTAGTCATGATAGGGTATTCGAAGAAATTCGTCCAGGGCAAGTTCGAGCGATCGGGCGGCCTGGGCGGGCTGGGTGCATGGGTGCGTCACGGGGTGGAAAAATCGTCCCGACCGATTGGCCCGCCAGAATCGGCCCGGAGTCCCTCGGGAAGGCGGTCCGGCGGTTGACAAGCCGGGCGGGGACAGGTGACAAAGGACGATGGGCAAACCGATTGCGGGGAAAGCGCCATGATCTGCGTGACGATCGGTCGGGGCCGGCACAAGTCGATGCTGGACGAATGGAAGGCGGCGGCCGAGGCGGGCGCGGAGTTGGTCGAGCTTCGGGTCGATTGCATGCGGTCCGAGCCCGACCTGAAGCGGCTGCTGTCGAACCGATACACGCCGGTGGTCTTGACGGTCCGCCGGGGCAAGGACGGCGGCCTCTGGCGGGGCGACGAGGAGAAGCGGCAGCGGCTGCTCCGCGAGGCGATCGTGATGGGGATCGACTACGTCGACCTCGAGGAGGATATCGCCGACAAGATCCCCCGGTTCGGCAAGACGAAGCGGATCGTCAGCTACCACAACTTCCAGAAGACCCCCGCCAACCTCGCCGAGTTGTCGGAGAAGATGGCCGCCAAGGGGGCCGACATCGTCAAGGTCGCCTGCCTGGCTCAGTCGGTGGGCGATGCTTCGTCGGTGCTGGATATCGCCGCCCGCGCCGAGAAGCCGACGATCGGCCTGGCGATGGGCCCCCTGGGGTTCTTCACGCGGATCCTGGCGGTCAAGTACGGGGCGCCGTTCACCTACGCCGGCTTCAACCCCGACCGGATCTTCGCCCCCGGCCAGCCCAACTTCTTCGAGCTGAAGCGGGAGTACTCGCTCGACCAGGTCGACCGCGACACGAGGGTATACGCGGTGATCGGCGACCCGATCGAGCACAGCCTCAGCCCGGCGATCCACAATGCGGCGTTCCGCCACCACGGCCTGAACTGCGTGTACGTGCCGCTGCGGATCCCGGAGGGGCAGCTCAAGGACTCGCTTTCGACGCTCGCCTGGCTGGATATCCAGGGGATGAGCGTGACGATCCCTCACAAGGAGGCGATCGTCGGCCTGCTGGGCAAGGCCGAGAACGCGGTGGAACTCACGGGCGCCTGCAACACCGTGGTGGTCAAGGACCAGCAGATGGTCGGCCACAACACCGACTACCGCGCGGCGGTCGGGTCGCTGGAGGCGGCCCTGGGCGGCGGCTCGGGCCCGATGGGTGTGAGCCCCTTGCTGGACAAGCAGGCCTTGATCCTGGGCGCCGGCGGCGCGGCCCGGTCGTTCGCTTTCGGCCTGTACCGCCGGGGCGCCGGCGTGACCATCTGCAACCGGCACGACGAGCGTGCGGTGAAGCTGGCCGAGGAAGTCGGCTGCCGCAGCACACCCTGGGCGATGCGGGCCGGCACGCTCTGCGACATCCTGATCAACTGCACGCCGGTGGGGATGCATCCCAACGTCAACGACTCGCCCGTGCCGGCCGCCGCGTTCAAGCCCGGCATGGTCGCGTTCGACACGGTGTACCACCCCGAGCACACGATGTTCCTGAAGTTGGCCGATGACCGGAGCTGCGTCACGATCAGCGGCGTGGACATGTTCGTCCGGCAGGCAGGGCTGCAGTACTACCTGTTCACCGGCAAGGAACCGCCGATGGAGTTGATGCGCCAGGTCGTCCGCAAGAAGCTGAACCCCTCGCGGATGGTGCAGGACGAGCCCGACGACGCCGATGCCGAGGCCGAGGCGGCCGCCGACCGCGGTGCCGCCGAATGAACGAGGCCCGCCCCGCGCGCGACCCCCATTCCCTGGCCCTCGTCGGCTACCGGGGGACCGGCAAGAGCACCGTCGGCCGGATCCTGGCCTCCCGCCTGGGCTGGACCTTCCACGACACCGACACGCTCCTGGAACTCACGAACCCGCTGCCGGTCGCCTTGATGTTCCGGCAGTTCGGGGAGCCAACCTTTCGCGACCTCGAATCGGCCATCTTCTCCGGGTTGGTCGAGGGGCCGCCGCGCGTGGTGGCCACCGGCGGGGGCATCGTGGTCCGGCCCGAGAATCGCCGTCGGCTGCGATCCTTCGGCCTGGTCGTCTGGCTGACCGCGGATCCGGGGCGGATCGCCGGGCGGATCGCGGAGGAGGCCCACCTCCGCCCCGCCCTCACCGCCGCCGGCACGCTGGGCGAGATCGCCGAGGTGCTGGAGCAGAGGACGCCCTGGTATGCCGAGGTTGCCGACGTGGCGATCGCCACCGACGACCTGACCCCCGAGGAAGTCGCCGAGGCGATCCTGGAAGCTCGGGGAGATCGGCCGTGCTGATCACCCTGCATGCCCTGCTGATCCCGATGACGTTCGCCCTGGGGGCGGCGGTCGGCAGCTTTTCGAACGTCTGCATCTACCGGATCCCCTGGGAGAAGAGCCTGGTCTGGCCGGCCTCGACGTGCCCGAGGTGCCTCTCGCCGATCGCCGCGAGGGACAACTGGCCGATCCTGGGCTGGCTCCTCCTGGGCGGCCGCTGCCGGTCCTGCAAGGAACCGATCTCGGCGCGTTACCCGTCGATCGAGGCGTTGGTGGGCCTCCTCTTCGTCGCGGCCTACCTGGCCGACGTCGCCTACGTCGGCGACCGCCTGATGATGGGCGATGTCCTGGTCCAGTCGATGCTCCGGGCCGGCTACCACCAGCTCCTGCTCGCCTTCCTGGTGGTGGCCACGTTCATCGATTACGACCACATGATCATCCCGGATGAGGTGACGATCACCGGCATGGTCGTGGGCCTGGGATTTGCGGCGCTCGTGCCCGGCGTCCGGCCCGAGCCGGGGACGGCCGCAACGGCGATCGCCTCGCTGAAGGTCGGCGGGATCGGCCTGTTGGCGGGCGGCCTGCTGGTGGCGGTCGTGCGGTTCCTGGGCACCCTGGCGTTCCGACGCGAGGCGATGGGCTTCGGCGACGTCACCCTTTTGGCGATGATCGGCGCGTTCCTGGGCTGGCAGGCGGCCGTGCTGACCTTCTTCCTGGCACCGTTCTTCGGGCTGGCCCATGCCGGCTGGAAGGTGGTCAACCTGGCCTGGAAGCTGATCTCCGGCCGCCCGAGGACCGGGTCCGACCACGAGCTCCCGTTCGGGCCCTACCTGAGCATGGCGGCGACCGGCCTGGTGCTGGGCTGGCCCTGGATCTGGCCGGGTTGGGCCGACCCGCTCTTCCGGCAGCTTTCCGTGGTATTCTGGTTCATGGTCGGCCTGGAGCGCTAGCCCCCGAGGCTGGGCGACGGGCCGACCCCGGAGGTGCGATCATGTCCACCCCGTATCGGCGTCGCCGACCCGCCCTGCTGCGGAACCTCTGGGCTTTCCGCTACCTGATCGCGGTCGGCCTGGTGCTGGGCATCCTCGGCTGGTTCTGCTGGTCGAACGGGGGCACGGTGACGGTCCGCCTGCCGTTCGGCCTCGGCCCGGTGGAAAAGTCGCTGGGGGTGGTGATCCTGCTCAGCGCGCTGGTAGGGGCTGTAACGGGCGTGCTGGCCATGGGCCTCTTCCTCGCGCTCCGCCGCTTGGGTTCGCACCGGGCCGTGGCCGATGAGGAAGATGCGGGGGACTCGGTCCCCGACCGCGACCCCGTCGACGACCGCCCCCCGCCCAACTACGCCTCGAAGACCGGCGAGGGCTTCGCCGACGCCCCCTGGTCCCGCGAGCCCTGACCCAAGTCCCCGGCCGAGAAGGATCCCCCCGCCATGCCCCTGGGCCCCCGATGGCTGGCCGCGATCGCCCCGACGCTGGGCCTGGCCTGCGCCGTCGGCCTGGCCGGCTGCTCGTCCGGCGGCGGCCTGATGCAGCGCGGGCCGTCCGTCGGCTCGCTCAAGACCGCGGTGAGCCGGCTCGAATTCGAGAACGAGAAGCTCCGCCGCGAGGTCGCCGACGCCCGCGCCGACAACCAGCGGATCGCCGACCAACTCGCCCAGGTGGACGCCGCCAACACCGACCTGACCGCCCGCCTCGGCCAGTTCCAGGGCGGATCCCCGGGGGACGACCCGGCCGTGGCCGACGGCGCCGTGAGGGCGCGACCCGCGGGCGGGTCGGGCTCCGGCTCGGGCGGCCGCAAGCCGCCGGTCGCGCGGATCCCCGGCCAGGGACAGGCGATCCCGTCGCTCGACGACATCCCCGTCGACGACCAGCCCCCCCGCAGGAAGTCGACCCGATCCTCGTCGCCCGACACCGGCTATCGATCCGAGGACGACCAGCGATGGCTGCCCATCGCCCGGGATACCCGCCCGGTCCAGGTCCGCTGATCGGGGCCCCGCCACCGAGGCGGATCTCCCTTTACAGCCGCCCCCGCCGGACGCCAAAATAACGCTTTGCTTTCCCGAGTGGCCCGCGCCGGTTCGAGGGTTGCCGAAGTGCATGAGGAAGCCATCCGGAAGGCGGACGTCCTGATCGAGGCGCTCCGCTACATCCGGTCGTTCCAGGGGCGGACAACCGTCATCAAGCTCGGCGGCTCCCTGATGGAGAACCCCGAGGCACTCCGGGCCCTCCTGGTCGATGTCGTCTTCATGCAGACCGTCGGCATGCGGCCCGTGGTGGTCCATGGCGGCGGCAAGGCGATCTCGAGGGCCATGGCCGATGCCGGCCTCCAACCGCACTTCGTCCAGGGCCGACGCTACACCGACGGGCCCACCCTGGAGATCGTCGCCCGGGTGCTCGCCGAGGAGATCAACCTCGACATCGTCCGCCACATCAACAAGTACGGCGGCCGGGCGGCCGGCCTGCACCACAAGACGACCCAGTGCCTCTACGGCCACCGGATCTCCCTCCCGGGCGAGGACGGCCGGGAAGTCGACCTCGGCCGCGTGGGCGAGGTCGACGAGGTCGACGTCGGCCCGATCGACAACCTCTGCCTCGCCGGCGTCGTCCCCGTCCTGCCGTCCCTCGCCGAGGACGACGACGGCGGCCTCCTCAACGTCAACGCCGACACCGCCGCCGCCGCCGTCGCCATGGCGATGTCCGCCGAGAAGCTGGTGTTCCTCACCGACATGCCCGGCATCCTGCGGGACCGCAACGACCCCTCCAGCCTGATCACCGCCGTCACCCCCGACGACCTCCGCGACCTGATCGACCGCAAGATCATCGACGCCGGCATGATCCCCAAGGTCGACGCCTGCCTCGATAGCCTCAACCACGGCGTCAAGAAGGTCCACATCATCGACGGCCGCCTCCGGCACTCGCTGCTCATCGAGATCTTCACCGCCACCGGCATCGGCACCGAGATCACCATCGAACCGGCCGGCGTCGAACCGCCCCGCCGCAAGCCGGTCGTGGCGCGAACATGACCGCCGGGGGCGTGTCTGCCCTCCCGGACGCCCCCCCGCACCGACCCTCCCCCACAACCCGGACGCCGGAGGTCCCCTGAATTGTCGCAGGCCACCCAGAGCACCGCCGAGATCATCGCCCAGTTCCAGCGCTATGTGATCCCCAACTATCGGCGATATCCCGTCTGCCTCACGAGGGGCGAAGGCTCTTGGATCTGGGACGCCGAGGGGAAGCGCTACCTCGACTTCTTCCCCGGCTGGGGCTGCAACCTGATCGGCCATTGCCCGCCCAGGGTCGTCGAGGCGGTCCGCGAGCAGGTCGGCCAGCTCATCCACGTCCCCAACACCTGGTACATGGAGGCCCAGGGCCAGTTCGCCCAGGCCCTCTCCGAACGCTCCTTCGGCGGCCAGTGCTTCTTCTGCAACAGCGGCGCCGAGGCCAACGAGGCCGCCATCAAGCTGGCCCGCGCCCACGGCCACGCCCAGGGACGCACCCGGATCGTCACCACGCTCGGCGGCTTCCACGGCCGGACCTATGCGGCGCTGACTGCCACCGCCCAGCCCAAGTACCACGCCGGCTTCGAGCCGATGGTCCCCGGCTTCTCCTACATCCCCTACGACGACCTCGACGCCGCAGCCCGGGCGATCGACGACCGGACCGCCGCCATCCTGGTCGAGCCGATCCAGGGCGAGGGGGGCGTCAACATCCCGGCCGACGGCTACCTCGCCGGCCTCCGCAAGATCTGCGACGAGCGGGGCGCCCTGCTCATGCTCGACGAGGTCCAGACCGGCCTGGGCCGGACCGGCCGCTGGTTCGCCTACCAGCATGCCGGCATCACCCCCGACGTCCTCACCTGCGCCAAGGCCCTCGCGGGCGGCGTCGCCGCAGGCGTGATGATGGCCCGCGTCGAGGTCGCCGCCTCGCTCCAGCCCGGCATGCACGCCAGCACCTTCGGCGGCAACCCGATCGCCTGCCGAGCCGGCATCGCCACCATCGAGACGATCGAGGACGAGGGGCTCCTCCCCCGCGCCCTGGAGATCGCCGACCGCTTCCGCCACCACGCCGAGTCCTGGCGATCGGCCCGGCCCGACCTCGTGAAGGACGTCCGCGCCCGGGGCGTCATGATCGGCATCGAGCTGTCGGTCGATGCAACCAGGGTCGTCTCCGAGTGCCTGGAACGCGGCCTGCTGATCAACGCCACCCACGGCACCGTGATCCGCCTCCTGCCGGCCCTGACCCTCACCGATGACCTGATCGACGAAGGCTGCGCGACCCTGGGCGAGGTCCTCCGCGACCTGCCCGAAGGCCCCGCCGCCTGATGGCCCGCACGGACGCATAGCCGACTCGGACGTATGATGACCCGACACTTCCTCGACCTGCTGCACCTGTCCCGCGAGGAGGCACGCGGCCTCCTCCGCCGGGCCGCCGAAATGAAGGCCGAGTACCTCCGCGGCCACCGGCCGGCGCTGCTCGCCGGCCGGACCCTCGGCCTGCTGTTCGAGAAGCCGTCGCTGCGGACCCGCGTCAGCTTCGAGGCCGCCATCGCCCACCTCGGCGGCAACGCCATCTTCCTCAACGGCAAGGAGGTCGGCCTGGGCGTCCGCGAGCCCCTGGCCGACTTCGCCCGCGTCCTCAGCCAGTACGTCGACCTCATCGCCGTCCGCTCCTTCGACCAGGGCACGATCGACGAACTCGCAAGGTTTGCATCCGTGCCCGTCATCAATGCCCTGTCCGACGCCGCGCATCCCTGCCAGGCGATGGGCGATATGCTCACCATCCGCGAGGAGCTCGGCCGCCTCGAAGGCGTGCGCCTCGCCTTCATCGGCGACGGCAACAACGTCGCCCGCTCCCTGGCCGTCTCCTCGGCGCTCGTCGGCGTCGACTTCCAGCTCGCCTGCCCGAGCGGCTACGAATTCCCCGACGACTTCCGAACCCGTTACGACGAGCGCTTCCCCGACACGCCCCTCAAGATCGGCCACGACCCCGCATCGGCCGCATCCAACGCCGACGTGATCTACACGGATGTCTGGACCAGCATGGGCCAGGAGGCCGAGGCCGAGGCCCGCCGGCAAGCCTTCCGCCCCTACCAGGTCGACGAGGCCCTCATGGCCCTCGCCGCCGACGACGCCATCTTCCTCCACTGCCTGCCGGCGATCCGAGGCGAGGAGATGACCGCCACGAGGTGGTCGACGGGCCGAGGAGCCGCGTCGTCCCCCAGGCCGGCAACCGCCTCCACTTCCAGAACGCTGCTGCTGCACCTGCTGGGCGTCGACTTCCCCGCGGCCACCAACGGCGTCCGCCGCCGCGCTCCCGCACGCGGCACGCCCGCTGATCGATCCCCCAGGAAAGCCATCCAGGTATGATCCGCCACGACGGCCGACGGCCCGACTCAGATCCGCCCCGTCTCGATCGAGCGGGCTTCCTCGACCCGCCGCCGGCGGCGTCCTGTACCGGTCGGGCAACACCACCGTGCTGGTGGCCGTCCACTCGAACCGGGCGTGCCCCCGTTCCTGGTCGGCAAGGGCAAGGGGTGGCTGACCGCCGAATACGCCATGATGCCGGGCAGCACCCCGTCGAGGAAGAAGCGAGGCCCCGACGGCCGCGCCACCGAGATCCAACGCCTGATCGGCCGGAGCCCGCGCCGCCGTGAAGCTGGATTCGCTGGGCGAGAACACCCTGAACATCGACGCCGACGTGGTCGAGGCCGACGGGGGCACGCGCACGGCCGCCATCACGGCCGCCTTCATCGCCGTCGCCGACGCGGTCCGCAACCGCCTGGGCGCCGACAAGGTCGCAAGTGCTCAAGGCACCTGTGGCCGCCATCAAGCCGGGGATCGTGAATGGAGTGGCGGTGCTCGACCTCGATTACAAGGAAGACTCCGCCGCCGAGGTCGACATGAACGTCGTCCGCCTGTGCTGCGACCGGCCTGGTCGAGGTCCAGGGCACGGGCGAGGGCGGCACCTTCACCAAGGAACAGCTCGACGCCATGCTCGACCTGGCCCGGATCGGCCTCGACGACCTGATGGATCGCCAGAAGCAGGCCCTGGGCGACGCCTGGCCGTTCCCTGGATAATTCGAATCCAGGTATGCATGGATTATTGAAAAGTGGTCGTGTTGGTGTATTTTAGCCCCGAAGGGGCGTCGGTGAGTAGCCAGGGGCGCAAGCCCCTGAATCCGCGATGGCCTCGGCATTCCGACGGCGCCGGATTCCCCCTGTTCTTCAGGGGGAATCCGCCGCCGTGCCGCTGCACGTTGATTCGCTGGTTCGCGTCCTCCAGCGGTTCCTCTGCGCTCCATCCCTGGCTACTCACCGACGCCCCTTCGGGGCTGGAATGCCCTCCGGTCGAAATGGGTCCGATCGAGAAACGCCAGGAGGGGCACGCCTCCGGCGACACATTGACGTTTGTTCCTATGCATACCATTCAAGGCCCCTCCGCGCGGGCCAGTAGGCCGCGGACCGACTCCCAGAGCGCCAGCCAGGCCGCCCGCTGATCCTCCGGCAGCGCCGCCAGCGCCGCCTCACCGCGGACGCCCTGGAGGTCGGAGTCTTGCAGCCAGTGCCTCAGCGTCTGCACGATGGCCGATTTCGCCTGGTGCTGTCCCGAGTCGAGGATTTTCGCCCACAGGTCCCGCTCGGATCGGAGCCAACCGAGCGCCTTGCCCCGCAGTTGATCGCGGTCCTCGCCCTCACCCGGCGGGTCGATCCCCTGCCCCGAGGCGGCCAGGGCGGCGGCGCAGGCGGCGTTGTAAGCGTGCAAAGCCTGTCGGTCCTCGCTGAGCAGAGGTTCGGCTTCCAAGGCCTCTCCCCAAAGGCTCGCGGCCTCGGCGTATCTCTTGAGGTCTTTGGCCCTACGGGCCAGGGCGAGGCGTTCAGCATTGCTGTTCGCCTCGGCACCACCGCGAATAGCGGCGAGTCGGGCGTCGAGCGGGACGAATCGCGGGTCGGAAAGGCGGAATTCGGCCAGTTCGCGGGCAAGTTCGGTGGCTTCGGCGTCAAGTCCGAGGCGCTTGGCGACTTCGATCCCGAGGGCCAGGTGATTCTCGAAGAACAGGCGATACTGGGAATGTCGCGGATCGGAGGCGAGCGCCTTTTTCTGGCAGTTCATCGCGTCGCTTAGCCGTCGACGGGCTTGGTCAAATTGGGACTGTCGCATCTCGATCAAGGCGATGTTATGGAGCGCGCCGCCCAGGCCGCTAGCGTACTGGGCGATATCGGGATGTTTCTCGACCAATCCGGCTCGGACCGCGAGGGAACGCTCGTGCTCTTGCCGTGCCTCGACGGCGCGTCCCGTCGCGTTGAGCAACAACCCGATGTTGCTGAGGCAGTTGGCCAGGTCATTCGCGTATTCATCGAGGTCCGGGTTGTCATCTACGAGTCGGGTTCGGATCGCGCGGGCCTGCTCGTGCGAATTCAGGGAGTCGGAGAGTCGGCCCGTCGCGGCAAATATGAAGGCGATCTTGTCGAGGCTGTCCGCAAGGCGGGACCGGTATCCGGCGATCTCAGGATAGTCCTCGGCCAGCCGAGTTCGGATGGCGCGGGCCTGCTCGTGCGCCTCCATGGCTTCGGCGTAACGGCCCGCCGAGTTGAGCAGAATACCGATGTTCTCATGGCTTTCCGCCAGACGTGCCCCATACTCGCCGAGGGTCGGATACTCGTCCACGAGCTGAGCACGGATCGCGCGGGCCTTCTCATAAGCATCGAGGGCCTCGGCAGTTCGCCCCATTCCTCCCTTCAGGATGCCGATATTATTGTGGCTATCCGCCAGTCCCGCTTGATATTCGGTAACTGCGGGATGGTCCTGGCTCAGCCGAACACGGATAAGGCGCGCCCGTTCGTACGCCTCCAGTGCTGCGACCGGGCGGCCCATCCTTTCCATCAGGATGCCGATATTGTTGTGGCCGTAAGCCAGGGCGGCCTGGTATGCGGCGACACCAGGATAATTCTGGGCCAGGCGGGCAAAGATATCACGTGCTCGGACGAACGAGTCCATCGCCTCAGTGCGGCGGCCCGCTTTTTCCAGCAGGATGCCGAGATCGTTCATGCTATTCGCTTCGCCGGCCTGGTATGCGGTGACGGCCGGGTAATCATGGGCTAGCCGGGCCCGGATCGCGCGGGCCCGTTCGTGTGCCTGCATGGCCTCGTCAGTGCGGGCTGCCTCGCCGAGCTGCATGCCGATGTTATAGTGGCTGTCTGCCAGGCCCCTGGCGTATTCGGCCACCTCGGGATGCTTCTCTACCAGCCTCTCACGGATCGCGCGGGCCTGCTCGTGCTCTTCCAGGGCCTGGCCGCGTCGGCCCATGGCCCGGAGGAGGCTGCCGATGTTATTGTGGCTCTCCGCTAGCCGGGCCCAGTGTTCGTCGATGTCGGGATGTTCGTCCGCGAGCATGACGTAGCTAAGCCGGGCTCGCATGTGCTCCTTCAAGGACTCGTCGGTGCGTCCCAGGTCTGCAAGCAGGATGCCGACGTTATTGAGGCTGTCTGCCAGGTGGACGCGGTACCCCACGTTGTCTGGGTGATCGTCGACCAATCGGGCACGGATCGCGCAGGCCCGCACGTGAGACGCCAGAGCTTCGTCCGGGCATCCGGTCCTTCGAAGGAAGCTCCCTCGGCAGTTTAAAACACTGGCGAGGCCATGCTGGTATGCCGGGCGGCCCGATTCCTCGAGCGCCAGGGCTTCGAAGATGGCCAAGCTTTCCTGGTGTGCCCTCAGGCCGTCCGCCGGGTCGGAGACCTCGTTGGTCAGGTCCGCGTAATCGTGGATCACGTTGGCCAGGCGCGCCAGGGATTCGGGGCGTGTGTCTCGATCGGCCTGGAGGCGCTTGCGAAGCTTGCCGAAGAAGGAGAGGGGCTCCTGGAGTAGGACCTTGCGAAGCGATTCCAAACCAGGGTTGTTCTTCAATTCCGGGTTGTCAGCAACAGCGTCCCGGAATCGCCTCACGGCGTCGATCGCTTCACTTTCCCCTTCCTCGGCGCGGTTTCGCTGGGCTTCCAATGCCGTGTTGGTGGAAGCCAATTGGGTATTGGCCAAGGTCAATTCGGCGTTTTTCGCGTCGAGGTCCTTCCGGGCTCTTGCCTGGACGGAGGAGACGATGCCCAAGCCGACCAGGGCGACCAACCCGGCTGCGGCAAGGCCGGTCACGGCAGTCCGGTGCCGGGCAAGCCAGCGGATGAGGCCGCGGGTCCACGGTTCGGGGTAGGCTTTCACTCGCTCGTCCGCAAGCCATCGGTCGACGTCGTCGGCAATGGCTCGGCACGAATCGTAGCGATCCCCCGGCTCTTTGGCCATCGCCTTGAGCACGATCGACTCCAGCGCGGGGTCGATTGCGGGGTCTCGGTCGCGGGGCCTGCGGTCGATGCCATGGGCGACCTTCTTCAAGACGGCCGCCGGCCGGCCCTCGAACGGAGGGCTCCCCGTCATGAGGCAATAGAGCATGGCGCCCAGCGAGTAGACATCGGAGCGCGTGCCCAGTTGATCGTGGTCGCCGCGTGCCTGCTCGGGGCTCATGTAGGCGGGCGTGCCCAGGGCCTGGCCCGGCAGGGTTTCCGACGACCCGCTGGCGGATTTGGGAAGCAGCGTCTTTTCCTCGGATTCCGGCGAGGATTGGCCCAGAATCTTGGCAAGTCCCCAGTCGACCACCAGGGTCTCGCCGTGCTTGCCGAGGATTACATTCCCCGGCTTGATGTCGCGGTGCAGCACCCCGCGTGAGTGTGCGTACTCGATCGCGTTGCAGACGTCTGTGAATCGCCGCAGCAACTTGCGTAATCCCATCGACCTTCGGCCGGGATCGGATTTCAAGTCGGCATCGCCGTGGAAGCGGTTGATTGCCTGGCGGAACGATTCGCCGCGGATGAACCGCATGGCGTAATACGGGCGGCCGTCGCCGTAGGTGCCTAGGCCGTACACGGGCACGATCCCGGGGTGTTCCAACGCGCCGGTGATCTCGGCCTCGACCAGGAAGCGGCTACGGCTCGTCGGGTCGTCCGCTTGGTGTTCGAGGATCTGCTTGAGGGCAACCTCGCGGTTCAATTCCGAATCCAGGGCCACGAAGACGGCCCCGAGGCCTCCTTTCGCATGCGGTCGGACGATGCGGAACCTCCGTCCCTCCACGGTGGTCGACCCGATCGGGTAGGAGGTAGTGCGATCGGGATCTCGCGATGACGCGCCCACATGGGTTAGGGTCTCGTCAAGATCGGGGTCGGCGAGCGAGGCGATCTGGACGCGGGTCGATTCGCCCACCGGGATCGAGGCCAGGCTCTTCTCGGTATCGCCCCCATGTTTCTTCAGGTGCAGGGCCACGAGGGCCTCCAGGAGGGAGGCTTGTTCGGTGTCGAGGTCGCCCCGGTCGATCAGGTGCGTCGCCAGCGATCGGCCGCGGTCGAGCGTCCATGCCTGAAACGCGGCGACGAGTTGGCCCTGGTCGATCAGGCCGTTCTGGAGGGCGAGGAGGCCGAATAGGAGCTGGGCATCGGCGGGGCTGGGCATGTTCGGGCTCCGGGATTTCCGGCGCTACGGATCGTCGCCATTATGCCAGGGACTTGCACGTTTGTGATCGGGGAAAAGCAAGGACCCTTCAGGCGTGACGGGCTTCACGGCGGGACGTCGGGGGGCGGACTTCCCGGGTTCTCGGGGGACAGGGGTCCCTCACCCTCGTCGCCCTCGCAGGTGAAAAGCGAGTGGAATCGCTCGACCGCTCGTTCGAGGTCAATCCCCTCGTGGCCGGGGAGGCCGGCGATGGCTTCGAGCCGTTCGCGGAACTGGGCCTTCGTGAAGCCCACCCGCACCAGGCCGTGGGTGAAATCGATGCCCATCGCGGCCCAGGGGTTCGCTTCCGGGGGGATCGTGATCGTCGGAGGGTCGTTTCTGGGTGGCACGCCCTCGTCTTCGTGGGCATGTTCTTCCTCATCGAGCTGGTCCGCGGACGGATCGGTCGGGGCCTGGGGTTGGGCGAGCATGCCCACGGGGACGAGGGCATGGCACCCGGGAGGGTTTGCGTGCGGGTCGGTCGGCGAGGGTGGGGTGGGCGTGGGTGGCAATCCCGCGTGTTCGTGGGCATGGTGTTCC
>JAXMBD010000083.1:0-14942 GCA_046350035.1 Isosphaeraceae bacterium | reverse complement strand
GCCCAAGACGCTTGGGATCACCCATATCGTCTACGCCCTCCTGCTGGCCTTCGTCGGCCTGGTTTGGGCGGTGTACTTCCTGGGCATCCCCATGCTACTGGATTTCGCCGGCCAGAAGGCGGCCGAATCCGTCGAGTCCCGCATGGCCAGGGAACGCGATCAACTGGCGCAGCTGGACCAGCAGATTGCCTCCATGGCCGAGGGGAAGGAGAAAGATGACCTGGTCCAGCAGCGGCTGGAGCTCCAGGTGAACCAGGAAATCCCGCTGGAGCCGCCCCGGTTCCCGATGTTCGGGATGAGCAGCCCGCGGGTGGCCGGCACGGTCGGCTTCGAGGTCTTCACCGGCCTCTTCCTCTACTTCCTCATGATCATCGCCGGCATCGGCCTGTTCCGGCTCCGCCGCTGGGGCCGATCGATGGCGATCGTCGTTGCGATGTTCAAGCTCGCCCAGGTGCTGGGCGTCGGCGTCCTGCTCGCCTTCTCCGCCGCCCCGGCGCTGGAGGAGGGGGTCCGCGTCCAGATGACCACCTGGCTGCGCGAGGAGGCCGAACGCACCGCCGGGGAATCGGCCGGTGAGGAGCCCGCCCCGGCCCCCGCCATGACCCCCGAACAGATGGGCGAGTCGATCCGCAGGCTCCTGCTGATCCACGCCCTGGGGACCGTGGTGTTCGGTTCCATCTACCCGATCGTGACCCTCGCGGTCCTCAATCAAAGGTCAGTCCGGGCGGTCTTCGAAGGCAACCGGAAGGGCATCGCCCAGGCGGAAATCGCATGAGCAGCGCGCAGATCGATCCCAACCTGGTCATCCCCAAGCCGCAGACGGCCCGGGTCTTCGGAATGCTGCACCTGCTTTACGGCGTGGTGCTCTGCTTCCTGACCTACACGGCGGCCATGATGTTCCTGTTCGCCCCGGTCGGCACCGACCTGCTCAAGGCCTGGATGGGCGGCATCGGCGATACGGTCGCCCGCGAGCGATCGATCCAGGCCCGGCGCATCGAACGCCTCAAGGAACTGGCCACCAGCGACGAGCAGCGGGCCACCTACGATCAGCGCCTGGCCAACTTGCAGACCGCCCCGGCGCCCAATTTCCGCGACCTGCCGATGGGCACCGAGGCCCTCGAAGACCCGACCATCCGCGGCTATTCCTTCGTGGACCTGATCGGTAACATGCCGCTCAATCTCCTGATGATCGCCGGCGGCATCGGTTTGGTACGCCTCCGCGAGTGGGGCCGGAAGCTGTCGTGGTGGGCCTCGGCCCTGAAGGTCGGAGCCATGGCGATCTCCACGGTCTACCTGCTGGTCGTCATCTACCCGATCCAGTCGAAGATGGTGATGCAGCAGCTCGAAGCCCAGCAGAAATTCCAGGCCAGCCTGATGCGGGGGGCCGCGCCGCCCGTCTTCCCGTTCGGGTCGCAATCGAACAGCCTGATCGCGGCCAGCGCCACCCTGTCGAGCCTCTTCTGGATCGGCATCGGCGCCGCCTATCCGATCACGTCGCTGGTCGTGCTCCAGCGGAGATCGATCCGGGCCGCCTGCTGGCGGCGACCCGAGGCCGAAGACGGCCCGGCCCCGGAGGGGGGGATGACCCCGTGAATCTGCTCGAAGTCGTCGCCGGCCCGCTCGTCCCGGTCGAGTGCCGGCGCGCGGTGGGGCGGGGCTGGTTGATCCTGATCCGGGCCCTGGGTGCCGTGGCCCTGGTCGGCGTGGCCACGATCGCCCTCTGGGTCGCCTGGCTGGTCGCCCAGACGGATCCGCATTTCAACCCGGAGACGCTCGTCCGGGTCAGCGTCCTCATCCTCGAATGCCTCGCCCTGGCGTTCGCCATGATCCTGGCGCCCGCCTTCCTGGCCGGCAGCCTGGCCGGGGAGCGGGAACGGGGATCGTTGCCGTTGCTGCTGACAACGTCCGTCAACCCCCGGGAGATCGTCCTGGGCCGGTTCGCCGGCAAGCTCAGCCAGGTCCTGATGGTCCTGCTCGCCGGCCTGCCCGCACAGTGCCTGCTGGGGATGCTCGCCGACCTGAACGGAATGGCCCTCATCACCCTGATCGCCCTGCCGATCGCCGTCGCCTTCGGCGCCGCGGGGATGTCGGCCGCCGCCTCGGTTCTGTCGAAGCGCGGCCGCGACGCCCTCATGAGCATGTACCTGCTGTTCGTGCTCGTCCTGCTGAGCCGGCTGCTGCTGCCGTTCCTGCCCAAGGGGTCGCCGGTCGCCCTCATCAGCCCGTTCAACATGGAAGTGCTGTATCCTTTCCTCTGGCAGGGCCGGTGGCAAGGGGTCTGGTGGGCGATCCTGGGATGGACCCTGGCCGGCATCCTCGGCATCACCATCGCCGCCTGGCGGCTCCGCCCGGCCTGCATCGGCGGGCTCTCGGCCGCCCCCCGGCGCGAGAAAGGGGGCCGGTTCGGATGGGTCCCCGCCGTCGGCGACAAGCCGATGCTCTGGAAGGAGCTGTTCATCGAGCGGTCCAACACCCTCGGCAAGTTCGGCGCGGTGGTGGGGATCGGCCTGCTGCTCTTCCTGGTCCTGGGCAGCGTCGGGATCGCGGGGACCCTCGCCTACTTCACGTGGTATCGCCCTGACTCCGCCCGGGCCGGCTACCTGACGGCCCTGATGGGCTGGCTCTACGCAGGCTGGGCGGCGACGGTCCTCGGCTTCCTGATCGAGGCGGCCGTCGGTCTCCGGGCGGGCGTGGCGATCGCTTCCGAGCGCGAGCGCAACACCTGGGATGGCCTGCTCACCAGCCCCCTGGAAGGCAGGGAGATCGTCAACGGCAAGCTGCTCGGCAGCCTATACGCGCTCCGATGGTTGTTCGCGGCCACGCTGCTGGCCTGGTCGATGGCCCTCATCGCGGGGGCGATGGACCTGCGCGAGTTCCTGACCGCCCTGGTCCTGGTGATCTGCGTGGGCGCCTTCCTGGCGGCGGCCGGCGTGCGGACGTCTCTGGCGACCTCGACCGCGACCCGGTCCATGTCCGTGACCATCGGCCTCTGGATGGCGGCTGGAATTGGGATTTTTGCAGCCTCCTGGATCCTCAGCGGGTTGATCGCCCTGTTCTGGCTGTTCTGCTGGTGGATGGCGGTCCGCCTCCAGATCGCCCCGGCCACCGCGGGGGTCTGGGCCCCCATCAGCATCTCCGACCTCCAGGTCATCCTGGCGGCCTCGCTGTACATCCTGGCCACCCTGATGCTCGCCAGCGAATCCCGGCTCCGGTTCGACCGGATCGCCGGCCGGATGGCGGGCGGCGAGGTGCAGGTCGGAGTCGATCAGATCTTCCACGGCCAGCCGATGGCACCCGTCCACATCGACGACCTCGAAGGGCGACCCCGATCGCGACGGGCCTCCGAGGCGCCCGCGACCGCAAACGTGCCGACGACCGAAGCCGTCCCCTAATCGGCCGACGGTCGTTCGGTCCTTCTCGAGATGCCGGCGGGTTCCGAGCGATCCTGGTCGCCCGCCCGCGATCCTTCGGGCCTGCCCGCTGGAGGTCCAAACCTGCATGAAGGGAATCAAGGGCCACCCCCGCCGGGGCCTTAATGCTTCCGCCCGAGGAGTCCAGGTCGCCCATGTCCCAACTCCGGGGGGACCCGGCAAGCCTGGCCGCAGCCAGCTCCGAGCCGCTTCGGATCGACGTCCCACGCCCTGGCCGTCGAGAAGTGGAGAGGCTCGCGAAGGAGAACCGGAAGCGGCTGGCCCGGGAGATGAAAGCGAAGAAGAAGGCCCAACGCGATACCCACCATCGGCAGCGCCAGGGCAGGGGAACGGGTCGAGGTCCCCAACTCGCAACGAACCCGATGGATAGATCGGTCGGTCTCGCCTGGGGCGTGCCCGGCCAATCACAAACTAGCTTCTGCATCAACACTTGCGGCTCGGGTGCTGCTGGCTTGACGGCAGGCCGCAGGCTGGGGCAAGGGATCGGGCTCCTGCCAGGGAAAGGGCCGATCGGATGCTCTACCGGACAGGGCCTCGACCCATGGATGGGCTTCCCACTACGGACCAGCTTCCGAGGAATCGAGGCGTTTTCGCAGCGATTCGGCCCGATCGACCATGCCCGCCCCTTCCAGGCCCTTGAGGATCTGGCCGCCGGCCTGCTCGAAGCGGGACTTCAGCTCGGCCGGGAGCTCGGAACGGTCTGCCAGGGCTTGCCAGCGTTCGGCCGCCTCGGCCAGTGTCGATCTCGCCCCGGCGACGTGCCCGTTCCGATCCTGCCCCTCGGAGAGCCAGGTCAGGTCCTGGATCAGCGCCAGGTGCGCGTGCAGGTCGTCCTGCGATTCCTGCGTGGACCGCGAGGCGGAGTCGCCGGTCGATCGGTCCACCCAGGCACGCTCCACGTCGACGACCCGCCGGCCGATCTCCACCAGGGCCACCCAGTCCTGCTGCTGGGCGAGCAGCATCTGCAACTCCTTGAGCGTGCCGATCAGGCCCTGCCGGATCCCCTCGGCGGAAGGATCTTCGGCGAGGACTTCCTGGTAGAGGTCCGCAGCCCGTCGATAGTCGCCGATCGCGTCGAAGGCGCGGGCCTCGGGCAGCTTCTTGAGGTATCGGAGGATCATCTCGATGAACGCGATCCGGCGGGTGGCCCCGGCGAGCACGTCCCGCAGTTCGGGCTTGCCCTCGCACGAATGGGCCATGGCGTGATACCGGCGGAGGGCGAAGGTGTAGAATTCGCCCCCATCGGGATCCTGGTCCTGCATGGAGAGCCGGCCCATGGCGCTGTAGGCCAGGGTGTCGGCGAGCCCGAAAAGGTCGGACATCTGCCTAGCGTGGTCGCGTTCCCGTTTTGCGTCGCGGTCCCGTTCCTCGGCAAGGGCCTGGGCCTCGCGTTCGCGGTCGACGAATCGCTGGTATGCCATGCCCAGGACGGCGGCCGACGCCGATGTGGCGACCAGGCCCGCGATGGCGGCCGACGCCACCACGGCCCGGTGGCGCCGGGTCCACCGGGCCGCGTACTGGAGCAGCCCCGGCCGTCGGGCCAAGACCGGCTTGTGGGCGAGGAATCGTTGCAAGTCATCGGCCATATCCCGGGCCGACTGGTACCGTGAGGCCGGGTCCTTGGCCATGGCCTTGAACACGATCGTTTCGAGGTCGCGCGGGACCGCCGGGTTGGCCCGACGCAGCGGGGGCGGCTCGTCGAGGGCGATCTGCCGCAGCAATTCCTGGCGATCTCGGCCGTCGAACGCGGCGTGCAATGCCAGCAATTCGTAGAGGGTCGCGCCCAGGGCATAGATGTCGGTCCGGGGGTCGACCATGCCGTGCCGGGCCCGCGATTGCTCGGGGCTCATGTAGCGGAGCGTACCCAGTACGTCGCCCGTTCGGGTCAGGTCCAGGTCGCCGGGCATCCGCGCCAGGCCGAAATCGGTAACCCAGACGTCGCCCCGGCCGTCGAGCATCAGGTTGGCCGGCTTGATGTCGCGATGGACGATCCCAAGTTCGTGGGCATGATCGAGGGCCTCGGCGGCCTGCGCGCCCAGGCGGGCGGCCGCCTCGAAGAATTCCCGGCAACGATTCGAACCCGAGAAGGTACCCGAATGGCCCGAGGCCGACCGGAGCTTGGAATCGGTGTTCTCGCCCGAAGGGGGCGGTGCCACCCCGGCCGATTCGCGGTCCGACCATTCCCGGAGGCCCTGAATCACCTCGGCGAGGGTCCTGCCGTCGATGAGTTGCATCGCGTAAAAAGGGATGCCACTGGCTTCGCCCACGGCGTAGACCGGCACGATCCGGGGGTGCTGCAGATGGGCCGCGGCCTGGGCCTCGACCTGGAACCGTTGGCGCTGGCGGGGGTCGAGAGAGGACGCGTACGGCAGGACCTTGAGCGCCACCTTCCGGCCCAGCGAAACCTGCTCGGCCTCGTAGACGACGCCCATACCGCCCCGACCCAGGACGCGGATGATTCGAAAATCGCCCAGGATCTGGGGCGGGGCCGGCCCAGGACCCGACGCGCGATCGGGGCGCTCCGGCCCTAGGGCGCCCATGACCAGCTCCAGGCCGCCGAGGCAGGGGAGCAGTTCGGATGCCAGGCCGGGATAGCGGGCCAGGAAGGCATCGCGGTCGAACGCCCGCCCGTCGCGGAGCGCCGCCAGGTAATCGTCTAGCGCCGCCACTAGCGCCGAGTTGCTTGGCGGATCCGGGCCGGAGTAGCCGCCGTCCCCGGCGGACTCCCCGTTCATCGACGCGGTGGACGAGGGGACCTCGCGGCTCATCCCGTCTCCTCCTTCGGAATGTACCGACCCAATACCAGCCACGAAGGCATGCAAGGGGGCGCCGCCCGTCAGCATGGCCTTTGTGACCGGGCTCTTGCAATTCGACGATCCCGGTCAGTCGTTGCGGAAGACGCGGACCTCCGGGTGCATCGTGTAAAGCCGTGCGCCGCAGGGGCCTTCCACCAGGATCCCGCTGGAGCAGTTGTTGGCGAGGATCGGGTTGCCGGGGAATTTCTCCCAGTGGATTTTATCCCGGGAGCGGGCGATGCAGGTGGTCCACTCCTTCCAGGGGCGCTCGCTGTTGGCGTGGTAGAGGATATATAGGTACTCGCCCCGGCGGAAGACCTGATTGACCGCCACCGCCGCGCGGTCGTACGTCGCGGGCCCGCAGGCGAGGACCGGCTCGTCCTGGACGTGGGTCCAGCGTCGGGCGTCGTCGGACCGGGCCAGCCAGATCGCCTGGTCGCCCCGCTCGTAGAGCAGGTACCAGGTCGAGCCCTCGACCCAAGCGGTCGGCGTGCCGCGGGGCCCTTCGCTGATCGGCGTGCCGTCCTTCTTGCGGATGTCGAGCGGGCCTTGCTCGGCCCATTTGCGGCCGTCGGCGGAGGTGAGCAGGTGGGCGACGTCGTTCTTCCCCTCGGCGAACATCCAGTACCGGCCGCCGTGCTTGACGATGCACATATCCTCGATCCAGGAATCTTTGACGAGCGGGTTGGCCGGGTCGCGTACCCAGTGTTCGCCGTCGGCCGAGGTGGCGTGGCCCAGGAAGCGGTTGGGGGATAGGTCGTCGTTGTAACCGGTGTACCAGAGGTGATAGGCCCCGTCCTCGACCAGGATCCAACCCCGCTCGCGAATCTTGCGGTCCCAGGCGTCTCCTCCGGCGCCGGTGAAGACCGGGGTGGGAGTCGCAGGGGCCCAGCGGACCAGATCGTTGGGGAACGGCTCGACGGCCTGTCCGGCCGCCAGCGACATCGGCAGCAGGAGCAGGGCCATTCCGATCCATCGTCTCGGGTTCATCGCGGCGATCCTCGGGGTGGGTTTCGACAGGGGCCATGGTAAGGCCCCCGGCGACGCCGGGCGATCCTGTCCCGTCGGTCCATGGCCTGATCTTCAACATTTTTCCTTGCTTCCTGGAAGGGTCGCTTGTGGAATGGGACATGGCCCGCGGAGGTCGGCGGATCGCCTGGTCCTCGATAACCCGCGGCCCCCTTTCCCTCGGCCTTTCGGCGACCCCTCTCTCGTCGCCGGAACGTCCTGCATCCCCGAGCGGCCCGGACCGGCCGTTCGCCAGTCCAACTCGCGGGAGCTCATGGCATGAGCGTCCTCCCTGCACACCTGCCCTCACGTCGGGAATTCGCCGCCCTGGCCTGTTCCGCGGCCTTCCTGGGATTCGGCGGTTGCGGCAGCGACGTGCCCGAGGCCGGCACGATCGACCCCCGCTCCGAGGGTGTCCGCCCCAACCGCGTCCGGGGTAAACCCGCCGGATCGCCCGTCAGCACCGAACCAGATCCGGCCGGCAAGCGCAAGCCGCGTTGAAGCCGAATCGAACCGATCCGACAGGCCTCGACCCAATCCTCTCCAACAATCCCCGCTTTTCCGGCCCGTATTCCCTGATCCGGAGCCGTACCATGCCCGAACGCGCACTCGCCGCACCACGCCGCGGCTTCACGCTGATCGAATTGCTCGTCGTCATCGCGATCATCGGCGTCCTGATCGCCCTATTATTGCCGGCCGTGCAGCAGGCCCGCGAGGCCGCCCGCCGGATCCAGTGCACCAACAACCTCAAGCAACTCGCCCTGGCCGCGGCCAACTACGAATCGACTTTCGGCGCTTTCCCGATGGGCACGCCGTTCCGTCGGTTCTCGGAGGGCTGGATCGACGACGGCCACAGCCTGTTCGTGGCCCTGCTGGGCCAGATGGAGCAGTCGCAACTCTACAACGCCACGAATTTCTCGAGGGACATCTACTACTCGTCGAACCTGACGGTCCAGCAGGCCGCGGTGAGCGGCCTCTGGTGCCCGAGCGACGCCAAGGTCGCCGGGAAGAAGCTGCCCGATTACCAGTTCGGCGACACGCCGATGGGCCAAAATTACGTCAGCTTCACCTCGTACGGGGGCAACGCCGGCGTTTTCTACCTGCATCCGGGCTCGTACTCCGACGCCGGCATCGCCTCGACCTCGTCCCTGACCGGGCAATGCAACGGCATCTTCTTCACCAATAGTGCGGTCACGCTTGCCCAGATCACCGACGGCACCAGCAACACACTCCTCCTCGGCGAGCGGGGCCATTCGCTGCTGACGTCCTCCGGCTCGCTGGCCGACTGGCACTGGTGGTTCGACGGCTATTACGCCGACACAATGTTCACCACGCTCTATCCGATGAACCCGTTCCGCAAGTTGAACACGGGCGGCACGACCGGGTCGCTGTCCAACGCCTACGTGTTCTCGGCATCGAGCCTGCATCCCGGCGGCGCCAATTTTGCGCTGGTCGACGGCTCAGTCCGATTCCTCAAGGATTCCATCCAGTCGATGCCGATGAACCCGGCGACCGGGCAACCGAACGGCATCACCGGCGATTTCTCGCAGTACACTACGCAGTTCACCATCGCGCCGGGCACCACCTTCGGCGTCTACCAGGCCCTATCGACCCGGTCGGGTAACGAGGTGATCAGTTCCGACTCGTATTGATCGGCCGAACCGATCGCGCGGGGCAATCGGCCCCGCGCGGCATTCGAGATCAACGAAGGAATCAGGCGGCCTTGCGCCGACAGGCGGCCCGGCCGACGATCCCCGCCAAGCCTAGGCCCATGAGGGCAAAGGTAGAAGGCTCGGGGACGACGCGATTGTAGGTGATATTGTCCACGCCCACCCAGTCGAAGAAGTCGCCGGGCGTGATCACGACCGAGGTGATCAGGCCGACCCCGGCGACGGTGAGGCGCTGCTGGCCTGTGGAGGAGGCCGTCACGGTGGTCAGCAGCGTCGTTCCATTGTAGGCGAAGATCCGGGTCGAGGACAGCGTGGCGATTCCGGCGAAGTCGGCGGAGAAACTGTCCACGGCCGTGGTGAAGCTGGCCCGGAAGCTCGCGTCGCCGTTCTCGCCGAGCCACCCGTTGAATGACCGGAGGATGTTGCCGCTGACCAGCGACGGGGTGCCCAGGCCGCCGACGTCGCTCCCCGTGCTGGAAACAACGGTCATGTCGGTGTTGGTCCCCCAGTTCCCTGTAGGGCCGCCGGGGCCCGAGAACGCGTTGGGCGAAGACGACGCCGAACGCGGCGTACTGATTCGACAGGGTGCTGCCGGCGGAGAGGCCGCCGATCGGGTCGCCGGGGTCGAACGTGATCGTCACCACGTCGGCCCGTGCCCCGGCGGCAAATGCCGAGAGCAGCAGGCCGGGGAGCAGGATTCGAGCGGAAAGATGGTGGGAGAATCGCATAAGAAGCAGCCCTCCGGTGATGGCGAACAGGATGCCCGACGTCCGAGTGAGGTAAGGAGCCTCCTCGCCGGTACCCCCCGGACAGATCGATTCGCGAGTGTAGCACCAAACCACACCGAACGGTCCGATTTTCTTCATCCATGTTGACGCAACGAAACAGGGAAGCTGTCATCCCGATTGCGAGGCGAGGGGGCAAGGAGGCGAGATACCCGGGCCGTGGGCCGTCTCAGGATAGGGCCGATCGACGGCCTGCGGCCCGCGATCGATTCGGAATCGACCCGAGACGTCGCGAAATTCAGGAACCGTTCGGCTTGCGAGCTTCGGACGCTTATCCACCGGCGGCGTTCGGATCGGGCCGGAAAGGTGGCCCCGCACGATTGCCCGGAGCCCGCTGGAAAAGCTGACTCCCCCCGTGGAAGATCCCGGGTATCCCCGATCGGTCGCGGCCGGGCGGGTGCAGGATCAAGGGTTGCCGAAGGTGTTCACCATGAGAGACGAGCGTCGAGAGCGAGCGGGGTGCGGGGCCGTCGCTGGCCGGGGGCGCCGGTACGGGCAGGTCGGCTGCGTGGTTCCGGCGCTCCTCGTTGCCGCCTCGGCGTTCGCGACGGCCGCCGAGGACTTGCCGGTTCGCTCCTCGGACCTGTACCAGCCCGAGAAGCTCTGGACGATACACCTCACCTTCTCGCCCGAGGCCTGGGCGGCGCTGGAGCCGAAGGGGGGGATGAACCTGTTCGACATGTCCTCCTTCGGCATGGGGATGTTCCTCGCGCCGGCCGTCATGCGGGACGGCGACGCCGATCGGAACAAGATGCTGTCTCCGGCCGAGTTTCGCGACCTGGCCGGCCGCTGGTACGACGCCTGGGGACGCGGCGAAACCGGCCCGCTCGACTCGAAGCAGGTCCGCGCGGGCCTGAAGGCGTTGCTAACGCCGCCCGGCGGCGACGACCGGGGCGGACCGCCGGGGATGTCGCTCCAGGCCCGGCCCGGCTTGCGCAACGGCCTTTCGGGGATGATGGGGATGGACTTCGAGTACGTCCACGCCGACCTCGAATTCGAGGGGCACAAGCTCCCCGACGTGGCCGTCCGCTACAAGGGGAACGGCACGTTCATGGAGTCGCGGGCCACGCTCAAGCGATCCCTGAAAATCGACATCAACAAATATGTCAAAGCTCAAAAAATCGCCGGCATCACGACGCTCAACCTGCACAACAACGTCAGCGACGCCGGCATGATGCACGAGGCGATGGCGTTCGCCCTCTACCGCGATGCCGGTGTTCCGGCGCCCCGGACCGCGTATGCCCGCGTCTACGTCGCGGTGCCCGGCAAGCACGACCGGAAGTACTTCGGCGTCTATTCGCTCGTCGAGAACGTCGACAAGGATTTCGTCGCCGACCGCGGCCTGGGGAAGGGGGGCGCCCTGTTCAAGCCGACCTCGCCCAACCTCTTCGCCGACCTGGGCGACGACTGGTCCTCGTACGAGCAAACGTATGATCCCAAGACCGACCTGACCGAGGCGCAGAAGCGCCGCGTCATCGAGTGGTGCCGCCTGGTGAGCCGGGCCGATGACGAGGAGTTCGCCCGGCGCCTGGGCGAGTACATCGACCTCGACGAGGCCGCCCGATTCCTGGCGGTCACGGCCTGGATCGGCGACATCGACAGCGTCCTGAACACCGGCCAGAACTTCTACATGCACCTCGACGCCCGGGACAACAAATTCCGGTTCATCCCCTGGGACAAGGACCACACGTTCGGATCCTGGATCACGGGCGACTACTCGGAAAAGGTCCGCCACAGCATCCGCCAGCCCTGGGAGGGCCGCAAGCGGTTCCTGGAGCGGGCCTTCGGGGTCGATGCGTTCCGGGATCGCTACCTGGCGGCGATGGCGAAGATCAACGACGAAATCGCCCGACCCGGGCGAATCGAGGAACGGGCGAAGGCGATCGCCGGGTCGATCCGGCCGGCGGTCGAGGAGGAATCGGCCCAGAAGCTCGCCCGGTTCGACGCGGTCGTGGCCGGCAAGCCGCTGGTGGGCGGCATGTTCCTGTTCGGCGGCACGCCCGCGCCGACCATGCTGGCGTTCGTCAGGGACCGCGCCGCATCAGTCCGCGAACAGCTCGAAGGCAAGGACGAAGGCTTCGTCATGGGCCGCCCCAAACCGGGCGCCCCGGCGCCGCAGGGAACCCCCGCGTTCGAGGAGATGATCGAACCGGCCCTGATGAAGGCGCTCGACGTCGACAAGGACCAGAAGCTCGGCCGTGACGAGTTCGTCCAGGGCTTCGCGAAGTGGTTCGATGCCTGGGATGCCGACAAGGCCGGGGCCCTGAACGAGGACCAGGTCCGCAAGGGGCTCAACAAGGCCCTGCCGTTCTCCTTCCCGGGCCTGGGCTCGCGGCAGAAGGACGCGAAGGACAAGAAGTAAGCCGGTTCGAGCCGCGTATCGGCGGCGTTGGGACTTATTCTCGGGCGGAGGCCGATTCGGGCGTGACCTCGGGGAAGGTCGCGAGGGCTTCGAGGTCGGGCAGCAGGCAGGGCTGCTTGTACTGCTCGACCGTACCGCCGCTCTTGGCCAGGCGGCGACGCTGGAAGTCGGCCCAGGCGCCGCCCGGCATCAGGCGGATTCGGACCGGCCCGAGCCTCTGCGTCGACCGCTTGTTCTCGTACTCGCAGTTGATCGCCTGCAACTGGCCGTCGATCGCGGTTGCCAGCCGGTCGGCCGCTTCGAGGTTCCCCTTCAGGTCGGGCAGCTCGACCAGGAGGGTATAGTGGGGCGGGTCGCCCCAGGTCGGCAGCAGCAGGAAGGCGGTGAGGTGCACGCCCAGGGCTTTCTGGGCCCGGTTCGAGGCCTCGACCACCTGGAATTCCGACAGCTTCTCGCCGGTCAGGCTGGAGATGTGCGCCCCCTTGTTGAGGAACGCGATCACCGGCGCCTCGTTGTGGAAGCCGACGCATCGGACCAGGTCATGGATCTGGTAGCGATACAGGCCGCCGGCGGTCGTGGGCAGGATGAAGTACTCTCGGCCCTCGATCAGGTCGGCCGCGGCGACGGTCTCGGGGTTGTCGCGGCCGAGCTGGTCCTCGGGGAGGAACTCGAAGTACTGGTGGCGGATGTCCAGGACGCCGGCCGGGGTGTTGTCCTCGATCGGGATCGACATCCGCCCTTCGGAGGCGATCAGGCCGGGGTCGCGGACCGGGCGGTCGCCGAAGTACTTCGGGTAGTCGTGGAGATAGGCCCCCATCGAACCGCCCGTCCAGTTGGCCAGGAATTGAAGCTCGGGCCAGTAGTGCTGCGGGTAGAGCGTGCCGTGCTCCTCGACGATCGCTTCCAGCCGTTTGGCGGCGTCCTTCCGCTTCTTGCGGACCTTCCGACCGATCGCCTTGCGGACGTCCGGGGGCACGTCCCACTTCGCGTCGAGCGTCCCCTGGAACAGGTCGCGGATCAGGCATTCCTTCTCGATGTCGCCCAGGCGGGCGATCCCCAGCATTGTGCTGGGGTTGGCGGCGATCGTCGTGCCGACGTTGCGATAGGCCGAAAGCCGAAGCGCCGTGTAGTATTTCGACCGGACATCCTTAATCCTCGACGCGGCGGCATGCATGCAGTAGGTGGTCCGCACCAGGCGGTTCTGCATGGAGGCAGTCAGGCCGGTGATCGCCCCGCATGGGATACCGGCCGCCGTGGTTGTCTCCTTCCAGTCGCTGGCGAGTTGGAGGATCGGCATGAGTCCCTGTTCGAGGATGACTGGATGGTCGTCGAAGGCTCGAATTCCCCAGATCGTCCATCCATCGCGGTAGTTTTTGAGCGATTCCTCGGTGACGGGGATCGTCTTGGGACGTGCGGTGGTTCCCGAGGTCATGGCGAACATCAGCACCTGGGTGCCCGGCCCGAAGAGGGCCCCGATGTCGCCGTTGCGGACGCGGTCGATGTATGGTTCGTGGCCGTCGTAGCCACGGATCGGCACCCGGCGTCGGAAATCGGCTGCGTTGCGGATCTCGTGGAAGTGGTGGTCGCGGCCAAAGGCGCTATCCGCGTTGCGGCGGACGAGGGCCAGGAGCCGTTCTTCCTGCGCCCGGCGGGCCTGCCGGGTCATGTCCAGGAATTCGCCGGCGAGGGCCCGGGAACGGCGGACGACCCGCTTGCCGACGATCTTCTTGAGGAAGGTCCACATCGGTGGGGAATCTCCGCCGGGTAAGGACGCGATTCGGGTCGATCGATCAGGCGACCGGGCTGGCGGCGGCCTCGCGATCGTCGGCCGGCTCGGGCTGGTCGTCGGGCAAGGCCATCGCGAGGGAACGCGGGGCGTACTGCGCCAGGAATTCGAGCAGCCGACGAGGATATTCTTCGGGGGCGACCTCCCGGCATCGGTTGTGACGGGCTCCGGGGACGATCCACGATTCTTTCGGCTCGCGGGCGTGCCTGAAAAGCTCCTCGGCGATCTCCGGGACGATGTAGTTGTCCTTGGCGCCGTGGATCATCAGCCAGGGCCGCGGCGAGAGCCGTTCGACCGCCTGCTCGACGTCGGGGAAATGCCGATTGAGCCGGTTCTGGGTGATGTGCCGGGAACGCCACCAGACGAGGTCGATCACCCACATCGGGATGTTGCGGGCGACCAGCTTCCAGGGGATGTACACCTCGGCCCATCGGCACATGTAAACCCGGAGCGTGCCCCGGGTGGGGAAGGCACCGTCCGTGATGACTGCCCAGACCCTGGGCTCATCGGCGGCGACCCGCAGGGCCGTCGAACCTCCACGGCTGATGCCGAAGAGGGCCAGGCCGGCCGGGTCGGCATCGGGCCGAGACAGCACGGTGGCGATTGCCGCTTTGAGGTCGAGCACCTCGCGGTCGCTGACCCAGGGCAGGGGGTCGTAATCGGGCTCGGATTCGCTGTCGCCGTGGTTTCGGAAGTCGAAGGCGAAGACATCGAATCCGGCGTCAAGCAGCGGTTCCGCGTAAGGCTGGAAGCTCCAGCGATCTCCCAGGAATTCGGGGCAGAATAGCACCAGACCCGCCCGGGACAGGCCCCGGGCCCGGAAGTAGGAGCCGTGCAGTTCAATGCCGTCATCGGCCCGAAACCGGACGTCTTCTCCGCCCGCCAAGGGCCCGACGCGGAGCGGCTGGAAGAGGGGAGGGCGCTGGAAATTCCGGCTCACGATTGGTGCAAACTTGACGACCGTGTACAGCAGGATCCCCAGGAACCCGATGGCCCCGCAGGCGAGCGCCACGACCGGCCAGTTGGGAGCGGTAACGGACACGGGCGACTCCCACCGGCCGTTCGGGCCGGGTGTTGCCATGCTGAAGATGGGGGAGGCGGGTAA
>JAXMBD010000082.1:0-16416 GCA_046350035.1 Isosphaeraceae bacterium | reverse complement strand
TGTGGGCGAATCGGTGACGCGATGTTGTTCGCCGGGGGCTCGAGAATCTTGCACGAATCCGCCGACTTCAGGGCGCCTCGACGATCATCTCCCCGTTCATCACCATCCAGTGGCCCGGGAACGTGCAGAGGTAGGGGTAGCGTCCGGGGCGATCCGGGGCGCGGAAATGGATGGTGAACTGGCCCTGCGGTTCGACGACGTCGGTGTAGGCGAGGATGTCGTCGGTACGGGGGATGTACTGGCGGGCGGCGGCGTCGGGCTCGGCGATCAGCCGATTGGCCAGGTCGCCCACGGCGGGCAGTGTGCCGGGGCGGATCAGGGCCCAGTTGTGCGGCACGACGTCGGGGTTCGCCAGGGTGAGGCGGATCGCCTCACCCGCCTTCACGGTGAACCGCTTCGTGGCGAAGCTGAGGTTGGGGCCGGTCTCGATCCGGATGGACCGGGCATCCGGGATTCGTTTGGCATGAGGGTTCGGCACGGGCGGATTCTTCAAGGCGGACATATCGGCCAGGATCGGGTGCGCGGCGATCGTCCTGGGCGTCGGCTGATAACCGGGGATGCCCGTGTAAGGAGGGGCCAGTTTGTGGACGGTCGCGTACAGGTCGATCGGCTCGTTCGAATCCACGTTCAGGTGGAGGTGTAGCTGGTTCACCGGCTGGATTCCCGGCATCTCAAGGAAGACCGCGTAGCCTTTGCCCAGGACATGCGCCGTGCGGATCGGCACCGGGTCGTGGCCGCCCATCCCGGGATGACTCGGCGAAAGCTCGGGCGAGCCGTACGAACGGCTGTACCGATAGTTCCAGGCCTGGGCGAACTGACTGGCCGCCTGGCCGGCGATCGACGGGTCGACCGGCCGGCTGAATCGGATCCAGACGCCGTTCTCGTGGGCCTTCCAGGCGACCGGCAACTGGACCGGATCGCCGGTATAGCGGACCCGCTGGAAGCAACCGTCGTCGGGCGTGTAGGTCCCCCACCCCGCCAGGCCGCTGACATAGAGCTGGCCGTCCTTCGGGTTGAACCGACCCCGGTGCGCGCCCGACTGGAAATCGCCGCCCATCGGCACGACGGCACCTTGCGGCTGCCCATCCACCTTGTCGCGCAGCAGCAAGAAGTAAGTGCCCGTGCCGTGCGAAATGTGGACCATCTGGCCCCGGAGCGGCCCCCAACGGTCGTCCGGCACCGTCACCTGGCCGGCGCTCTGATTGTCCAGCCCGCGGGGCAAGTAGATCAGGGGCAGGTCGGGCGGCTCGCCGTTGCGAGGGCCGCCGAAGCCGTAGTGCCCTCCTTTTCGAACCTCGCCCACCATCGACGCCGGCACCCAGTCCCCTTCCGAGCTGGGGACCGTCACCACCCCGTCGGGGCTGAGGCCGATGCCGTCCGGGTTGCGGAACCCGGTCGCCAAGACCTCCACCGAGGGCGACGCGTCCGCCCTTGGCTTCGTATCGTCGAGGAGGCGGATCACACCCTGATTGCTCGATGCGGTGTAGAACCGGCCCTGGGCATCCCTCTGCAGGCCCGTGATGAAGTCGTGGCCGCCCACCGATGTGGCGTATCGATTGTTGACGCACTCGTAGAAATCGGCCTCGCCGTCGCCGTTGAGATCGTGGAGCCGGGTGATCTGGTCGCGGCCCAGGACGTGGACGAGGCCGTCGATCACGAGCAGGCCGAGCGGGTGGTACAGGCCCGAGGCGACCCTCCGCCATCGGACCCGCTCCAGCCGATCGTCCAATCCCTCGACCCGCCAGACATCCCCCTCCATCGTCGAGAGGAACGCGGTGCCGTCGGCCCGGAAGTCGTGGTCGCCGAAGAATAGCAGGGCCTTCCAGGGATTGCTGGTCGGCAGGCCGATCGTATCGACGGCATAGGGACGGGTCGTTCCCAGTTCGCCTCGGGTTTCGATCACCTGGGGCCAGTTCGAAGGCCCGCCGGAGATGCGATCGGCCAGCGGGTGGGTTTCGCGAGGGCCCACGACCCGGACGAACTCGCCGTCGTCGCCGATCCAGGGGGAGTCGAGCATCTCGCGGTCGCCCAAGCGATAGGCGAAGATCACCCGATTACCGGATCGGTAAAAGCCGTGATAGGTGAACGGTTCCGAACGCGAGCGGCGGGCGGGCGCCGGCAGCATCGGGCCGGCCGGCTTGAGGCCGCCGAGGAAGCCGTGCCGCATCGCGTCGAACTTGAGGAAGCCGCCCGACCAGAGCGCCTCATATTCGAGCGTCTCGGGGTTGAAGCAGGTGGAGGCCTGACCTCGATCTCCGAGCCGCACGCAGACACCCTTGGCGACCGTGACCGCCCCGCCCCGGAAAGTGCCCGACAGGACGGTCCCCAGTTCGGAATCGTTCCATCGGCCGTCCTCCCAGGTCTTCTCCGACTGGTTGCCCCAGTGCCCGTGCGTGCCTCCGTCCAGCCCTGGGTAAGGCGGCAGAAGCGGCGGGCAAGGCGAGACCCTGGAGAAGAAATCGGCCTCCTTGGCGTAGAAGTCATAGATACGGTCGCGGTTGACCCGGGCCAGCCGATTGGGCCACCGCTCCGGGCGGATCGGCCCCAGCTCGAAGGGGAAGGAGGCCGGCGCATGACTTCGGGGAATCAGGCCGGAGGGGTCGTTCGCCGTGCCGAGTTCCGACAGGAAGCGGACGAGGTCGGCCATTTCCCCCGGGCTCATCGCCGACGCCAGGCCCTCGGGCATCAAGGTGCCGTCGACCCGCATGTCCTCGACTTCGGCGCGGGCAATGGTCTTCTTCTCTCCCGTGGCGGGATCCTTGATGACGAGCGCGTCGGGCGTATCCTCGACCTTGTATCCCTGGTGGCTCCGCCCGTCCGCGAGCAGGAGCCGGACGGCCTCGAACCCTTCCTTGATCTTGCGGCGGGGAAAGAGGATCGACTCGGCGATCTCCTCGGGCTTCACGCAGGAGCCGACGGTCGTCAGCGGGGGGCCGACTTCGCCCCCCGCTTCCCCCACCTTGTGGCACGATTGGCAAGCGAGGCGCGGTGATGCGAACAGCTCGGCCCCCCTTCGGGCATCGCCTTTCTCCCGGGCCTCGGCGACCAGGTTTCGCACCACCGCCCCTTCAAAAGGGAGCTGTTCAGCGTCACGCCCCCCCGCTTGCGTGTTGGCGCCGGCGTTCGCCGGGCGGGGCGGGACGGGAGTCCTTGGCGTGGGCTTTGGCCCGGGCGGCTTCCCTTCGAGTTGGGGGAGCAACCAGTCCAGGCCATCGAGGTTGTCCCTGAGGCGTTCCTCGGCGTCGTCCTGGGTATGGCCGATGATGCCGATCCGCCCCTTGTAGCCGCTCTGCTGGATCACCTTCAGCAGGGACAGATCCAGCTCCCCCTGCCCCAGCGGCAGGATCTTGCGGCCGAGCTTCTCGCCGTCCCGGTCGGTCCCATTGAGATCGACCGCCAGCAGGTAGGGCTTCATCAGGGTCAGTAGCGCGGGCAGGCGATCGACGTGGTCGTGACCGTGGTGGAGGTTGTACACAAGGCCGACATTGTTGATCCCCTGCCCCTTCAGGCGTTCGATGATGGCAACCTGGTTCTCGGGCTCGCCATACCATCCCCCGTGGTTGTACAGGCCGACCTTGCAGCCGAGCTTCGCCGCCTCCTTCGCGAAGGTCGAAAGCCGTTCGGCAGCGAGCTTCACCCGCTTCTCCTGCTCCTCCTTCGCCGGGGCTTTATCAGGCCCAAGGTCGAGCATCACCCAGAGTTCCGGGTGGATCTTGTGCCGCTCGATCAGGGACAGGATCGATTTGGTCCGTTCGGTCATGCCGACCTGGTCGCCCATCCAGAAGGCGTCGAGGCCGATCCCCCGCTTCTTCAGGGCTTCCACCTCGGCGTCGAACGTGGGGACATGCTCTTCCCTCCAGTCGTAGGCGAAGTGCTTGAACCCGAGGCGCTCGAGCATCGCCGCGCGGTCCTCGGGCCCGCGGTTCCTGGAATCGAACGGGACGATGCACCAGGCGATCAGGTTGCCTCGCGAGAAGAGCCCGTCCGGAGAACGGGGAGGCGGATCGTCGGCGAGGGCCGATCCGATCGGCACCAGCGCCAGCAAGCCAAGCAGCAGCCTCGGCGCCGTTCGCGATCGGCGCGTGGGGAATCTCATCGGTGGTGATCCTCGGGACCGCGGCGGGTGGGATCACTCGATTGTGGAACCTGGATGGGGGCCGGTCAACCGCCCGGGGATCGCTCCCCACAAGAAGGGATCCCCGGAAACCGGCGGCCGGCGGGAGGTCAGCGGATCGTCAGCAGGACGACCGACTTCGGCGGGAGGGTTGCCCGCAGGGAGTTCCCTTCGATGCGCGCCCCCGGAAAATCGGCCGGGCGGACCGTGTCGGGCATGTCGAAGGTGTTGTGCGCCTGCATCGTCGGGGCCGTCAGGACGCGGCCCGACACCGCCTTCGCCCCGATCCCCTGCACCGCCAAGGAGAGCTCGGCCGGATTGTTGGAATCGAGGTTGGCGATCGTGATGTTCACCCGACCCTCGGAGTCCTTCGAGGCCGAGGCGCTCAGCGCCGGGATTTTCTCGCCGCCCTGGGTATAGTCGACGGAGGTCAGTTCGATCGGCAGGGCGGTCGCCTCGTGATGGACCTTGTACATCGCGAAGACGTGGTACGTCGGCGTGAGCAGCATCTTTTCTCCGTCGGTCAGGATCACCGACTGAAGGACGTTGATCACCTGCGCGATGTTGGCCATCCGCACCCGGTCGGAATGGCGATTGAAGATGTTCAGGTTAATCGCCGCGACGAGGGCGTCGCGCATCGTGTTCTGCTGATAGAGGAACCCCGGGTTCGTGCCGGGTTCAACCGCATGCCAGGCGCCCCACTCGTCGACCAGCAGGCCGACCCGCTTCCTGGGGTCGTACTTGTCCATGATGGCCGAGTGTTTGGTGACGAGTTCTTCCATCCGCCCTGCCCTCCTCAGCAAGGCGAACCAATCGTCCTCCTCGAACTTCGTCGCCGATCGGCTCTTGTCGCCGGTGCCGCAGTAGTAGTGGAGCGATAGGCCGTCCATTTGGCGGCCGGCCTTCGACATGAGGGTCTCGGTCCAGTGATAGTCGGCGCCGTTGGGGCCGCACGCGACCTTGTACAGCCGATTCCCGCCGAAGTTGCGGAGGTAGGTGGCGTATCGCTTGTACTGGTCGGCGTAGAACTCGGCCGTCATGTTGCCGCCGCAGCCCCAGTTTTCGTTGCCGACGCCGAAGTAGCGGACCGCCCACGGCTTCTCCCGGCCGTTGAGCTTGCGGAGTTCGGTCATCGGGCTAACGTTGCCCGAGGTCATGTACTCGACCCAGTTCTGCATCTCGCGGACCTCGCCGCTGCCGAGATTGCCGCAGATGTACGGCTCGCAGCCGACCTGCTCGCAGAAGTCGAGGAACTCGTGCGTACCGAAATGGTTGTTCTCGGTGACGCCGCCCCAGTGGGTGTTGATCATCGAGGGCCGCTTCTCGCGGGGCCCGATGCCGTCGGACCAGTGGTACTCGTCGGCGAAGCACCCCCCCGGCCAGCGCATGTTGGGCGTGCCGATCTCCTTGAGCGCCTTCACCACATCGTTGCGGATGCCCCGGGTGTTGGGGATCGAACTGGACTCGCCGACCCAGATCCCGCCGTAGACGCAGTGTCCGAGGTGCTCGGAGAAGTGGCCGTAGAGATGCTTGCTGATCGTGGCCGACGGCTGGTCGGCCCGGACGACCAGGCGATTCTCCTGCCCCCCAGCGTGCGTCGAGATTGATACACCGGCCAGCACGGCCAGCACGACCCGCCCCATGGACGCCCTCATCATCGCGATTCCCCGGGGCGATCGGCCCCGACCCGCATTGTCGATCGCACCGAAGGGCCGGTCAATCGGCCGGCCCTGATTCAGGGGCTAGGGTCGATCCGCACATGCAACTTCAAGACTTGCAAGAGGCGGTCATAGCTCTCGGGCGTCATCGATTCGGGCGAACGGATCGTAATCACCTTGCCCCGATCGGTCCCCCAGAGCTTGAGCGTAATTTGGAGCTCATCGCCAGAAAGGGGGCTCTCGGGACGGGACGAAGAAGGGGCATCCTGGGCGACTGGGGTTGACTGGCGAGTTCCGACGATCGGTGTGGCGTTTGAACTCAAATCACTCGGGGAGCTTTCGCGAGCCCGAAACACGCCATCTTCCGAGAGTGCACCCGCAAATCGGGCGGATTCGAGGAACGCCTGGGCGGCCGGTTCCTTGGCCTTGCGGGTGATGTCGTGGTGGTGGTAGAGCAGGTTCCCGAGGATGGCCAATTCGGGCACCTTCTTGTCGGCCAGTCGAATCGCCAGTTCGGCGTAAAGCGGCGGGGTGAGCAGGGCCTGGCGATACAGGCGGGGGATCGATTCGGGCTCGACCGGGTGCAGGATCGACCTGGCGAGGCTGGTCAGGGCGTAGCCATCGCCCTGGATCGTCAGCAGGCCGAACTGACGGGCGGCGCTGAGGCGGGCCGAGAAGGTGTTCGTCTTGATGCTGGTGTAGCCGAATGCCTGGGCGATGTCGGCGGCGGGAAGGCCGTCAAGCCCGCGTTCGGCGATCCCACGGCAAAGTTCCAGCGAGTCGGCGAGCGTGGCGCCGGGGTATCGCGCGCTGCGTTCGCGCCTGGGTCCGTTTCGATGACCGTTGTCGGTCGGTTCCTCGTCCAAGGCTGCCTCGCTCGCGGGGCCGGGTAAAGGTCATGGGAAGGCCCCTGCCCTTCGATCGGATCGGCGGGCCTCCCAGGCGTCACGATACCAGCCGAACGAGCCGGCGCGGAACAGTGGGCCCCTCGAAAATGATCCGAATCGGTTCGGAACGGCGCGGCGGCCCGCGATCCCCGATCAGCCGGCGCCCAGCATCGAGCGGAACTCTCCGAACAGGTAGTTGCTGTCGTGCGGCCCGGCCGAGGCCTCGGGGTGGTACTGGACGGCGAAGACCGGGAGGTGCTTGTGCCGAATGCCCTCCAGCGTCATGTCGTTGAGGTTGATGTGGCTGGCCTCGACGTCGCCGGGCAAGGTGGCCGGATCGACCGCGAAGCCATGGTTCTGGGTGGTGATCTCGACCCTGCCGGTGCGCTCGTTGCGGACCGGGTGATTGGCACCGCGATGGCCGAATTTGAGCTTGAACGTCCGGGCCCCCAGGGCCAGCGACAGGAGTTGATGGCCCAGGCAGATCCCGAAAATCGGGATGCCACGGGAATCGGCCGCCATGCGGATCAGGTCGCGGAGCTCATAGATCGGCCGCTCCAGGGCTGCAGGATCTCCCGGGCCGTTGGAGAGGAAGATACCGTCCGGCTGGTGTTCCAGGATGGCACGGGCCGGGGTTGATCCGGGCACGATCGTGACCCGGCAGCCGGACTCGACCGATGGCGCGGGATGTTCATTTCATTCCATAGTCCATCGCCACGACGTGCGGAGCGATCCTCGGATCGGTCCCGATCAAGCCGGAGCCGGAGCGGCTCCGCGAAGGGCTCTCCGAGTCGGGCTCCCAAACCCGGGGAGACGTGGGCATGGCCTCGCTGGCCAGGTCCCGTCCGAGCAGGCCTTGACCCGGCCGGGCCAGTTCGACGAGGCGGTTGTCGTCCAGGTTCGTCGAAGACAAAATCGCATTCATCGCCCCCGAGACCGGGTCAGGCGGACGAGTTCGCGGGTGTCGATCCCCTCGATGCCGGGGATCCCCTGCTCTTTCAGATAGTCGTCGAGCGAGCCGATCGCCCGGTGATTACTGACCGAACGGCTCAGCTCGCGGACGACGAAGCCCCGGACCCAGGGCCGACCGCTCTCGACGTCCTCCGGGTTGACACCGTAGTTGCCGATCAGCGGGTGGAGGTCATCGCCACGATCTGGCCGTGGTAGGACAGGTCGGTCAGGATCTCCTGATAACCCGTCATGCTCGTGTTGAAGACGACCTCGCCGTCGGATTCGGTATGGGCCCCGAAAGACCGGCCGGTGAAAACCGTTCCGTCCTCAAGGGCGAGCTTGGCGATGCACATGGGGCGACTACACCAGGCGGGGGCAAAATGTGGGCGGGACACTCGCGACGGACGAGTCAGCTTCCCGCCATCATACCGTGTGCCGCTCGCGACCGCGATCGAGGCGGCATGGCCGGTTGCCGCTTTTGCCCACTTACCCCCTGCCATCGGCGATCCGGCAGGGATATAGTAGACTCGAAGGGGTGTGGAACCGGTCGCGTTCCACGTGGAACATCTCCCCATCGCCGGTTCCCCGGCCCCTGGAGCGTCTCACGGCGCGGCGCCATGTCGGACATCGAGACACCGGCCGTCCTTCGGGCGGGGATCGGCGACCGAGCTGGAAACGAGCTGGACGATCGTGACCAACGCCCACAAGGGGGCGCGCCGGCCAGGCCTGCGATGCGGGTACTGATCAGCCGGTATCACGACGCGATCGAGAACTACCGTCAAGCTCCGCGACCGCAATCTGGCTGAAGAGGTCTTCCAGGAGTTCTGGCAGAAACTGCTCACCCACAAGCTCGCCAGCGCCCGACGAGACCAAGGGTCGGTTCCGCGACTACCTTCGAACGGTTCTCCACCGGCTGATCATCGATCACTTCCGCGGCAAGAAGACCAGCCGCTCCCGCCCGGCGACCTGCTGGATCCCGCCAGCTCCGGACGAGGAGTACGATCGGGTCTGGCGAGACGGTACTCAAGCGCATCTGGACGCGCCCTCGAAACTTGCAAGCCCAGACACCCAAGAATCGCTTCTACCGTTCTCCGCCTCCGGGTGGACGACCCGGACGCGTCGATCGAAGACCTGGTTGCGAAACTCTCGGGTCACTCCCCTCTTCGATTACGTCGGAGGGATTCCGCAAGACCCTCCAGAGGGCCAGGGCCAAGTTCCTCGAACTGCTGATCCAGGAGCTTCGCGACACGATCAGCCCGGCGACGAAGGAGGACGTCGAGGCGGAGATTTACGACCTCGGCCTGGGCTCCTTCTACCGCAAATATGCCGCCAGCACCGAGAACGACGAGGATTGAACACGTCCTCCTCCCTACGACTTCACTCCCAGGGCGATCGCCGCCGCCTCCAGGCGATCGCTGTAGGCCATTGGATAATTCGCGATCGCATCGAGGCCGAGGAGCGGCTCGGGCAAGCGGGCCAATTGCTCGCGACAATGGAATCGGATCGCTTCGAGGTCCGGCAACGGGCCGACCAGTTTGCCGTTCCGAATCACCGGCCGGAGTAGCGGCTCACCGTCGGCCGCCTCGTCCGCTTCGGCGACGAAGTCACGGAGGAACCGACCGTCGGGGCCAAACTGTCGGAAGACCTGCTTGGCCATCGGGTAGGTTTTCTTGCCGGTGCTCAGCTTCATCCGGCCCTTGCCTTCGCGAGTTCCACCAGCGACGAAGCCATCGAGAGCGCTGGCGCATCGCGGCTGGTGATGAGCTCGGTTCCGACACCGAAGCCGTCGATGGGCGACCCTGATGCCAGGATGCCGGCGATCTTCCGTTCGTCGAGGTCGCCGCTGACGACGATTCTTGTGCCGGCTCGGCCCGATCCATCGAGGATCGTCCTAGCCTCCTTGGCCAGCTCGGCGAGGTCACCGCTGTCGATCCGCACGGCGGCCACGGGTGGCTCGATCGCCGCGGCGTGGCGAACCCCCTCCGGGGTTTGATAAGTATCGACGAGCAGTGTGGACATCCCGCCGAAGACTCGGGCGAACTCCTCGAACGCCAGCGATTCCCGGTCGAACGACTGGACCCAGGCATGGGCCATCGTGCCCACGCAAGGAATCCCGAGTCTTCGGGCTGCCTCGACGTTGCTCGTCCCCGAGAACCCGGCCAGGTAGGATGCCCGTGCACAGAGCATCCCGGCCATCGGCCCGTGGCCCCGTCGAAGGCCATAGTCGTAGAGCGGCTTGCCTGCCGAGACGGCGACGATTCGGGCCGCCTTGGATGCGACCAAGGTTGTATAACTGAGGGAGGCGATCAGGAGCGTTTCGACCCATTGCGCCTCGGCCAACGGGGCCGAGACCCGGACCAGCGGCTCTCCCGCGAACACCACCGAGCCCTCGGGAGCGGCCCAGACGTCGCCCGTGAACCGAAGGTCGGGCAGGCGGTCGAACCAGGCCGGATCGACGTGGGCGAACACCGGCAAGCGACGGATGAACTCGACCTGCTCCGCACCGAACCGCAGCCGGAGCAAGTCCCCAAGTGCCTGCTCCAATCCGGCGAACACCAGGTAAGCTCGATCGGCAGGCAAGCGGCGAACGAACAGCTCGAACGTGGCGTGCGACCGATCCAAACGGGCGGCCGAGTAGCCGGCCATCATCGTGAGCTGATAGAGGTCGGTGACGGGCCCGAGGGATTCCGGGTTCGGGTAGAGCGAGACGGGCGGTGTCCGGTCCGGGTCCAGGGTCATGGTGAGCGATCCGATCGGGGGGGGCGGTACAGGATCAGGGAGGCATCACGGGCGTCGGACGGCGACGAGGCGGCAGAGGGATCCACGTCGAGCCACGTCGGCAAGTTGAGCGGCGTGGGCCACCTGCCGAATTCCCGCCATCGTTCCGGGTCGATCGACCCGCCGCCGGAATCACCCTGACGCCACTGTATTTCATCGATCAAGAGCCAGGCCGACGGGCCGAAGCCCACGACCGTCCTCGCCGAACCCGGATCGGCCAGACGGGCGAACCGGATTCGCGACGCCAGGTAGAACAGCACGGAGGGGCGGGCGAGAGTCGGCACCCGATCGGGCTCGCGGAGAACCTCAGCAGAGGCTTGCAGGCAGGCGGTTCGCAGAGTATCGCTCGGCTCCAGCAATCCGGGCAGCGGCCGGCCCCGGCCGAAGGATGCCAGGAAGAGTATCGCGGCGACGGCCACGGCGACCGACCAGGACCGACCAAACTTCGTCGAGCGTGCCCGATCGAAAGCCATCCCCGAGGCGAGGACCAGGCTCGAAGCTTGGACCGGCAACCAGAGCCTCGCGTAAGGATGGTACATCGGGGTCAGGACGGCCAGGATCAGCCAGCTCCAGCACAGCACCCTCCGCCAAGGCCTAGTATCGATGAGGCCCGCCTGGAGCGAAATCAAGGCGATCCACCAGGCGATCGAAGGTACGGCGGCCACGCCGATGATCGAGGCCACGGTACCAACGTGACGGAGACGGTCGGGTAGGGGGACAAGCAGCCCCGCCATCGCCATCGAGGCCAGCAGGCAGCGTCCGACAATGCCCCAATTGGGCAGTCCGGAGAGCGCCTCAACCTGATCCATCTGAATCCGGGCGTCGTGAGGCCATGCCAAAATGCCCAGCACGTAACCGGACTGGTGGCGAAGCAGGGCCTTGTAACCGCCATGGCCCTCGACGAAGCGGAACCAGGGGAAGTAGAGCAGGGCGGCCAGCAATGCGGAGAACAGCAAGGCCGCGATCAACCGACCTCGCGGCTTGCGAATCGGCAAGGCGGCCGCAAACATCACGGGAACGAGTAGCCAACCGTTGTACTTGGTGCACTGGGCCAGGCCGATGGCCAGCCCGGCAAGCAGCACCCGGCCGGGCGTCGGCCGCTCGATCAAGCGAGCGGCCGCGATCAGGCCCAACGTCCAGGCGAAAAGAAACGTGGCATCGGTGAGGGCCATCCGGCTGAACGCGATGTGGCCGCCCCACATTGCCGACAGGATCGCGGCCAGCGAACCGGCGGGAGGCCCAAAAGCTCGATCTGCCAGGCGTGAGAGCAGGGGGATGGTCGCAGTCGCTGCGAGGATCGAAACCAGGATCGCGGCCGTGTCGGACGGCCCCAGGACGCGAAAGGCGACCGACACCAGGATCGGATAGGCCGGTGGGGCATACGCGATCAGTCCAGGGTCGATGGCGGACGAATCGGCCAGAGCGGCGGCGGAAGTGGCATAAATCCCTTCGTCGAAATGGACGAGCCCGAGCCGGCCCAGGTTCCAGCCCCGGATCGCCAGGCCCAGGACGGTCGATGCCAGGAGGATTAGCAGGGCCTGTCTCGTCATCTTGGCGAGGATTGTAGCCGAGACGGGCGGCAACAGCACGCTTCCGATGTTCCACGTGAAACGCGGCGGCCGATTGACGGGCGTGCCCGCCCGCCGTAACGTCGGTTCGACGCGGCATCAGGGCAGGGGGCTCGCGAAGTGCTGTTGTTCTACTCCGATCCCAGGATGCTCCACCACCGACCCTGGTCGTGGCATCCGGAGAGCCCCGCACGCCTGTCTTCCATCCTGGAAGTCCTCCGCGACAACGGCCAGCTCGTTGCCACGCAACAACAGCCGGTCAAGCCGGCCAACGATGCCGACCTCGCCCGGGTCCACGCACCTTCGTATGTCCGGGAAATCGCCCTCTTCGAGCGAGGCGGGGGCGGCCAGTACGAGTCCGACACGTTCGTGAGTTCGGGGACGGACCTGGCCGCGAGGCTTGCCGCGGGCGCGGCAATCGATGCGGTCCGGGGAGTCGTAAGCGGCCCCAACTCCCGGGCCTTCTGCGCCGTCCGGCCCCCCGGACACCACGCCCGGCCATCGACCGCGATGGGCTTCTGCATCTACTCCAACGCGGCCGTCGCCGCCGCGTACGCCCGAGAAGTCCTGGGACTCGACCGGATCCTGGTGGTCGATTTCGACGTCCACCATGGCAACGGCACGCAGGAAGCCTTCTACGACGACTCCCAAGTGGGCTTCCTTTCCATCCACCGGTTTCCGTTCTACCCGGGTACCGGCGACCTTGACGAAACCGGATCCGGCGCGGGTTTGGGATTCACACGAAACATCCCCTTGCCCCATGACACACGGCCGAACGACCTCATCTCTGCATTCCGATCCGGCCTGGAAACGATGGCGAACAAGGTCCGTCCGCAGCTCGTGATCCTGAGCGCCGGATTCGATGCCCATCGGGCCGATCCGGTCGGTGGGCTGGGCCTGGAGGTCGAGCATTTCGAAGACCTCACCCGGGCGGTGATCGAGGTTGCCGAGGCCCATGCGGACGGCCGCATCGTGAGCCTCCTTGAAGGCGGCTATCACTTGCAGTTCCTGCCGATGTGCGTCGAGGCGCACCTCAAAGTCCTGGGCGTCCCCATCTCCCGGACGGCCACCACATGACGCGGCCTCACCTGCCGTTATCCCAGGCCGCCCGGATCGCGTTGGCGATGCTGCTGGGCGGGCTGGTTGGCTATCTGCTAGGACCCCGGGCGGCCGCACTCAAGGGGATCGGCCAGGTGATCATCGACCTCATCAAGGCGCTCGCCGGGCCCCTCGTCCTGCTGGCGATCCTCGACGCCTTCCTGCGGACGGAGGTCAAGGCGCGAAGCGGCGGCCTGATGGTCGGGATCTCGATGGCCAATGCCGCCCTGGCGCTGGCGATCGGCCTGGGCCTTTCGAACTGGATTCGGCCCGGCGATGCCTTGAGGGCGACGCGTTCGGCATCGATGGGGATCGAACCGGAGGCGATACCGGCCGCGGCACAGAAGGGGATCGACCTCGTCGAACAGGTCAAGTCCTACGTACCGACGAACGTGGTGAAACCGTTCCTGGACAACTCGATCATCCACATCGTAATCCTGACCGTCCTGATCGCCGCGGCGCTGCGGCACGTCAAGAACCGTCAGATCGCCTCGGGCGAGATCGGTTACCGAACGGTCGAAGACTTCGTGACCTCTGCCTACCAGGCGATTGAAGTTTTGATCCGATGGGTCGTCCTGCTGATCCCCTTGGCGGTCTTCGGCGTGATCGCCAGCACGATCGGGCTGCATGGCTTCGGGCCGCTCCGGGGCCTGGCCGTCTATGTGGGCGTGGCCATCCTCGGCATGCTGATTCAGGTCGGCATCACCTATCAGCTCGAAATTCGATTGATCGCTCGGCGCTCGCTCGACGAGTTCTGGAGGGCCTCCCGAGAGCCGATCGCCTACGCCCTAGGAGCTAGCAGCAGCCTCGTGACGATGCCCGTAACCCTGAGCGCCCTCGAAAAGCTCCGGGTCTCGACCCAGGCGGCCCGGCTCTCGGCTTGCGTGGGTACGAACCTCAACAACGACGGCATCCTGCTTTATGAGGCGATGGCGGTGCTCTGCGTGGCGCAGTATCACCAGATCCCGATGTCGGTCGGGGAGCAGATGATCGCGGCGGGCGCGTGCCTGGTGGCGGGCATCGGCATCGCCGGCATCCCCGATGCCGGGCTAATCTCGCTGCTGGTGGTGCTCAACACGGTCAAATTGCCGCTCGAGCTCTACCCCTTGCTACTCTCGGTCGATTGGATCCTGTCCCGGGCCCGTGCCATGACGAACGTGACCAGCGACGTGGTCGTCGCGGTCCTGCTCGACCACTTGGGGGTCGGTCGCGAATCCGAAGGGCAGGGGGGAGAAGCCCCCATTTCCCCGGCCTAACCTGCCCTCCCCAGCTTCAGGAGGGCATGAGGAAAGTGACCCCGACGGGATTCGAACCCGTGTCGCGGCCTTGAAAGGGCCGTGTCCTAGACCTCTAGACGACGGGGCCAGCACAACTTCGCCACTCGGCAACGGATGTACTTTATGCGGAGGACACCCGTGGGGTCAAGACGGCCTGAAGGCACTTGCGAGCCGCCACGGCTCTTGCTAACTTGTGGGCGTTCGCGACCGACTCTATCGAGGTGAGCCATGCGCATCCTGATCCTCACCGGCGATGCCGGCGAAGCGCAGGAAATTTACTACGCGAAGTACCGCCTCGAAGAGGAAGGGTGGGAGGTGAAGATCGCCTCCACCACGGCCCGCACCTTCCTGTCCGTCGTCCATGACTTCGAACCCGGCTTTGATACCTACACCGAGAAGCCGGGATATCGGGTCGATGCCGACCTGGGGCTCGAGGACGTGAAAGCCGAGGGTTTCGACGGACTCGTCCTGCCGGGAGGTCGGGCGCCGGAGTTTCTTCGGAATCGCCCCAAGGCCGTCGCGATCGTCCGCCACTTCCTCGACTCGAACAAGCCGATCGCGGCCAACTGCCACGGCCCGCTGCTCCTCCTCGCCGCGGGGGGGATGAAGGGCCGGACCTTGACCTGCTACCCGGACCTGGAACCGGACATCCGAGCGGCCGGGGCCGAGTTCGTCAACCGGGAGGTCGTGACGGACGGCATGCTCGTGACCCGTTCGGGGATGGCCCGACAACGGCCCCTGGATGCGGGAGTTCGTGAAGTTGCTCCGCGGTGCTTCCTGAGAGGATCAGGTTGGCAGCGAGTCGGAATCTCGCCAGGGGGCGGAAGTCTCCCGCGCCTTCTGCTGATTCTGGATCGCGTCGTAGATTTCGCGGCGGTGGACGGTCACTTCCTTCGGGGCGTCCACCCCGAGGCGCACCTTATCGCCACGAATCTCCACCACGGTCACCGTGATGTGATCGTCGATAATGATGCTCTCGTTCTTCTTCCGGGAAAGAACCAGCATCGACATCCCCCCTTGCTCGGCATCCAGATTCCCAGGGAGCGCGGGCGTCTCACCACCGACGCGGTGGCCTTCCAGGCGATGCGGGTCGACCCCCGACGTCGAGCCAGGGGATACCCCCACCACTTTAACTTTACCGGGTCGGGACCGCTGGTCAAGCAACTAGGACGTACAGGACGGCTCGTAATGTCGCGGTGACCTGGGGAAAATGGAGTGTCCAGGACTTCTCGCGAGTTTTCAGAACGTCGCCTCGATGGAGGGGCTTGACACCCCCGATGAGGCCCGCTCCGAACACCGGCTCACGGCGGAAAGTGCGGAGAATGGCCGTGCGTGAAGTGGGGTTTACAGGTTCTTGAGTTCCCGATAGTTTCTCGCCGCACCCCGGAATAAGGTCCCGTCGATCGGCGCGACCTTCTTTCGGGGTGTTCGTCGTTGGTCGGCCGGGCCGAGCAATACGAGGCGCATGGAACGGGGCGGGGCAGGGAGGCTCATCGCCGTGGGTCGGGTGATATCCGTCGCCAACCAGAAGGGCGGCGTGGGCAAGACCACGACCGCCATCAACCTGGCCGCTGGCCTGGCCAAATCGGGCCGGACGGCCCTGGTGATCGACATCGATCCCCAGTGCAATGCCACCAGCGGCCTTGGGGTAGCTCCCGAGGCTCGCCATCCCCTCGTGGCCAATAAGCCCCTCGTCGAGGCGTTGGTCGAGACCTCGCAACCGGGGCTGCAAGTCTTGCCGGGCTCGCAAAGCCTGGCCGACGCCGACGCCCTGTCGGCACCCAATCGACAGCGTGCCGCGATGCTCAAGCAACAGCTTGCGGGGGATCTCGGCCGATTCGACTACATCTTCTTCGACTGCCCGCCGTCGCTCGGGCAGTTGACTCGCGCGGCACTCGGGGCCTCGGCCGCCGTGTACATCCCGATCCAGTGCGAGTACTTCGCGATGGAGGGGCTGTCGCAGATCATCGAACTGGCGAGGCAGACCAAGGCGCGGGACAACAACCGGCTCGAAATCGGCGGGATCGTGCTGACCATGTTCGATCCCGAGCTGGAGCTGGCCCGCGAGGTTGCGGGCGAGGTCCG
>JAXMBD010000081.1:0-16571 GCA_046350035.1 Isosphaeraceae bacterium | reverse complement strand
CGCATTCACGAGGCCGCCACAGAACGAGATCGAAATCGCCCTGGAGCAGCTCGGTGGCGAGGAGGCGAACGTCCGGCTCGACGACGAGACGTCCCGTCTCCTCCGGGACGAATTGGCTCGATACCCCGAGGCCGTCGCGCTAGCCCGGACGGTCGCCGATTATGCGCGAGGCTCGCACAAGCTCACGATCGGCCCGACGATCCTTGACACCAATTTATCGGAGACCGGAGGAACCCGGTCCGTCGCCCGACTGCTGCTCGCCGACGCCGGTATCCGGGCGCACGATGGCGATCCCGACGGTGCGATCGAATCTTGCAGGGCCATCCTCGCCGTTGCCCAATCGATCGGCGATGAGCCGTTCCTGGTTTCCGGGTTCTATCGGCATGCGATCTGGGACTCCGCGAGGCGTGCCATTACCCGGGTGCTGGCCCAGGGGGAAGTGTCGGACGGCGCGCTCGCCGCGTTGCAGAACGACATCCTCCGAACCATGAACGATCCCATCCTCGCCCGGAACCTGCGTTGGGAGCGGGCCTCGCTCGACGAGATCATCCGCCGAATCCGCGATGCCGAGATCCCGATCGAAGGGCTGAACGGCGGCTGGAAGCCGGGCGGGCCTGTGCCCACCGTGACCCCCTGGGGCAAGCGTGCCTTCGACTATTCCAGGGCCCTCGGGCTCGAATGGATGAACAGGGCCGAAGACATCACCGGCATGCCGATCCCCGATCGATTGTTCTTCTGGAGGGAATGGAGGGCCGATATCACCGATTTCAAGTTCTCCACCTTCTGGAGCAGCCCCGCGTCGCTGGCCACAACCCTGATCCCCGAGATCGAGATGGCCGAAACCGCCTCGACGCGTTGCCGCACCGAGCAGGCGACGATGTTCTACCTTGTGGCGGCCGAACGGCACCGCCGAAGGACCGGCGATTGGCCCGAGTTGATCGGGGACATCGGCCGCGACCTGCTGCCCGAGGCCCCTCTCGACCCGTTCTCGGGCGAGGACTACGTCATTACCCGGGAAGATGGCCGGTTCCTCGTCCATTCGGTCGGCACCAACGGCGAGGATGACGGCGGCGAATACGACCCGCGGACCTGGCGGCAATATGGGCCGGACGACATCAACGCGATCGCCTGGGACGCGGCACTTCGCGGCCTTCCTCCGGACGAACCCGAGATGCCGCCGGCCGGCAATACCGCGGAAATGAGCGATCCCGACCAAACCCGTTGAGCGGAGCAATCCCGATGATGGACGCCCCCGACCCAAGTCCTGAGGGATCTCCCGCGGACCCATCAGCCCGATGGACCATCGTCCGATCGGCCTGGCACGGGGCAAAGCTGGGATACCGCTGGACCAATCGGTTCTTCGGCTTGATCTGCCTTCTCTTCTTGATGGGATCGCTGCTGCCGACCGCCTTCGGGCTGGGTACGGGACGCGGTTTTGGTTTACACCCGATGGTATTCGGAGCCATCGGCTTCTATCTCTTCCTGATGTGCTGGCTAATCATCCCTGCCGCCGCGGTGGGCGGGATCGCTGCCCTGATGGACCGCCTGAGTGGGAAAGAGAATTCGGGCTCCTGGTGGGCTGCCGTCAATCGCCCGATCCGGCTTTTCCCGAGACGGCAAGCCCGTCAGGAAGCGTCCTTCCAGGCCTGGGCGCAGGAGCATCCGATCCCCGCGGGGCCGCCGAGGCGATTCCGTTGGCACTGGACCGTTTGGCTCACCATCGTCGCGGCGCCGTTCTTCGCCGCCTCCTTCGCCGCCGGGCTCTACTCGGGCTGGAAAATCGACCGCCGCCTCGCCAATGCCATCGCCCAGGCCCATGCCGATGATCCTCACTGGCGATTCGAGGACATCATCGATCGTCGCGAGTTCGTGCCCTTTGAGGAGGACTCGGCCCTCATCGTGTCCGAAGTCCTCGGGATGCTACCGGGGAGCTGGCCTGCGGGGCCACCGCCGCAACCCGGAGAGCCGAGGCCGGCCCCATCGGCCGCGCTATCGGTCTACGAACGCCTGGATGGATTGAGGCCAAATATCCGGCTGGACGACGATACGGCCGATGTCCTCCGGGCCGAGATGGTCGAACACTCCGAGGCCGTTGCCCTGGCCCGGTCCCTCGCCGATTACGAGCGCGGCAGCCACGAGCTTGACTTCACCCCGGACTTGCTCAGCACTTCGCTGGAAGAGTCGCAGCAGTCGCGGATCGTCGCACGCCTGCTCTTCGCGGACGCCGCGATGCGGTCCCACGGCGGCGACCCCGATGGCGCCCTCGAATCATGCCGGGCAATCCTGGGCACGGGGCGATCGATCGGGGATGAGACTTTCCTGATTTCGAACCTCGTCCGCTACGCGATCGGGGGCGTCGCCCGCAAAGCCGCCCTTCGCGCCCTGGCCCAGGGGGAGCCTTCCGATGCGTCGCTGGCCGCGCTCCAGGCCGATTTGCTCGCCGAGATCGATGAACCGCTCCTGGCACGGGGCTTCCGCTGGGAACGGGGCATGCACGACGAGATTTATCGCCGGATCCGGGACGGCGAATTGCCCATCGATGCCCTCAGTAGTGAGAGCGGTCGCCGTCGAACCTGGAAGCCCAATGCGATCGCCCCGTGGGGTAAGCTGATGTTCGACAGTTACCGGGCCGCGGGACTCGAATGGATGAACGAGGCGGTAGCGATCGCGGATCGGCCCGCCCGAGAGCGGCCATCCCTCTGGAAGGCATGGGAAGCCGAAATCGTTCGCGTCCGGGACTCGCGATTCGAAAAGTATGGGGCCGTCTTGCCGTTGTTGCTGACGCCCGCGGTCGACCAGGCCGAAGTCGCCGACACCCGTTCCCGCTGCGAGTTAGCCACGCTGGTTGCCTTGCTGGCCGCCGAGCGCCATCGCCGAAAAACCGGGGAATGGCCCGAATCGATCGACGCGATCGGCGCCGAATTCCTGCCGCGGAAGCCGGACGACCCGTACACCGGGGGCCCCTTCCGCGTGAGCCACCGTGATGGCCGCTACGTCGTCTATTCTGTCGGCCCGAACCTGGCGGATGACGGAGGGGAGTACGACGCGAAAACCTGGCGCAAGGGCGGCCCGGACGACAACGTCGCCGAAGCCTGGGACGTTGCCCTTCGCGGCCAGCCGCCGGGCGAGCATACGATGTCGCCGGAGGACGTTGGCGGAGAGAGGACAGATCCCGAACAACCCGAGTGAGCCTGGCCGACGATGGACGCCTCCGACGCGGAACTCGACACCAATTCGGCGGTACACTTCCCCCGATCGACCATCTTCGGCTCGGCATGGCGGGGGGCTAAGGCGGGCTTCCTCTGGGATGCCCGGATCGGCGGGGCGATCGGCCTGCTCGTCCTGATCGCGGCGCTGTTGCCGACCGCCTACGGCCTGGGGGCACTCCGAGGGTTTTCAATCCATCCGCTGGCGTTCCAGGCCGTCGTTGGATTCCTGATTTCCCTGCCCATCGCCACCCTCCTCGGCACGATTTTCGGGATCGCGGGTTGGATGATCGGCATCATTCGGGAGGTAATTGAGGCGGTCTGGCCCCGCTCCAAATCGAAGCCGAAGGTCCAAACCGCCCCGACTCCCAGTGTTGGCGACTCGCCCTATACCCAGCCGACCGTGCCCTCGCAGCCGACCTCGGCGGAGCTTTGGCGCCTTTGGGCGTGGTCCGGTATCCCCGTCGCGGTGATCTTAGCCGCGACGGCCGGAGTCGGCTTCTATCAAGCCTGGATCATCGACCAGCGGTTGGCCGAGGCGATCGCCGTGACTGAGGAGGTCGACCCTCGTTGGCGGCTCGATGACGTACTGGCCGACCGCGAATCGGTGTCCGACGAGGAGAATTCCGCACCGATCGTGGCCAGGGCCGCTGCAATGGTGCCGTTCGATTGGCCCGATCCGCCGTTCAGCGCTTCCCCATCGAAAGAGCCGACCGAGCTTCAAGTAGCCATGGAGCGCCTATTCCGCGAGGTGCCAACGGTCCAGTTCGACGACAGGACGGTCGAGATTGTTCGGGCCGAACTGGACCGTTACGCCGAGGCAGTCAGACTGGCCAGGACCGTTGCAGATTACCGTCGAGGATCGCACCAGATCACCATCGGCCCCGCCATCATCGACACGCTTTTGATGGAAACCAACAGAGCCCGCACGCTCGGCAAGTTGCTGGGCGCCGATGCCGCGATCCGGGCCCAGGAAGGCGACATCGACGGCGCCCTGAAGGCCTGCCGCGCCATCCTGGGCATTTCCCGATCGATCGGCGACGAGCCGTTCCTGCCTTCGGTCATGATACGTTTCGCGCTTTGGGGCGAAACGCGGAGGGCCGCACTCCGCGCGATTTCCCAGGGCGAGGCGTCCGATCCGGCGTTGGCCGCGTTTCAGGCCGACATCCTGGAAATAAAGGAGGAACCGATCCTGGAACGCTGCCTTCGCGCCGAGCGGGCCATGCTCGACGAGTTGATCCTCCGTGTACGCAACGGCAAGGTCCCCGCCGACGGGCTTGATGGCTTCGATCCGAAGCGTCCGGTCCCGTCGATGCCCTCCTGGGCCAAGCTCGCGTTCGATCTGCAACGGGCGGTCGGGCTCGAATGGATGAACACGGCCATGGCCATCGTCGAGCAGCCGATCGACGAACGGCCCTTGTACTGGCAAAGCTGGGAGGCGGAGATCGATCGGGTACGCAACTCTCGGTTCGAGCGGAAAGGCGCGATCATCCCCTATTTAATGACCATCCGGATCGTGCCCACCGATTCCGCTCGATCGCGATACCAGACCGAGCAGGCGACGATGGCGCTCCTGATCGCCGCCGAGCGGCACCGACGCAAGACCGGCCAATGGCCCGAATCGATCGAATCGATCGACCCCGAAATCCTGCCCGTAGCCCCGCTCGACCCGTTCTCGGGCGAGCCGTTCCGGGTGACCCGTGTGGAAGGCAAGTTCCTGGTGCACTCGGTCGGATACAATGGGATCGATGATGGAGGCGAGTACGATCCGAACACCTGGCGCCTTGGTATCGCGGACGATGTCGGCGCGGCCGCCTGGGATGTGGCGCTCCGCGGACGGCCGCCTAGCGAATCGCTTGAGCCCGATCCTGATACCGAAGGTGAGAGATTCGGGTGCTCCCGAGTCCCTCGTTAATACCAAGGCGAGGAATTGGCGTTCGGGGATTGCCTTGCCGGATCACCTTCAAGTCGGCAAACTTGAGCGAACCGGGGAATTCGGCGAGGCCGGCCCTTTCGGGGCGGCCGGCCGGTAACGCTTCCAGGATCCAGGAGGGTGCGTCGATGCCGCGTCGGAGCCTGCTGGCGATCGCGATGGTCGGGGCCGTTTCGTTGCTTTGCTGGCAGACCAGCCGGGGCGGGGCCCGCTCCGACAAGGATGAGGTCCTCCAGCAATACGGCCTGTTCGTCGATGCGCTCGAACAGGTCGAACAGAACTACGTCCGGCCGGTCGATCGCAAGGCCCTGCTCCATTCCGCCCTGCGCGGCATGCTGCAAGACCTCGACCCGCATTCGATGTTCTTCAGCGACACCGAATGGAAAGTGTTCGAGCGGCAATACAAGGGCAGCTTCGTCGGCATCGGCGTCCAGATCGACATCGACCCCCGCAACAACCGCCTTCGCGTAATCGCGCCGATGATCGGCAGCCCGGCCTATGCCTCGGGCGTGCTCGCCGGTGACGTGATCATGGACGTGGACGGCGAATCCACCGACGGGATCTCGCGGGACAAGGCGGTCGAGCTGCTCCAGGGGCGGCCGGGCACGAACGTCAAGCTGACCGTGCTCCACCCCGGCAGCGACAAGACCGAAAGCCTCACGGTCGTCCGCAAGGTGATCGATGAACCGAGCGTGCTCGGCGTGGAACGGAAGGCCGATGATACCTGGAACTTCCTGGCCGACGAGGCGGATAAGATCGCCTACGTCCGCGTCACCCACTTCTACCAGCCGACCGCCGACGACCTCCGCAAGGCACTCGAGCAGGCCCGGCAGCAGGGGATGAAAGCGGTCATTTTGGACCTCCGCGACAACCCGGGTGGCCTGCTGGAATCGGCCGTCGAGGTGTCGGACCTGTTCATCAAGAAGGGCAAGATCGTCAGCACCAAGGGCCGCGCGATCCGCGACCGGACCTGGGAAGCCCGCAATGAGGACACGATCATCGAGGATATCCCGATGATCGTGATGGTCAACCAGCACTCGGCCTCGGCCGCCGAGATCGTCTCGGCATGCTTGCAGGACCACGACCGGGCCAAGGTCGTCGGCCAACGGAGCTACGGGAAGGGCTCGGTCCAGAACATCCTGACCCTCGAAGACGGCGCCAGCATCCTCAAGCTGACCGTGGCCACCTACTGGCGGCCGTCGGGCAAGAACATCCACCGTTTCCCCCGCGCCAAGCCTTCCGACGAGTGGGGTGTCTCGCCCAGCGAAGGGCTGGCCGTCCCCCTGAGCCCCGCCGAATACGAGACCTGGGCCGAGGCCCGACGCGATCGCGACCTCGCCATGATGGTCAGCCAGAAGCGGCCACAGGGCGACCCGGCACGAGACAAGCCGCTGCCGAAGATCGAGGACAAGCAGCTCGACAAGGCCATCGCTACCCTCCGCGACGTCCTCAAGGGCGGGGCCGAGACGGAGAAGAAGGAGGCGGCCGAGTAGGCCGAGCTTCCCGGCCGATGCTGCTGCTCTCGATCGAGACGACCTGCGACGAAACCGGGGCAGCTGTCCTGGAAGGCGAGCCGGGCGGCCCGACCCCGCTCGTCCGATCGAGCGTCGTGGCCTCCCAGTTCGATCTCCATCAAAGATTCGGCGGCGTGGTCCCCGAGATCGCCTCCAGGGCTCACGTCCGCCAGATCCTGCCCGTTATCGACGAGGCCCTGAAGCAGGCCCGCGCATCCCTCCCCGAGATCGGCGCCATCGCCGTGGCCACCCGGCCTGGCCTGGTCGGATCGCTGGTCATCGGCCTGACCGCCGCCAAGGCCCTGGCGTTGGCCCTCGACTTGCCGATGGTGGCGTTCGACCACCTCGAAGGGCACCTCTACGCGGCCCAGCTCGCCGAGCCCGACCGGCCGATCTATCCGTGCGTGGGCCTGGTCATCTCCGGCGGCCACAGCCACATCTACCGATGCGACGGGCCGATCAACGCGAACCTCCTGGGCGGTACGATCGACGACGCGGCAGGCGAGGCTTTCGATAAGGTCGCCGGCCTGCTCGGCCTTCCGCACCCCGGCGGTCCCAACCTGGAAAAGCTCGCTCGCGGAGGGAACCCGAGGGCTTACCGACTGCCACGGTCCTTCTTGCGCGAGGATCGCCTCGAATTCAGCTTTTCGGGGCTGAAGACGGCCGTCCTGTATGCCCTCAAGGGGCAGGACGGAATCGGACCCGAGAACGAAGCGGCCCGTGCCGACCTGGCGGCCAGCTTCCAGGAGGCGGTCGTCGACGTCATCGCGGCCAAGGCGTGCCAGGCCCTGGAAAAAACCGGCCTGGGCCGTTTGGTCGTGGGCGGCGGCGTCGCCGCGAATGGTCGCCTGAGAGCGGCCCTGGAGGAGTTGGGGGAGGAAAGGGGCTGCGAGGTCCGCATCCCGCCCCCCTCCTGGTGTACCGACAACGCAGCCCTGGGAGGCGTGGCCTTCGCCAAGCTGGCCGCCGGGCAGGTGGCCGACCTGGGGATCGACGTCACGCCGGGGCTGGTCCGTCCTGGGCGTGGTTAACGCCGGGTGGTTTGCCCGGTTCTCAGCCCGGCGGCCTCCGCGGCCAATGCCTCGGATCCAGTTGGGCCGAGCCGTTGGGCTCGTTCCGATAATCACGCTGCTGCTGATCCAGGGCGTGCCGGCGTTCGACGGCCTGTTGTTGTGAGGCGGGGATGTTCAGGTTGGGGATCGGGACGTTGCGAAGATCGGTCCGGTGCCGGGCCGGTGGCATAGGGATGGGCTCCGGGGTCGCCTCGGCGATCGAGGGGCGGAACGAACCGGGCCGACCTTCCTGGGGCCTCGCGTTCACGAGTGATCGGTGGCCTCGTTCGAATCCGTGGGACAACGAAACCGCCTATCGTCCCATCGTCACGGGGTCCGGCCATGCTTGAAGGAATCGGGGCGAACGAGCTGTTGGGGGTGGTGATCGACGCGGTCGGGACGCTGATCGAGCCCGTCCCGCCCGTGTCGCTGGCGTACCGGGACGCGGCAATCCGGCAGGGGATTGACCTGGAGGCCGAAGAGGTTCGGTCCCGATTCGGTCGGGCTTTTCGGGAGGCCGAAGCCGGCGACCTCCGCGGCCGATTGGCCACCGACGAGAGCGGCGAGGTGCGCCGCTGGCGAGCGATCGTCGCCCGGGCTTTGCCCGAGTTGCCCGACCCGGAGCGGGGATTCCTGGAACTCTGGGACCACTTCGGCCGGCCCGACTCCTGGCGCTCTTCGACGACGCGCTGCCGACTCTCGAAGCCCTGGGTCGCTCGGGACTCCGCGTTCGGATCGGGTCAAACTTCGACGGCCGCTTGAGGCCCATCGTCCGGGGCCTCTGGGGTATGTCCCCTTACGCGGATTCGCTGGTGATCTCGTCGGAGGTGGGCTGGAGGAAGCCGCACCCCGGTTTCTACGAGGCCGCTTGCCGGTCGATGGGGCTCGAAAGCGGCCGAGTCCTTTTCGTGGGGGACGACGCCGAGAACGACTACCAGGGCCCGCGCCGTTGCGGGATACCCTCTCTCCTCCTGGACCGAACGGGTCGGTATCGCGAAGTGGACGAACGGATCGGCACCCTGGCGGATCTGGTGGACCGGATCGCGCCCCGAGGGAATTGAGGCAACTACCGGCCCGCCGCGATTTGCCTGCTCGGGCCGGGTGACCTATCAGTTCATTCGGAGGTGGACCGCCGCCCATCCGCGCGATCGATGCGCGCCGGCCCGCCCTAGCGCGAGGGCCGACCCGATGAGAACCTACGAACTGGCCAGGCCGCGACGGGGTGCCGTACTGCCGATGATGGCGATTAGCGCCATTGTCCTGCTGGGCTTCGTGGCCCTGGCGATCGATGTGGGCATGATCGCGACGGCCCGGTGCCAGTGCCAGAACGCGGCCGACGCCGCCGCGATGGCCGGCGCCCGCGCGCTCAATGGCGACGGGACCAATAGCTACAACGTATCCGGGGTGACGCCCGCCGCGATGGCCATCGCGAAGGCGAACAAGGTCAATGGCAAGGCGCTCGACGCCAGCAACCTCTCGCTTGCGACCGGGTCTTATACCTACGACTACAGCCAGTCGGGTTTCGTCCCCAACATCCCGGCCTCGGCCTCCGACACTCCCAACCTGGTCCAGGCGACGGTCAACTACACCGGGAAGAACCTGTTCGCCCCGATCTTCGGGGTCGGCGGCTACAACATTAGCGTGGTCGCGACCGCCGCGCACCGCCCCCGAGACGTGGCCCTGATCCTGGACCTCTCCGGCTCGATGCGTTTCGACAGCCTCCTGTGCGTCCCGTATTCGGGATCGCGGACCCAGTCGAACAACCCGGATGGCGCCTACCCCACCTTCGGCCACTACTCATCCACTTCGCTGGATCTTCAAAATACCAGCGGGCCGAACACGATCAGCGGCAATACTTACGGCCTGGCCAATACGTCGATGACCACCGACGCGGGCTCGCCGATCGTGCTGGATTACAGCCAGGGTGCGCTGGGCAGCTACGTGGCCGCGTTCACGGCGGCCCCCTCCAGCTACGCGACCAACCCGGCCGGCGACAAGCCGCTCTACAAGTACAACTCGACCACAACGTTCGGGGCAACCGTCCAGGAGATCACCAACGGGGCCACTTTTAACGGATACGCCAACCCGCCTTTCACCGGCTACACCGGCCCCACCGTTCCGGCATTCGCCGGCTACACGCAGGGCCCGGGCTACTGGGGCAAGACGTTCTTCATCTGGCCGCCCGACCCGAACGCCGCGAAAGATTGGCGGACCCTTTACTTCACCTACCCCGGCAATCCCAGCAAGGGCGTCGATAGCAACACGATGCTCTGGGACACGTCCTTCAACTGGCGGGCGCCCGGGTCGAGCTCCTACAACATCAACTACACCGCCATCCTGGCCTGGATCAAGAAAACGCCCTGCCCTTTCCCGACGCAGCTCCGGGCCGGCCGGATCCTGTACTACGACTCGATCCCCAGCACCATCAACACGGGATCGAACCCGCCCTCCGACATGAATCAGCGGTTCTGGAAGCAATATATCGACTACGTGCTGGGGGTCTACCAGACGGGCTCGACCAGTTACGACATCATTACGAAATACACCGGGTACGGCGACGACATCACCTGGGGAACCCGCAGCATCACCGCCAAGCCGACCGGCACCGGTGCCAAGTACATGTCGTACACCGACAACCCCAAGCGCCCCATCCTGCATTTCTGGTTCGGCCCGCTGAGCATGGTCGACTTCCTCGCCAACTACAACTTGACGGGGCAGTATTCGGCCTGGGATTTCTACGACCCCGGCAATTCCCACGTCGGGCCCCTCTGGGCCTGCAAGCTGGGAATCCAGTCGGCCATGCTGGACGTGAAGAACAACCACCCCAACGATTTCGTGGCGATGATGTTCTTCAACGTGCCGTCGTATTCGTCGGGCGATGGCGGGACGTTCAACCGGGTCCGCGTGCCCCTCGGACGGAATTATCAGCGGATTCAGGACACCCTCTGGTATCCGCCCACGACGATCGACAACCCCGGGACGGAAATCCGCATGTACAGCACCGATAACGGCGACGTGCCGCGGTCCAGCGGCGGCACGACGCCCGTGATGGGCTTCATGCAAGCGTACAACCAGTTCAGCGGCAACACCGCGCTACGGAGCTGGGCGCCTTCGCCCGCACCGCAGGGGGAAGCCGGCGGGCTGGGTCGCCGAGGGGCCCAGCGCTTGGTGATCCTCGAGACCGACGGCATGGCCAACACCATGGCGTCGGCCAATTTCACCAATTCCGGCGCGTACAACTCCTACTACAATATTCGCTATCCGGGCGAGTTCCCGGCCAGCTCCGGCTCCAGCGTCACCAGCCAGCTCTACGCCGTGGCGAGCCAGATCTGCGCCCTCGACACGGCCAGCCCGCCCGGCTATTCGACCGCGCGGAAACCCGTGCTGATCCACTGCATCGGCGAGGGGCCGGTGTTCGACCCCGCCGGGGGCAGCCCCGACATGGCCTCGGCCCTGTCCCTGCTCCAGAACTTGCAGTACATCGGCTCGACACAGGGCTCCGCCTCCACCCCGCTGGCCAGCTACAAGATCATCATCGGCACGTCCGATGAGCGAATGGCGGCAATCCGGCAGGCGATCAGCACGATCATGCAGGACGGTATTCAGGTGTCGCTGATCCGTTGATACCGAGCACAACCCTCCCCCAAGGCCGCGCGAGAAGCCCTGAATCATGTCTCTGGCACGCCTCGAACGGGCCGGGAAGCTCTACGGGCCGGCCCCGGACGCGGATACGGCCGACTGGGCCGCCCGCGGGATCGACCTCGAGATCGGCCGGGAGGAAGTCGTCGGCCTTCTCGGCCCGAATCGGGCCGGCAAGTCGACCGTGGCCAAGCTCCTCCTGTCGCTTTGCCGGCCCACCGAGGGGCGAGTCGAACGGTTCGACAGGCCAGGCGAGGACCTGCGGACGCTCGCCCGGGTCGGGTTCGTGCCGGAAGATCCGTCCTTCCCCCCCGATCGGACCGCAACCGAGCTGCTCCGATACCTGGGCACGCTCTCCCTCATCCCCCGCGGACGACTCCGGAAGCGTGTCGGCGACGTCCTCCAAAGGCTCGACTTGGCGGATCGCGCGAAAGAACCGGTCGGCCGTTTCAGCAAGGGGATGCTCCGACGCCTGGCGATCGCGCAGGCGTTGCTCCATGCGCCGGACCTTCTGATCCTCGACGAGCCGGCCGAGGGCCTCGACCTGCCGGGGCGCGAACTCCTGCGGGGAGTGATCGACGAGGTCCGCGGTCGCGGCGGTTCGGTCCTGCTGATCTCGCACGCGGTGCAGGAGGTCGTGCAGGTTTGCGACCGAATCCTGGTGCTGGTTCGCGGCCGGGCGGCATTTTCCGGCCGCGTCGATAACCTGGCCTTGGGCGGGGACGTCAACGCCGTTTCGTCGCTCGAAGGATGGTTGCTCTCGCTCTACGGGGGTCCCCGAGGATGAATATGTTGCCTTCCGACCTGGCCCGCGTGCTCGGCTGGCTCATCCTCGACACCTTCCGCCAGGCCCGATCGTCGCGCGTCCTCTGGTTCATGGCGGGGCTGAGCGCGATCGCGATCCTGACCTGCGCCAGCATCCGCATCGAAGGCGCCTCGACCCTGAGGAGGCCGGGCGAGATCACCGACTTCGTTCCCCGCAACGACGCCGATGCCCAAGCCCCGACCCGGATCCGTGACGGGGTCGACCTGCCCACGGGCTACATCTCATTCGCCTTCGGGACGTTCAGGGTGCCCCTCACGCGGGACGCCCAGGATGCGGTCCACTTCGTCGAGCGGATCCTGGCGGGCGGCGTGGCCGATACCGCCGGGCTCCTGCTGGCGATCATCTGGACGGCCGGCTTCCTGCCGGCGTTCCTCGCGCCCGGCTCCGCGACCTTGATGCTCGCCAGGCCGGTGCCAAGGGCCTGGCTGCTGGTGGGCAAGTTCGCCGGGGTCCTGGTATTCGTCGCCGCCCAGGCTACATTCCTCGTCGTCGGCACCTGGGCGGCGCTGGGCCTGAAGACCGGGCTCTGGGACCCGGCCTATCTGCTCTGCATCCCGTTACTCTGCGCCCAGTTCGCGGCCTTCTTCTCCATGTCCACGCTCATCGCGTCCCATCTCAAGGGTGCCGTGGCCTGTGCGCTGGGCACCCTCCTTTTCTGGGCGCTCTGCTGGGGGATGAACTACGGCCGCCATGCGCTCGTGGCCCTCCCCGTGATGGCCCCGGATGCCGCCGAAGCGGCCCCCCCGCTCAAGGCCCTCGCCGAGTTTGGCTACTGGATCCTGCCCAAGCCCGGTGACCTGGGGATGATACTCTCCGACCTGATCGGCGACGGGCCGCAGTTCGCCCCGATCGCGGAATTCGACGTCGCCCGCGGGCTTGGCCGGTTCCACCCGGCCGCATCGGTCGCCTCGTCGATCATCGCGACGGCCGCCCTCCTGGGCCTCGCGGCCCGCAAGTTCCGGTCGGCGGAATACTGATCCATCCGCGGGCCCGAGGGCCCGTCAATTCGCCTCGCAGAGCATGACGGCCGTCGTGCTGATCGTGACCGAGTTCTTGTTGACCAGGGGGATCATCGGCACGTAATTCCCGACGATCTGCACCGCAATCCCGTCGCCGAAGCGGGCGTTGGTCCAGGCCCCCTGGTTGGTTCCCGTGGCCGGGTCGATCTTGTAGACGTTGATCACCAGGCCCGAGAAGGCCGACGACTGGCCGGCCAGCTTCGAAGTGACCTGCGCCTGCACGTCGGCCGTCGTCCTGTCGGTCGCGTGAACGATTGCAAACCTCGCCCCCTCGCGGCAGGCATTGTCGGCCAGCCCCCGCACGAACAGGTACCGCGAGTACTCGATCACGCCCATGAACGTCATCATCAGTGGCATGAGGATGAAAGCCATCTCGAGGGTGGCGCTGGCCCGCCTGCGTTCACCGCCCCGCTTTCCGACCCACATGTTCGCCTCCCATCAGCCCTGGGGGATGCCGCCGAGCTGGCCGACCGGGATGTCGCGCATCGACATCCAGACGCTGGAGGCCGTCAATGCCGAGGCCCCGGGCAAGTTCCCGGCGAGGATGAACCGGACATTGTTCGCCGGCAATGTCACCGTGACGCTGAGCAGGTCGAGCTGGTTCGCGTTCCGCGGGTCGCTATTGCCGGCCGACGTCAGGTTGGCCACCGTGACGGTCATGCCCGTCGTGTTCACGCCGGCTCGATTCAAGTAATTCTGCACGGCTGCCTGGACATCCGATGCGGAGTCCTGGGCCGTCGAGGCCTGGCGGCAACCCTCCCGGGCCGCGTTGCTGAGCAACTGGTTCACCTCGATCAGCCGGCCCAGGTCCCAGATGCCCAGGAGGATCGTGCACAGGAAAGGGAGGCAGACCGCGAACTCGACCGAGGCCGAGGCGGTCCGCCGCGGGCGCCGACGTAAGAGCATGGCTCCAGCCCCAGGAGGCCCTCCGCGGGGGTTCCGGGCGCGCCCCGTCCCCCTAAGAGAAAGATGGCACTCGAATCGCCTTACGGCCAACGGCGTTGATCCGACGCAACCGGCCGAAGCCCGATCGGGTAACATGCATGGGTAGGCCGATCGTTCGCGGGCCGAGGTGGGGACGGTTATTCCATGAGCCATGACGAGCCGATCGCCGGCTTCCACCCGCCGCACCTGGCCATCTCGGCGACGATTGCCGCGGCTGTCCTGGCCCTGCTCGCCTACGAGTGGCGCAGGACGTCCCCGGAACGGGAGGCGACCCGGGCGTTCACGGATATGGTCATCCTGGCGAACCGCGGCAATCTGGCGGGGTTATCGACCCGGGCGACGGCCCGATATCGATCGCGACATCCATTCCGCGAGGCGCCCGAGGGGGGCGTCGTCGGCCTGCCCCGAATCCCGCCCCACCCCAATTATCGGGCCTGGCGGGACGGCCCCGAGGTCCGCTTGTGTCCGTTCAATCGGTCGGGGCCGGTGTACCGATTTGTCCGCGAGGATGGGGCCTGGAAGTTCGACGGGCTCGCGGGCTTGCTGCGGCACGATGGGCGTTTCGTGCCGGGGAACTGGGACATCCCAAGCGTAAACGATCATTGATTCGGAATTGACGAGGGCGGGGAACGCCCTTATATTGGACCGGCCTGGCGAAACGGCATTCGACATCTCTTCGCGCGCTCCTCACGCGTGTTATGGCGGCAGTCCGGGCATTCGGGGGTACTCGCACCGGGGTGCGGGCAGGAACAGGCACCATGCAGGGATCCGACCCAAACCGGGTGACTCCCCGTTCGGAGGCGACCGGGTCCTGGCGACCCCGCCCCGACGCATCGGCCCGGCCCGTCGATCCCGACAATGCCCCGACGATCCGCCGCTCCGGCTCGGGCAGCGGCCGGGAACGCGTCGCCCCCTTGCCCGCGGCCCTGCCCCGCGTCGGCGAGGCCCTCGGCGAGTACGAGTTGCTGGACACGATCGGCGTGGGGGGCATGGGGGCCGTCTATCGGGGCCTCGACCGTTCGCTCGAACGGTTCGCCGCCATCAAGGTCCTCCCGCGGCTGCCGGATGAAGAAGGTGATCCGGAGGATGTCCAGCGGTTCCACCAGGAAGCCCGGGCCGCCGCGCGGCTCGACCACGACGGCATCGCCCGCGTCTTCGGGCTGGGCCGCGATCACGGCTTCCACTTCATCGCCTTCGAGTTCATCGATGGGACGAACCTGAGGCACCTGGTCGAGGACCGGGGGCCCCTCACCGCGCACGACGCCATCCTCTACACGTTGCAGGTCGCCGCGGCGCTGGTCCACGCGGCCGAGCGCGGCGTCGTCCATCGCGATATCAAGCCGTCGAATATCATCATCACGCCCAACGGGCGGGCCAAGCTCGTCGACATGGGCCTGGCCCGCCGCTTCGAGCGCGAGGGCGACGAGGCCGGGCTGACCCAGAGCGGCACGACCCTGGGCAGCTTCGATTACATCAGCCCCGAACAGGCCCGCGACCCCCGCGATGTGGACGTGCGCAGCGACCTCTACTCGCTCGGCTGCACGATGTTCCACATGCTGACCGGAAAGCCACCGTTCGCCGACGGAACCGTCCTTCAGAAGCTCCTCCAGCACCAGGAGGAGCCCCCGCCCAACGTCCGGGACGCGAACCCGGCGGTACCCTCCGGCCTGGCCGCGATCGTCTACAAGCTGATGGCCAAGGATCGCAACCGGCGGTACCAGTCGCCGGAGCAACTCGGCCACGACCTGCTGACGCTCGCCGCCGACCTTGGCCTGCGATTGCCCGGGTTCGACTTCAGCGGCCGGGCGCCGGCGGTCGCCGCACGCGGGTGGCGCAGGCCGACCCTCTGGGCCGCTTCGGCCGCGGCGATCATGGCCGTCCCCCTGATCGCCGCCCTTTCCTGGATCGCCCGCGATCGGGTCGCCATCGCCACCCTGGAAAAGGAGTTGCTCTCAGCCACGACGGTGCCCCACGAGGCCCGCATCGACGAGGGCAAGTCCCAGGAGGTCGACCGGAGCCCGCCCAGGCTCTACACGATCACCAACGAGATCGAACTCGCGACGGCGCTGGCGCAGGCCGCCTCCGGCTCGACCCTCGAACTCGTCGGCGAGGGCCCGTTCGAGATCCGTCGGGCCCAGCCGGTCGTCAACCGCGACTTGATGCTCAAGGCGGCCAACCCCTCGGTCCGCCCGGTCCTGCGACTCGGCCGAAGCCCCTCCCGGCGCAATGGCGAACCCTTGCCGCCGATGCTCCAATTCTCCGGCGGCCATCTGATCCTGGACGGTCTGATCTTCGACCTCGACACCAACGGCCGCGAGGAAACCGCGACGGCCCTGGTCGCCGACGATGTCGACCTCTCGATCCAGCGCTGCTCGTTCCGTCGCGAGTCCCAATGGCTGACGGCAGGCCGCGGGGTCGCGCTGGACCTCCGGGGCCG
>JAXMBD010000080.1:0-17996 GCA_046350035.1 Isosphaeraceae bacterium | reverse complement strand
CCGCGTCGGGTCGTACGATTCTTCGGACCGCCCCTCTCGTTCTCGCTGAGTCGGCATCACCGCCGGTTTGAGGAGATCCGCACGATGGCGCGTGAAATCCCCGAGGACCATCCCCTCCACCGCCTTTTCCGAGGCTTGACCGAGACCACCTTCCTGGACGAACTGGGGATCGGCGATCCCCACCTGGTCGGCTATGTCTCCGGGCTCCTGGCCCGATTCGTGGCCGCATCCGGCGTCTGGGCCATCCGCGATGCGCACGGCCGACAGGTCCGTGCCGTCTCGGCCATGGTCGCCGAGGCCGAGTCATCCGCGGACCCCGAACGACGCCGCGAGTGTCATCGCCATGTCGGCGATTTCACGCTCTACTTCACGGGGGTTTTCCCCGAGGCTCTAGGCTCGATCATCGGCCGGGACGGGGCCGATCGCCTGATCGACTTCCAGGAGCAGGGCAAGCGATCCTACCGGCTAGCCGGCACCGCGAAGGCCGACGATGACCAGTCCGGCATCCTGCTGAGGCTGTCCGACCAGTTCGAGTTGTGCGCCTTCGGCCTGTCCAAAGTCCGGCAGGGATTGGAGAGGCTCGACCGGAGACCGGACTCCGGACCGAACCGCCTGATCGCCTGAAGTCGCGGGCTGCGAAGGGGACGGGAGGACCGCCGGTCTTGTTGGAGTTCGGCGGCCCCCCTTCCGGTCAAGGTCATGTCCGGTCAGTTCCTGGGCGTGCCGGCAGCCTTGCCGGCGGGCGCAGCCCCCTTGGTGGGCGTGGCCGACTTGGCAGGCGTCGGCGCGGGCCTCGCCGGCAATTCGCCGGTCGGGGAGGAGGCGGGGGGCGGGGGGAAGAGGTCCTTGGGCATGTCCTTCGTCTCGATCTTGGCGGTCTTCCTCGCCTCGGCGACGATCTGATTCTGCAGGTCGGTGGCGTACTGCTGCCGGATCAGGTCCTTGATCTCCTCGTACTTGGGCTCGGGCCCGGCCTGCCGGTCGGTGACCTGGATCAGGTGCCAGCCGTACTCGGTCTCGACGGGTTCGCTGATCTCCTTGACCTTCATGGCGAAGGCGGCCTCGGCGAACGGCTCGACGAACATCCCCTTGCGGACGAAGTAATCGAGGTCACCCCCGGCCTTCGTTTCCTTGTTGCCGGGGTCCTCCGAATACTTGTTCGCGGCGTCCTTGAAGCTGATCTTGCCGTCGGTGATTTCCTTCTTGATGGCGACCAACTTCGCCTTGATCGCCTGCTTCTTGGCGGCGTCGGCGTCGTCGGGGAGCAGCAGGAGGATGTGGCTGGCACGGACGCGGGTCTTGTCGAACGAGTCCTTGTTGGCGGCGAAAAACTTCTTGAGCTCGGACTCGTCGGCCTTCGAATCCACGTATTTCTTCCAGAGAAATGCGTTACGGATCCGGTCCCGGTACTCGGCCTCGGTCGTGTTCGTTTCCTTGAGCATCGAGGCCAGGCTGGAGCCCGGCTGCGCCTCGCCGATCTCCTTGTTGATCTTGGCGAGCTGGTCGTCGATCTCCTTTTCGGGGATGGCGAGCTTCTGCGTCTTGAGGAACTGGGTGAGCAGCTCGGTGTTGACCAGCAGGGTGACGGCCATCTGGTAGGCCTGCTGCTCCTGACCCGGCTGGATCGGGATCTGGCTCAGGAAACCGATGATCTCGGACTTCTTGATCGGCTTGCCGTTGACCGTGGCCAGGACCTCGTCCTTAAAGGGCGCCGGGGCCGGCTGGGCCGCCGGGTTCGCGGCCCCCTTGGCGGCGGGCTGCCCCTTGGTCGCCGGATTCTGGGCCTTCCCCTGCTGGGCCATGGCAGGCGCGGCGGCGGAGGCCACCAGCGCCAGGGCCAGCCCGGCCCTCGCGAACTGTCGCATTCTGCGTCTCCCTGACGAACGCTCTTCCTGCCCAATCCCTTGGGAACGCCCCCGCGCACGCGGGGCGGCACGAGCCGTCGATTATACGAATTCCTCAAGTTCCTCCCAGGCCGTTTCGATGCCCGACTCTCTCGATACCCAAACGGAGGGAAGTGCTGGCCCGGGGCACTTCGCGCCAAACCGCCTCTTCCATAAAGTCAAAGCCATGAAAACAATCACCCTGAAGGAACTGGAGTTAGACCCGGACCGCGTGCTCAAACGCGTCGGGGCGGGGGGGTGGCTCCTCATCTCCCGGAACGGTCGTCCGATCGCGGAACTTCGACCGTTCTCGGCGCCGCGTCCAGAGCCCCGGCCCTTCGGATTGGCGGCCGGGACCTTCGCGGTGCCGGATGATTTCGACTCGACCTTGCCCGACGACATCGTGGAGGCGTTCGAGGGGCGATGAAGCTCCTGCTGGATACCCACGTCTTCCTCGGGTACATCTCGGCCGATACGAGGCTGCCCGCCCCGTTCCTGTCCTCGATCCGGGACACCTCCAACGAGGTGTTCCTCAGCGCAGCATCCATCCGGGAAGCGGTGATCAAGCACGGCCTCGACGAGCTACCCCTACCGGCAGAGCCGGCGGGCTTCCTTCCGGAACTACGAGAGAGGCTTGGAATCGTTCTGCTCCCTATCGAAGAAGGTGTGATGGTTCATCTTACCGGTCTCCCTGATCTGCATCCCGATCCGATTGACCGACTGCTCATCGCCCAGGCCATTCGGGGCGGGATGAGGATCGTCACCTTCGACGCCGAAATCCTGGCACACCCCGTGGCGCGGCTCGGTCGAAGTGCACCCGACACGCCGTCACGGTGAGGTCGGGAGGGATTCGGATTGCCAGATCCTCCCGACTCCCCTGCACCCCTCCACCGTTGACGCCCCCGGCCTCGCCCGGATATGCTCTGCTCTTTACGGCACAAAGCGATGAAGATCCAGAAGGGCGAAGAGCGTGGCATCGACGTGCGTGGTGGGGTTGCAGTGGGGGGACGAGGCGAAGGGTAAGATCGTGGACCTGCTCTGCGATCGCCACGACGCGGTGGTCCGCTATCAGGGGGGGGCCAACGCGGGCCATACGGTGGTGGTCGAGGGGGTGACCTACAAGCTCTCGCTGGTGCCGACCGGCATCCTCCGACCGGGCATCGCCTGCGTGATCGGCAACGGCACCGTGGTCCACCCGCCGGCCCTCCTGAAGGAGGTTGATGCGCTGGCGGGGCAGGGGATCGACCTGGACGGGCGGTTGATGCTCAGCGACCGGGCGCACGTCATCTTCCCGTACCATATGGAAGAGGAGCGCCTGACGGAGGAGTCGGACAACGCCTCCGAGCGGCTGGGCACGACCCGTCGCGGGATCGGCCCTTGCTATCGCGACAAGGTGGGCCGGGTCCACGGGATCCGCGTCGCCGACCTCTATCAGGACGGATTCGACGAGCGGGTCGCGCGCGTCGTGGCGTTCAAGAACCGGCTGCTTTCGGCGCTGCTGCCCGACTTCTCACCGTTCGACGCGGCCGAGGTCGCCGGCCAGTACCGCGAATACGCCGACCGCCTCCGCCCCTACGTCAGCGACACATCCGACTGGCTCCGCTCGGCGATCCGGGATGGGAAGAGCCTGCTCTTCGAGGGGGCCCAGGGGTCGTTGCTGGACGTCGACCACGGCAGCTACCCGTACGTCACCAGCTCCAATTCGAGTTCGGCGGGCATCGCCGCCGGCACCGGGGTGCCCACCCGCCATATCTCACGCTGGATCGGCATCGTCAAGGCGTATACGACCCGGGTCGGCGGCGGGCCGTTCCCGACCGAGTTGCTGGACGAGACCGGCGACCGGATCCGGCGGATTGGCCGCGAATACGGCACCGTGACCGGAAGGCCCAGGCGGTGCGGCTGGTTCGACGCCGTGGCCGCCCGTTATTCGGCGGGCGTGAGCGGATCGACCGAGATCGCCGTGATGCTCCTGGACGTGCTCAGCGGCCTCGATCGCCTGAACGTGGCGGTCGCCTACGAGGACGAGCAGGGCCGCCAGACCCAGCGATTCCCCGGTTCGCTCGAGGAACTCGCCCGGCTCCGGCCGGTCTACGAGACGCTTCCCGGCTGGCAGGAAGATATCACCGGCGTCCGTCGCTGGAGCGACCTGCCCCTCGCCGCGCGGGAATACGTCCGGTTCCTCGCCGACCAGGTGGGCGTGCCCGCCTCGATCGTCTCGGTCGGCCCCGACCGGGCCGCGACCATCCAGGTGGACTGACCGACGGATCGACCGACCTTCCCCCGAGGGCCCGCCCCGTGATCCGCGAGATCCCCGCCGAGGGCCAAGACCGACTGGCCCGCCTCGGCCTGAAGGCCGAGCAACTCCCCCGCCACGTCGCCATCATCATGGACGGCAACGGCCGATGGGCCCAGTCTCGCGGGCTGCCCCGGGCGCTGGGTCATCGCCAGGGGATCCGCTCGGTCCGCTCGGTGGTCGAGGAGGGGTGCCGGCTGGGCCTGGATCAACTGACGCTCTACTGCCTGTCGGTCGAGAACTGGAAGCGGCCCCCCCGCGAACTGTCGTTCTTGCTCCGCCTGTTCCGCCATTTCCTGCGGATTGAGCGCGCCGAGCTGATGGAGCAGAACATCCGCCTGACGATGATCGGCCGGCGCGAGGGGCTGCCCGAGGAGGTCCTCGCCGAGCTCGACCGGACCGTCGAGATGACCTCGGCCAACACCGGCATGGTGCTGTGCCTGGCGGTCAACTATGGAGGCCGGACCGAGCTGGCCGACGCCGCCCGCCAGATGGCCCGGGATGTCCGGGAAGGCCGAATCGATCCCGAGGAGGTCGATGAACGGCGATTTGCGGGGTATCTTTACACGAAGGGGATGCCCGACCCGGACCTCCTCATCCGCACGGCCGGCGAGTTGCGGGTGAGCAACTTCCTGCTCTGGCAGATCTCCTACGCGGAACTGTACGTGACCGAGGTGCTCTGGCCCGACTTCCGGGGCGAGGACCTGGACGAGGCCCTCGTGGCGTTCGCCAACCGCTGCCGGAAATTCGGCGGCCTGGCCCCGACGCCCGCGATGGCGACCCCGACCGGGGCCTGAATTCCCATCGGAGCCGAGCCGGGGTATCCCGTACCGGAACCGCCTTCCCCCAAGCGACGCCCCGGGATCGAGCGCCTTCATGCTGGGTACGCGACTGGCGAGCGGGATCCCGATGGCCCTGGGCATCGCCCTGGTGCTGTTCCTGGACGAGTGGTTCGCCCCCTGGTATCCGCTCTGGTTCCTGACCTCCGTTGTGGTGTTCGCCAACGCCGCGGCCGAGATCACGTCCCTGCTGGGGGCAACCAGCGCCCGGCCGTCGGCGAACGCCGTGCTGGGCGGGACCCTGGCAATCACCGCCTCGAACTGGGGGCCGCACGTCAGCGAGTGGTACGGCCTGATGGGGGGGTCGGGCTATGATGTCGGCTTCGACCCATCGGCGCCGATCCACGACCTGGCCTGGCCGCTGCTGACGTTCGTCGGCGTGATGATGTTCGCCTTCGTGGCGCAGGGGGTGCAATTCCGGCGCCCCGGCGCCACCATGGCCACGATCGGCGGGACCTTGCTGGCGCTGGGCTACATCGGCCTGCTGGGCAGCTTCCTGATCCAGTTGCGCTGGTTCGAAGGGCCCTCGCACGGAGTCCTGCCGGTCATCGCCCTGATCGCGGTGACCAAGGGCACCGACATCGGCGCCTACACGATGGGCCGGATCGCCGGCCGCCACAAGCTCTGGCCCCGCCTCAGCCCGAACAAGACGATCGAGGGCGCCCTCGGCGGGTTGGCGTTCGGCCTCCTGGGAGCGGTACTCGTCGCCCTGATCGCCCGCGAAGCGATGGGGATCCCGATGCCCAGCTGGCCGGCCGTCTTCGGCTACGGCCTGCTCGTGAGCGCGGCGGCCCAGCTCGGCGACCTGATGGAATCGATGATCAAACGGGATTGCGAGCGGAAGGACTCGTCGTCGAGCGTGCCCGGTTATGGCGGTGTGCTCGACGTGATCGACTCGTTGCTGTTCGCGGCCCCGGTCGCGTTCGGGTACTGGTTGTTGTTCGCCCCGTGAATCGTCCCTCGATCGGGTGCCCGATCCCTCCCGTTTCCGGCCGGGCGCCCCGCGCGTTGCGGCCTGCTTCGGCGTAGAATGAACCGTCCGGGCGATCCGCCGGGGATCGGGGCGATTCGGGTGCGGGAGGGGCCGGGGGATGGCGACGACCGGGGTCGAAGCGGGTCAGGTTCCGGGTCCGGCCGCGCCTCCGACCGTTTCCAGCGGCCTGGATCAGCGGGCCCGCGCCATCGGCCGGGAGCTTTTCGCCGAGACCGGCGGGGGGCCCTCGTTCCGCGAACGGGCCTGGTGGGACGACCGCCTGATGGGCCTGACGATGGACGATCCCGCCGTCAAGGTCCAGCTCTTCCGGTTCATCGACGCCCTGCCGACACTCCCCAACGACCGATCGGTCCGCCGCCATCTGGATGAGTACCTCGCCGAGGCCGACGGCCAGGTTCCCGCACTGCTCGACCTGCCGCTGCGATTGGCCCCGTCGGGCCCCCTGGGCGATCGGATCGTCGCCAACCTGGCGAGGACCGGGGCCCGGCAGATGGCCGGCCGGTTCATCGCCGGTTCGACGCCCGCCGAGGCTCTGGTCACCGTCCAGAAGCTCCGCAAGCAACGGCTCGGCTTCACCGCCGATTTGCTGGGCGAGGCGATCATCAGCGACCCCGAATCCGACGCCTACCAGAAGACCTGCCTCGACATCCTCAAGGGGCTGGCCGGGCCGCTCAACGAGGCGCCCGAGGTGCCCCAGATCGACCGCGACGACCGCGGACCGATCCCCCGCGTCAACCTGTCGCTCAAGCTAACCAGCCTGACGCCCCGGTTCGACGCGATCCACGAGGAATCGACGACCGAGGCCGTGCTGGAACGGCTCCGGCCGATCTTGCGGACGGCCCGCCAGTTGGGCGCGTTCGTCAACATCGACATGGAGCAGTACGCGCACAAGGACATCACCTACGCCATCTTCCGCAAAGTGCTCGACGAGCCCGAATTCCGAGACTGGCCCCACGCCGGGATCGTCTGCCAGGCCTATCTCCCCGAGGCCGAGGGCGACCTGCAGATGCTGGTGGATTGGGCCCGCAAGCGGGGCACGCCGGTGGCCGTCCGGCTGGTGAAGGGGGCCTACTGGGATTACGAGGTCCTGCATGCCGGCCAGGTCGACTGGCCGATCCCGGTCTACACCCAGAAGTGGCAGTCCGACGCCTGCTATGAGCGGTGCAGCCGGTTCTTGCTGGCGAATCATGAAGTACTCCGCCCGGCCCTCGCGAGCCACAACATCCGCAGCCTGTCGCATGCGCTAGCGACGGCCGAGTCCCTGGGCGTCCCGCAAAGTGCGTTTGAAATCCAGATGCTCTACGGCATGGGAGAGCCGATCCAGCGGGCCCTGATCGCCCGCGGCTATCGGTTGCGGGTCTACACGCCTTACGGGGCGATGCTGCCCGGCATGGCCTACCTGGTCCGCCGGCTCCTGGAAAACACGTCCAACGAATCGTTCCTGAAAGCCAGCTTCATCGACGGGGCCCGGGTCGAGGACCTGCTCCGCGACCCCGAGGAGATCGGATCGATGCTCGCCCGCAAACGGGTCCGGAAGGAAGTCGAAAAGGCCGAGGAACTGGCCCCGTTCCGCAACGAGCCGCCCACCGACTTCACCCGCGCCGAGAACAAGGCGGCGATGGTCCGCGCGATCGCCGAGGTCAAGGGCCAGCTCGGCCGCCATCTGCCGATGTCGCTGGCGGGGAAGTGGGTTGAGGTCGGTTCGGATCCGTCCCGGCAAGTTCGTTCGATCGACCCGTCGGAAACGTCCCGGACGGTGGCCATCCTGCCGCTGGCCGACGCGAACCAGGCCGCCGAAGCGATCCGGTTCGCCCGCGATCGGTTCGCCGAGTGGTCGCTGACTCCCGCGAGGGAACGGGCTCAGGTGCTGCTCAGGGCGGCCGCCATCCTGCGACGGCGGAAGTTCGAGCTGGCCGCCTGGGAGGTCTTCGAGTGCGCCAAGCCCTGGCGAGAGGCCGACGGCGACCTCGCCGAGGCGATTGATTTCTGCGAGTTCTACGCCCGCGAGATGATCCGGCTCGACCAGGCCGAGCGGCGGGACGTCCCCGGCGAGACCAACGCGATCGAATCGATCCCGATGGGCGTCGCCGTGGTGATCCCGCCCTGGAACTTCCCGCTGGCGATCCCGATGGGGATGACGGTCGCCGCGCTGGTCACGGGCAACACCGTGATCCTCAAGCCGGCCGAGCAATCGTCGGCCATCGGCTACTTCCTGGCGAAGGTGCTGGAAGAGGCCGGCTTGCCGGCCGGGGCGCTCCAGTTCCTGCCCGGGATCGGCGAGGAGATCGGGCCGACCCTTGTGAACCATCCCGAGGTGAACCTGATCGCGTTCACCGGTTCCCGCAACGTCGGACTGCTGATCAACCGCCAGGCGGCCGACACGCCCGCCGGTCAGAATCACGTCAAGCACGTGATCGCCGAGATGGGCGGCAAGAACGCCATCATCGTCGATGACGATGCCGACCTCGACGAGGCCGTGCTGGGCATCCTGCGGAGCGCCTTCGGCTACGCGGGGCAGAAGTGCTCGGCCTGCTCGCGGGTGATCGCGCTGGGCGGCATCTACGACCAGCTCGTCGCCCGGCTCGCCGAGGCGGCGCACGCCTGGAAGGTCGGCCCGGCCGAGGACCCCGATACCGACCTGCCCCCCTTGATCGACGCGGACGCCCGCGATCGCGTGAATCGGTACCGCGAGCTGGCCGCGACCGAAGGCCGCGTCGTGGCCAGGATCGACGTGGGGGATCTGGCCGCGAAGGGGAATTACGCCGGCCCGTTGATCGTCGCCGACGTCCGCCCCGACGCGAAGCTGGCCCAGGAGGAGATCTTCGGGCCGGTGCTCTCGATCTTGCGTGCGGACGACCTGTCCGACGCGCTGCGGATCGCCAACGGCACCGCCTACGCCCTGACCGGTGGCCTCTTCTCCCGGAGCCCGGCGAACATCGATCGCGTGAAGCGCGAGTTCCGTGTCGGCAACCTCTACATCAACCGGACGACCACCGGCGCCCTGGTCGACCGCCAGCCTTTCGGCGGGTTCAAGCTCTCGGGAGTCGGCAGCCACAAGGCGGGCGGGTCCGACTATCTGAAAGCGTTCCTGCTGAGTCGCACCGTCACCGAAAACACGATGCGGCGGGGATTTGCCCCCGAATTGAGCGGCTCCGAGGCCACGCCATCGGGCGGGATCTGACCCCTTCTGTTTGCCCCTCACTCCCCCGTGACCAGCTCGTCGATCCCATCGGCCTCGGGCGGCATGTAGTTGGGGCTGGCCGGCGGCAGGATCGCGCGGAGCCAGGGAGGGGCCATGAAGGTGGTGACCATCACCATCAGGGCCACGGCGCTGAACAGCCGGGAATCGAAGACGCCGCCCGCCAGGCCCATCTGGGCGAAGATCAGTCCGACCTCGCCGCGGGGGATCATCCCCACGCCGATGGCGGCCTTCTTGGCACGGATCCAGGGCGCCGCGTAGCCGGCCGCGAACTTGCCGGCCACGGCCGCGAGGATCAGCACGCCGCCGATCATCAAAGTCGGGTGGTTGGCCGCGTCCAGGGGGTTGAAGACGCGGACATCGACGCCGGCCCCGACCGCGACGAAGAAGAGCGGGACGAACAGGTTGCCCAGTTCGGTCACGCCGTGCTCGATCTCGCGGGCGCTGGGCGACTTGCTCAGGAGCAGGCCGGCGGCGAAGGCGCCGATGATCACGGCCGAGCCGCAGCGATCGGCCAGCCAGGCCAGGGCGAACGCCAGGATCACCGCCAGGATGGTGGCCGTGCCGGGTAGGTCCACTTTCTCAATCAGGCGGATCACGCGGGGGATCACGACGCTGCCGATTAGCAAGGTACCCAGCAGGAAGCCGAACGCGGTCGCGGTCACCTTGGCGACGCCGAGGGGGGTCACCGCCTGGCCCCGGGCGAGGTCGGCGACCACCGTGAGGATGATCAGGCCGACCACGTCGTCGATCACGGCGGCGCCCAGGATGATCCGGCCCTCGGGATCCCTCAGCCGCCCCAGGTCGGAGAGGACCCGCCCGGTGATCCCGACGCTGGTGGCCGTGAGCGCCGCCCCGGCGACGATCGAGGGCAAGTTCTCCAGGCCCAGCAGCCGGCAGGCCCCGTAGCCCAGTGCAAAAGGCAAGACCACGCCGGCCGTCGCCACCGCGACCGAGGCCCCCCCCACCTTCAACAACGAGCCGATGTCGGTCTCCAGGCCGATCGCGAACAGGAGCAAGATGACGCCCAGTTCGGAAAGGAGGTGGATGACCTCGACATGGGGATCGACCAGGCCCAGGACGGAGGCGCCGAGGATCACGCCCGCGAGCAACTCGCCGATCACCGAAGGCTGGCCGATCGCCCGGGCCAGGCCGCCCAGGAGCTTGGCCGAGCCCAGCATGATGGCCAACAGGCCCAGGAATTGCGGCACTTCGAGATGTTCCACGATCGCGATTCTCCGAAAAGCCCAGGCCAGGGGGAGGAGGCGGATCACGGCCTGGCGGCCCTACATTACCGCCCGGCCGGGGAGCTTGCACCGAAAGTCGCAGGCATCATTCCCGACCCGCATCCCATCGCGACCGGTCGCCGCGCCGTATCCAGGGAGGCAGGGAAGGGAATCGAAAGTGTTAGCTCGGGGTGCCGCCGGGACGGTGCCATGAGCTCGGGCCGAAAGAAATCGGGGCACCCTCGACCCCTGCCGTGGTATAATTCCGGGCCGATCGGTACCGCCCCCGCACCGAGCGGGAGAGGGGTCGGGAACCGGTCCCGCCGCGAACGCAAGCGAAAGGGCGCCCGAGATGGCCCAGCGCAAGTCCGCAAGATCGCTGCCGATGTGGGCAGTTGATCTGCCCGTCCGCGAGCGGATCCTGGGCAATGGCCTGAAGGTGCTGGTGCTCCCCAGGCCGGGATCGAGCACCGTCGCCTGCGACCTGTTCTACCCGGCGGGCGCGGCCGACGAGCCGCCTGGGAAGACCGGCATCGCCCACTTCGTCGAGCACATGCTGTTCAAGGGGACCGAACGGTTCCCCAAAGGCCAGATCGACCGCCTGGCGATGCGATCGGCCGGCGAGGCCAACGCCGAGACCGGCGACGACGATACCCACTACTGGTTCGCCTTCCCGGCCGATCGTTGGGAACTCGCCCTGATGATCGAGGCCGACCGGATGGTCGGCGCCCTGTTCGATCCGGCCGAGGTCGAGGCCGAGCGCCACGTCATCGCCGAGGAACGGGCCCGGGACCTCGACACGCCGATCGGCCGGCTCGACCAGGCCCACCGGGCCGTCAGCTACCTCGTCCATCCCTACCGGAACCCGCTGCTCGGCTGGCCCGAGGACCTCCGCCGGACGACGGCCGCCGACCTCCGCGATTTCTATGAATCTCACTACAGGCCCGACGGGGCCGTGCTGGTCATCGCCGGGGCGGTGGATCCGTCCCGGGCGTTGGATCGGGTTGAGGCCCACTTCGGTTCAATCCCCCCCGGAGCCCTCCCCCGGCCCGAGCCGGCCGGCTGGGAGCCGCCCCAGCGGGGACGCCGCGATATCCGCCTGGAAGAGGCCGCCGACAGCCTCGCCCGCGGCCTGCTCGGCTGGCGGACCGTGCCGGCGGGGCATCCGGACGCGGCCGGCCTGGAGGTGGTAGCCGAGCTGCTCACCGGAGGCCGGAAGTCCCGCCTTTGGTCGGCACTGGTCGACCATCACCGCCTGGTGTCGTCGATCGACGCCTCGCACGAGCCGGCACGCCTGGGCGGCCAGCTCGTGGTCCAGGTCGAGGCGGTCCCCGGGGCTCCGCATGCCTCGATCGAGCGGACCATCCTCGACGGGATCGCCCGGCTGGCCGCCGAGGGGCCGACCGAGGAGGAACTCGCCCGGATCCGGGCCAAGCGGGAGGCCGCCTGGCGATGGGGCCAGGAGGACCTGGCGGGCCTGGCGACGGGCCTGGGCACCCGGGCCCTTTGGGGCCCCTGGTCGGCCCTCCAGGACGAGCACCGGGCGGCGATGGCCGTCGATTCCCATCGGGTCATGGCCCTGGTCGATCAGTACCTGCGGGAGGAACGTTTGACGGCCGGTTGGTCCCTGCCCGCCGCCTCGGCCGCCCCGGTCGCGGCCGTCGAACTGCCCAGGATGCCGGCCCGCCAGCACTCGCCCGTGGCCACCTCGAGCGGCCCAATCCCGGCAGCCTGGGCCCCGCCCGGCGCGCCAGCAAACTCGACGCATACAGGCCCCGCCGCCAGGTGCTCCCCAATGGGATGCGGCTGCTCTGGGAGCAGCGGCCCGGCACCGGAACCCTGGCGCTGGAGCTGCACGTCGAGGCCGGGCAACTCCGCGAGGCGAAGCCGGGCCTGGCGCACCTGGTCGGCCGTCTCCGCGAGGAGGGGGCAGGGGGCCGATCGGCCACCGAGCTGGCCCAGGCGGTCGAGGATCTCGGCGGGTCGCTCGACGTGGGGGCCACCGGCCCGAGCCTCCGGGTTCGCTCGGAAGACCTGCCGCTGGCCGTCGAGATCCTGGCCGACCTGATGCTCCGCCCCCGGTTCCCGGGCGACGCCGTGGGCTGGAGCAAGCGGCGAATGGCGGCCGAACTCCAGGCGGACCGCGACGAACCATCGTTCCGGGCCGATCAGGCCTTCCGGGCACTTGTCTACGGCGACAACCCCTACGGCCGGGATCCCCGCGGCAACGTCCGACAGATCGCCGCATTGACCCTGGAGGACGTGCTGGCGCACGATCGGATGTTTTCCCGCCCCAACAACGCGATCCTGGCCGTCGCCGGCGACTTCAACCCGCAGGAACTCCGGCAGCTTGTCAAGCAAGCCTTCGGCGGTTGGGAGCCGGCCCGGGTGGATTTGCCCAAGCCGCCGCCCCTGGCCCGGGGCCTCCGCCCCCGGACCCGCCGCCACTCGGCCGCGGGCGAGCAGGTACAAATCCTGCTCGGCCACCTCGGCATCCGCCGCGAGGATCCCGACTTCGACGCCCTCTGCGTCCTGGACCCGATCCTGGGGAGCGGCCCGGGATTCACCGACCGCCTCAGCCGGGTGCTCCGCGACGAGCTCGGCCTGGCCTATACGGTCAGTGCGGGCCTCGCGGAGTCGTCCGACATCGAGCCGGGCCTGCTGCGGATCTACGCGGGTACCGGCCCCGAGGAAGCCCCGCTGGCGGTGGCCGCCATGCTCGAGCAGGTCCGGGCGATCCACGAGGGCAAATTCAGCGACGAAGAGGTCCGCGAGGCCCAGGAATACCTGGCCGGAGCATGGGTATTCGACTACCAGAGCGTCGGCCAGCGGGCCGAACGGCTCCTGGAACTCGAACGCCTCGGCCTCCCGCTCGATGAGCCGATCCGATGGCCCGAACGGATCTTGAGGATCCGCCCCAGGGAAGTCCGCCAGGCCGCCCGCCGCCAGATCAGCCCCGAGGCCCTCATCCGCCTCGAATACGGGCCGATCGTCGGCCGGAAGGACCGGGCCGATCGCGATTGCGCTTGAATCGACTCCCCTGCAGAACGACGTTCACGGCCGTGGCGCCCCCGATGGCGATGCGTTCCATCCGAACAACCCGCCTCTTTCCGAAATTCGCAAAGAAATCGCTTGGAATCGGCGCGGGCCTTGCGTATGATGCCCAGCAATCGACCGCGTCGGGCTGTTCGCGCATGGTTTCACCCGGTTCGCCCCGCCGCCCGGCGTGTCCAGGAGGATGATGTGCCCCAACCAGGCCCTCGAATCGGTTAGGGACAACCGAGTTACGACCGCGAACGGCCCGAGTCCCCGGCCCGGTCAGGCAGGGGAGATGGGCGGTACGCGGTGTTCTTTTATTTCACGAAGCCGTGAGTCCCGCCGCAGTCGATCCCGATCGGACCGCCGCCTCGAACTTCCAATCGAATCCGCCCCTTGAATCGATTCCATCCCCGACCGCTATCGAACCCGACCTCAACGAATTCGCGGAAGGCGGCAAGCCATCCTTCCCTGTATCGACCGTACCTTGCCGCCGAGACCAGCACGGACTAAAGACGGGACTGGGCACCCTCAACCACCAGCAGAGGAGAGTGTCGCGTGAGCATGGGTGAAAGTGCCTACGATCGTATCAACGACTACGGCGCGGTCAAGATCGGGCTCGCCAGCCCGTACGACATCCGCAGTTGGTCGTTCGGCGAGGTCAAGAAGCCCGAGACGATCAACTACCGGACCTATCGCCCCGAGAAAGACGGCCTCTTCTGCGAGCGGATCTTCGGCCCCGAGAAGGACTGGGAGTGCGCCTGCGGCAAGTACCGCGGGATGAAGTACAAGGGGATGATCTGCGACCGCTGCGGCGTGAAGGTGACGCACAGCCGCGTCCGCCGCAAGCGGATGGGCCACATCGAGCTGGCCGCGCCGGTCGTCCACATCTGGTTCTTCAAGGCGATGCCCAGCCGCCTGGGCACCCTGCTGGACATGAAGACCACCAGCCTGGAACGGATCATCTACTTCCAGGACTACGTCGTCGTCGACCCGGGCGACACCCCCTTGAAGGACCGCCAGCTCCTCACCGAGGAGGACTACCGCAAGGCCCGCGAGGAGTACGCCGATAGCTTCCAGGCCGACATGGGGGCCGAGGCGGTCCGCAAGCTCCTGATGCGTCTCGACCTGGTGACGCTGTCCAAGCAGCTCCGCGAGGAGCTCGGCACCACCACCAGCAAGCAGCGGATGAAGGACCTGACCAAGCGCCTGAAGGTGGTCGAGGCCCTCCGCGACAGCGACAACCGCCCCGAGTGGATGGTCCTGGAATGCATCCCGGTCATCCCGCCCGACCTCCGCCCGCTCGTGCTGCTCGACTCGGGCAACTTCGCGACCAGCGACCTGAACGACCTGTACCGCCGGATCATCAACCGGAACAACCGGCTCAAGAAGCTGGTCGACCTCAACGCCCCCGAGGTCATCATCCGCAACGAGAAGCGGATGCTCCAGCAGGCGGTCGACGCCCTGTTCGACAACAACCGCTGCAAGCGGCCGGTGCTGGGCTCGTCGAATCGGCCGCTCAAGTCCCTGACCGACATGATCAAGGGGAAGCAGGGCCGGTTCCGCGAGAACCTGCTGGGCAAGCGCGTCGATTACTCGGCCCGGTCGGTGATCGTGGTCGGCCCCGACCTGAAGCTCCACCAGTGCGGCCTGCCCAAGAAGATCGCCCTGGAGCTGTTCCAGCCGTTCATCATCCGGCGGCTCAAGGACCTGGGCCACGCCGACACGATCAAGTCGGCCAAGAAGATGCTCGAACGCCGCTCCGAGGAGGTCTGGGACATCCTCGAGGAGGTGATCAAGAACCACCCCGTGCTGCTCAACCGGGCGCCGACCCTGCACCGGATGGGCATCCAGGCGTTCGAGCCGGTGCTGGTGGAAGGCAACGCCATCAAGATCCACCCGCTGGTCTGCAAGGGGTTCAACGCCGACTTCGACGGCGACCAGATGGCCGTGCACCTGCCACTTTCGATCGAGGCGCAGGTCGAGGCCTCGGTGCTGATGATGTCGACCAACAACATCTTCAGCCCGGCCAACGGCAGCCCGATCATCAGCCCGACGCAGGACATCGTCATGGGCTCGTACTACCTGACCGTGCACCGGCAGGGCGAGTTCGGCGAGGGGATGATCTTCAGCGGGCCCAACGAGGCGTTCCTGGCGTTCAGCCTGGGCAAGATCGGCATCCACGCCCAGATCCAGCTCCGCCTGCCGTCGCACAAGAAGCTCAAGGGCGAGGGGGACAAGGAATTCACCCCGGGCGCCCTGGTGAAGACGACCATCGGGCGGATCATCTTCAATGACATGCTCCACCCGAAGATGCCCTATTACAACCACGCGATGGGGCAGAAGCAGCTGCAGGGGGTGATCTCCGACTGCTACCAGCTCCTGGGCCGCCGGCAGACGATCGAGCTGCTGGACAACATGAAGGACCTGGGCTTCCGCGAATCGACCCGCTCGGGGCTGTCGTTCGCCACCGACGACCTCAAGACGCCCGTCGCCAAGGAAGAAATCCTGGGCGCCGCCGAGAAGGAGGTGCTCAAGACCGAGCGCCTCTACCACACAGGCGTCATCACCGACATGGAGCGGTACAACAAGGTCCTCGACGCCTGGACCCACGCCCGCGAGCAGATCACCTCGAAGATGATGGAAGAGCTGCGGAACGACGTCCGCAACAATGAGGTCTACCTCAACCCCATCTTCCTCATGGCCGAATCGGGCGCCCGCGGCGGCGTCGAGCAGATCCGCCAGCTCGCCGGCATGCGGGGCCTGATGGCCAAGCCGTCGGGCAAGATCATCGAGACGCCGATCAAGGCGAACTTCCGCGAAGGCCTGAGCGTGCTGGAGTACTTCTCCTCCACGCACGGCGCCCGCAAGGGCCTGGCCGACACCGCCCTGAAGACGGCCGACTCGGGCTATCTCACGCGTAAGCTCGCCGACGTCGCCCAGAACGTCGTCATCACCCAGGAGGATTGCGGCACCGCCCAGGGGATCACCAAGGGGGTGCAGTACAAGGGCGAGAAGGTCGAGGTCACGCTGTCGCAGGCGATCCGCGGGCGGGTCAGCCGCGTGAACATCGTCAACCCGATCACCGACGAGATCATCGTCCGCGAGAACGAGATGATCACCGTCGAGGCGGCCCGCAAGCTCGAGGAGATGCAGATCGAGAAGATCCAGGTCCGCAGCCCGATGACCTGCTCGGCGCCCCTGGGCGTCTGCCGGTCGTGCTACGGGATGGACCTGGCGACCGGCCAGCTGGTCGAGCAGGGGATGGCCGTCGGCATCATCGCCGCCCAGTCGATCGGCGAGCCCGGTACGCAACTCACGATGCGGACCTTCCACATCGGCGGCGTGGCCACGATCGGCATGGAGGAGAAGGACGTCAAGTCGAAGCGGGAAGGCAAGGCGAAGTACGTCGGCATCAACGTCGTCATCAACGACGAGGGCCGCAAGATCGCCCTGTCCCGCAACGGCGAGATCCAGATCCTCGACGACAAGGGCCGCGAGCTGGAGAAGTACGACGTCCCCGACGGCGCCGAGATGAAGGTCGAGGACGGGCAGGATATCAAGCGCGGCACCGTTCTCTGCGAGTGGGACCCGCACAACGTGCCGATCCTTACCGAGGTCGGCGGCAAGGTCCGGTTCGAGGACGTCGTCGAAGGCGAGACGATGCGGGCCGAGATGGACGCCTCGGGCCACATCCGCCGGACGATCATCGAGCACAAGGGCGACCTGCACCCGCAGATCATCATCGAGGACGGCGAGGGTAAGATCCTCGACTTCTATTACATCCCCGAACGGGCCGGCATCGAGGTCGAGGAAGGCCAGGTCGTCAAGGCCGGCAGCCTGCTGGCCAAGACCCCCCGCGAGGCGGGCGGCACGCAGGACATCACCGGCGGCCTCCCTCGCGTCACCGAGCTGTTCGAGGCCCGGCGCCCCAAGGAGCCGGCGGTCATCGCCGAGATCGACGGCCGCGTCGAGCTGCTGGAGGAGAAGCGCCGCGGCAAGCGGACGATCATCGTGCGGAACGAGTCGGGCATCGAGCGCGAGCACCTCGTGCCGCATGGCAAGTACCTCCGCGTCCACGGCGGCGACCGCGTCAAGGCGGGCGACCCGCTGGTGGAAGGGCCGCTGGTGCCGCACGACATCCTCCGCATCTCCGGCGAGGAGGCGGTGCAACGCTACCTCCTGCGGGAAATCCAGAACGTTTATCGTTCGCAGCGGGTGGAAATCGACGACAAGCACCTGGAGATCATCGTCGCCCAGATGCTCCGCAAGGTCCGGGTCGACTCGGTCGGCGACACGGTGCTCCTGCCCGGGTCGATCATCGACAAGTTCGAGTTCTTCCGGGTCAACTCCGAGCTGATGGGCTGCGTGAAGATCAAGGCGGCCGGCGAGACCGACTTCCGCGTCGGCGACATCGTCCCGCGGGACGCCTTCGAGCAGGAGAACCTCCGCGTCGAGGCGACTGGCGCCAAGAAGGCCGAATGGACCCGGCCCAAGACGTCGTCGGCCAGCGTGCAGCTGCTCGG
>JAXMBD010000079.1:0-19125 GCA_046350035.1 Isosphaeraceae bacterium | reverse complement strand
CCCGGCCGGGTCGCGGCGGCCGATTGCCTGCCCGACCCGCACCGATCCCGCCGAGGCGATCCCCAGCGGCACCATGAACGTGGAACTCGCCAGGTTCATCACGATCTGATGGGCCGCCATCGCTTCGGAGCTGATCTGCCCGACCCAGATCGCCGCCATGCCGAAGACGCCCACCTCGAGCGTCATCTGCACGGCGGGCGGCAGGCCCACCTTCAGCAGACGGGCCATCCGGTCGCGATCCCAACCATCGATCCAGCCGAATCGCCCCGAATGCGGGGTGATCCGCCAGGCGTCGATCGCCAGCACGATCGGCATCACCAGCCTGGAGATCACGGTCGACCAGGCGGAGCCCTGCAAGCCCATCTCCGGGAAACCGAACCGGCCGTCGATCAGGATCCAGTTGCCGAGCAGGTTCAGCACGTTGCCGACCAGCAGCGCGACCATCAACCAGCGGACGCGCCCCATCCCTTGGAGGTAGTGCCTCAGGGCCGTCATCAGGAACAGCGGGCCGATGCTCCAGGAGAGGGTCTTGAGGAAGGGGCCGGTCGGCCGGGCGATCTCTTCCTGGATTTCCCAGACCGGGAGCAGCGGGACGATCGCCCAGACCATCGCCATCGCGATCGGCGTGAGGATGGCCGAGACGTAAATCCCCTGCCAGAGGTTGCGCCGGCAGCCTTCGCGATCGCCGGCGCCGAAGGCCTGCGAGACCATCGGGTCGAGGCCCAGCAGGAGGCCGAAACCGAAGACGCTGCCCAGGAAGAACAGCATGTTCGCCAGGCCCGCGGCTCCGACCGCCGCCGCGCCCAGGTGGCCGACCATCCAGGTGTCGACCGTCCCCATTACCATCCAGCCCAACTCGGAGGCCACCACAGGCCCGGCCAGCTTCAAGGTGGCGGCCAGCTCCGCCCTCCAACCATCGGGGGGGCCGTCCCGAAGTCCTTCCTCGGTCTCACGTTCCATCGTTGTATCCATGGCACATTACCCCGAATGGCGTCGAACCCGATCCGAGATGGACCAGGCTCGGCGCCCCGGGGTTCGCGCACAATCGTTCCCGTATCGATCAGGAACCGCCGCCGATGGCCCTCGCGGCGGGCACGACGGGCGTGAAGTCCCGCTCGCTGGCCCGGCGGAGCTTCGGCTTCTCCTTGGCCTTCTCGGTGGCCACGTCCCCCTGGAGTACCTCCACGGCCTTGCTGAGTTGCGGGTCTCGGCCGGCCGGCAGGTCTTCCGGTTCGGGCCAGACGATCACGTCCGGCACGGCGCCATTGAGTTCCATGTCCTCGCCGCTACCGACGACGTACCAGCCGCGGGTGGGCAGGCGGAGGAAGCCCATGTCCATGATCGTCGTTCCGCCGGTGCTGATCACGCCGCCGGCGGTGGGCACCCCGACCAGCTTGCCCCGCTTCAGGCTCTTGATCGCGTGGCTGAAGATCTCGGCGTTGCTGAAGCTGTTCTGATTGCACAGGACGACGATCGGCTTGCTCCAGGTGGCGAAGATCTTGCGATCCTGCGGGTATCCCGGGCCGCTCCCCCGCGCGATGGTGATGGCGTGGGTGGGCTGGCTCAGGGCGGTGAGCAGGAGGTCGGCCGTCGAGCCGCCGCCGTTCTCCCGGACGTCGATGATCAGCCCGTCCTTGCCGGCGCCGGCCGAATAGAGCTCCTCCTCGAACTTGTAGAAGCTCGGCATGTTCATGCCGCGGATATGCAGGTAGCCGAGCGCCCCCCTGGACAACTCTTCCACCTTCGCCCGGTTGTCCTTGACCCACTTGTCGTACAGGAGCACGGTCGCGGCGGCGTAAGTGATCGGCCGGACGGTTACCTCACGTTCGGCGCCGTCGGCGGCCCGGACCTTGAGCTTGATATCGCGGTCGATCGGGCCGTTGAGGATCTCGGTGAGATCCATCGACGGATCGACGGGCGTGCCGTCGATCGCCAGGACCACCTCGCCCGGCTTGACCAGCGACTTCTTCGCGTCGGTCGGGCCCCCGGGCAGGACATCGCGGACTTTCAGGCCGGGTCCCTTGTCCTTGGGGTCGAACCGCAGGCCCAGGTGGGCCGTCTGGACATTCCACCGGCCGCCGGCGGCGCCCCGCGCGCCTCGGCCGGGCGCGCCCGGGTTGGGGTTGGGATTGGGCGTCGGCTCCGGTTCGGGCGCGGCGGTCGGGCCGGGGGTGCAAGCCCAGGTGCGATCCGTTCAACTCGCCCAGCATCAACTGGATGACCACGGCGAGCGAATCCGGGTCGGGGGCCGCTGCGGCCATATCCGCGTACTTCCGGCGGATGGCGTCCCAGTTACGGTTGCCCAGTCGGTCGTCGTAGTATCGATCGCGCATCGTCCTCCAGGCCATCTCGAACGCCGCCTTGTACTTTTCCGGGCGGTTGAACTGCTGGAGGGCCCGGAACGAGTAGGTCGTGTCTCGACCCGAGCCGGGCGCCAGGCTGGACGGCACCCCCGACACCAGCCGGACGATCTGGTTGCCCGATTCGAGCCAGCGATTCCGCGAGCCCGATTCGCTGGTGATCAACTTCGGCTTGAGGTCGTCGGGAAGGTCGATCGCGTACAGCCCCGACTTGCCGTCCACCGTGGCGGTGAACGCCAGCCGCTTGGAGTCGGGCGAGAAGATCAGGCCCCGCTCCGACGAGTTGGGCACGCTGACGCGACGAATCCGCTCGTGGATGTTGTCCAGGTCGATAACGACGTTGGGGAGGGCCTTCTTGCCGTCCCCCTTCGCCTCGTCGACCTTCGATTCGTCGGCCTTGGAAGCCTCACCCTTGGCGGCGGCCCCCTTGGCCGACTTCTTGTCCCGGGCCTTCATCTTCTCGCGGGCCTTCTCCAGGCTCCGCTCGCGGCTCCCCTTGTCGTCGTCCTCCTTCTGGAGCCAGATGAAGTAGACGTCGACCTCGGTGTCCATCCGGCGGCCGGTGAAGGCGATCACCTTGCCGTCGGGCGACCAGACCGGATCCCCCTCGTTGTCGGGGTGCTTGGAGAGGTTGGCCGGGGGCGACGAACCGTCCAGGGGCAGGACCCAGATATCGCGATTGTAGTCGTCATCCTCGCGGGCGACGACGAACCACTTGCCGTCGGGCGACCAGTCGAACTGGGTGCCGCTCCAGTTCTCCAGGATCCGCTTCAGTTCCTTACCTTTGGGGTCCATCACCCAGAGGTCGCCGCGATTGCGCAGGAAGGCGACCTTCGAACCGTCGGGGCTCCACTTCAATTCCGATTCGACGTCCCCGTCCTGGGTCAGGCGATCGAGCTTGAAGCGGCTGTTGAGCCACCAGAAGGCATCGCCATCGGCCCGTTCGGCCCTCCAGATGTCGGGCTGGCCCCCCTGATCGGAGACGAATAGGATGGCACTGCCGTCGGGCGAGAAGACCGGGTCGCGCTCCTCTTCGGGGGTGCTGGTGATCTGCTTCGGCTCGCGGAGTTCGGTATCCATCACCCAGAGGTCGCCGCCGGCGATGAAGGCGATCTCCAGGCCGTCCTTACTGAAGGCGACATCGGTGGCGGTGGCCAGGGTCCGGCGTTCGACCGGGTCGCGTTCGGAATCGCCCGGGTCGCGGACCTCGATCTTCGTCGGCGGCTGGCCCTTGCCGGGCTGGAAACGGTAGAGGTCGAAGAGCTGTCGGAAGACGATCGTCGAACCGTCCCGAGAGATGCAGGGATAGACGACCGAATCGTCGTCGAAATCCGTGAGTGGCTTGTCTTCCTTGCTGGCCAGGTCGTACTCGCGGAGGTTGAAGGCCGCCTTGTGCCGGCCCACGTAATAGAACCCGGCACCATCCGGCTTCCAGAGCGGCCATCGGGCGCCCGTCTCGCCGGCGATCAACTTCGTGACGGCCTTCGACTCCAGGTCGAACATCCAGATTTGCGTCGCCTGAGAGCCGTGATAGCCCTTGCGCCACCAGGGTTCCCCCTCGCGGGTAAAAAGCAGTTTCTTGCCGTCGGGGGAAAGCTCGCCGTTGTCGCCCGAGGCGTCGAACAGCAGTTGTTCTGCCGACCGGCCGTTGGTGGCGATCCGATAGAAGCGGTCGCCCCCTTTCCAGAAACTATCGCGGTTGGCGTGGATCAGCAGCGACTGGCCGTCGGGGAACCAGCCTTGCATCGACTGGCCGGCCGTGTGGTGGGTGATTTGCTTCGGGGCTCCCCCTTCGGCCGGCATCACGTAGATCTGGAAGCTGCCGGAGCGGTCGCTGGCGAAGGCGATCTGCTTGCCGTCGGGCGAGAATTTGGGCTCGCGATCCCGGCTGCCGTTGCGGGTGATCGGTTTGGCGTCGCCGCCGGTACTGGGCACCGTCCAGATGTCGCCCCCCCAGGCGAACGCCAGGGTCGAGCCGTCCGGCGAAAGCGACGGGTTCGTGACCAGGCGGAGCGGCTCGGGGCCGTCGGCCCTCGCGGAGATCGCGAGGACCAAGAGCAAGGGGCCTATCCAAAAAGATCTCACGGTGATGCTCCGGATCGGGTAGGTCGATTCGGTGGGATATTCCGGCAAGATGCGGCGATGGCGCAGCTTCCGCGAAGTTCGAACCTACAGATACCGCCCGGGTCTTGCAACCCTGGGGACACGGCCGTGTAAGAACTTCCGGAATCGGAAAGGATGACCGGGCCGCGACGTGCCCGGCCGCCCTCGCTGATTTTTCCTCAAGTCGGCCTCACGATGGGGCGAAGATCGGCCGGCGGTCGACTCGACTTGAACAATTGGCCCGGCTTCTGCTAGGGTTCCTCACCGGGACGGGACGCCGGGATGCGACCCGCCCCCACGTCGGGATCTACCGATCGGACCACCCCAAAGCAGCGCCCAAGGAAGGAGCCTGTCTTATGGTGTCGTCGACCCTGCGCTTCGCCGAAGTTGTCGAGGCCGCCGCGTTGATCTTCCAGGTGATCGGGATCGCCTCGGTCTTCGGCTCGAGGCTCCTACCCTGCGACCGCCTGCGCTCCTGCTGCCGGATCGGCGGCCTGCTGGCCCTGGTCGTGCTGGGGGTCACGGCCGCCGCCTGCACCCAATTCGACTCCAAGTTTGCTCTGTTCGGCGGCGCCACCATGACTTTCCTCCTCATCGGCATGACCTGGGGTTCCACGCATCACGAAACGACCCTCGCAATCGCCCCGGGCCACGGCCCCGTCGCGGCCGAAGCGTAATTTTTTATCCGCTGATATCCCATAGGGTTAAGCCGATGGGGCCGCAAGGCCCCGGTTTTTTTTGCGCCGCGATTTGACGGGCCGATTTCCGTGCTTCATAGTTCGGCCGTCGCCCGATGCGATGCACCGCAACGGATCGAATCGATTCGCACCGCGAGCCCCACCGGCAATCCCTGCGGCCATCGACGTCGGCGCGCGGACCGCCTCCCCCCGGGAGGTCTGATGGATTGGCCACGGTCGGCCCCGGCCGGGCGGGTTTGCGATGCGCGTCGCGCATCGGCCCTGCCGCCGCATTCCGGCCGTTTCAGGCGGGAGAAGGATCTGCCCATGTTCGCCATGATGAAACGGATTTCGACCGCGTTGACCGTCGTCGGCGCGGTGACGGCCGGCACGACCGCGACGGCCCAGGTGGCCGCCACCAACCCGAACCAATCGACCGCCGACGCGGTCGCGGGCGCCCTGACCCGCAGCCCGATCCTGTTCGGCCAGCGGATCGCCGTCGAGGCCCGCCAGGGGCTCGTGATCCTGTCCGGCCAGGTCTCGACCGCCGAGCAGCACCAGGACGCGATCGCCCGCGCCAGCAAGGTCGCCGGCGTCTCCGCCGTGCAGGACTACGTCCGCGTGGTGCCCCAGTCGGACGTCCGACCGGCCCGCTACCAGGTCGTGAATAGCGAGCCCACCCAGGTCGCCATGGGCGGCATGCACCGCGGCGGCTACGTCAGCGGCGGCCAGCTCAACGGCGGGGCCGGCTTCGGCTCGACGACCGGCGGCACGGTCGGTGGCGGGTTCGGCGACCCGGGTGCCCCGATGCCCGAAGGCGCCGCGATGGCCCCCGGCATCGGCGCCCAGCCCCAGCCCGGCGCCCCGAACTACGCCTGGCCCAGCTACGCCCCGACCAACAACTTCTCGGCGGTCGGCTACCCGACGGCCTACCCCTGGCAGGCCTGGCCGAACATCGGCCCGTTCTACCCCTACCCCGAAGTGCCCCTCGACTGGCGGGCCGTGACCCTTCGCTGGGACGACGGCATCTGGTGGCTCGACTTCAAGAAGCACTACACCCGCCCGTTCTTCACCCCCTATCCGTTCGGCCTGTTCGCCTACTGAGCCGGACCGATTCGGGCAATCGACCGAGAGTGCAGCCGGCCCGGGGATTTTCCCCGGGCCGGTTCGCGTTGGTGGCCGGTGCCACGCGTGGCGAAGCGACGCCCCTACTGGGCCCCCGCCAGGGCCCAGACGAAGTCGTAAGGCTGGTACCCATTCGGGGGCAACGCGGCGCCCGTCAGGGGACCGACGGGTGCGGTGAAGCTGAAGACATTCATCCCTCCCCCGCTGATCAATCCCGAAGCCTGCCCATGGCAGGAATGGCACGAGGACGACCAGGCCGTCCAGGTGGCGGGGTTGTGATTGGCCGGGGTCGCGAAAGGCCATTCCAGCTGCGTGTTCCCCAACACAATGTTCGCGTTCTGCGGGTCGAAGTACTGGATCTGCTGGCCGTCCGAAATGTAGTTGGCGAACGGTGTATTCCCCAGGCCTGCTTGCTGGAGCAAGGCCTGGGCCTCCCCGGCCGGCAGCACATCGCGATAGGTGACGAACTTCTGGGCGTCGGCCAGGCTTCGATTCGTCCGGAGTTCGAAGGTCGTCCAGAACCAGCTCGGGCTATCATCGGTGAACGGATTTGCGGGCGTCGGCTTGATCTTGACCATCATGTGGAGCGCCGTCAGCGAGAACCCGCCCAATTGATAGGCCCCCGGCAAATTACCCCGGACCCAGTACGCCTTGACCTCGACGGCACCCTGCGGGAAATCGATCCGTTGGCCCGCCTGGCCGAGGTAGGTCGCGATCCCCTGCTGCGTGTTGAGCCCATTGCCCCGGATGTAGTCGTAGGAGAGTGCGTTCCGGGTGACTTCCTGCCCGGCCTGAGGGAAGGGCGTCGCGTCCATCGCCTGGATGCGGTGTGCCACCATCCGCAATTGCTGCAAGGGCTGGAGATGGGGTCGGGTGCGGACCTTCCGCTCCGCCTGGAACCGGGGCGTGTCGGGCGAAAACGTCTCAGGATCGCTGGGCCAAAGTTCCCATTGCGAGAACTTCTGCGGGCCCGATGGCAAGGCCACCTGCTGGTTGGCCCGGGAGAAGGCCATCCAGGCAAACTGCGATTGCTGCACCTGGGTGCCCGTCGCCAGGTTGCCGTATTGGGACACGAAATCCGCATCGGAAAGTGTCCACCAGTTCGCCTGCGCCCCCGCGGGGGCCGGATCGACGTCGGCTGGTCGATCGGGCTGCCTGGCCGACGGGACGGCCGCCAGCCCCACCATCGCGAGCACCGTTACGCCCAACAAACTCACCAAGGTTCGCATCGCGCTGACCTCCAGAAGTACGTACGCAGAGCATCCGAACGGTATGTGGATTGAAGTCCGGGAGGGATGGCGACCCATCGGCCTCCGGCACTTACCCCATCGTGGCGCGGGCCCTCCCCTGCCGGGGTGCAGGCCCGTCTCGGCAGCGAACGGAGCGAGACAGGTCGCCCGACAACCCAAGCGACCGGGTTACGCCCCTCGAGGCACGTCCCCGAAAGGGCCATTTCCCGATCGCCCTGAAAGGCCAATCCCCGGGACGACACGGCGATCTCCACGATCCCGCGTCGCTGATCTCCATGCCTCGAACCCGCGAACAGTTTCGCTCCCCCGGGCCAGCCCCGGGGGTAGCGACCTGCCGCGACGGCGCCTTTTAAGGCCCGCCGCGTCCCTAATCAAACGCCCCGGGGATCGGCCGTCAAGCAAAAAACAAAGGATCCGAGAAATGGAAATTCCTGGATGAGTCATCCGATCGCGAGGGCCCCCGCGGGCGAGCCTGGGGCCGGGGCACGCCCGGCTTCCACCGGCGTTATCACCCGCCCCCGATCACGTCGCCGGCGTTGATGGTCAGAAGGGCACGCAGGATTTGCTCCCCGATCGTGGCCTTGAGGAAATGCAGGGAGCCGTCGGCGAACAGGGCATTCGCACCGCCCCGGTGGGGGCTCGAAGGCATCGGCAAGGGTCCGTCCGGTGACCATCGTTGATCCTCGGGACTCGTCCACGGCACGCTCCGGTCCGATTCGATCATCAGGAGGGTTCCCGACGTCCCGTCCGTGATCTCGCGGAGATCCACGCCCCGCGTTGGCTCGAACACCGTGTTCACGCTCGTCGGACCGCTTTCCGGGCCCACGATCACGAAGTAGCCGGTCCGGCCCGTTCGACGCCCCGGCCCGCCCGGGCAGGCGAATTCGGCCGGCATCTCGGCGATCAGGGCCAGGTTGTGCGGGCTGTCCCAGGGCTCGTCGAGGCGGAACTTCTCGTAGAGCTTCTGATAGCCGAGCTTCGGCAGCAATGCAACCCGCCAGCTCAGGAGCGGGGTTCCGCCGCTGTCCCTGATCGACGGCGCGGGGAAGTGGCCCTCGGCCTCCTGATAGGCGAGCATCGCTCGGCCGAGCCCGCGAAGCTGTTCGGCACACCCCGACTTCCGGGATTCCCGGATTTGTCGATGGGCGACCAGCGCCGAGGTGCCGACCGTCGCCACGGTCAGGATGACCACCGAAACCCGCCCGGCAACTCCCAGGGCTCGGGCGCGAGGGTCAACGATCTCCGCAACGACCTCGCCCCGGAACCAGGGGCGACGGGCAGGCGTCGTGAACAGTCCCATGTCAGGCCCCAAATTCGCCAGGCACCCGCGCGGATGGGCTCGCGGGGCCTCGGCCGAGAAAGGATGGGTACGGACCTGGGACTATTGTCTTAGTGTCTCCGACAACAGTCAATGGGGGATCGGTCGACTGCGGGGATCAGAGGGCGACGTGGATGTAGTAGAGGTCGGTGGCGGCCTGGAAGGTGTCGGGGCCCAGAGGGCTCTTGAGGGTTTGCCATTCGGTCGTCGGCATGATGACCTGCCAGGCGTCGGGCTTGCCGACGCGGACCGGCATGGCGAATTTGGGCTCGTCGGCCTTCCATCGGTAGCGGTATTCCCCCTTGGCCCCGTCGTGTTCCAGCTCCAGCACCGGGATCGCGGTGTGGCGGAGGTACTGGTCGAAGATGGGGGTCAGGTCCTTGCCGGTTTCCTGGTTGAAGTAGGCGACGATGTCCTCGGTCAGGATGGTCTTGTACTTGAAGCGGTCGTAAAGGCCGCGCAGTAATTGCTTCCAGCGATCGTCGTCGTCGATGATGCTGCGGAGCGTGTTGAGGAACAGGGCCCCCTTGAAGTACTGGTCGCCCGGCGGGGTGGCGTTCACGCCGCGCGGGGCGACGATCGGCTGCTTGTTCTGGACCATCTTGCGATAGCCGTTCACATACTTGAGGGCGTCGGCCTTGCCCCAGTGGTATTCGACGTAGAGCACTTCGAGGTAGGTCGTCCAGCCTTCGTGGATCCACATGTCCGAGCGGTCGGCCGCCCCGACGCTGTTGCCGAACCACTCGTGGCCGCTCTCGTGGATGATGATGAAGTCGAACCGGGGGCTGATGCCGACGCCGGTCCAGTCTCGGCCGAGGTAGCCGTTCTTGAAGCCGTTTCCGTAGGTGACGGCGCTCTGGTGCTCCATGCCCGAATACGGCACCTGGATTAGCTTGAAGCCGTCCTTCGCGAACGGGTATTCGCCGAAGTAGCTCTCGAAGGCGTCGAGCATGCCGTTCGTCTGGGCGAAGGTGGTTTTGGCTTGTTCCAGGTCTTCGGGCAAGGCGTAGAAATCGAGATCCAGGTTATTGTGCTTGCCCGAGATATGTTCGTAGGCCCCGACATTGACCGACACGCAGTAGTTGTTGATCGGATAGCTGACGTGCCAGTCCCACCGGGTGAACCCGTCGCCCAGCTTCGTCTTGCCCACGAACCGGCCGTTGGAGACGTCCATCAGGGCGTCGGGCACGGCGACGCTGATGTCCATCGATTCGACCTCGTCCCGCCAATGGTCCTTGTTGGGCCACCAGATGCTCGCCCCCTGCCCCTCGCACGCGGTGTAGACCCAGGGCCGGCCCTGCGGGTCCTTGTCGAAGCTGAAGCCGCCGAACCGGCCCCGCTGTTCGGGGGTGCCCGAGAATTCGCAGACGATCGACACCTCGCGGCCGGCTTTCAGGACTTCGGGGAAGTCGATGAAGATCGCGCCCGTATCGCGGACGAATTTCAAGGGGGTGTCGCCCAGCCTGATCGCGTCGATCCGTAGGGCCTCGTGCAGGTCGAGCTGGATCCGGTCGTCGTCCTGGAGCATGCGGAACCGGACGGTGTTCTTGCCCCGGATCGACTTCGATGCCGGGTCGATGCGGATGTCGAGGTGGTAATACAGCAGGTCGTTGTTGGCCCGGTACCGGCCGTATTCGCCCCGGAGGAGGTTGGCCCTGGAAGGCTCCTGCGCGGGGCATTCGGGCGCGAATCCGTTCGCACCGAAGGCCGTCGCGACCGAGACGAGGAGGAAGGAGCGGGCGATCGGGGCCATGCGAGCAGTCCTCTCGTACGCTGGGATGCGGCCGTTTCAATCGACCCCGGGGCGCTCCCGGGCGAAAATCCGGGCGATCAGGCCGCCCATGGCGGCGAACGGATAGGTCATCACTACCTGGATGAGGCTGATGACATGATTCAGGAAGTCGACGTCATTCCGGTCGATCGCCAAGGTCACGGGGCCGACCCGATCGCCGCGACGCTCCAGCCAATCGAGCGCCAGATACCACCAATGCGTATATGGCAGGAACTGGCCATCCGCCCGGAATTCGAGCAGGTGGGCCCAACCGAATGCCGCGAAGCCGAACCAGAAGACCCCGGGCCGACCGGGGCGTAACCGGGCCTGGAGCGTGGCCAGCAGCAGGACGCACCCGGTGACGAGATAGGCCGCCTGGAGCCAACCGTGTTCGCCCCCCCGGAAAGCGGCGAACGCCCCGGCAAGGATCGCGATGGCCGCGCAGAGCTCCCCAAGGCGAATCCCGCGGGCCGGGCCGGAGTTCGGCATCGTCAGCCTCCATCGCATTCAGAAGACCAACCGGACGCCCTGCACCAGGTCCTCGTAGGTGACCGGACGGTCGGCGCGGAACAGGCAGGAGGCCGGATGGGGTGCGGTGCCGTCGATGATCAGCAGGCGAGGATTCGCCGGCAGGAACCCCTGGTCGCACGGCTGGTGGCCGCAGATGAAGAAATCGGCATCGACCATGGCGGCGAATCGTTCGGCCGTTTCAAGGGAGTTGTCGCGGCCCCAGGTCATGGCATAGACCGGGCCGCCCCTTCGCGACTGCTCGTCGGTCCAGCCCTTCGCCTTCAAGACAGCGAGGTCGAAGTCCTCCAGGTCGCGGGCCTCCGGCAGGGTGTGGACCAGGAAGATGCGGTTGGGCGTGCGGACCGCCAGCGGCAGGGCGGCGAAATGGTCCATGTAGGCGGCGTAGATCGCCTCGGCCCCATCGCCGTAGGTCAGCTTCAGGCCGGCGAAGAATCCCTCGTTCAGCGGGATCCCCTTCTTGGCGATCGGCCGCCTGGTCAGTTCCGACAACTCGTGATTGCCCAGGATCACGTGGACGCGGTCGGGATACTGGCATTTGAGCGCGCAGACGACATCGACCAGGCGGTGCGACAGGTCGGGCTTCCCCATCTCGGGGTCGGCGGGGATGTCGTGCACGAGTTCCTGCAGGACCAGGTGCCGGCCCGGGGTGCGGGCGAGTTCGGCGCGGTCGAGCACCCCCTTGAACGAGCGGAGGTCGCCGTGCAGGTCGCCCGCGACGATCACGTCGGTCGCGTCGCGGAGCTCGACCACGTTGCCGTCGCGGCCGGGCGTCGAGCCGGTCAGCGCGGTGGCCTTGCGGATCGTCGCCAGCAGCTTGGTGGGGTCGGGCATGACGGGCCGGCTCGTTATCGCGCGGGGCGATTCAGGAGTTGAATTCGAGCGCCTCTTCCCAGTGCTCGTAAAGCCGGGCGAGGCGATCCTTGAGATCATCGTAGTTCCGCTGGGCCGACCGTGCCCGGTTCTCGTCCTTCCAGGTCTCGGGCAGCGCCAGGTCTTCCTCGACACCCTTCAATTCGGCCTCAACCTGCGCGATCTCGCGTTCCAGGTCGGCCGACTTGCGGTACGGGAACCGGCGCTTCTTCTTCTCGGCCGATCGCGAGGATACGGGCGCCTGGGTGGGTGCCTGCCGGGCGGCCGCCGCCTCCTTCGCCTTCAGTTCCTTCTCGGCCAGCTGTTCGGCCCATCGCTGATAGGCCTCGTAATTCCCCTCGATCACGCGGGCCTTGCCGTCCTGGATGCAGAGGATCCGGTCGGCCACCGCGTTCAGGAAGTAGCGGTCGTGGCTGACGACCAGCACGGTCCCTTCGAACTCGCGGATCGACCGTTCGAGCGACTCGCACGACCAGATATCCAGGTGGTTCGTCGGCTCGTCCATCACGAGCAAGTTGGCGCCGGTGGCCGCCAGCCGGGCGAGTGCCGCCTTCCCCTTCTCGCCGCCCGACAGCTTGCCGACCTTCTGGAACGCCTGGTCGCCGGTGAGGCCGAATCGCGCGAGCAGGTTGCGGATATCCTGCTCGACCCAGGCCGGGTCGTCGTCGGGCCAGACGGCGCGGACCAGTTCCATGTCGTGATCGAGCGAATCGAGGTTCTGGTCGTAGTAGCCGACCTGCACCTTGTGGCCCAGCTTGACGTCGCCCGAGTCGGGCTGTTCGCGGCCGATCAGGATCTTTACCAGCGTCGATTTCCCCGCCCCGTTCGGCCCGAGGATCCCCACGCACTGGCCCCGCGTCACCGAGAAATTGAGGTCCTGGAACAGCGTCCGGTCGAACGCCTTGGAGACCTTCCGCGCGTCGATCACGGTATCGCCCGATCGGTCGACCTCTTCGAACCCCATCACGGGGCCGACGATCTCGCGCATCGTCTCGACCTGCTCAACCCTCGACAGCTTCCGCTCGCGGTCCTTGGCCTGCTTGGCCCTCTGCCCCGCGCCATACTTGCGGATGTAGGCCTCCAGGTCGGCCACCTGATCGGCCACCTTCTCGGCCTGCCGCTCCAGGACCTTGGCCCGCTCCTGGCGGAGCCGCCAGTATTGCGAGTAGTTCCCGGGATAGGCGGTGATCTCTCCCTCGTACAGTTCCCAGATCTTGGTGACGACCCGGTCGAGGAAGTACCGATCGTGGCTGACGATCACCATCGCCACGTTCTGCCGGGCCAGGTAGCTTTCGAGCCAGGTGGTGGTGGCAACGTCGAGGTGGTTCGTCGGTTCGTCCAGCAGCATCAGGTCGGGGCTTTCGAGCAGCAACTTCGCCAGCATCAGGCGCGACTGTTGCCCGCCCGAGAAGGTCCGGGCCGATCGGCCGAAATCGGCCTTGTCGAAGCCGAGCCCTTGCAGGATCTCCTCGATGCGATATTCGACCGAGAACGCATCCTGATGTTCCAGCCGGTCGTGCAGCTCGGCGTATCGACGCGTGGCCCGGTCGCGATCGACCTCGTCCTCGGCCTCGGCGATCTCGCGGGCGGCCTCCTCCATCTCGTCCTGGAGTTCCAGGACCGACGCCAGGCCGCTGCGGGCCACGTCCATCAGGCTGAGCGACTCGTCGAAGTCGGGCTCCTGGCGGAGCAGGCTGACGCGCACACCGGGCCGGACGTGCAGGCTGCCGTAATCGGGGGCGTCCTGCCTCGTCAGCAGCTTCATCAAGGTCGTCTTGCCCGCCCCGTTCGGCCCGACCAGGCCGATGCGCTCCCCCGCCCGGATCTCGAACCGGAGGTGCTCGAAGATCGGGTCGCCGGAGTATTGGCGTCCCAGGTCGGCGGCGGAAACCAGGATCATTTGGGGGTGGACCGGGGCGTCGGAAGGCGGGCGCAGGCCGAAACGTCAATCCAGCATAGCCGCTGCCGGCCGGGCGTGGATAGATCACGCCTATTCGTGCGCCCCGCGACCTATTTCCCCCAGCATCACCTGGATGCCGCCCGGGCGCAGCGCACCGAAGTGGAAGTCGTCGCCATCGCGGTGGACCAGGATTCCCCCCGAAAACGGGATCAGGAAGAACTCCCCGCGGTAGTCGAGGCAACTGGTCGGCCACTCCAGGCCCGACGCATCCCAGATCTTCACGGCCGGCCCGAACTTGTCGTGGAAGCGGTCCACCAGCGGCCCTTGCCTGGCGCTGAGCGCGCAAGGTGCGTTCTCGTATTCGTAGAGGATCGTCATGAAGCCGTGCGTGACCAGGAACCGCGACAGGGAAGCGCCGACCGAGATCGTCGCCCCAACTTCCTCGATCCCCTCGAAGCAGCCGCGGAGCCAGACCGGCGGGTCGTCCTCGTCGGGCAGGGTCAGGCCGGACCAGTCGCCCTGGTATTCCATGAAGAAGTCGAGCTTGCCGTCCTCGGTCGCCTCGATCTCAGCGGGTTCCCGCAGGTGATGCCCGCCACCGCCCTCGTAGAAGAGGGGCTTCGAGTCGGGCTCGGCCGATGGCCAGCGGCCTGCGATCTCATAGAAGTGCCGCAGCGACCGGGGCAAACGCAAGCGATCAAGGCTCTCCGGGGGCTCGCCATACTCGGGGCGACGCTGGCCGAACCAGTAGTCGAGGAACCGGCCGAATTCGTCGAGAAGGTTGAACGCGGACGTGGCCTCGAGCAGGCGGAATTCGTTGCTCATCCCGGAAATCTCCGTACGGACGGTGGCCCCTCCCCTCAGCGCCGGTTGGCCGCCGGCATGCCGTCCCCCAGATAAAACCCGGGCTGGGTCGGCTGGTTGTACCCCACATTCTGCAGGGCCGCGCTGATCCGATAGATCGGGTCATGCATGAGGGTCGGTAGCCGGTGCTCGGTCGGGATCGTCGTGGTGTAGATCCGCAATTCCTTGCTGTCGGAAGAGCGGAGCAAGACTTCCTCCCGCCAGTCGCCCAGGATGTCGGCGCAGAGGCAAGGCGTGGCCTTGGTGCCGTTGTTCGACGAGCAGCCGCGGGCCTCCAGCAGCACCGTTTCGGACTCCGTTTCCGGATTCCATTTCGTGATCGTCGTCCGATCGAGCAACTCGCGGAGCAGGTCGCCATCCCACCAGACGCCGAAGTTGCAAGGCCTCGGCTTCTTCCGGCTGATCCGCTCCCCCTTCACATTCCAGACCCCTTCCATGCCCTCGCCCGAGGCCCACATCTCGTACCCTCGATGCCGGGGATCAATATCGAACGCCACCCCCCGGCCGACGTCGGTCGATTTCTTGCCCCAGATCAGGGCGCCCGTCCGGGCGTCCCGGAACTCGGCGCCGATGTCATGCCGGGGCTTCTCGTGGATGTCGAAGACTTCCAGGCCGGGGCGTTCGGGATCGATGTCGGAGAGGTGGATCGCGTCGCCGTGGCCGAGTCGGGTGGAATAGAGCGGCTTGCCGTCGTGGTCGATCGCCATCGCGCCATAGATGATCTCATCGCGGCCGTCGTCATCCACGTCGCCGATGCTGAGGTTGTGGTTCCCCTGCCCTTCATAGTCGCGGCGATCGGCTAGGGTTCGCGAGTCGAAATCCCAGAGCCTTGACAGCTTCCCTCCGCGCCAGTTCCAGGCTTGCAGGCGGGTGATCGTGTAATACCCCCGGCAGATCACGACGCTGGGCAGGGGGCCGTCGAAGGAGCCGACGCCCATCAGGAACCGGTCGACCCGATTGCCGTAGTTGTCGCCCCAGTCGGAAACCTTGCCGCGGGATGTAGTCGGTCCGGTTCCAGTTCCCGGCCGGTCTTGTTGCCGAAGATCGACAGGAATTCGGGCCCTTCCAGGATGTAGAAGCCGGTCTCCTGGTTCACGCTCGTCCTCGTCGCCGTCGACATCGCCGATCGCATGCCGACGCCGTCGATCGTCCCTTCCGAGGTCCGCACGGGCCACCTCGGCGGAGCCGTCGCCGTCGAGGTCGTCGAACGGCGTGTAATGCGCCCTCGCGGATGTTCCGGCCCAGGTCGATCCGCCAGAGGTGGGTGCCGTCGAGCTTGTAGGCGTCCAGCTTGGTCGTCCCGGGGCAGACACCGCGCTGCGAGTTATCGAACCCGCGCTGCTCGGACTTGATCACGATTTCATACGAGCCGTCGCCGTCGAGGTCGCCGACGGCCGCATCGTTCGCCGTGTAGCCCTCGGGGTCTGCAGGGATCGCCAGGCAAGGGCGGCCTCCATTCCCGACGGCATCGACGCCACGCGGGCGTACGTTCGAGTTCCTTGCCATCGACCACGGGCACGACGCTGTAAGCGACCGGCCGGGCCCCGTCGATCCGATCGATTCGATGCGTCGGGCCGTCGATCGGCTTCGCCGTCAGGCGTTCGCGCGGCCCCTCGCCGATTTGCCGCTCCAGATGAAACGCGATCGAGCGGGGGTCGCTCGCCAGCAATCGCCAGGAAACGAACACCCGCTCGGCGTCGATCCGCACCGCCACCACGCCGCGATCGTCACTTCCATCCGGGCGTATCGGCGGTCCTGGCCGATCGCCAGGGCCGCCCAGAACGCGACCGCCGGGAGGGCGCGATCATGGCTCATGGATTTCCAGGTAAGCCGGCCCAGGAAGATGTAATTGGTCGGCTCGGCGGAGATCAGCCTGCTGATGCCGAAGATGGCGATTTCGTACACCTTGCCCGGCCGGGGATCCCCAACCTGACCTTGTTGCGCAAGAAGCCGGCCACGATGTTATCTCACCTGCCCGACCAGGCAACTGACCGTCGACCCAGACCTCGCCGTAGTCGTCCACGGTCGGGGCAACCTCGACCGTCTTGCCGGCGACGCCTTCGGGCAGCGTGACCTTGATCCGATACCAGCAGAAGCAGACCTTGCCGGTCGACCGGCGGTCCTTCAGCGTCTCGGGGACGACCGTTCCCCACTTCGACCGCCTGAAGCCCGCTGCGCGCCCGCCTTGGGCTCGATGCCGTGAAATCCGGATCGTCTTGCCGCGGGCCCCTTCGCCTCGACCTCGACGATCTTCACGTCGTGAATTTCCACGTACCCTGCACCGACTTCACGCCGTCGGTAGTCCGCAGGTCGATCGTGCGGGCCTGCCCGAAGGCGGCGGGGATGGCGACGGCGAACACGATCGGGGCGAGGGCGATCGGCAAGGCTCGCATGGCGGATTCCTCGGGGCGAATCGGACGATCCGAAGCCGCGAGTCTAGCCGTCGCCGCGCCCGGGTTCAAACGGTCAACGCGACGTTTCGGCCGGGGGCGGCGGCAAGGCGGGTGCCGACGGGTCGGCCGATCGAGCCAGCAGTTCGTCGAGGCGGTAGGCGTGATATGGCTGCGTGGCGGCCGGTTCGCCTTCCTTCGAGGCGTTCGCCACCCAGAATCGGGTCGATTTCGGCTCGAACAGGACGTTATGCAGGTTCGACTTCATCGCGACCGGCCGGTCCATCAGGCGGATCGCCGACTCGGGGTCGAACCGGCCGAATCCGTCCTGGACCCGCTTCGCCAGGGCCTCATAGCGGTCGCCCACCGACAGGACGACCGCGTCGGGGATCGCGTGCGGCAGCCGGGGATGGGACTCGCCCATCGCGATCGTGCCGAATTTCGCCCAGGTCCCCTCCATGCCGACCGCCTTGCCGGTCTTGCCGTCGGCCAGCACATAGTAGTATTCGCAGGTCCGCGGGTTGTCCCGGAACACGGCGATCGCCTCGTCGAGCGTATGGGCCTCTTCCAGGGCCATCCGCATCAGGAAGGCCATCGGCACGCCGGCCCAGTGGCCCATCCCCCGGCCCCCCATCTCGCCGACCGAGACGTGCTCGGCATTCATCCCGGTGACGCTGCCGATGAAGCCGGCGTAGGCCACATTCACGAACGGGATCTTCCCCTCGGGCCGGGCCACGGTGATGAGCGCGTGATCCTGCAACCGCCAGTCGGTCCCGTAGTCGAGCACGCGGCCGTGGTAAAGCGTACCGTCCCGCGTGGCCGTGCCGGCGATGGCGAAGCCGGAGCAGTGGAACATCTCGGGGATGAAGTTGGCGATCACCACTTCGTCGTAATCGAGGCCGGATCCGTCGGCCAAGCCGCGCATCTCCTCGTAGAACCGCGCCGGCACGAACTTCTTCTGGCCTTCCGAGATGATCTTGATGATCGCCTTGGGGTTCGCGTTGGCGTTGCCGATCGACAGCTTCAGCTCCTTCGCTTTCTCGTCGAACAGGAAGCGGACGAGGGCGCGGACGTCGTCGCGCAGCATCGAGCCCTGCTGGAAGCCCATCGCGTACGGCGATCCCTGGACGTGCAGGACCTTCCGGCCGTCGATTTCCTCCAGGAAGCCCTCCCCGCACCGGGCGATCGTCCTCGAGTGGGTCGATTGGGCCGCCGCGTTCGTGGAGAGCGTCAGGAGGACGAGTGCGGAGATCCATCCGCGACGCACGAGGTAGGCCATCGTCGCAACTCCCGCGAGGAAACGGTCGGTCGTCATTCCCACTCGATCGTGCCGGGGGGCTTGCTGGTCACGTCGTAGACGACGCGGTTGACCCCCTTCACCGCGTTGATGATCCGCGTCGAGGCGCGGGCGAGCAGGTCGTGCGGCAGCCTCGACCAGTCGGCCGTCATGAAGTCGTCGGTATCGACGCAACGCAGGGCGATCACGTTTTCATAGGTGCGCCCGTCGCCCATCACGCCGACCGACTGGATCGGCAGCAGCACGGCGAACGCCTGCCCGGTACGCCTCTCCAGGCCGGCGTCGCGGATCTCCTCCAGGAAAATCGTGTCGGCCTCGCGGAGTACGTCGAGCCGTTCCCGGCGGACCTCGCCCAGGCAGCGGACCGCCAGGCCGGGGCCGGGGAACGGGTGTCGCCAGACCAGGGAATCGGGCAGGCCGAGTTCATGCCCCAGCCGTCGGACCTCGTCCTTGAACAGGTCGCGGAGCGGCTCGATCAGCTCGAAGCCGAGCTCGGCCGGCAGGCCGCCGACGTTGTGATGGTGCTTGATCGTCGCCGCCGGGGCGTCGCCGTCGCCGCCCGACTCGATCACGTCGGGGTAGAGCGTCCCCTGCGCCAGGAATTTCGCGTTGGGGATCGATCGGGCCTCATCCCGGAACACGTCGATGAACGTGTGGCCGATCCGAATT
>JAXMBD010000078.1:0-20017 GCA_046350035.1 Isosphaeraceae bacterium | reverse complement strand
CGTGCGCGTCGGCCCGGTAGCTGGTGCCGCTGTGGAAGACCTTCACGTCCTTCATCCGCTCGGCCTCGTCGAGGCCGTTGATGACGCGCCCGCGTTCGTAGTGGCCCGGATAGCCGTCGGCCGCCATCACGACGGTGATCGCCGGCCGCGGATCCCACTCGGGCTGGACGCGATCGAGCCGCTCGTCGACGGCGGCGTCGAGCAGCTCGAACAGGTCGGACTTGAGCCGCATCAGCACGGCCTGGCATTCCGGGTCGCCGAACCGGACGTTGAATTCGAGGACCTTGGGCCCCTGGTGGGTCAGCATCAGGCCGGCGTAGAGCACGCCGCGGAACGCCCGGCGGGCCCGCTTCATCGCGTGGACGGCCGGCACGAGGATCTCGCGCTCCACCTGCTCCATCAGGGCCCCGGTGATCAGCGGGGTGGGCGAATAGGCCCCCATCCCGCCGGTGTTGGGGCCGTTGTCGCCGTCGAGGGCCCGCTTGTGGTCCTGGGCCGATTCCAGCGGGATGATCGTCCGGCCGTCGGTCAGGGCCAAAATGCTGGCCTCCTGCCCGTCGAGCTTCTCCTCGATGATCAGGCGGTCGCCGGCCCGGCCGAAGACGCGCCGGACCATGATCTGGTCGACCGCCTGGAGCGCCTCGGCGAAATTATCGGCCACGACCACGCCCTTGCCGGCGGCCAGCCCGTCGGCCTTGATCACCAGACCGAGCGGCCGGGTCAGGACATACTCGCGACCCTCCGCGGCCGTGCTGAAGGACCGCCGCGAGCCCTTCTCGTCGAACTCGACCTGGACCCCAGGTGCCAGCATCTCGCGGGGGTCCATGATCCGATCGACCGCCTCGAGCGCCTCGGAGGCGGTCCGGCAGTTGAGCGTGTTGCGGATCGTGGATCGGCCCTTCGATCGGACCGTCAGCGAGACCTCGCGGCTGAGGATGTAATGCTCGGCGTCGGGCGCCGAACGGAAGAGCTGGTAGTCGGCCGTGGGGATGCCGGCGTGCCGCATCAGGTCCTTGGCGAAGACCTTCGAACCTTCGAGTTCGGCCGCGTCCTTGCGCGGGCCGAAGATCCGCAGCCCCTCGCGCTGGAACGCATCGACGATCCCCTGCGTCAGCGGCTCCTCGGGGCCGACGACGGTCAGGCGGATGTCCTCCTTGCGGGCGAACTGGATCAGGCCCCGGAAATCGTTCGTCTCGATCGGCACGTTCTGGCCTTCCATCGCCGTGCCGGCGTTCCCCGGGGCGCAGAAGACCTTCTTGACCCGTTTCGACTGGGCAAGCTTCCAGCAGAGGGCATGCTCGCGACCCCCCTTACCGATGACCAGGACCTTCAAGGCTCGCCCCCTCCGCAACGATCGGATCGTACCCCCGCAAGCCTCATCTTAGACCAGCCCCGCAGGCCAAAGACAGACCAAAGGCCCACCCGGTCCGCTCCCGGTCGGCCTTGCAAACAAAAACCGATCGTAGCGGGGCGGACGACGACAGCCCCGCATTTTCCCGCGCACCCGCCGACCCCGCGGTTTATGGAAGGGGTGACGATCCCGGCGTCGGGGTCGATCCGGCAGGTCGCCCGGTTCCACTCCCGGAGTTCCGACGATGACGGTCGAACAGCAACCGCCCCAGGTGAAGGCCCCGCGCACCGAGGCCCAGCGCCAGCAGGCCCGCATCAACGGCTCCCGGTCGCGCGGCCCGAAGACCGCCGAAGGTAAGGCGAAATCCTGCCGCAACTCGACGCGGCACGGCCATCGCGCCGAGAAGCTCGTCGACCCGGTCGACGTGCCCCGCCTGGAGGACCTCCGCGGGGCCATCCTCGGCGACCTGCCGCGGCCGGTCCGCGAGGTCGACCGCCTGGCCGCCGGCGACATCGCCGCGGCGGCGATCCGCGTGGAGAAGATCGGCGCCTTCCGCGCCTCGGCCGTCGCCCAGGCCCGCCGCGAGATCCGCCGGCAGCACGACCGCGAGCTGGAGCAAACCACCGAGCTGGCCCTGAAGCTGATCGCCGAGGGGAAGCCGTACGAGGGGTACGAGTTGCGGCGGCAGGACCCGCGCGGCTGCGAGCACATCGCCGAGATCTGGTCGGAGATCCGCGACGAGCTGTTGATGCTGCCGGCCGGCGCGCCGGTGCCGGAATCGACCTGGCGGGTGATCCTGGTGAGCCTGCCGACGCTGGAGCCGGTCTTCCGGTCGACGGTGCAGCCGCTGTACGAGGAGGCGTCGCGGGACGGCTCGATCGGCGCGAGGGCCCTGATCGAGCACTGCGAGGCGTACATCCGCACCGCCCTGGATCGCGCCGCGCGCCTGCACCGGGACCGGCGCCGGTCGCTGCGGCACCGGCGGATCGAGGCGGAGGCCGACCTGGGCCCGGCCGGGCAGTTGCGCGACCGCTACCTCCAGATGGCGCGATCGATGATCGCGCGGACCGTCCGCGAGATGGACCTCGAAACCCACCGCCAGTGGCGGCGCGACAAGGAAGGCTGGCCGTCGCCGAACGAACCCGACGATTCGCCGCCGGATGGCGCGGGATCATCGGCGGAAGCGATCCCGGCCCGCGGGCGCCCCGAGGCGCCGCCCGCCTCCCCGGGGGCCGAAGGACGTGCGCATGCCCACGAGGACGAGGGCATGCCACCCACGGCGTGTCGCCTCACGGAATGTCACGAGGCCGCCGCGCCGAACGAACCCGACACGCCGCCGCAAGTCCCCGGCAAGTCGCCAGGAGATGGAACCCCGGGTGGCCTGCCCTCGTCCTCGTGGGCATGCGAGCGCCCCGAGGCGCCGTCCGTTTCCCCGCGGCCCGAAGTTCGTGCGCAACCCCAAGAAGTGGAGGGCATGGCACCCGGGGCGATTCCCGAGTCGCCGTCGCCGAACGAACCCGAGCCCGCCCCGTCGAAGCCCGCCCCGGCCCGACGCGCGCCGGCGCCGAACGAACCCGGCGCGGCCCCGGGTCGGCCGCCCTCGTTCTTCCCCCCGGGCTTCGTGGAATCGCTGCGACCGCCCTGGCTGAACGACGAGGACGAGGTCGACGAGGCCCTCATCGACGAGGAACGGGACCCGCTGAAGTCGTCGGCGATGGGCCTCTGGATGGCCCAGAAGCTCCGCGAACTCTCGCCGCATCCGCAAGCACCGGCGCCGAACGAACCCGACGATCCGCCCCGGCCCCGAGGGGGGCCCGCCCGTCCGCCCCAGGATCCCGCCCACTGGCCTGACCCGGGCCGCCGGTGATCGTCGACCCGCTTGCCGCTCTTTGACAATCCGTCGCGAAGGTCGATCGGCCGCATCCCTACGAACGGACCACCACCACCACGCCCGCCAGCAGCAGGATTGCGCCAATCAACCGGGCCCAGTTCATGGGGTGGGTCGGGAACCCGGCGACGCCGAAGTGGTCGAGCAGGATCGAGGCGATCACCTGGCCCGTGACGATCAGGGCGAGCCACGGGGCGGCCCCCAGTTTGGGGGCGACCTCCGCCGCCGTGGCGACGTACACGGCCCCCAGCAACCCGCCGGTCCAGATCCACCAGGGGGCCTGGCTGAGACCAGACCAGTCGATCCGCCCGGGAGGCCGGATACCGAGGTAAATCAGCAAGGCCACCGTGCCGGTCGCGAACGAGGCCAGCGCGGCCGGCACCGCGCCGCCCATCCGGGAACGGAGCGTGGCGTTGACCCCCACCTGCAAGGCCAACGCCATGCCGCAGGCCAGCGCGATCGGGATGGCAATTCCTCGACCCATTCGGACGTTCCTCAGCCGTAAAGCTCATGGGCCCGCGAGGAAGTGATCTTGGGGGCCCTCACCAGGCCGCCCGCCAGCTTCTCGCCGTTGGGGTCGATGTAAACCCGGGTCGCGACGCGGTCGCTTTCGGGATCGATCCCCATCACATGAATGTTGAAGATGAACGCGGTGTCGCTCTCGGCGGTGAACCAGTGGACGTTATCCTTGTGGTCGGACACGGTCGAGTAGCCGCCGGGGCCGAACCCCTTGTCGATCGTCGGCTTGATGATGTAGTGGTCGTCCTCGTCCTCGACCCGGTCCCAGTGCCGGCCGCGGAACTTGCCGTCGAGGATCAGGAAGCCGGTCGCCATGTTGTCGTGGCCGTGCGGCACCACCGACCGGCCCTTCTTGAGCGCGAAGAACTGCCGGCCGAACACCAGCTTGGTCGGGATCCCTTCCACCTTCGAGAAATCGACCGGCAGGCTGGTCTCCCCCTTGTCCTTGAACTTCGTCCCCCTGGCGATCCGGTCGAAGTCGAGCGATTTGAGCAGGTCGGGGAGGTTGGCCCGGGCGTAGAGCTTCTCCAGGGCCGCCTGGAATTCCAGGTCCTTGAGCTTCTGGTCCTTCAGCTCCTGGCTGAGTCGGTTCAGATCGTTGAACCAGTCATCCACGATCGGGGCCACGTCCCGGCCGAACAGCCGGTGCGTCTGGAGGCCGTCGATCAGGGCGACCGCCATCAAGGATCGCAGGGCCTGCTTCGAGAATTCCCGGCGGTTGGTTTCGGGCATGGACCACGGGCCTCCCGGGCGATTCGATCAATAGAACGTCAAGGGGTGGATGCGACGCTTCACGGCGTGCCGGAACACCAGGTTGGGCCCCAGCGATTGCAGCGTGTGGCGATTGGGGGGGAGCAGTCGCCTGGCGATCGATGGCAAGGAATAGAACTTCTGCTGGGCCTTCCAGAACCCCTCGGTCAGCTCGTCCCGCGTCATCTTCTTGGGCTCGTAGACGACCTCGGTGCTGAAGTAGCGATCCCAGTCGCTGTGCAGGATCCTCCCCTCCTGCATCAATTCGTCGCGGATCTTCAGGCCGACCCTGGGCGAAAGGATGAACATGAACGACATCGGCGCCTTGTACTCGATCAGCTTATCGACGGTGTGCTGGAAAGTCTCCACCGTGTCGCCGTCGAGGCCGAACATCACGTTGAGGGAGAATTCGATCCCATGCTTGCGGATGTTGGCGAACTGTTCGCTGTACTTGTTGGCGTGATTCTGCTTCTTGTTGATCGATTTCAGGCTCTCGACGTCCACCGACTCCATGCCGATGTTGATGTGGAGGCAGCCCGATTTCCGCATCAGGGCCAGCATCTCGGTATCGTTGCCGACGTTCGCCGTGCACAGGCAGGTCCAGTTCACCTTGAGGGGCATCAACCCCTCCATCACGGCGAACGCGTGCTTGCGGTGGGCGTTGAAGATGTCGTCCACGAAGTAGACGAACCGGTAGCCGCGGCCCCGCATCGCGAGCAGTTGGCGGACCTCCTCGATGATCTCATCGACCGGCCGGTACCGGAACTTGGCCCCGTAGACCTTCGTGACCTCGCAATAATTGCAGGCATACGGGCAGCCGCGGGTCGTCTGCGCGGGCAGGTTGGGGATCCGGTACCGCTTGAGGTCGAGCAGGTCATATCGGGGAACGGGAAGGCCCTTCATGTCGGTGAGCTTTTCCGACTTGTACAGGCCCTTCAAGCACTTGTTGGCGGCATCCTCGATGACCTGGGGCCAAACGCCTTCGGCCTCGCCGCTGACCACGGCGTCGGCGTGCTGGAGGGCCTCCTCGGGTGCGAGCGTGGCATGAAATCCGCCGATCACCACGGGCACGCCCTTCGCCCGGAATCGGTCGGCGATCTGGTAGGCTCGCGAGGCCTGGTGCGACATGCAGGTCAGGCCGACCAGGTCCCAGGAGCCCTCGAAGGGGATCTCCTCGAACAGGTCGTCGACCAGCGTGACATCCACCCCGGGCGGGCAGAGCGCCGCGACGTAGGGGAGCGTCATGCCCAGGAGCCAGCGGGTCTTGTTCTTATAAACGGTCCCGTCGGCCTGGAGGCGCGACGGTTGGACGAGCAGGATTTTCATCGGACCGGCCTTTCGCGAATCGGTCGTGGACTGGGCCGCCCCAGGACGATACCCGGCGGCCCCAACGGCGGCAATCGGCCGACGCAAGTTCCGGGCCTAACACGGGCGCGTTATGTTGGATCGGGGCGGGATGGCGAGGATGGGGGCAACCATGAGGCTCATCGACCAGGTAGCCATCGTGACGGGAGCGGCGGGCGGCATCGGCCGGCGGATCGCCGAGCGGTTCGCCCTCGAAGGGGCGGCCGTGGCGATCGCCGACATCCAGCACGAAGCGGCCGAGGCGGCGGCCGACGCGATCGAACGGGAGGGCGGCCGGGCCCTGCCCTTGCCGATGGACGTCTCGCGGGAGGATCAGGTCGAGGCGGGAGTCCGGGCGGTGGTCCGGAACTGGGGCCGGGTCGATATCCTGGTGAGCAACGCCGGTCAGCAGCATATTGCCCCGATCGTCGACCTGGAATTCTCCGACTGGAAGCGGGTGCTGGCGGTCCACCTCGACGGGGCCTTCCTGACGACACGGGCCTGCATGCGGGCGATGATCGAGGGCGGCCGGGGAGGGACGATCCTTTACATGGGCTCGGTCCATTCGGTCGAAGCTTCCCCCCTGAAGGCCCCCTATGTCGCGGCCAAGCACGCCCTGCTGGGCCTGGCAAGGTCGGTGGCGAAGGAGGGGGCGCCGTACGGGATCCGGTCGAATGTGATCTGCCCGGGATTCGTGAGGACGCCCCTGGTCGATCGGCAAATCCCGGAGCAGGCGCAGGCTTTGGGCATTTGCGAGGAAGAAGTGATTCAGAAGGTGATGTTGAAACAGACGGTAGACGGTCAGTTCACGACGCTGGACGATGTGGCCGAGGCGGCCGTCTTCCTGGCTTCGTTCCCGACGTCGGCGTTGACGGGGCAGTCGCTGATCATCAGCCACGGCTGGCACATGGGCTGAATCGAATGATCGAGGGGGTGCATGCTGTGGACGACCTGTCGGCGGTGACACCCGAGTTCCTGGAATCGCTGGGTCTGGATCGTCCGTCGGCAGTGGCCCTCGCGCCGGAATTCCGGCGGGCCGGGGCGATCGAGGAGCCGACCGGTCGTTGGGAGTACCTGGCACGGCACGTCCTCGCGCCGGCCCTCCCGTTTGAGGCTCATGAGTGGGCTTTTCGGGTGTGTTATCGGGCATGGCCGGAATCCAGCGGGCCGCCGCCCGCCTGGATTCCGAGCGAAGCGGAGATCCCCTCGAGCAACTGGGGCCGAAACTCCCCCAAGCTCGACCTCGGCCAACTCCGGCGACTTGCGCAGCGGCCCATGAGCGGTCGGGGGCCCTTCTGGTATCTGATGTCGATGAAAGTGGGGATCGATTTCCGCGGCGACTGGTCGGAATTCCTGGATGAGTCGGCGGGGCCGGAATGCCCCCGATGGCTCTCCGGTGACCGGCTCAACATCGCCCGATTGTGCTTCCAGGGGGAACGGGGGCGTGAGGCGATCGTGCAACGCGACGAACGCGGCCACGACCGGACGATCACGCTCGGCGAGCTGGAGCGATTGTCCGGGAGGGTGGCGGGCGGCTTAAAGAACCGGGGCCTCCGGCCCGGTGATGCGGTCGGCATCCTTTTGCCCATGACGATCGAGGCGGTGGCCGCCATCCTGGGGATCATCCTGGCCGGAGGCGTGGTCGTGGGGATCCCCGAGAGCTTCGCCCCGCCCGAGATCGAAACCCGACTCAAACTGGGCCGTGCCCGATGGATCATTACCCAGGATTCGATCCATCGACGAGGATCGAAAATCCCCCTGCGGGCCAAGCTGGATGCCTGCGACCCGTTATCAATCATCACGATCGGCAACCCTCCCGAAGGGGACATCGTCTGGGCCGATTTCCTGGGCCCGGATGAGCCGTTCGAGGCCGTTGCGAGGGACCCTTCGGACCATGCGATTATCCTCTTTTCTTCGGGCACGACCGGGCGACCCAAGGCGATCCCCTGGACGCACACCACGCCGATCAAGTGTGCCGTGGATGGCTTCCTCTACCAGGATATTCAGCTCGACGACCTTGTCGCCTGGCCCAGCAGCCCCGGCTGGATGATGGGCCCCTGGCTGATCTTCGCCACGCTGATGAACGGGGCCACGATCGGGCTGTTCGACGGCCATCCGGGCTCGCGAGAATTCTGCCGATTCGTGGCCGACTGGGGCGTCACCACGCTGGGCGTCGTCCCCAGCCTGGTCGCCGCCTGGCGGGCCGGCGGGATGACGGACGGGTTGGATTGGTCCGAGATTCGGCGGTTCAGCTCCACGGGGGAATGTTCGAATCCCAACGATATGTTCTGGCTCATGTCCCGCGCCGGCTACAAGCCGGTCATCGAGTATTGCGGCGGCACCGAGATCGGCGGCGGCTACCTCACCAGCCACCCGCTCGCCCCCAACGCCCCCGGCTTTTTCAACACGGTTGCCTTCGGCCTGGAGATGGTGATCCTCGATCCCGAAGGACAACCCGCCGACCGGGGCGAGGCGTTCCTAATCGGCCCATCGATCGGGCTTTCCACCGAACTGATCGATGGTGATCACCATGCGGTTTATTACGAGGGCACCCCAAAACTGCCCGGCAAGGGGCCGCTCCGTCGCCACGGCGATCAGGTCGAACGCCTGCCGGGCGGGTTCTATCGGGTCCTCGGCCGCGTCGATGACACGATGAACCTGGGGGGGATCAAGGTAGCGGCGGTCGAGATCGAGCGGGTGCTCAACCTCCACCCGATCGTCCGCGAGTCGGCCGCCGTGACCGAACATGACCCTTCCGGCGGGCCCGAGCGGCTGGTCGCCTACCTGGTGTTGCAGGAGGGATCGGCCCCCTCGAAGGACCTGAAAGCCGAACTCCAGGCCCTGCTGTCGAAGAACCTCAACCCCCTGTTCCGCCTGGGCGAAGTCGCCATCACCGATGCCCTGCCCCGCACCGCCTCCCAGAAGGTGATGCGCCGGCTGCTCCGCGACCGGCCTGCCCCCGACTTGCCGAAAGGGGGCGGTTGATGTACAACCTTTGTAGGACAACCGGAGACCTCGACGATGGCGGAGGGACGGCGATGCTGACGATCCGGGGCGGTTCGCAGGGTTCCTTCTGCGACGGGGTGTCGCGCCGCGATTTCCTCAAGATCGGCGGCCTGGCGATGGGCGGCCTGGCGTTGCCCGGCCTGCTGCAGGCCGAGGCGATGGCGGGGATCCGCAAGTCGAACAAGGCGATCATCATGGTCTTTCTGCCGGGCGGCCCGCCGCACCAGGACATGGTCGACCTGAAGCCGGAAGCCCCGGCCGAGATCCGCGGCGAATTCAAGCCGATCGCCACCAACGTGCCCGGCATCGACATCTGCGAGCACATGCCGCGGCTGGCCGGGATCATGGACAAGGTGGCGGTCATCCGCACGATCGTCGGCGCCCGGGGCGAGCACGCCGCCGTCCAGTGCCTGACCGGCTATCCCGAGCTGATCAGCAAGGCCCAGGGCGGCCGGCCGTCCCTGGGATCGATCCTGTCGTATCGCCTGGGGCCGACCGACCCCTCGATCCCGCCGTTCGTGGGCCTGTCCCCCTCGATGGGCCACAAGCCCTGGTCGGACAATGGCCACCCCGGCTACCTGGGCCTGGCCCATGCCCCGTTCACGCCCAACGGCGACGACCTGGCGGCGCTCCGGCCCGAAGGCTTGTCGGTCGATCGCCTCCGGGGCCGCAAGGACCTCCACGGCCAGCTCGACGACATTCGCCGCGAGATCGACCGGTCGGGTTCGCTGGTCGCGATGGACGCCTACACCCGCGGGGCGTTCGATATCCTGTCGTCGAGCAAGTTGGCCGAAGCGCTCGACGTGACGAAGGAAGACCCGAGGCTCCGCGAGAAGTACGGGATCGGCGACATGAAGCCGGTCGATGATGGCGGCCCCTGCTGCATGGACCACTTCCTGATGGCCCGACGCCTGGTGGAGGCGGGCGCCCGGTGCGTCACCCTGGGCTTCGGCCGGTGGGACTACCACGGCAACAACTTCGGCCAGTGCCGCGAACGGTTGCCGAAACTCGACATGGCTTTATCCGCCTTGATTGAGGACCTGTATGCCCGGGGCATGGAAAAGGACGTGACCGTGATCTGCTGGGGCGAGTTCGGCCGGACGCCGACCATCAACAAGGACGCCGGCCGCGACCACTGGCCCGCTGTCAACTGCGCCCTGCTGGCCGGCGGCGGCCTGAAGACGGGCCAGGTGATCGGTACGACGACCAAGGGGGCGGAAGTCCCCAAGGACCGGCCGGTCTCGTTCCAGGAGGTGTTCGCCACCCTGTACCACACCCTGGGGATCGACCCCGATTCGACCGTCCCCGACCGGAACGGCCGCGCCATGCGGCTGCTCGACGAGCTGGAACCGATCCGCGAGCTGGTTTGACCCTTGCGTCCGGGCTGCCCCGGCGGTCCAATCAGTGTCTCCCCGGCACCCTCTCCCGACCGGGCCCCTGGAGGCATACGCGATGGTCTCATCGGATCGGAAGTCATCATGGACGAGGCGTCGGTTCATGGGAGCGGCCGCGGCCTTCCCGGCGATCGTGCCGGCCTCGGCCATCGCCCGGCCCGGTCGGGTCGCCCCCGGCGACCGGATCGCCGTGGCGATCATCGGCTGCGGCAAGATGGCCAATGATTATCACATCCCGGAATTGCTCAAATTCGAGGATGTGCAAGTTTCGGCCGTTTGCGAGGTGGATTCCAAGCGGCGGGAGCACGCCCTGGGGCGGGTCGAGAAGACCTACGAGGGGAAGGACCGCGCCGGCGGATGCGCCTCGGTGAGCGACTTCCGCGAGATCATCGGCCGGAAGGACATCGACGCGGTCTGCATCGCCACGCCCGAGCACTGGCACGCGATCCCGGCGATCGAGGCGATGAAAGCGGGGAAGGACGTCTACTGCGAGAAGCCGCTGACCTTGACGCTGGCCGAGGGGAAGCGGTGCATCGACGCGGCCCGCAAGTACGGCCGGGTGTTCCAGACCGGCAGCCAGCAGCGCTCGGGCGCCTTCGGCTCGTTCCGCGAGGCGGCCGAGATCGTCCGGAGCGGCCGGTTGGGGAACATCCAGGTCGTTACCGTGGGCGTCGGCGGGCCGGCGAAGCCGTGCGACCTGCCCGGCGAGGACATGGAGCCGGGCCTCGACTGGAACCTCTGGCTGGGCCCCGCGCCCGACCGGCCGTACAACTCGATCCTCAGCCCCAGGGGCCTGCACAAGCACTTCCCGGCCTGGCGGGAGTACCGCGAATATGCCGGCGGCGGCCTCGCCGACATGGGCGCCCATCATTTTGACATCGCCCAGTGGTGCCTGGGTATGGATGAATCCGGGCCGGTCGAGGTGATCCCGCCGATCGACCCGAAGTCGGGCCATGGCGCGATCTTCCGTTACGCCAACGGCGTGACGATGATCCACGGCGGCCCCTCCGGCTGCACCTTCACCGGCAGCAAGGGGACGCTGAGGATCGACCGCGGCCACCTGTCGAGCGACCCCGAGGGGATCGTCAAGGAGCCGCTGTCGGACAAGGAAGTGCATATCCCGAAATCGCCCGGGCATCACCGCAACTGGGTCGACTGCATCAAGTCCCGCGAGAAGCCCGTCGCCGACGTCGAGATCGGTGCCCGTTCGGTGGCGATCACGATCCTGGGCAACCTGGCCTACTGGCACCGCCGCCCCCTGAAGTGGGATCCGAAGGGGTGGAAGTTCGTCGATGACCCCGTCGCCGACCGCTGGCTCGACCGGGAACGCCGAGACCCCTGGCAGCTCCCCTCGATCTGAATGGGGAAGATCGGGCCGCCCCCTCCTAAGGAAGGGCGGCCTCGATCGTTGGATGGGTAGACCTGGCCCCTCGCGGGACCGATCCCGGAACGGATCGTCGGGAGGCCGCGTCGAAGGGGATCGGCCGGACACCGACTCGCATCGACTTCTGGAGAGCAGGCCATGGGTGCAAGCTGGATGACGCTGGTCCTCCCGGGGAGTCTCTTGCTGATGGGCTTGGCGGCCATGCCATCGGCGGCCGATCCCGGCGACCAGAAGGTCCCGCCGGCCCGGCAGGCGGTCGAGCCGGCCGCGCCGTCGCTGCCCGGAGACCTGGTCGCGACGCTCCAGGCGGGCAAGTACGGCGACGCCATCAAGGGGCTCGACGCCCTGGCGGCCGACCCCAAGGCCGACGCCGACACGAGGGCCTACCTCGGGATCGTCAAGGCGGTTGCCCAGCGGCTGGACCGCAAGCTCGACGACGCCCGCACGACCCTCCAGGCGGCCTTGAAGCTGGCCCCCGAGGGCAAATGGGCGGTCAAGATCCGCTCGGAGCTGGCCCGGACCGAACTCCAAGCGATGCGGCCGGTCGAGGCCGAAAAGCTGGCTCAGGCCGAGGTCCGATCGCTCCTCGCCGACGACCGGAAGGATTCGCTGGCGGGCGTCTACCGAGACTTCGCCCGCAAGCTGATCGAGCCCGACGAGCCGACCACCCCGCCCGACCCCAACGCCGCCTATGACCTGCTGGCGCAGGCCCGCGAGCTGGCCAAAGGGGAGACCCTCCGCGCCCGCCTGCTGTTCGAGATGGCGGTCGCCAGCCAGAAGGCGAACAACCTGCCCCGCGCCTTGCAGGACTTCACGACGTATGTCCGCGACTATCCCAAGGGGGCCGACCGCTTCGCCGCCCGGTTCCACAAGGGGGAAGTCGAGCTGGCCACCGGCCAGCCGGTCCCCGCCCGCCTGACCTGGGCCGACCTGGCAAGGGCCCTGGAGAAGCAGGACGACCAGGCCCTGGCCGACCTCCGGGCCCGTTCGCTCTATCAGATCGCCCTGACCCACGGCATCCCCCGGCCTGGCGACGATACCAACCTCAACCTGGGGGTGGCGGCGCTCCGGCGGTTCCTGGCGGCTTACCCGTCGCATCCGCTGGCGGTCAAGGCCGCCTACCAGATCGGCGAGTCGTACTTGAATCGCGGCAAATCCGACCAGGCGTATGCAGCCCTGGTCGCCTTCCTCAAGGGCGAAGGCTACAAGGCGGAGGGCGAATCGGCCCGTCGCGAACTCGCACAGCTCGCCCCGCTGGCCCAGTTCCAGGCCGGGCAGGTGCTCCAATCGCAGCAGAAGTTCGACGAGGCGATCGCCGCCTATCGCGCCTACCTGGCCAAATATCCCGACGGCCCGCAGTCGGCCGACGCCCAGCGGGCGATCCTTGCCACCGAACTCCAGGCCGCGGCCGATTACCGACGTCGCGAGCAGTTCGACAAGGCCCGCGCCGCCTGGCGGGCGTTCGTAGCCGCCTACCCCCTCGACGGCAACGTGCCGGGCGTCCTGTTCGCCATCGGCGAGAGCTTCGAGGCCGAGAAGAAGCACGACGAGGCGATCGCGGCCTGGGAGACCCTGGCCGGCAAGTTCCCCGGCTCCGAGCCGGCCGGCCATGCCGAGTTCCAGATCGCCCTGATCCTGGAGGTCGAGAAGGGGGACCCGGTCGCCGCCATCGAGCGGTATCGGAAAATCGCCGTGGAACCTTGGAAAGGCCAGGCAAACCAGCGGATCGCCGTGATGGAGGCCAAGTCGCTCCAGGTCGTCACGCCCCGCGCCTTCCGGTCCGGCGAGACGCCGAAGCTCAAGATCACCAGCCGGAACCTGGAATCCCTGGCCTTCGCCGCCTATCGGATCGACGCCGAATCGTACTTCCGCAAGAAGCACCAGACCTGCGGGGTCGAGTCGCTCGATATCGGCCTGGTCGCCCCCGATTTCGAGTGGTCGCTCGACGTCCCCGGCTATGCCCGCTACAAGCCGATCGAGCGGGAATATGAGCTGAACCAGATCCCCGTGCCCGGCGTCTTCGCGGTGAAGGTCACGAACACGACCGACCTCCAGTCGACTACCCTGGTGATCGGCAGCGACATCGATGTGATCGTCAAGGCCTCGCGCGACCAGGTGCTCGTCTTCGCCCAGGACATGAAGGGGGGCGGCGGTCGCCCGAATGCCCGGGTCCTGTTGTCCGACGGCTCCGGGGTCTTCCTCGAAGGCAAGACCGGCGAAGACGGCGTGATGCTCAAGAATTGGGAGAAGCCGCGCGATCCCGGTAGTCCCTTGACCTATCTCGTCGTCGACGGCCCCAACGTGGCCGGGTCTGGCCTCAGCCTGCCCGGTTCGGTCGCGCAGGGGCTTACGCCCCGGGCCTACATCGCCAGCGATCGGCCCGCCTACCGGCCCGGCCAGACGGCCGAGCTCCGCGGGGTCGTCCGCGAGGTGAAGGACGGCCAGTACGATTTCAGCGCGGGTTCGGCCTACAAGTTCGAGGTCTACGACAGCCGGGGCCGCCAGATCGTCAACCGGGAGGTCCGGCTGTCGGAGTTCGGCACGTTCCACCAGTCCGTCACGATCGATGAAGGAGCGCCGGTCGGTTCCTACCGGGTCCGCGCCTTCAAGCCCGGCGGCAGCGATTTCTCGGGGAGTTTTGAGGTCCAGGCGTATCAGTTGCAGAAGGTCGACCTGACGCTCGACCTGCCCCGATTGATCTACTTCCGCGGCGAAAAAGTCGAAGCCACGGCCATCGCCAAGTACCAGTACGGTACGCCGCTCGCCGGCCGGCCGATCGCCGTGCAATTGCCCGACGGCCGGACGCTCAGCGGCTCGACCGACGCCGCCGGCAAGTTCCCGATCGCCTTCGAGACCGAGGGCTTCGGCGAGGAGCAGGTGATCCGCCTCACGGCCCACCTCCCCCAGGAGAACGTGGCGGTCTCGGCCAACTTGATGGTGGCGGTCCGGGCCTTCCGGATTGATGTGGCGACCGATCGCCCGGTTTACATCGCCGGGGAATCGATCCCGGTCCGAGTCGCCAGCCTGGATGTGCAGGGGGAACCGACAGCCCAGGACCTGTCGGTCCGCCTGATCCAGCAGATCAATCGCAACGGGATCGTTAGCGAACGCGAGGTCGCCAGGCAAGACGTCAAGACCGACGCCAAGACCGGTAAGGCGACCGTCACCCTGTCGGCCAAGGGGGATGAGGGCGGGTCCTTTCTGGTCCGGGTCGCCGGCACCGATCGGTTCGGCAACCCGATCGTGGCCGATCGGGCCCTGACAATCTCCGGTAAGGACGATGACGTGAAGGTTCGCCTGCTCGCCGACCGGCCCGCTTACAAGGTAGGCGAGGAGGTCAAGGTAAACCTGCACAACCGGGCCGGCGCCGGGACGGCGCTCGTGGCCTGGGAAGCCGATCGGATCCTGAAGTACAAGGTGCTCAAGCTCCAGGAAGGCGACAACCCGATCGCATGGGAAGCCACCGGGGCCGAGTTCCCCAACTTCACGCTGACCGCCGGGCGGATGGCCGAGTCGAAGTTTCACCAGGCACGACTCGACCTGGCGATCCTCCGCGACTTGACCGTGACCTTGACCCCGAAGAAGCCGAACGCCGGGCCCGGCGAGGCGGTCGAGGTGGAGGTGACCACCCGCGACCAACTCGGCCGGCCGGTCGCCGCCGAGGTCTCGGTCGCCCTGGTCGATCGGGCCCTGCTCCGCCTTTACCAGGACAAGCTGCCGCCGATCGGCGGGTTCTTCTACAACCAGTCCCGCGTGGGCGCTTTCACGACCGAATCAACCAACACCTTCCGCTACGAGCCGCCCACCGTCGCCGTTTCCCGGGCCGTGGTCGAGGAACGGGCGCAGTCCGAGGCCCGGCTCCGCGACAAGCTCCAGGTCGACCTGGTCAAGGAGCAACTCCAGAAGCAAATGGCCGACGCCCCCGCACCTGCGATGAACTTCGCAGTCAATACGCCGGATGCCGCGAAGCCGGCCTCGGCCGACGCTCGCTATTACGCAAGGTTTCGGGATGAATCCGGGAACGGGCTGGCTAGCGGGGAAGCAATGGTCAACCGCTGGGCCGATGCTTACGGAAGCAATCCCGAGGACGCCCTGGGGGTGGATCGCAAGGATGCCGACTTCGACGACGCACTGGGAGATACCGAGGCTCTCGGAAGGCGGAAGCTATCGGGAAAGATGGACATCGCCGCGAAGAAGTCGGAGTCGAAGGGCCGGCCCCTCGGTGGGGGCGGACGCGGCCCGGGCGGGCAGCCCCGCCAGCAGTACGTCGAGACGGCTTACTGGAACCCCTCGGTCGTCACCGACAAGGACGGCAAGGCGACCATCAAGCTGACGGCGCCGACGGCCCTCTCCGAATACCGGTTCACCGCGAGGGGAACTACGGGATCGGACACGCTGGTCGGGCAGTCGACCGCCGAGTTCGCCGTGCGCAAAGACTTCTTCGTCGAGCTCAAGGCGCCGGCGATCCTGACCCAGGGGGACAAGCCCCGGTTCCTCGGCCGCTTGCACCATTCGGGCGTGAAGGGCAAGGCCGAGGTCCGGCTGAACGCCTATGCGGGCGGCGCCGAGAAGGTGATGCCGAAAACGATCGAGCTGACCGCAGATGGCGTCGAGGAGCTGCAATTCGATGCGTTCGACGTGGTCGGCGGCGACATGGCCCGGTTGACCTTGAGTGCCCGGATCGGCGATGCCTCGGACGAGATCACCGTGGAAGTGCCGATCCAGCCGTGGGGGCAGCAGGCGATCGCGTCGGCTTCGGGCACCACCAGCGACACGACGACCGCGTTCGTGCAACTCCCCGCCGGCCGGGCCTATGAAGAGCCCGAGATGCTCATCGTGCTCTCGCCCAGCACGAAGAGGATGCTCATCGAACTGGCCCTGGGACGCGATGCCTTCCCGATCGAGAAGATCTCCTCGTCCCGCTTCATGCCTCCGCCGCCCCGGACGACCGCCGACAAGGCCAGCGACCTGCTCTCGGCCGCCGCGGCGTTGGCCTACCTCCGGGCCACACGGGCCGCCGACGCGCCCGAGGCGGCTCGGCTGGGCGATCGGATCTCCGGCCTGGTCACCGAACTGATCGCGTCCCAGTGCGAGGACGGTGGCTGGTCGTGGGTGCCGGGGCCGGGCAAGGCCGGCGACCGGATGACCACGGCGCACGTCGCCTGGGGGCTCGCCTCGGCCGAGAAGCTGGGAATGCTGCCCGACCCGACCGCCGCCGAGAAGGCGGCCGCCTACCTCTCGGCCGAATTCGCCAAGGTCGACGGCTCCGATCACGAGGGCCGCGCCGCCATCCTGCATGCCCTGAGCGCCCGCGGCAAGGCGAGCTTCGAGCAGGCGAACGGGCTGAACCGGGTCCGACAGAACCTCTCGAACGTGGCCCTGGCCTACCTGGCCTTGACGTTCGCCAACCTCGATCGGGCCACGCTGGCCGACGAGGTCCTGGGCGTGTTGATCCCCAAGGGCAAGCCCGAACCGGCACAGCCCGGCCAGCCGCCGCGACGGTATTGGGAGGGCAACCCCGCCCACGCCTGGTGCCGAGACACCGTCGAGGCCACCGCCCTCGCCTGCCTGGCGATCGCCCGGGCCCGCCCCCAGGCCGAGGCGCTCGACCAGGGGATCGCCTGGTTGAACTCGCATCGGTCCGGCAACGGCTGGCAACCGCACAAGGCCCGGGGTGCCGCCCTCTCGGCCATGGGCCTCTATTACGCCAAGGGCCAGGCGGCGGAGGATCGCTATAACCTGGTGATCCGCGTGAATGATGCGGAGATCCAGCGGCTTTCCATCAACGGACAGGCCCAGGGCCAGGCGATCCGCGTACCTCGTCGGGTCCTCAAGCCGACCGAGGCCAATCGGGTCGCCCTGGAGATCGAAGGGCGCGGCACGCTCGGTTATGCCGTGACCCTCACGGGGTTCACCCGCGACTTCAAGCCCGACCAGGATCGCGCCAACCGCTCGATGCTGCTCGATCGTCGGGTTTACCTCGCCAGCCAGCCCGAGCTCGACGGCCAGCCGCTCCCCGCCGGGTTCGGCGTGGCCGTGAATGCCACCGCGTTCGAGAACAAGGTCAGCCAGGTCGCCCTCGGCGGCCGGGCCCACGTGTCGATCCAGGCCCACCGGATCCAGCGGACGGGCATGCCCGCCTGGGAGCAGGAATTCCTGGTGGTCCGCGACCGGCTGCCGGCCGGGGCCACGCTCGTCGAGGGCTCGGTGCAGTCGCAGGCCAGCTACTTCGAGCAGGCCGACGGCATGCTGACCTTCTACTTCGCGCCCGAACAGTATCCCGGCTCGATCGGCTACGACATCCACGGCTACCTGCCGGGCGATTACCGGGCACTCCCCCCCGAAATCCGATCGGCGTACGACCCCGGCCGATTCCACCTCGGCCCCGAGGGTTCGCTGCGGGTGTTGGCCGCCGGCGAGGCGGCCACCGACCCCTACAAGGCGACGCCCGACGAGCTCTACGCCCGCGGCAAGGCCCTGTTCGAACGGGGCCAGCTGGAGCCCGCGTCCAAGGCCCTGGAAGAGCTGTTCACGTCGTACACGTTGCAGGAGAATGTGGCGAAGGACACGGTGCGGATGATGCTTGTGTCGTCGATCCGCTCGTACGACGCGGGCAAGGTCGTACGGTACTTCGAGGTCCTCAAGGAGAAGGCACCCGAGCTGGTCATCCCGTTCGATCAGATCGTGGTCGTCGGCCGGGCCTATCGCGACCTGGGCGAGGCCGAGCGGGCCTACCTCGTTTGGCGGGCCGTCGCCGAGGCCAGCTACCTGGAAGACGCCCGCGTCGGCGAGGTCCTCCGCCAGCGCGGCAAGCCGCTGCAGTCCGTCGCGTACTTGCTGGACCTCTGGCGTTCTTACCCCGATACCGCCCCGATCGAGAGCGACTTCTTCGGCCTCTCCCAGGTCGTGGCCAACCTGGCCGCCCGCGCGATCGACGACGCCTCGATCCGCAAGGAACTCGCCTCGGCCGAGGTGACGAAGTCGGCGCTGCTGGCTCAGTCGATCCGCCTGACCCAGACGTTCCTGGCCCTGTCCCCGAAGAACCCGCTGGCCGACGAAGCGAGCCTCGCCCTGATCGGTTCGTCGCTGGAGCTCGAGGACTTCCCGATGGTGGTGAAGCTGGCACGCCGCTTCGCCGAGCTCTACCCCAAGAGCACGTTCCAGGACAGCTTCCAGTACAGCGAGGCGCTCGGCCGATTCCACCTGGGTGAATATGACCGGGCCGTGGAAGTGGCCGAGAAGATCGCCGCGGCGTCGTACAAGGACGCCAACGGCGTCGACCAGCCGAGCCCGAACAAGTGGCAGGCGATCTACATCCTGGGCCAGATCCACGATGCCCGGCGCCAGCCGGGGAAGGCGGTCGAGTACTACAGGCAGGTGGCCGACCGATTCACCGATGCCGCCGGCGCCGCCCAGGCGCTCACCCGCACCGATCTGAAGCTCCCCGAGGTGACGGTCATCCGCCCGCGGGTAGCCGTCGCCGCGGCGGCCGACGGGGAAGGCTTCCGGGCGCTCCCCGCCGCGCGGCCGGCCGAGGAATCGTCGGTGAAGCTCGAATATCGGAACATCGCCCGTGCCGACCTCAAGGTTTACAAAGTCGACCTGATGCAGCTTTACCTGACCCGCCGCAACCTCGACGGGATCGCCGGGATCGACCTGGCGGGGATCACCCCGCTGGTCGAGAAGGAGGTCGAGCTGGGCGACGGAGCCGATTTCGAGGACAAGACCAGGGCGATCCCGCTGCCGATCGACCAGGAAGGGGCCTACCTCGTCATGGTCCGCGGCGACAACCTTTACACTTCGGGGATCGCCCTGGTCTCGCCCCTGGAGCTGGAGGTGACCGAGGATGCGGGCGCCGGCCGGGTACGCGTGGTGGTTCGCGACGCCCGCACCAAGGACTTCGTGCCGAAGGTGCAGGTGAAGGTCATCGGCGGCGACAACCCCGAGTTCCTGGGCGGCATGACCGACCTCCGCGGCGTCTTCGTGGCCGAAGGGGTCCGCGGTCAGGTCACCGCCGTCGCCCGCCAGGGGACCGGCCGGTATGCCTTCTACCGGGGCACCCAGTACGTGGGCAGCCCGCCGGTGCCCCAGGCGCCCGCCGCGGCGCCCACGGGCCAGCCCCAAGTGGAAGGCCAATCGCTCGAATCCAACATCCGTGGCCAGAATTTCGACAACCAGTCCCGGCAGCTCAAGAGGCTTGAGGAACGTTACAATCAAGCACCGGCCCGGGGCGTCCAGGTCGAGAAGGCCTATTGATCACGGAAACCGTCGGCATGCGTCGCACTTGGCTTGCGGGCTGGATCGTGTCGTGGTCGGCGGCCCTGGCTTCGGCCCAGGTCGCCGACCCGTCCCACCAGACCAAAGAACGGATCCTCAACCGG
>JAXMBD010000077.1:0-20290 GCA_046350035.1 Isosphaeraceae bacterium | reverse complement strand
CCTATCCCAGCATTAGCGTCTGGGTCGAGAAGCACAACCGCTATTCGTCCTGGGAGGCCGAGCAGCACAATCGGTTCCTCCGCGAGCCGATCCCGGCCGGCATCGGCGCGGGCAAGCGGTTCAAGCGCCGGCTCAAGCGGCTGTACCTGCGGCTGCCCTGCCGGCCGGCGATCCGCTTCGCCTACGCCTACCTCTTACGCCGGGGCTTCCTCGACGGCCGGGCCGGACTGACCTTTTGCGGACTGCTGGCGTTCTACGATTTCCTCAGCGCGGCCAAGGTCTTCGAGCGGCGGATCGCCGGGGAGGGCCGATGAGCCTCAGGCCGACCAGGGTCTCGGGGCCGGATCACGCACGATGCGCCGGTAGAGGTCGGCCAGGGCGTCGGCCTGGCGATCGGGCCCGCAACTGCGGGCGATCGTCGAGGCGGCGTTGGCGCCCAGCCGAGCCGCCTCGTCCGGGTCGTTGAGCAGGTCGACCAGGGCCGTCGCCAGGCGCCCGGGGTTGCCGGGCGGCACCAGGCGGCCGGTCTCGCCCGGCTCGATCCAGTGACGCAGGCCGGGCACGTCGGAGGCGACCGCCGGGATGCCGCGGGACATCGCCAGGGCCAGCCTGACGCCGCAGGCCGGCCCGGTCGGGGCCTGGCAGTAGATCGCCAGGGCGTCCCAGAACAGGGCCGACGCGGTGGCTCCGCCGGTGTAAGTGATCCGTTCGGCGACGCCCCGGGCCAGGGCCCGCTCGTGGATCCCGGGCAGGTCCCCGGCGTTGCCGGCGATCAGAAGTTCGACGTCCCCCAGGGCCGACAGGATCCCAGGCATCGCCTCGATTAACTCGGCCAGGCCCGGGCCGTCGGCCGCCGAGCCGGCCGCGCCGATCACCGGCAGGTGGCCGACTCGCCGGCAGGCTCGGGCGCATTCGGGGTCGACCGCCGGGATCCCGGGGGGGATCAGGAAGACCCGATCGGGCGCGACCCCCATGGCGCGGGTCAGGTCGCCGGCCAGGTCGGCATCCGGCACGATCAGGCCCAGGCAGGATTGCCGACCGACCCGCAGGCGGCCCGAGGGGGTGAGGAAGTCGGCCAGTTCCAGCAGGTAGGGGACATGGAGCGTCTCGGCCAGGTCGATCGCCAGGTCGGCCGAGGCGATCCCCTGGACGTGGATCAGGTCGGGCAGGTCGGTGCCGCGATAGCCGGCCAGCCATCGGGCCGCCAGCGGCCGGAGCCAGGGCCGGCGGAGGCCGGGCGCCCGGATCGTCTCGCCGGGCCGTGCGGCATTGCGACCGGGATCGATGTCGAGGATCTCGGGCCGCACGCCGCGTTCCCGGAGGCGATCGGCGAGTTCGCGGGGGCCGGGCTCGCCGGCCGGCCCGCGTCCTTCCGGGGGCACGATCCAGACCCGGAGCGGTTGCCCGGACATCCAGGGGCCTCCAATGCCCGGGGATTCCATTTGGGGAACGGGTTCTGAGGTGCGAAGGGTAGCAGAAGGCGGGCCGATCGGCTACGCCGATGCCGAGGGGACGGGTCCCTGGCCGTTGCCGGATCGGGCCAAGGCCGCCAGGGCCGGGTTCTCCACCTCGCGCACGGCGAAGCCGGTGAGGAAGACGCTGTGGCGGAACGAGTCGCCGAGGAACCCTTCCGGGTCGAGGTCGGGCTTTCGCTGGATCCTCCGCCGGATCCGGTAGAGGGCGAAGCCGGCGAGGAAGGCCGCGTCGGCCAGGGCCGTGTAAGCTGGGCCGTGGTTTTTCAGGAAGAACCGCCTCCGGGCCTGGAACCAGTAGGCCGGCCTCCGCTTCGGTCGCGTGGCGGTCCGGCCAACGATCCCCGTGGTCCGCCCCTCCAGGTGGACGACCTTGCTGGCCGGGACATACCAGGACTCCCAGCCGGCCCGCTTCGCCCTCAGGCAGAGGTCGATGTCGTCGAAGTAGGGATACAGGCCGTCGTCGAGCACGCCGATCTCCCGGAGCATCGACGAGCGGAGGACCAGGCTGGCGCCCGCCAGCCACTCGGCCGGGCCGGGTCGGGTGTGGTCGATCTCCAGTTTGCCGGAGAGCAGGCCGGAGAGGACCCCCAGCCGCAGGCCGCGATCCAGCTCCGAGCCGATCCCGGTGAACAGGAACGGCGACGCCTGGATCTCCCCCTCCGGCGAGAGCAACTGGCTGCCGGCGATCCCCGCCCGGGGGTGGGCGTCCATGAACTCGACGAGTTTCGTGAAGGACCCTTCCTGGACGATCGTGTCGGCGTTCAGCAGCAGGATGTATTCGGGCGGATCCGCCGATTCCAGCGCCGGGCGGATGACGTGGTTGTTGCCGCCGCAGAACCCCTGATTGATCTCGATGACCGACAGGTCCACCCACGAGCCCCAGCCATTCTCGTCGATGGCCCGCCGGAGCTTGGCGACCGACTCGGGCCCCGTCCCGTTCTCGCAGAGCGCGACGCGGGAATCCGGCACACGGGCGAGTTCGGGCTCGATCGAGCGCAGGCAGTCGATCGTCAGGTCGGGGACCTTGTAGCAGAGCACCACGACGAGCAACTTCACGCCTGCGCACCTCGGGGGACGTGACGATCGATCGGCCGGCCGGCGCCGGCGGCCTCGCCCCTTATCGTAAGGCGAGGCCGCCGCGGCCGTCGACGTCGGTTGCCCCCGTGTTGCCCGGGTTCAGCGCGGGGCCGGGCCCGGGAAGGTCACGGTGACCTCGACTTCCTTGCCGTCGCGCTTGACGACCACCTTGCGGGTCGTTTCGGCCCCCTGGAGGGCGGCGGCCATCTCCTCGCGGGAGGCGATCGCCTTGCCGTCGACCTTGATGAGGACGTCGCCCGCCTTGATACCGGCCTTCTCGGCCGGTCCGCCCTCGATCACATCGACGACGGTCATTTCGTCGAGCTGGACGCCCAGCAGGCGGCGGTTGCCCGGTCCGCCCCCGCCGCCGGTGGGGGCCGTCATGTTCTCGCGCGAGAGCAGGTTGTCGAGGTTGGCGATCCCGTACGAGGCGAGGGCGGCCACCAGCGACGAGTGCTTCTGGTACTCGGGGACGGCGGCGTCGTAGGTGTCGTGCTGGGTGTGGTGGGTGTGGTTGTAGACCGCCTTGCCCGCCTGGCCCCAGAAGTAGCCCGGAACGCCCGCCGCCAGGAACGACGCGTGGTCGCTTCCGCCGCCCCGGAGCCCGCTGACCTCGCGGATGGCGAACGGCATGTCGGCGTCGAGGCCGACGCAGGGGGCCAGGGCCTTCTCCATGTCTTCCTTCTGGGCCTTGGTGGCGCCGATCCCCGACAGGTAGTTGGTGCCGCCGTCGTGCACCAGCACGCCCGAGATCTTGGGCATCAATTCCGGATGGGCCTTCACGTACGCGGCCGAGCCCAGCAGGCCCTGCTCCTCGCCGCTCCAGAGCATGAAGCGGATGGTCCGCTTCGGCTTCACGCCCGACTTTATTAGGATCCGGGCCGCCTCGATCGTGGTGGCGCAGCCGGTGCCGTTGTCGGTGGTGCCGGTGGCGCCATCCCAGGAATCGATGTGGCCGCCGACGATCACGTACTCATCCGGCTTCTCGGTGCCGGGGATGTCGGCGATCACGTTGTAGAGCGGGATCGGGCCCTTCTTGAAGTAGTTGCGGATGTCGAATTCGAGCCGGACCGGCTTCCCTTCCTTGAGCTGCCCGACGATTTCATCGAACTGCGACTTCACCAGGTTGACCTGGGGCGTCGTCGGCAGCGAATCCCAGTTGATCCGGTAGGAGCCGTCGGTGAGCACCAGCTCGCTGCGGGAAGACCGGATCAGGCCGGCGATTTCGGCCTCCTTGTAGGCGTCCGAGAGCTTCTTGCGGAAGTCGCTGACCTGGCCGCCGGGCCGGACGGGCGTCGCGGCCTGCAGGACCCAGGCCCCCTTGAGCTTGCCCTTGAGCGACTCGAGCTGGTCCTCGTTCTCCGGCTCCAGGATCGCCGGGCCCCGGGTCAGCCCCCTGGTGCCGGCCGTCCAGGCGTTGGTGCAGAACGTCAACGGCTTGGATTCGGGCTCAACGACGCGGCCGGACCACGGGCCGCGGTTGAAGCCCACGGGGAACTCGCCCCACTTCTCGATCCGGCAGTTGGAAAGGCCGTACGACTCGAACCGGTCTCGGGCCCACTCGCAGGCATTCTGCAGGTTGTCGGACGACGTCAGGCGAGGACCGATCCGGTTGACGAGGAAGTCCAGGTGGTCCATTACCAGGCTGGATTCGCGGGCGGTCGAGATGATCTTCTGGGACTCGGGCTGCTGGGCCTGGGCGGGGATCGCCGCCAGGGCCAGCAGGGCGACGACGGCAAGTCGTCGGGTCGCAAGCTGCATCGAGGAATCTCCGGGATCGTGGAGGCCGTGGGTTGCAATCGGGGCATTGTCGGGCGCGCCAAGGCGCCCGTCAATCAAACAAAGCGATGATCGGTCGCGGGTCGGCCCGTTCGCACGGAACCGTTTCCGCTCAATGCGCCCCGCCCATCGCCCGGCCGTAGCGGTCCATCAGGCCATACTTCGATTGCCAGGTCGTATACATGAAACCGATCACGCCGGGGCATGCCCCGCGAGGCTTCATCAGTCGGTGAATCCGGAAAGGTCGTCGGCGTCGTAATAGCCCGCCAGGATCTGGCGGTGGCCCCACTGGCGAAGAAATCCAGGCTCGGCCGCTTCTTGCCGCCGTTCCAGTTGGCGACGATCGCGTCCTTCGGCAGGCCCTCCACGAGCCTTCCAGGTGCCGTTGACGAGGTAATACGAGGCCACCGCGTTGTGGTTCGGGTCGAACATGTCGGACGAAGGCGAAGCCTCCGCCTCGGGCCGGACCTCGCGGACGATCGAGGCGGCACTCAGGCGTTGTCGGCCAGGATCTGGCGGGGGTCGAAGCTTCCGGGCCCGGCAGGCGTCGCACCAGTTCATCACGCGGATTTCGTCGTGGCTCAGGAAGAACGTCTTCGGGTGCAGCAGATCGTTGACCCGTCGGATCTGGTCGCGAAGCAACTCGCCAAGTCTTCTCACCTCGCTCGGGCAGACCATGACCTGCGTGCCGTGGGTGAGCACCGGATGGAACCAGGAGGCCCGCAGCTTCTGGCCGTCCTTCAGGCGGGAGGAGGCGGTCAGGCGGATCGCTGGGGCCTCGTGGCCGAACTCGAACTCGCCGGCGTAGGGGACCTGCCCCGGCTTCCGGGTCGGCGACTGGCTCGAAGTCCTTCCCCCTCCTCGTAGGTGACCTGGCCGTTCGCGGAGTCGATCCGCAGGGGGCACCCCGGCCGCCGGAGCACGTTGACCAGAGCCGAGATTCCTCGATCGTCCACTCGTCGACCAGGCCGAGCCCTTCCCGCTGAGGCCGGCGTAGACATTGCCGGTCGAAATCGAGGCTGTTGAAAACGACCTCGACCCGCTTCAGTCCTGCGTCGGTTCGATGCCGCCTTCGAAGAACGTCAGAGTCCGGCCGTTCTCGCCCGCCCCGATCGCCAGCAACCGGAAGCTGCTGGCGATGGTCAGGCCGTCGGTCTTCACCCAGGCCGAGATCCGGTAGGCGGTCCGGGGGCGGACCGCCATCGGCTGCGACACCGGCGCCTTGTTCCCGTCAGGCCCGTCGGCGGCCAACCCGGAGGGAGGCGGCTCCTCGATGCTGGATCTTCCGATCGACGAAGGTCGAATGCCCGGGTCCGTCCTGGAAGCCCATCCCGCGGAGTTTGTCCCCCTCGGACTCCTCGAAATCGCCGTTGCGGATCGCCACGGCCGACGGCTCGGGGACGACCTCCCGGCCCCGTACGAAGAAGGGAGCATCGACGACGGGCAGGCCCTCGGCCAGGTTCGGGTCGTGGGCCAGCAGGCCGTTGCTGTAGCCGATCGGGCAGACCGCCGGGATGATAGCGATGCCCGCCTCGTCGGCCGCCTTCCGCACCCGCTCCAGGTTGGGGCGATAGAAATGGGGGACCCGGTCGAGGATGTTGAACTTGTAGTCGGCCAGCATCATGCCGTTGTAGCCGGCCTTCGAGGCCCGGCCGATCAGCTCGACCAGGCGGTCGGCGTTGGCGGCGACCTGCAGATTCGTGGCCGAGTAGAACCATCGGCGCTCATAGCGTGGTTCCTCGGCGCAGGCCATCAGGACGCAGGCGGAAACGGCGAGCAGCATGGCGGCCTCCGGGACCTTCGGGAGAGGGAAGGGGGGCGGGCCCTGGCCCGTCGATCCGCCCCATGCGACGATGATAGCGGGCCGAGACGGCCCGTTCCGCCGGGGAGCCGGCGATTTTCCCGCGAGATCGGTTCGGGGCCCGAGACGTGACGATCCTGCTACTCGCCCTGCTTTGCCTGCCGACCGCCCTCGAACCGTCGGCGCCCACGAAGGAAGACCCCTCGAAACTCGTCGAGGCCGCCAGGACGATCGGCGACGCGCGGCGGGGTGCCGCCGTCTTCGACCTGCCGACCGCCCAGTGCGCCCGATGCCACACCGTCGGCGGCGACGGCGCCCTGCTCGGCCCCGACCTGGCCCGGCTCGGGCCGGAGGTCACCCCCGAGCGATTGGCCGAAGCGATCCTTGAACCATCGAAGGTGATCCGGCCCGGTTTCGAGACGATCTCACTCCTGACCAAGGACGGCCGGGCGATCACGGGCCTCCTGGCCGAGGATCGGCCGGACGCGATCGTGCTGCGAGACCCGTCGCAGATCGGCCGGACGATCGCCGTGGCCAAGGCCGATATCGACGACCGCCGCGACGACGGCCCGTCGCTCATGCCGACCGGACTGGCCGACGCGATCGGCTCTCGCGCCTCCCTGATCGACCTGCTCCGGTTCCTGATCGAGTGCCACGAGGGCGGCCCCGAACGGGCCAGGGCGCTCCGCCCGTCGCCGGCCCCTCCGTCGATTGTCGCCGTCCCCGCGTACGAGGAAGACCTGGACCATGCCGGCCTGATCGGCGACCTCGATGCCTCCGCGCTGCAACGCGGTCGGGCGATCTTCGAGCGGGTTTGCGCCAACTGCCACGGCACGGCCGACCGCGAGGGCTCCCTGCCGACCGCCCCGTGGTTCGCCCGGCCCGGGTTGGCCCTCCGCAACGGCCGCGATCCCTACGCGATGTACCGGACCCTGACCTACGGCTTCGGCCAGATGCCGCCGCAAACCTGGATGGTCCCGCGTCAGAAGTACGAAGTGATCCATTATTTGAGGGAGACTTACCTCAAAGGCGTGAATCCGTCGCAATATGCCCGGATCGACGCTGCCTATGCGAAGGGCCTCCCCGCCGGCAAGGGGAAGGGCCCGATGCCGTCGTCGATCGAGCCGTGGGCGGCGATGGACTACGGCCCGAGCCTGATCTCGACCTACGAGGTCGGCCACGACGGGACCAACTTCGCCTACAAGGGGATCGCCGCGCGGCTCGACGCCGGGCCCGGTGGCATCTCGCGGGGATCGTCCTTCGCCCTGTTCGACCACGACACGATGCGGCTGGCCGCGTCCTGGACCGGACCCGGGTTCATCGACTGGCAGGCGATCCACTTCGACGGCCGCCATGGGACGCATCCCCACCTCGCCGGCGAGGTCCGCGTGGCCAATCCCGACGGTCCCGGCTGGGCCAACCCGGCCGACGGCTCTTTCGAGGACGTCCGTATCGTCGGCCGCGATGGCCGCCATTACGGCCCATTGCCTCGGTCCTGGGCGAAGTTCCGGGGGATCTACCCGGTCGGCGATTCCCCGTTGATCTCGTACGCGATCGGCAGCACCTCGGTCCTGGAAAGGCAGGGCGGGGAGGATCGGCCCGCGCCCATCCTGGACCGATCGTTTGAGATCGGCCCGCGCGATCGGCCTATGATCTTGCAGGTGGCCCATATCGATGGCGCCGGCCCCGCCTTCCGTCGCGACGCCCGGCCGGGCGAACCGATTGCCTGGAAATCCCCGACGGATACCGCGACGTTCCGATTCGACGGGGCCCGGTACCTGGAGCCGGCCCACCCCGAGGCGCTGCGGATGACCGCCCAGGATTTCACGATCGCCGCGAAGATCCGCACCCGGAGGGGCGGGACGTTGTTCGCGAAGACCAGCCCCGGGAAGACCTGGACGCCCGATGGCAAGGCCCTGTTCGTCCGAGACGGCCGGCTCGTGTTCGACATCGGCTGGGTCGGCGCGGTCGCCTCGAAGGGCCGGGTGGACGATGGCCAGTGTCGGGTCTGCCTCGCCTATGAACACGAATCGGCCGGGTCCGGCTGCGGATCGACGGCCGGCCCGATGGCGAAGGCAACCTGCGCCCGAAGGGGGACGAGGAGGACCATGTCGCCCGGATCGGCTTCGCGGCGCCCAATTTCCCCGTCGGCCAGGGCGGGTTCGACGGCGAGATCGAGGAACTCTCGTTCTGGCCGAAGGCCCTTGATGAGGACGCGATTGGCCAGGGGCCCCCGCTGGCCTCCTGGCGGCCGGCTGCCGGATCAACACTGCCGATCCGCGACGTGTCGGGGAACGGCCACGACGGCGATCTCCGGGGCGGGCGGGTTGGCTTCGGGGCGATCGTTGCGGGGCTCTCGCCGGTCCCGCCCGGCGCCTCGTGGGAAGGGACGGCCGGGGGCGACCTCCGCCTGCACCTGGCCGAGGGCGCCGATCCCATCCGGTTCACCCTGAGGGTTGCGGGGGTCGAAGCCTCGGCCGACCACGACGCGATCGGCCGGGCAGTCGCCCGCGAATCGTCGCCCCCCGACCTGGCCTCGCTCGCGAAGGCGACACCGAGGCGATGGCCGGCCGTTGTGACAACACAAATTCGGCGTGGCGAATCCACCGGCCCGTATGCGGTGGACCGCCTGGAACTGCCCGACCGCAACCCCTGGAACGCGCTGGTGCGCCCCACCGGGATCGACTTCCTGCCGGGCGGCGACCGGGCGGTGGTCTGCACCTGGGACGGCGACGTCTGGCTGGCCCGCGGGATCGATCGGGCCGAGGGGGAACTGTCCTGGCAGCGGATCGCGTCGGGCCTGTTCCAGCCCCTGGGGATCAAGGTGCTGGACGGCCGGATCCTGGTCTCCTGCCGCGACCAGATCGTCTGCCTGCGCGACCTCAATGGCGACGACGAGGCCGATTTCCTGGAGTGCTTCAACGACGACCACCAGGTCACCGACCACTTCCACGAATTCGCGATGGGCCTGCAGGCTGACGCCGAGGGGAACCTGTATTACGCCAAGTCGGCCTGCCACGGGTTGAAGGCGGTCGTCCCCCAGCATGGGACCCTGCTCAAGGTGAGCCGTGATGGCTCGACCACCGAGATCCTGGCCTCGGGATTCCGGGCCGCCAACGGCGTCTGCCTGAACGACGACGGCACGTTTTTCCTGACCGACCAGGAAGGATTCTGGACCCCCAAGAACCGGATCAACTGGGTCCGTCGCGGCAAGTTCTACGGCAACATGTGGGGCTATCACGACGTCACCGACCCGTCCGACGACGCGATGGAGCAGCCGCTCTGCTGGATCACCAACAAGTTCGACCGGTCGCCGGCCGAGTTGCTCCGCGTCGAGGGCGATCGCTGGGGCCTGCCGGCCGGGACGTTGCTCAACCTCTCGTACGGCGAGGGGAAGATCTTCACCGTGCCGCATGAGCGGGTCGGCGACCAGATGCAGGGCGGCATGGTCGCCTTGCCGATCGACCCGCTGCCGACCGGCATCATGCGGGGCCGGTTCCATCCGGCCGACGGCCAGCTTTACGCGTGCGGCATGTACGCCTGGGCCGGCAATCGCACCCAGCCGGGCGGCTTCTACCGGATCCGATCGACCGGCCAGGCCGCCTGCCAGCCGGTCGGCTTCCATGCCCGCGATGGCGGCCTCGACCTGACCTTCTCCGCCCCGCTCGACCCCGCGAGCGTGGCCGATCCGACCCGATTTGCGATGACGGCCTGGTCGTTGAAACGGACCGAGCGGTACGGGTCGGACCATCACGACGAACGTCCGTGGAAGGTAATGGGCGCCCGCTTGTCGGCGGACGGCCGGACCCTTTCGCTGGATATCCCCGAATTGACGCCCACCTGGTGCTTCGCCCTCGAATACGCCGCCAAACGGGCCGACGGCCCGGCGATCGGGGGCTCCCTCCACGGCACGATCCATCGAACCGGCCCCTGAGGGCCCCGGTTCGGTTCGGATCGGACCAACCGGAGCCGAACCATGCGATTCCCCCGGATCTTCCCACTCGCGATCGCCTGCGCGGCGATCCCGGCCGCCTCGTTCGCGTCGAACCCGCCCGTCGATCGGGCCGGGCCGCTGACCGTCCGCATCGACGGGCCCGAGACGCTCGACCGGACCGACCGGCCGTTCGAAGTGAAGGTGATTGTCAAGAACGAGGGCGAGCGGCCGATCGACGGCACGCTCGAAATCGGCCTGATCGACGGCTGGAAGGCCGATGGCCCCTCGGAATTCTCGGTCGGCGGCGTGGGCGAAACCTCGCTCGTCTATTCGATCCGATGCGGGAATCGCACCTATAACGCTCACTATCCAATCCATGCCTATGCCCGGTTTGTCCAGGACGGCAAGCCGCTGGTGGCCCACCCGATCCTGCTGACGATGGTGAAAGCCAGCGATCCCCCATCGATCTTGCACGAAACACCGTGGAGTCCCTACCCGGTCCGGTCCGGGTCGCTGGCCATCTGGCGTTTGCCGGCCTGGCGGGCGGCGATCCGGGTGTTCGACAAACCATTCCGCACGATGAAACCGGGCTGGAGGGGCACCGACGAATCGACCGGCGCCACCGCCGACATCCGCCCGCAAACCCTGCCGGGCGGCGCGTTCGACGTGGTGGCGATCCACCCGCCCTATCGCGACGGCCAGGTCGGTACGGCGATCGTCGAGTTCCCCCTGACCCTGCCCGACGCGAAACCGATCCGCCTGGAATTCCGCAACGCGGTCGTGCCCGAAGGCAAGGGCGACGGCGTCACGTTCCGCGTCCGCGCAGCCCCGCTCGATGCGGCCGAGGGTGACCTGGGCGCCATCGTCTACGACCATCACGCCAACGATCGACGCTGGGGCAAGCCGGTTTTCGCCGACCTTTCCCGATTTGCCGGCCGGTCGATCCGCCTCCAGCTCGAATCCGACCCCGGCCCGAAACGCGACACCGGGTGGGACCAATCGTTCTGGGCCGAGCCGACCCTGATCGTCGGCAAGGCCGCCCCCGAGCCGACCGTTCGTCCCCTCCACGACGGCGAGGAGCTGGGCACGGTGGTCGTCGGCAAATCGAAGATGACGGTCAAGGTCCGTCCCGGCGCCCGGGGCCTGCTCGATGCCACGATCGGCTTTGTCGACGGCGCCGAGGAGCTTTCATTCCGCGGATTCGCCGTCCGTGTGCTGGGCCAGCGACTCGACGACCCCCGCAGCCCGATCGCCCTGGCGGGCGTGCAGGCGAAGCGGGAAGGCCCCGTCTATCGCGCCGTCCACCAGTTCCAGGGGCCCGACGGCTCGTTCGACCTGGTCGCGACCCTGGCGGTCCGCGACGGCGTGCTCCGCGCCTCGTTCGATCTCGACCGGGTTCCGGAGGCGAAGCCCTGGCGATCGATCCACCTGGAGGACGTTTCCTTGAAAAGGTGGAACCGGCCGATCGAGCAGGTTTACGCCGGCCACGGCAACGTCGTCCGCAAGCCCGAGGCGTTCACGCTCAATTTCGATGGCCACCGGCTGGCCACGTCGTTCGTCGGCATCGATTTCGACAAGGGGCGGAGCCTGGTGATGGGAGTAGACGTGCCGCCCGCTTCGTTCGTCGTGAAACGCGAAACCCGCGAGGCCTCCCTGCACGCCCCGCACCCGTCGACGTTCACCTTCATCCCCGCCCCGAACGCGTTCGAGGGGGCCATCCGCTGGCGGGAGGTGAACGGGTTGAAGGCTTCGGCGGGCGTGCCGGTGCTGGCCGGCCGATTCGTGTTCGACCTGTGGTCGGGCCGCTACGCCGAGACCGCCCGCGAACTCCAACGCTCGTTCCGGTACGGGCTGGGCGGCTCGGTCGTCGTCTTCCACAACTGGCAACGATGGGGCTACGACTACCGATTACCCGACATCTATCCGCCCAACCCGCAGTACGGCACGGAGGAGGAACTCCGCGGGCTAATCGTCGCCTGCAAGGCGGCCGATACCCGGTTCGCCCTGCACGACAATTACATCGATTACTACCCGGATGCCGACGATTTCTCCTACGAGAAGAACATCGCCTTCGACGGTCAGGGCCGCCCGGTCCGCGCCTGGTTGAACGAGGGCCGGGGGGCGCAGTCGTACCGATACCGGGCCGATCGGGTCGAGCCGTACGTTTCCCGCAACATCGAGCAGATCCGCAAGGCCCTCGCCCCGACCGCCTATTTCATCGACGTCTGGACCAGCATCCATCCCTACGACTACTGGACCGACGACGGTGCATTCCGCGACGGCGTCTCCACCCGCAACACCTGGGGCGAGCAGTTCGCCCGGATCCGCGACCAGCTCGGCGACAACGCCCCGGCCATCTCCGAGAGCGGCCATGACCAGCTCATCGGCTGGGTCGACGGCGCCCAGACGAACCACCTCCGCATCGGCCGCCCGATCCCCAACGCCAAAAACGGATGGACCGTGATCGACTGGCGCTGCCGGGACGCCGAGCGGACCCCCTGGTTCGACGCCGCCCACCACGACCGATTCGTCAACCACGGCGCCGGCTATCCGTCGCGATACGAGGGGGGCCTCGATCCCCGCGACCACGGGATCGACAGCGATGACTACATCGCCACCGAGGTGCTGACCGGCCATCCCGGGATGGTCGCGCGGCCGTTCGGGCCGGCGGTCGTCCGCAAGCACTGGCTGACCAACGACCTGATGCAGGCGCTGGCCCTGGCCCGGATCGAGGCGGTCGAATACGTCGGCGGCGACCTCCACCGCCAGCACGTCCGCTGGAGCACCGGCGAAACCTGGGTCAACCGGGGCGAATCCGACTGGAAGCTGGACGACGGCACGATCCTGCCCGCCTTCGGATTCCTGGCGAAAGCGACGGGGAAATCGGGGGCGGTCGAGGCGGCCATCTACCGGGACCCGTCCACCGGCCTGGTTGTGGATCGGGCCCGTTCCGGCTCGCAACTTTTCGTCAACGGCCGCCTGCCGATCGGCGGCCCGATGGCGATCCGGCCGACCGCGACGGCCCCCCAGCCCGGCCAGGGGCGATCGATGGCGGTGGCCGTCCGCTGGGACTGGGACGAGCCGATCCCCGGCGATGTCCGGCCGTTCCTGCACGCCTGCGACGAATCGGGCGAGATCGCCTTCCAGCTCGGCCACGATCCGATCCCGCCCGACCAGATGGCCCGCCCCAAAGCGTCCCGGGATTTCGTCGCGAAGGGGGCGATCCCGGAGTCGGCCCGACCCGGGCAGGAGTTCGAGATCCGGGCCGGCCTCTACCGGCCCGAAGGGGGCCACCGCCTCGCGCTGCTCGGCCCCGACGACGGCTCGTCGCGGATCCGCCTGGCCCGTTTCAAGGTCGGCCCCAACGGCCAGCCGACCGATTGGCGGGCCATCGAGGAAACGCCGGGATCGTCCCGGCAGAATCCGGATGGCAAGCCGGTCGAATTCGGCGGCGTCGCCACGCCCGGCGGTGTCCGTTTGACGAGGGACAGTAAGGCGCTGGTCATTACGCCTTTGCCAAGCCAGCGGGGCCGATCGTTCGACGTGGTCGTCGACCCGGCCCGCATCGCCTGGCCGATCGACCGGCCCAAACAGGCGATCGCGATCGCCGAGGACGGCCGGGAGATCGGCCGCGAACCGATCGCGCCGGCCGCGGTCGACGGGCCGATCCCGCTGAAATGCCGGCCGGGCGTGTTCCAGTACAGGCTTTCGGCCGAGTGACCGCGATCATCGCCGCCGGGCCTGCACCACGAAAGCCCCCAGGGCCATCGCCGCCGCCTGGATCGCGACGGCGAGCAACGGCCCGGTCCAGGCCTGGGGCTCCCGATTGAGGAGGGCCTGATCCACCTCCGGAAGCAGGCGTTCCATCGCCTGCTGGCCCCAGTAAGAGGTGATCAGGCCCTTCGCCAGCCAGTGCGACAGCCCGTTCAGAGGCGCGATCACGCCGGCGAGGACGATCTGCGGGATGACCGCGATGGGAACCAGGGCCGTCGCCATCTCCTCGGTCGGCGAGGCGGCCGAGATCAACAGCCCCGCGCAGGTGCCGGCGATCGCCATCGACGCCAGCACGGCCCACTGGCCGAGCCCCGGTCCCGCCGGCGAGCAGCCGAACCGGACGATGAGGAACAGCAGCGTCGCCTGGGCCACGCCGATCGCCAGCAGGACCAACCCCTTCGACAGCAGGTAGGGGCCCGACCGCAGGTTGAAGGCCCGTTCCCGGAGGAAGATGGCCCGCTCCTTCACCAGCTCCTTCGCCGAGGCGTTGCAGCCGAACCAGAAGGCGCTGACGACCAGCAGGAGTTGGAGATTCGTCGTCCGGAGGACTCGCTGGGTTGTCCACTCGGAATCGCCCAGGCGGCCGAACACCAGCACGAGCAGCAGGGCGATCAGGACCGATTGGCCCAGCATCGCGATCAGCGCCGGGAGGTTGCCCTGCCAGGTGGCGACGTATCTTCGCGCCAGGATCGAGGCCTGACGGATCGCCGACGGTCGACGGCCCGGCCGGACGCCCCCCTTCGACCCGGGAATCGGCGGCGCGGCGGGCATCCGGTCGCCGATGTATTTCTCGCGGAAGACGCTCGTTCGGAACCGATCGGCCCACTCCCCGGCCGGGCGGTCGGCCAGCTTCCGGTAGACGTCCCCCAGGCGATCGATGCGGAAATAGGCCTTCGCCTCCTCGGCCGTGCCGAAGAACGCCAGCCGGCCCCCTTCGGCCAGGATCGCGACCAGGTGGCAGGTCGCCTCCACGTTCGCCAGATTGTGCGTGATGCAGACGACCGTCTTGCCGCCGTCGGCGACCTCGCGGAACAGCTCCATCACCTCGCGATCGGTCTGCTCGTCGAGGCCCGAGGTGACCTCGTCGAGGAAGAGCAGGGTGGGCCGGGCGACTAGCTCGTTCGCCAGGCTCGCCCGCTTCAACTGCCCGCCGCTGAGGTGACGGATCGGCGTGCCCGACCGGTGCGAGAGGCCGACGATCCCCAGGATTTCGCCCACGCTCGAGCCGACCTCGGCCCGGTCGAGGTCGGGGGGCAGGCGGAGCTCGGCCGTGTAGCCGATCGCGCGGGCGACCGGCAACGCGTCGTGCAGCAGGTCCTTCTGGGGCACGACCGCGATGTCCTCCTTGAGGGCCTCGAAGTGGTCGTGCAGGTCCAGGCCGTTCAGGCCGACCGAGCCCGAATCGGGGCGACTCCGGCCCGAGAGGATCGCCAGCAAGGTCGACTTCCCCGAACCGCTCGGCCCCAGCACGCACACGAATTCCCGGGGGCGGATCACCAGGTCGATCCCTTCGAGCAACGCCAGGGGCTGCCCGGAAGAGCGGTCGTTCACGACACGCCCGAGCCCCCTCGCGACCAGCTCGACGTTGTTCGACCGCGACCGCCCGGCCAGCCCCCGGCCGTCGAACTTCAGGGAATAGGGGCCGATATCGACCCGGTCGCCGGCCTGCAACGCGGTCGGCCGGGAGATCCGCTCGCCGTTGACGAACGTGCCGTTGGCGCTGCCCAGGTCGGCCAGGATGACCCGGCCCTCGTCGACGGCCAGGCTCGCGTGCAGCCGGGAGACGTTGGGATGATCGAGCCGATACTTCGCGGCCTGCGGGTCGCGGCCGATCACGCCCCCCTCGCCGACTTCGAAGCGATCGACGCCCATCGAGTTGCGGAGCATCGCCAGTTGCCGGGCGTCTGCGACCTGGGTCGACTCGAACCCCAGGCCGCTCGAATCCGACTCGATCGCCACGACGCCGATCGTGGGGCCGGTATAGCCCAGCCGGAAGGAATCGCCGGGGCGGAGCGGGGCCGTCGCGTCGATGACCTCGCCGTTGAGCAGCGTCTTGTTGCTCCGGCTCAGGTGGACCAGACGGGCCCCGCCCGGGGCCGGCTCGATCCGGGCGTGGAGGGCCGACACGGTCGGGTAGGCGGCCGGGTCAATGTTCACCTCGCAGTCGGCGGCGCGGCCCAGGCGGATGGCATCGCCTTCCCGTTGCAGGACGCCGCCGCCGTCGATCCGCAGCGCGACTTTCATCGGTCAATCGACCCTCAACCGGAATCGTTGCTCGCCCACCTGGAACATCACCTGGCTATCGGCCGGGATCTGCGACATCCGCAGCCAGAGGCCGTTCTGGGTCTTGTGATGCTCGGCGACCCACTGCCCCTTGCGGTTGCGGGCGATCCGAACGTGCCGCCCTTCGCAGAAGGGGTCGTCGGCCCGCCCGATCGCGCAGGCCGGGTCGCTGCCGATCCAGTATTCGTCCTTCACCAGGACGATCCGATTGCCGATCTCGCGGCCGATCAGCTCGGTCAACGCGGCCGGGCGGAACTGGGCGGTCGCCTCGTCCAGGCCCTGCGTCCGGGCCGTGTCGGGGCCGGCATGGCCGGGCTGGTCGATCGTCCGATCGTCGACGACTTGGGCCGCCTCGAACCGATACCGGCCCCCTCCCACGAGGATCTCGGCCCGATCGGCCAGCGGCGTCTTGCTGACGCGGACGAACATCCCATGGGTGCTCTGCAAATCGGTGATCACCCAGCGATGCGAGCCGCCGACGACCTGCAGGGTGATTTCGACATGCCGGGCCGACATCCGCCCGTCCAGGGGGAACTGCAAATCCCCCTCGGTCCGGCCGATCACGAACCGCGGCTGCCGGATCGGATGACCTCGCCATCGAGCCGGCCATCATCCCAGGACGGTCAGGATCGGCACGGGAGGCCGGGCCATCGGCCGAAACGGGCTGGCCACCCGGGCGGCCGGTGCCGGTGGAGGCGTCAAGGTCGGCCGGACCGACTCGGCCGTATCCTTCGCCTGGCGCACGGCCAGCAGGGCGGTGCGAATATCGTCATCGGTTTCCAGGACGGTGCCATCCCGCTCGAGGAAATCCCGGGCCGTGCCGCTCATCGTCGAGGCCCTCCGCGATCCTGGGCATTCATCGCATCACCTCATCATAGGGGATCGGTTCCAACGCCACATCACCCAGCCGGATCACCACCGACTGCCCCGGCCCGACGATTTCGCACGAATCATAGCCGCCATCGCCTTTCGGGCCGGTGTGGACCAGTAGGCGGCGATTCGGGATATCGGCCACGATGTAGGTGGCCAGCGGCAGTGTCCGGGAGTAGCGGTCGAGCCTGTCCCCGAGGTCCTCCGCCAGGCTGGTCACGGCGACCTCGATCACGAGCAGGACATCACGACCATCGGGATGGCGATCTTCGTAGAAATCGAAGCCCCTTCCCCGGGCGACCATCACGTCGGGCAGGGGCAGGTGGGTCGCATCGAGCTGCACGGGATGCTCATGGCCGATGAACATCCCGGGCGGCAACCGTCGCGCAATCGCCTGGCTGAACATATCCTGGACGACCGCGTGCGGCTTCGACTTGGCCATCTTCTCAAAAAGCCTCCCATCCCAGAGGAACACGCGGCGATCGTCGGGGAAGACACCCCGGTCGATCATGGCCGTGAAATCGTCGGCCGTGATCGGGTACGGGGCGTCCTCGAATGCAGATGAGTGATTCGACGCGGTTACCGTGGCCATCGGGCGATCATCTCCGGGGATCTGGACCGCTTCGGAATCGGTCGGGAATATCCAAAACTGGCCGGGCGGGTGGCACAAGTGGCTTGCCCACAAGTGCGCGTGACCAGGAGGCTTAGCAAGGAGCTCGGGCCTTCTGGATGATTGGCAATGATATCGCCTCGCTACGGCTTCCTCGGAGCACTGGTGGGCTAGCCACCAGTGGCAGCCGCCGATTTTTTTATTTCGGTGGAATCTCCTGAATGGTGATTTCCTTGTAGCGAGCCGTAACATCGGATCGGGTGCTCAGGACAATATGCCCGGAGGGATGCGAGTTTGTGCCGTCCGTGAACTCGGCAACTTTGTTGCCGTTTACATAAGATGTTATCTTGTTTCCTATGGCAGTCAGTTCGATGTCGTACCAATCATTGAACGGGACGTTGACGGGAGCGGCCTCGACATTCCATGTGATAGGGCCATTCAGTGGACGACCGATGGCCTTGTTAATACTCCCAAGCGGAACTTGTTTTCCAAACCCATCGATGACGCCTCCTACGCGGATTCCGTACGCGTTGTAGGTGGCGGCATCTTCGGTCCGACGGACCCAGAGAGTTTTTCCCATTCCGTCGTTATAAACCCTCGCACTCAGTCGGAAGTCCGAATAGTCCGCGCGATCTGTGATTAGCCCACCACTGTCCAATTCCAGAACCCCATCAACAACATTGACCCTCCTTGTACCCGGTGCAACTTTCCATCCAGCCGTATCCTTTCCGTTGAACAGTGGGCGAGCAGTCGAAACCACTTGCTCCAACTTAATAGTAGCTTGGGCTTCACCGTCGAATTCGCGGATTCGAATTTTGCGAAGCCCAACCTTCTTGGTTCCGATCCTGAACTCGATGCGTCCCTTGGCTAGACGAGATTGGGTATCTTTGAAGGCTGAAATCTCGACACCATCCACGATCATTCGGAACTGGTTCCCTTTTGCGATTATCTCAATTGCATGCCATGTATCTTTCGTCATCGCGGTTTTTGTAGCGGGGGTCAAGGGGCTGAGGCCATCGGTAGTGTATGGCGCTGGATCTAGGTAGTCGCCATGGGTTCTTATCCTCATTTCGCCAGGCTTGAACAATTGTCCGTCAAAAATTCTTCCTCCTGTTGTAAACATGTAGTTTTTGTCGTTAGTTCTATCAGCAGATGAACGAAATAGAATTCTGTGATTATCGTCACTAAAGGTCATAATATCAAACTTTAAATGGAAATCGGCGTAATTGGCCTTAGATGTTGCGATCGAGCAGTTTGATTGGGTTCCTGATCCTATGATTGTCCCGTCATGCGTCTTCCAATTGGAAGCATCACCGAATGGAAACATCCAGCCATCAAGATTTTTTCCGTTGAAGAGAAGAACGAATCCCTCAAAATCAGGAGCCGCCTCGCTCGGCGAGCCTCGTTCGCTGCTGGCCGCGGCATTGCTCAAAGGCTCCGATTTGCCCAGCGTCTTCACTTGTATCGAACGGAACTCGACGGTTGATGAGTGCCTGAACGAGATAGCTCCACTCGCGAGTCTAGACATGGGGTCGCGAAAGGCCGACACTTCTTTCCCATCGACGAGGAAGCGGAAGGTGTTGTCTTTGGCGATGATCTCCACGAGATGCCATACGTCCTTCTCGAAGAGCGTCGAACCGGGGTTCACTATCGTTTCAAGACCGTTCATTTCGGAAGGGATTGAACTCGCACCCGGCTTGCCGCCCAACTTGACCCTGTGGGATCCGAGCGGCATGATCTGGCCATCCCACATCGTGCCGCCCAGATCGAATCGATAGAAGTACTCATCCTCCTGCGAGTTTTTAGCCCGGAACATGAACCACTTGTTCTTCGTGTCCTTCGTCCTCATCGTGACACGGAGGTGGAAGTCCTTGTAATCGGACCTCGCAGAAGCGATCGTGGTCGAATTGTTGTCGGCGGTCCCATTTAACAGGCCATCCTTGACCGTCCAGTGCGACTCGCCACCCACCGGGAAAACCCATCCCGAGAGATCCTTGCCATTGAAGAGCGGCACGAAGCCGTCCGATATCTGAGCGACTCCATCGTCTTCCTTGCCGCTGGTAATCTTGGACCTTACTTCACCCTTCACATTGGCGGGCTCCAGGGAGACCCGGACCGTGCTCTTCGGGTCAGTGGTTTTGAATTCGACTTCCCTGCTGACAATCGCCACACCCTCCCGCATGATCTCCAACTTGTGATGGCCCGGGACGGCCCGGATCTCTACGGCCTTTGCGGGATCGTCGCCCTGGGAAATCTTGATCTGCTGCCCCTCGACGAACACCTGGGCGTCCTTCGGCAAGTTCTCGATCACAATGACGCCTTCGGGGGTCTGCACCCGAACGGCCACCTGCCAGAGTAGCATGCCGATGAACAACGCCCCGGCACCCACCGCAGGCCACAGTCGGGGCTTGCGACGACGGCCCTGGCCCGTGGCCGATAGCTTCGGCGCCAGCGCATCGTCGCCGAGGTCCACCAGGCTCTCGTAGATTGGGCGGGTCGGGGTGGGCGCTGGCGGGGATGGTGCGATGGACGCCTCCGGACGCGCAACAGGAGGCGGCGATCCGGGACGCCGCAGGGGAGCAACTCGCGGCGCCGAGGGTTGGGCGGCCGCCGCAGCAGTCTTCTTGAAGAACGGTACCAACGCCTCGGCTACCTCGCTCGGCTCCTGGAACCGCCTTGAAACATCC
>JAXMBD010000076.1:0-22240 GCA_046350035.1 Isosphaeraceae bacterium | reverse complement strand
CGGCGACGGGCGGTCGACATCAAGCTCCGGCTGCACCCGGACTGGTCCGACCGCCGGCTCTCGGAAGACCTGGGGGTCAGCCGCGACCTGATTTCGAAGGTCCGCAAGAGCCTGGTGGAAGGCGGGCAGATCCCCGCGGGCGAGGGCCGCGTGGGCACCGATGGCAAGACCTACCCGGCGATCGGCCTGACCCGCGACACCCGCCCCGGCCCCGAAACCGCCAACCGCGAGCCGCGATCCGATCCCGATGACCCCCGCGACCGCGGCCGTTCCGAATCCGACCTGGCCCCCTGGGAAGAGGAAGGCCCCTCGTCCGCCGCCGCTCCTGCACGAGTCCGGCCCGATTTCAAGGCGCAGGCCCTGGCCGAGATGCCCGACCCGTCGACGCCGACGATCGATGAACTGCTGAACGTGATGGTCGGCCAGATCGGCGAGGTGGTCGCCTGGACCCGCTCGGACGGCTTCGCCGACGCCATCGACCACGCGTCGAAGGGGGCCCGGAATGCGCTCCGCCTGGCGGTGAATGAACTGGTGATGCAGTGCGAGGAGCTGGGGATCTAGGCGCACCTGTTCCGGCCCTAGGGTCCGGAGGCCCCCGGCGCGGCGGCGGGGGCGGGGCCGCCGGCCTTGGGCGGGGCGGCCGGCCTGGCGAGGGCGATCCGCAGGCCGATCTCGTTGGCGGCGTCGTAGGCGGCCACGACGTTGCGGTGCGGGGTGGTGAAGTCGGCGGTCAGCAGCATGGCCGATCGCCGGCTTTCTTCGCGGGCGTCCCGGAGGCGTTCGGCCAGCTCCTCGGCGGTCACCGGGCGTCGGTCGACCTGGATCACGCCGGCCGGGTCGATCTCGACCAGGATGAACTCCTTGGCCAGGTCGTCGAGCGTCTTCTTCGACTGCGCCGGGGCGTTCTTCTGCGATTCGGGGTTGGGCGTGGGGATTTCCAGGGTCTTGTACATGACCGTGGCGGCGGTCACCAGGAAGAAGAGCACCATCTGGAAGGCGACGTCGACCATGGCGGCGAGGTCGAGTTCCTCGATGTGGGGCGTCTCCGAGCGGGTGAAGGTGAACGCGGCGGCTTCCTCGTCCTCCTCCAGGGGGTCGTATTCGTCCTCCTCGTCGTCGCCCTCGAACAGGTCGGGCACGGCCGATCGCGGGTCGGGCGCCGGCCCGAGATGCTGGGCGGGCGGCTCGATCTCGCCGTCGCGGATCAGGGCGGGCATCTCGGCGATCTTGATCCAGGGCTGGTCCGACCCGGCGGGGCGGATCAGGTCGTCGGGCTGGAGCGTGCCGCCGAGCACCCCTTCCCTCACCTGGGCGGTGGAGAGCGATTGCTGGAGCTTGAGGTCCGACTTGCGAAAGACATCCCAGACGGCCACGACGCGGTCCCCCGCCCCAATCCGGTAGAAGTCGAGATCCGATCCGCCCGGCCCGATCGGCTCAATCGGGCTCTCGGACGCCGATATGCAGCGTGATGCCTTCCACCTTGGTGATGGCGGAGGCGAGCCTGAGCACCTGGCCGTGCGGCACGTCGCCGTCGGCCTGGATGATCACCTTGCGGAGCCCCTTGCCGACCCCCTCGCTGATGTAGTTCTCGATCTCCTGGTCGGTCTTGAGGGCTTCGGCCTCTTCCAGGCCGGCGGCCGTCTTGTTCATCCCCTTCTTGGTGCCGCCGCCGTTGCCCCGGAGCACCAGCGGGTCGTCGTTGGGCCCCTCGGGTTTCATGATGGTGATGAAGATGGCGCCGTCCTCGGGGATGCTGGTGCCGTGCCGGGCGGGTGGCACGTTGACCACCTGCCCGGTGGTCAACTGCATCGAGAACAGCATGAACGTCATGAGCTGGAAGACGACGTCGACCATCGGCGTCATGTCGATGTGCTCGTCGCGCTCGCCTTGGGCCTGTTGTTGCAGCAGCACGTCCGGGGATCCTCGGGTCGAGGTCGCGATCGGCTCGGGTCAACTCGGCTCAGCGGAGGACGGCGCGGGACGAGCCGGGGCGGGTCCTGGCGGCCGGTTCGAGCTTCTCGAGGATCTCGATAAAGTCGCCGAGCTGGCGTTCGGTGCGGTCGCGGAGGCGCCGGAGCTTGGCGTGGATGTCGTTGCCGGCGATCATCATCGGGGTGGCGATCAGGAGGCCCGAGCCGGTGGCCCAGAGGGCCAGCGAGATGTCGGCGGCCAGGGCGTTGGGGTCGACCTTCTCGGAGCCGCCGATGCGGCCGAAGGCGCCGATCATCGAGGCCACGGTGCCGAGCAGCCCCAGCAGCGGCCCCATGCGGACGATGGTGGAGATCGAGGCCAGGCGGTTCTCCATCCCCGAAATGATCTCGGTGTGGAACTCCATCACGAGCATCTGCTTGACCTTGGCCAGCCCCTTGTCGCGGTGGGCGATCGCGACGCCGATGAGCTGGGCCAGGGCGGTATGCCAGTAGGGGGCGACCTGGGTGGCGGCGACGGCCGCCTTGGCATCGCCCTTCTGGAGCAGGTCGCGCTCCTGATTGAGCAGGGCCTGGGCGTGCGCCGTGCCGATCGACTTCTTGCGGAGGGTGCGGTAGAGCATCACCGTGTTGTAGATGCCCCACATGGCCAGGGCCGCCAGCGTGACGTAGACCGCATAGCCGAACCAGTCGATGATCGTGTTAACTTGCATCGCGAGGGGCCTTGTCTCTCGGCGGTGTTCCGGGGCGTCGGGCGGGGGATCTCGGGCGGACCGGGGCCGCGTTCGGCCCGGGGCCTGGCCCCCGGGTGTCCCGCACGCCGCCGGGGCATATTGTGGCCCGATGGCGGGCTTGCATGCAAGGGTTCGGCCGGGAAGCCCGCCGTCTCGGCCGGATCGGACCGCCGACTTGTTTCGGGGGGGCCGGCTTGCGACAATTGCGGCCGTGAGGTCGGCTGGATCGCGCCGCCGGGGATTCTGGGCATGGCTACGAGCGTCCTGATCGTTGACGACGAGCCCGTCACCAACGACATGATCGCCGACCTGGTGCGGACGCGGGGCTACGAACCGATCCAGTTCCTCCAGGGGAGCGGCGTCGTCGAGGCGGCCCAGACGCTCCGGCCGGACGTGATCCTGCTCGACCTCATGCTGCCCGACGTCGACGGCATGGCGATCTGCGAGCAGCTCAAGAGGGATCGCACCACGAATTTGATCCCGGTGGTGATGGTCACGGCCCTGAACGACCTCAGCCATCGGACCCAGGGGGTCCGCGTCGGCGCCAACGAATACATCCCCAAGCCGTTCCGGGCCGAGCAGCTTTTCAAGGCGATCGACCGGGTCCGCGCCTGGCGGGACGAGCACAATCGCCGCGGGACCGAGGGGGAGATCGATTTCGATATCCGCAGCGAAGTGTCCTATCTCCAGCAGATCAACGATATGCTGGCCGACATGTTCGCGCACACGAGGTTGAGCGACAAGCAGATCAAGGACCTTCGCCAGGCGATCATGGAAATGGGCGGCAACGCGATCGAGTGGGGCCACCGCAAGAACGCCGAGCTGCCCCTGCGGATCACCTACCGGATCGACCCCGACTCGATCACGCTGATCATCCGCGACCAGGGCCCGGGCTTCGACCCGACCGACCTGCCGCACGCCGCCAAGCCCGAGGACCCGATCAGCCACCTCGACCTCCGCGGCGACCTGGGCATCCGCGACGGCGGCTTCGGCATCATGCTGGCGCGAGGCCTGGTTGACGAGTTCCGTTATAATGAAAAAGGGAACGAAGTCACGCTGGTCAAGCGGTTCCCCAAGGCGGCCGGCGAAGCCCCGGCCCGCTGATCCGCGCCGCCCCGGGACCGGCCGACGCGACAATCCGGTACGGAGGTTGCTGGCTCGGGGGTTGCTCCCTCGACTATCGGCCGACCCCGCCGACTGGACCGGGGCATGCGGCATGGCACATTCCGCGGTCGTCAACCCGGGTTGTTCGAATCCATGGACATGGTCCCGTCGCGCGCGATTCCCCGGGTTGCCCCCCCCTATCCGCCCGACGAGCGGGGCTGGCTGGCCCTGGTGATCGACCACCAGCCCATCCCCGTGATGGTCGTGGAACTGGGCACGGGCGATCCGATCTTGCGGAATCGGGCCGCCGGCCTGCTCCCGCTCGAATCCGACTGCCGGGACGCCTCCGGGCCGATCCCGCCGGGCGAATTGCTCCGCCGGCTCGCGGCCGAAGCCCAGGGCGAGCCCGGCCTGGCGATCTCCTGGCCGGCGACGGGCGAGGAGTTCCGCGTCCATGCCCGCCCCCTGCCGACGGCCGACGGCCGGGCGCCGTTCGTCCTGCTCACCTTCCTGGAGGTGCCGGGGCAGGTCGAGGACGCCGACGCGCTGCGGGAGGCGCTGGAGCTCCGCGACGAGTTCTTCTCGGTCGCGACCCACGAGCTCAAGGACCCGCTGTTCGCCATGCAGCTCTCGTTGCAACTGCTCCGCCACGCCGCGGCGAAGCAGGGCCCTCTCCCGCCCTACCTGGCCCACCACCTCGACGTCAGCGGCCGGCAGGCCGAACGGCTGTCCCGGCTGATCGAGAACCTGCTCGACGTCTCCCGGATCCGCGAACGCCGCATCGACCTCGACCCCGAGACGTTCGACCTCGGCGACCTCGCCCGGGAAGTGCTGGGCCGGCTCCGGGAGACCGCCCGGGCGGCCGGCTGCGCCCTGGAAATGCCCGCGGACGGGCCGGTGGTGGGGGTCTTCGACCGCTTGAAGCTCGACCAGGTCTTGACGAACCTGCTCACCAATGCCATCAAGTATGGCCAGGGCCGTCCGGTCACCGTCCGCGCCCTCCGGGACGGCGAGGATGCGATCCTGGAGGTGGCGGATCAAGGCAAGGGGATCGATCCGGCCGATCAGGGGCGGATCTTCGCCCGGTTCGAGCGGGCCTCCGAGTCGCACAGGAAGGAGAGCCTGGGCTTGGGCCTGTACATCGTCCGCACGCTCGTCGAGGCGCACGGCGGGACGATCTCCGTTCGCAGCCAGCCCGGCCAGGGGGCCACATTCACCGCCAGGATCCCGCGGAGCCGGCACCGCCGCGAGGAAGCCATGCCCGAGGGGGGGGGGCGCCGATGAGTTTGCCGCAGTCGACGGACGAAGGCGCGGGCCTCCAGGCCCTGAAGGACCGGATCGAGAGCGGGATTCCCCGGCTCGACTACATCCTCAAGGGGGGGTTCTTCCGGGGCGGCACCTATTCCATCATCGGCCCGCCGGGCAGCGGGAAGACGATCCTGGGCAACCAGTTCTGCTTCAACCATATCGGCAAGGCCGACGGCCGGTGCGTCTACATGTCGCTGCTGGTCGAGAACCACGCCAAGATGCTCCGGCACCTGGCCACGCTGCGGTTCTTCCGCCCGGAAGAGATCCCCGACCACCTCTATTACGTCAGCGGCTATTCGGCCCTCCGCGAGGGCGGGCCTGGCGCCCTGCTGAACCTCATCCGGGATACGCTCCGCGACCGGCAGGCGACCCTGTTCGTGATCGACGGCATGGAGAGCCTCCGCGAGTTCGCCCGGGGCGAGCAGCAGGTCAAGGAGTTCGTCCACGAACTCCAGGCCTACACGGCCCTCATCGACTGCACGACCCTGCTGATGTGCTTCAAGGACCCGTCCTACTCCTTCACCGAGAACGCGGTGGTCGATGGGGTGATCGAGCTGTCCGACGAATTGATCGGGCCCCGCGCCGTCCGCGAATTGACCGTCCACAAATTCCGGGGAGGAGACTACCTGCGGGGCAAGCACGAGGTCGAGATCACCGGCGACGGCATCGTCATCCACCCGCGCACCGAGATCCAGTTCGACCGCCCGGGCAGCGACCCGGGCGAGGTCCGCGAACGCATGCAGTTCGGCGTCCCCGAGCTCGACCGGATGATGTTCGGCGGCCTGCCCTCGGGCTCCACCACGGCGCTGCTGGGGGCGCCCGGGACCGGCAAGACCCTGCTCGGCCTCGCGTTCCTCGTCGAGGGGGCGAAGCGGGGCCAGCACGGCACCTACTTCGGCTTCTACGAGCCGCCGCCGCGCCTGCTGGAGAAGGCGGGCCAGGTCGGGATCGAGCTGAAGAAGTACGTGGACAGCGGCCTCATCGACATCGTCTGGCAGCCGCCCCTGGAACACATGCTCGATTCGCTGGCCGAGCAGCTGCTCGAGAGGGTCCGCGAGAAGCCGCTCAACCGCCGCCGGCTGTTCTTCGACGGCATCGAGGGGTTCCGCGCGGCGTCGGTCTACCCCGATCGGATGCCCCGGTTCCTGTCGGCCTTCTGCAACCAGCTCCGCATGCTCGACGTGACGGCCGTCATGACCGAGGAACTGCCGCTGTTCCGCCCCGAGATCGTCATGCCCAACCCGGAGCTGGCCAACGTCGTCGAGGCGGTCGTGCTGCTCCGGTACGTCGAACTGCGGAGCCAGCTCTACCGCCTGCTGTCGATCATGAAGATGCGCGAGAGCCGCTACGATACCTCGATCCGCGAATTCAAGATCACCGACACCGGGCTCGAGGTGGCGTCCACGTTCGAGAGCGCCGAGGCGATCCTCACCGGCCACGCCCGATACGGGGGGGCGCCCGGGGGCACCGCCGCCGGGGATGGGGGGGGCCAATCGTGAAGACCGTCCTCGTCGCCGACGACGAATTCGACCTGGCCGGTACCCTCCAGGCCATCCTCCAGGGCGAGGGCTACGCCGCCGAAACCTGCGCCGACGGCCGCGCCGCACTCGAGCAGATCAAGCGGACCAAGCCCGACCTGATCCTGATGGACGTGATGATGCCCCTGATGAGCGGCTACGACGTCCTGGAGGAGATGAAGCGGACCCCGGGGCTCGATGGGATCAAGGTCGTGCTGATGAGCGTCGCCCCGATCCGGCTCGAATCGGGCGGATCGCGGGGGGATGTCTTCCTCAGGAAGCCGTTCAGCCTGGCGGCGATCCTGAAGACCGTGATGGAATTGATCGGCGAACCCGCCCCGTGATGGCGCCCGCCTCCCCCCTCGGGCGGGCACGCGCCGGCCGCCCCCGTCAGTTGGGCATCGGCCGGGGCGACGCGGCCATCGCGAGGATCTGGTCCAGTCGGCCCAGGTCGAACGGCTTGACCAGGTAGTGATCGAAGCCGACCTCGGCCGCGATGGCACGGGCGCGATCGCTGCCGTAGCCGGTCGCGCCGATCAGCAGGGTACGCCGGAATTCGGGGTTGGCCCTCAACAGCCGGGCCACCTCGAATCCGTCGGCGTCGGGCAAACCTACATCCAGGAGGATGGCATCCGGGCGGAACTCGGTCGCCCCTTCAATCGCCCCTTCCCCGGTATACGCGGTCCGCGTTTCATGGCCGCTGGTCTGGAGCAGGAAGGCTAGGCTCTCGGCGGTATCCGTGTTGTCATCGACGATCAGGATCCGCAGCGGCATATCGCCCAATCCTTGCATGTTCCGCCTCCGTTCGGAATCCCGGGTTGCACCCACTTCCATGCGTCTCAGACGATAAACGAACCGGAGGGGATGGATCCAGGCCAATTCGGGCCCAACACGCCGGCCCGGAAGACCCCTTCAAGGGGGGGATCCCCCACCCTTCCGGCCGAAAATCCTGACAGCAGGGCCGCTTGCGGCGGGGTCGGGGCATGATCGGGCGTCCAGATGGCCGGGCAGCGATGTTGTCCCGGGCGACCCGATCGGCTATCAAAAAGGGCCCGTGAGCCGCCGAGCGAGGCCGACCGCCATGTCCCAACCCGATCCCCCCTGCCCCATCGATCGCCGCCGATTCCTGCTGGCGGCCCTGGCCTCGACGGCCCTCGGCCGGGGGGCGCGGGCCGACGATCTGCCGCCGGCCCGCGCCGTCACGAAGGGCCCCAGGCACCACTGGTTCGGCTACTACGACAAGCTCGAATTCGACCCGGCCGGCCGATACTTGCTGGGCATGGAAGTCGATTTCGAGCACCGATCGCCCCGCCCCGACGACTCGATCGCCGTCGGCCTGGTCGATCTCCGCGACGGCGATCGCTGGACCGAACTGGGTCGGACGACGGCCTGGAACTGGCAGCAGGGATGCATGCTCCAGTGGTTGCCCGGTTCGGAAACCGAGGTCCTCTGGAATGATCGCGACGGTGACCGCTTCGTCGCCCGCATTCTGGACGTGACGACCGGCGGGAGTCGGACGATCCCGGCGCCGATTTATGCAATCAGCCCCGATGCGACCTGGGCCGTCGCCCCCGATTTCCGTCGCCTCCACGACACCCGCCCGGGATACGGATATGCCGGCATCCCCGACCCGAACGCCCGCATTGACGCCCCCGACGATGCCGGGATCTGGCGGACCGACCTCGCCTCGGGCAAGGTCGAACGCATCCTCACCTTCCGGCAGGTGGCCGAACTCCCCTACGACGGCCTGATCGCCGAGGGGCCGAAGCCGGCCGATTCGAAGCACTGGTTCAACCACCTGCTGGTCTCGCCCGACGGCTCCCGGTTCGTCTTCCTCCACCGCTGGAAGACGCCAGAGGCAAAGACCTGGCTCACCCGGATGATCACCTGCAAGCCGGACGGCACCGATCTTTACGTCCTGAATCCTTCGGGGATGACCTCGCACTTCATCTGGCGCGACCCGACCCACATCCTGGCCTGGGCGTTGCACCCCTCGCGGGGGCCGAAGTTCTGCGTCTTCGAGGACAAAACCCGGAACATCGAGGTCGTCGGCCCGGACGCGATGACCCAGGACGGCCATTGCACCTACCTGCCGGGCCACGGCGATCGCTGGATCGTCAACGACACCTACCCCGACGCCGGCCGCCTGCAACACCCTTACTTGTTCGACACGAAGACGGGGCGACGTCACCCGCTCGGCCACTTCGCCTCGCCGCCGGGATACAACGGCGAATGGCGGGTCGATACCCACCCCCGGTCCAGCCCCGACGGCCGCCTCGTCGCGATCGACTCGCCCCATGGCGGGGATGGCCGCCAGCTTTATGTGATCGACGTTTCGGGGATCGTCGGGGGCCGCTGAGCCCTGCCCGACCCGGCGTATCGCCTTGAACGATCGCAGGGAACAGGGCCGTGCCCGACTCGAACGGGGATGTCGTCGAAGTTCGAGTGGCCGCGCCGTAGGGGCGGTCCTCCATCTTGGGCCCTTCGGATTCGATCGGACGGATGCTGTTAACTCGGAGGGGGGAGGAACTGGTTCCGGGGCCGTCGCCGGCACGCCCTCCCGGGCCGTGGAGTGGCCTTCGCCCCGGCCGGTATTCTGCGCCCGGAAATGCGCGTGCTTATTGCAGGTGAAGTGAATGAAATTGACCCGGGCTCGCCGGCCGCGCATCCCTAGTTCGAACGCATCCGCATCCCGACGGTTCGAGGAGCGATGCCCATGCCCGCCGAGCGTGACCTCTTGTTTGGCCTCCTGGCCCTCCAGAACGGCCTGATCGATCCGGATCAGCTGGTCGCCGCGTTCCGTGCCTGGGCACCCGGCAAGGAGAGGCCCCTGGCCGATCTCCTCATCGAACGGGGCGACCTCGCGCCCGAGGATCGGGACGCCCTCGAGACGATCGCCGCGGCGCAGGCGAGGAAGACGGGCGGCGCGTCCATCGGGCTGGAGTCGATGGCGATCGGCCAATCGACGCGGGAGAAACTCCGGGCGCTGGCCGACCCCGACCTCGACGCCACGTTGTCGCACGTCGGCCCCGCCGGCGTCGAGGAGGCCGGCGAGACCGCCTCATATCGGCCCGGGGGGCCCGCGACTTATCGGGTGGGCACCTCGACCGCGGGCGGCCGGCGGTTCCAGGTGCTCCGGCCCCATGCCCGAGGGGGCCTGGGCGCCGTGTTCGTGGCGATCGACGACGAGCTGAATCGCGAGGTGGCGCTGAAGCAGATCCTGGAAGACTACGCCGACGACCCGGCCAGCCGCCATCGATTCCTGGCCGAGGCCGAGATCACCGGCGGCCTGGAGCACCCCGGGATCGTACCGGTCTACGGCCTGGGGGCCTACCGGGATGGCCGGCCTTACTCCGCGATGCGGTTCATCCGGGGCGACTCGCTCCGCGAGGCGATCGAACGGTTCCACGCAGACCCGGCCCTGAAATCCAACCGGGGCCGGCGGTCGCTGGAACTGCGCCGGCTGCTGCGGCGGTTCACCGATGTCTGCAACGCGATCGAGTACGGCATAGTCGGGGCGTGCTGCACCGCGACATCAAGCCCGGGAACGTCATCGTCGGCAAGCACGGGGAAACGCTGGTGGTCGACTGGGGCCTCGCCAAGGCGACCGGCCGGGCCGACCCGTCCTCGGCGGAGCGCGGGCTGGTGCCGACATCGGGCGGTTCGGCCGATACCCTGCCGGGCCAGGCATTGGGCACGCCCGCGTACATGAGCCCCGAGCAGGCCCGGGGCGACCTGGGGGCGCTCGGTCCCCGATCCGACGTCTACTCGCTGGGGGCCACGCTGTACTGCCTCCTGACCGCCCGCGCCCCGTTCCAGGGGAAGGTGCCCGGGGTGCTGGAGGCGGTCGGGCGGGGCGATTTCCGCCCGCCCCGGGCGTTCGAGCCGTCGATCGACCCGGCCCTGGAAGCGGCCTGCCTGAAGGCGATGGCCGCGAGGCCCGAGGATCGCTACGCCTCGGCCCGGGCGCTCGCCGAGGACATCGAGCGCTGGCTGGCCGACGAGCGGGTCGAGGCTTACCGGGAGCCCTGGCTTCGGGCCCTGACGCGGTGGCTCACGAGGCACCGGACCGCCGTGACGGCGGCCGGGGCGGCGGGCCTGGCGATCATGGCGGGGCTGGCCGCGTTGGCGGCCGAGCAGGCCCGCGGCCGGGCGCGGCTGGAGGAGGCTTACGGGAAGGTCACCCGCGCGAACGAGTTGTTGGCGGCCGCCAACGAGGCCGAGCGGAAGGCCTCGGCCCGCGCCCGGGACCGGCTGGGGCTGGCGATGGAGGCGGTCCGCGAGTATCACACCGGCGCCTCGGAGGACATCCTGCTCCGCCAGCCCGAACTCAAGGAATTGCAGGGCCGCCTGCTCCGCGGGCCGTTGAAATTCTACGAGGGCCTGCGGGCCGGCCTGGAGGCCGACGGCGACGCCACGGGGTAGGACCGGCGCGACCTGGCCGACGCCTACGAGAACCTCGCGACGTTGTCCGAACGGGTCGGCTCGCAGGCCGACTCGGAAACGGCCCTGCGGAAGGCCGAGACGATCCTCGAAGGGCTGGACGACGGCCGCGACGATCGCACCCGGCTGGCCCGCGTGCGGCGATTGCTGGGCGTCCGGGCGACCCAACTGAATCGGTATGACGAGGCCGAGCAGCATCTCGCGAAATCCCTCGCGGAATTCCGGGCCCAGGCCCGCGACGCGCCCGACTCCCCCGAAGCCCTGGGCGACCTGGGCGCGACGCTCGTGCAACTCGGCACCCTGGAATCGGCCCGGGGCCGGGTCGACGAGGCCCGCACCACGTTCGCCGAGGCAAGGGACCTGTTGCGCGCCAGGGCCGATCGCGATCGGCCGGAGCCCGCGGTGCAACTGGCCCTCTTCCGGGCCCTGAACAACCTGGGCGTCGCCCTCAACCAGGCCAACCGGCCGGACGACGCGGAGCAGGCCCTGCGCGAGGCCGTCGACGTCGCCGGGCGGCTGGCGGAGGGCTCGCCGAAGTCGCTCGATGCCCGCGACAACCTCGCCCTGGCCGTCACCAACCTCGGCTTCGGCCTGGGCCGGCGGAACCGCTTCGACGAGGCCGAGCCGGTCCTCCGACGCGCCGAGTCGCTCTACCGCGACCTCCTCCGGGAGGCCCCGTCCGTGTCGGCCTGGTGGCGTTCCCTGGGGACCGCCTACAACACGCTGGGGACCGTCTACCAGGCCCAGGGACGGCCCGACCAGGCCGGGGCGGCCTACGGGCAGGCCCTGGAAATCTACGACCGGCTCGACCGCGATCATCCCGAGCAGCCGGCCTACGCCGTCCGGGCTGCCGGCCTCCGGCTCAACATCGGGATGCTCGCTTCCGAGGCGGGTAAGCCCGATGAAGCCCTGGGGCTCGGCATGGAGGCGAGGAAGGCGTTGCAACGCGTCCTGGAGAAACAGCCCCGCGACGACCTCGCCCGGCGGATCCACCTCGCCACCTCGCGGCACATCGCCCAGGTGCAGGCCAGGCTCGGCCGATACGGCGAGGCGCTGGCCGGCTGGGACGAGGCCCTCGCGCTGGCCCCCACGCCCGAGGACAAGAGCCTGCTCGCCGCCGAACGGCTGATCGCCGTCGCCCACCTGAAGCCCTTCGACGAGGCCTCGGCCGAGGCCGATGCGCTCGAGGCCGGCCTCGGCCCGCGGGACGGCGAGGCCCGTTTTAACCTGGCGATTGTGCACGCCCAACTCGCCGACGCGGCCGCCCGCGACGATGCCCTCGACCCCGACGAACGCGAACGCCGCATCGCCGCCGGGGCGCAGGCCGCCCGCAAACTCCTGGATCGCGCCCGCGGCGAGGGCCTGTTCCGCAATCCGAACCGCCTCAGAACCCTGCGGTCGGGCCCGTTCTTCGCCCCGCTCCGCGATCGCCCCGAAATCCGCCCGTTCCTGCTGGAACCCGCCGCGCCATGAGGCGGCCAGGCCGCGTCCAAGATCGGAAGGGGTGAAAGGGTAGAGCCCGCAGCGTCACCCGCAGGATCGTGCCTGCCCCCGCTACGATGGTCCCGGCCGGGATCGCGGCCGATAACCCGCGGAGCCAGCAACCATGACGAACGTTGGAGCCCTCGCACTGTTCTTCCTGGCCCAACTCCAGGGCGGCATGATGGCGAAGGCCGCGAAGCCCCTGGAACGCGAACTCGTGGCCGTGGTGTCCTTCTCGGTCGACGAGTACGACCCGTCGAAGCCGGCGGGCGCCATGATGAAGTGCGTCGTCCGGAACAAGAGCCGGTACCCGGCCCAGGTCCCGGTGGGTTTCGATGACAACTACGTCCAGGTCCATTCCGGCCAGCTCTCGTTGCGCCGGGCGAAGCCATCGCGCGAGGGTGTCCGACTGGAATGGCTCGAACCGGACCACGAGTTGGTCATCTTCGAGTTGCCCCTGGGCGAGATCCTCTCGGGGGACGCCGGCCGGCCGTGGCGCTGGGACTGGGCGCGACGCCCCGAGCCGCCGATCTCGCCGATCCACAACTACCGCAAGCCCGGCTTCGGCGATCGGGCCGCTTTCATCGCGAGCCTCAACCTGGGCCGGAATACGCTGAACTCCGAGGCCGCCGTCCTTGCCGTCAAGGCGGGCGAGCCCCGATAAAAAAATCGCGCAACGAAAACGGCCGCCGAACGACGTATTCAGTACACCGGGCTCGTCCCGGCCGGGAACGGACGCCTCATGAATCGTCCGTCGCCCCCCCATTTGCCTACCAGGATTCACGCAGGCCTAAAATTCCAGGGACGGTAGCCCTCCCATGAGGGGCCCCAGACGGAGAGGCCTCCAGGAGATAGGACCATGTCTCGGCTTTGCACGGCGGTTGCGGCATTGGCTTTGGTCGTCGGCGTGGGGTTATCCGCCCAGGCGCAACATCGCGTGTCGCCCGGCGCCGTCCCCCATCCCGGCAGCATCGGGGGCTTCGGTGGTGTCGTGAGCCCCGGAGGCGTGCCCCATCCGGGCGGTGTCGGCAGCCTCGGCAGTTTCCAGACTTCTACCAACGGCCTGGGGGCCGTCGGCTTCGTGCCCACGGTCGTCGTCGTCTCGCCCTACGCGGGTTACGGTTACGGCTACCCGTTTGGCTATGGCTTCGGTTACGGCAACCCATACGCCTATGGCTTCGGCTATCCGTATGGTTATGGCTACGGCTACCCCTACGGGTACGGTTATCCCTACGGCTACGGATACGGCTCTTACCCCGTTCCTCAGACGGCCAACGTGACCGGCTCTCTGATCAACGCGATCCGGAACACGACGGCGACTCCCAGCAGCTGGAACTGGACCTGGTAAGGGCCGCGGACGGCACCGACCGCGATCGCCCGTGAAAATGAGGGGGCTCTCCGTCCCGCTCCGGCCGCCCATTACGGGCGGTTCGGGTGGGGCGAAGGTCCCCTGCCTCGTTCCTGAGACCAGGAAACCCCTCCGGAATCGCGATTCTCCGGAAAAAGTTGGAAGGATTCCCCCGGCCGGTGCATGTTGGGATCGGTAGGCCGGTTCGGGGGCAAGGCACATGGGCGGGGAGGGGCCTTCGGGCGCGTTCCGCGATCTGCGGACGCTGTTCCGCGGCGGGATCCAGGGCGACCTGACCGACCGGCAACTGCTGGAACGGTTCGCGAATCGCGCCGACCCCGCGTCGGAGGATGCGTTCGCGATCGTCCTGGAGCGGCACGGGCCGATGGTCTGGGGCGTCTGCCAACGGCTGCTGCCCGACCGCCACGCCGCCGACGATGCCTTCCAGGCCACCTTCCTGGTGCTGGCCCGCCGGGCGCCGAAAAGTCTCGTCGATGACTCGCTCGGTCCCTGGCTCCATGGGGTCAGCCGTCGCGTCGTCGCGCGGGCCAGGGCCGTCTCCTCGCGGCGTCGGGCCCGGGAAACGGATGGGGTCGAATTGATCGCCGGGCCGACGTCCAACCCCGACCTTGCCGAGCAACTGGCGATCCTCCACCAGGAAATCGATCGCCTCACCGCGCACCAACGTGCGGCGATCATCCTGTGCGACCTGGAGGGCCTGCCGCACGGCGAGGCGGCGGGCCGATTGGGCTGCCCGGTCGGCACGGTCGAAAGCCGCCTATCACGCGGCCGGGAACGGCTCCGCGAACGCCTCGCCCGACGCGGCCTGTCGTCGGCCGCCTGCGCCGAGGTGGCCCGCGAGGCCGCGGTCCCGCCGATGCTCCTCCACCAGGCGGCCGGATTCCTGACGAACTCCCCCTCGCCCGCCGCGATCCCGCCGACGATCGCCGCCCTTGCCGAAGGAGTGACCCTGATGATGAGCCTTGCCCGCTGGAAATGGCCGATTGTCGCCGCGACGGCCCTGTTCCTGACCACCGCCGGCGTCGCCGTCCGGGGCCGGCAGCAGCCCGCAACCGGAGGGACGCAAGCCCCATCGCCAACCGCCTCCAGGGGCTTGCCCGCCGCAGCCCGGCCGGACATTGAGGCCAATCGGGCCCTGGCGCGGGAGCAACTCGCCCTGATCGACGACGCCCTGGAAATGCTGCATGCGATGGCAAGGAACGCGAGGATCAACCCGGCCGACGCGTCATTCTCGCTCTGGGAAAACCGCCGCATCGAGGCACTCCGCAAGTCGGGCGCCGGCAAGGCCGAGATCGTCGCCGCCCTGGAAAAGCAGATCCGGGGCCTGGAGGAACTGGAGGCGATCGCCGTGGCGAGGAAGCAAGCCGCTCGGGGCACCGAGGCCGACACCCTGGACGTCCGCTACCGCCGCAAGGAGGCCGAGATCTGGTTGAACGAGGAGAAGGCCCGGTGATGGGGATCGGTTCTCTCACGACGGCCGGCGGGCCGCGGGTTGAGTCCGGCCCGCGCCCGGCTTAGGATCACGCATCGAATCGACCCGCTTTGGGGGAGGTCGCCGATGCTTGCCTTGATCGCGGTTTTGCTGATGGGCCCCACGCCGTTCGCCCAGGATCCGCCCCGCATGATCGAGGGCACGGCCCGGATCGTCGGCACCGACCGGCCGGCGGCCGGGGTGAAATTGCACATCTTCGACCAGGCCGACCCGGCCTATACGGTCGAGACCGATGACCAGGGCCGATTCCGCGTGCCGAGCCATCCCAATCATCGTCCCGCCCCGGGCCCGCAAAAGATCCACGAATGCTGGGCCGAGGCCGAGGGCAACGGCCGTTGGACATTGGAGGCGATCCAGCAGGGCCGCTTCAACCAGCCGCCGAAATCGCTTTGGGCCTCCGTGAACTCGGCCCTGGCGAAGCCGGTCGAGGCCACCTGGCAGGGCGGGATGGTGCGGGTCGAATGCCCGGAGCCGGGCGAGGTCGACGTCCTGGTCCGCGGCCCCGACGGCGAGCCGCTGGCCGATCGCCCCGTTCAGGTGATGCCGGCCTGGCAACCGGGCGAGATGAATCACGGCCCGGCCGACGCCCGGTTCACCGGCAAGCTCGACGCCAACGGCCGGTTCCGGCTCCGCTGGTTCGCCTCGACCCGGTCGTATCGCGTGATCGTGCCGGGGGTCGGCTTCGGCTCGACCGGCTCGATCGAGATCAAGGACGGCGCAACCACTCGCGCCGAGGTGCCGCCGCTCGCGAAGTACGGCTCGATCGCCGGGAAGCTCGATCCGAAGCTCGCCAGCCCGGATGCCCTCGTCCACCTCGCCACCTTCGCGAGCCACATCAATCCCGAACCCATCGCTCCGACCGCGTGCGATGCCGACGGCCAGTTCGCGTTCCAGGATGTACCGCCGGGCCACTACTACGTCCAAGCCCGTAATCAGGGGAACGCCCCCGTCGGCATTGCGGCCCAGGTTACGCTTTGGCTCGCCCCCGGCCAGAAGCTCGAAGGGGTGTCCATCGGACCCATGCCCGAGCCCCCGCCCGAGGTCGCCGCCCGGCAGAAGGCGCAGGAGAAGAAGACGCTCGAACAGCTCAACGGCAAGAAGGGCGAGGTCCTGTGGGCCGAGGGGGTCGTCCGGGATATGGCGGGCCGCCCCTTGCCGAAGGCGGATGTTTACCTGCGCACCGCCCACCACGGCGGCATTCGGATGTACGAGGACGTCCTGGCCACCACCACCGACGACCAGGGCCATTACGAGTTCCGTGGCGAGGTCCATCCCACGACCGAGTCGCCCGTCCTTGTCGCGAAGGTACCGGGGCGTCCCCCCGCGGTCGCCAATGCCGAGGCGCGGAGCGTCGAGAACGACCGGCCGGCCCGGGTCGATTTGACCGTCGCCGATTCGGGCGGGTCGGCAAGTGTTACCGTGCTTCGGGACGGCAAGCCGCTGCCCGATGCGAAGGTCTACCTGGAGGCCACCGGCAGCGCGGCGATCCTCGCGGGATTCGGCTGGGCCCGCGAAGCCGGGGGGCCGAGCAAGGAGGCGTTCCAGGCCTTGGTCTCGCCGGGCGCAACCACCGATCGCGACGGGGTGGCCCGATTCGCCGAACTGGTCCAGGGCCTGTACATCGTCCATGCGGCCGAAAACGCGCCCGGGAACAATCGCCCGCCGCGGGCCCTCCTCCTCGGCCGGAACGGGGTCGGCACCGGCAAGGTCGAGGGCGTGGCGATCGTGGCGGGGCAGGAAACCCGGGCCACCGTGCCGATCGTCGCCGCGGCGGCCGGCCATGCGGTCCCGTTCCAGGTCATCCGGCCCGACGGCCGCCCGGTTGCCAACGAGGAAGTCAGTTTCGAGTTCGGCCTGGGAGGCTCCACCAATCGGAGCACCAGCATGAAGGTGGATGCCCAAGGGATCGGCCGGCGTGCGTTCGAGTCGACCGGCCTCTGGAGCGTGGTGGTCCGGTTCCGCGACGTCCCCGTCCGCTCGTTCCCGATCCCGGAGCCGTATTACGAGGCCGAGGCCCTGGTCCCGGTCTCCCCCGCCGTGCCGATCACCGAGCCGATCCGCCTGGTCGGGGTGCTCCATCCCGCCGGCTCGATCCGCGTTCGCCTGCTCGATGCGGACGGCCGCCCGGCCCGGGGGATGGTCGAATTGCCTTCGCCGTTCGATCGCAACGGCCCCTCCATCTCGGCCGATGCCAATGGCGAAGTCCTCCTCGAAGGACTGGCCAGCCGCAAGTACCAGGTCCATGGCTCCATCGAGGCCCCCGGCCCTCCCCCCATGTCCCTGGGCGAGGCGATCCCCGACGATGATTCGCTCCGGGGGCCCTTCGTGGTCGTGCCCGGGGCCGAGGCCACCGTGACCTCGGGCCGGGAAACGCTGCTGGAACTGAAGGCCCGGCGCGTCGGCTACATCCGGGGGAAACTCCAACCGACCGAGGGGCAGGCGGCGGCGGATTACACGGTCCACCCGTTCTTCGACCAGCGGATCCTGATGCCGGGCTGGCGGTACGACCCGGCCACGGGCGAGTTCTTCGGCGGCCCGTTCCTGGCCGGGCCGGTGACCCTCCGGTTCCAGAGGTGGATGCCGGACGGCACGACCCGCAACAGCGGCCGGCAGGTCGTCGAGGTCGCCGAGGGGCAGGTCGTCCACGTCGACCTCAAGCCCGGCGAGATTGAGCCCGAGGACAACGCGCGGCGCAATCGGAGCACGATGCTCGGCATGGGGGGCATCGCCACCAACGAAGGGATTCCCGCGATCGAGCCGCCGACCGTGTTTCTGCCCGACGGCAAGACACCGGCCTTCGCCGCCCAGGCCTCCCTGTTCGAACCCGGCCACGATGGGCCGACCGCCATCGGCCGATCCGACGGCAGCGGTCGGCTCACCTGGCGAGGGGCCTGGACGTCGGGAAATCCGGGCGAACGCGACAGGGCCGGGGATGTCGCGAAGCCGACGCTCGTGGTCTCGCTCCCCGGCCGGTACGGGCCCACGGTCGTGCCGGTTGAGGAGATCCAGGCCGGCCGGATCGTGCTCGCCGATTCGGCCGCCTTCGAAGGGCTCGTCAACGCGGCCGGCAAGGGGGCGGAAGGCGGGTCGGGTGTCCGCGTGATGGCGGCCCATCAGGGGGGCGGCGTCCTCGATGGCGCCCTCAGCCAGCAAATCTCCCCGGGCCCCGACGGCCGGTTCCGATTCGAAGGGTTGGCGCCCGGCCGATACCGGGTGCAGGCGATCCGCGACGGGATCTGGGTCTCGAGGTCGGTCGAGGTGCAACTCGAAGCCAACCGGGCTCCGGCGCCGATCGTCCTGGAAATCCCCGCGCCCGGCGAACCCTTGACGCTTTTATTCGCCGACCCTGGGGGCAATCCGTACGCCCATCAAGCCGTCACCCTCGCCCGCCCCGAGGGGCCGTTCGCATCGACCTGGCCGGCCAATCTCCGGACCGACGGATCCGGCCGGATCCGATTCCTCAGCCTGGAAGCCGGGCCGCACTCGGCGACCGTTGAAGGGGCCGAAGGTCGCGCCACGTTCACGGCCTTCGAGGCATCGAACAAACCCGCTTCGCCGATCGCGGAATTGATCACGCTCCGCCGCACAGTCCCCTGAGCCCCGGCCCGGCCGGCGTACGCCCAGGGCCGCCAGGCCTTGCAGGCTCAAGGCTTGCGGGCCAGGGTGTAGGTGGCGAACAGGTCTTTCTCCAGGTTCATCGCCCCCGGCCCCTTGTCCCAGCCCAGCGCGGCGGCGAGCGCACGGGCCGCTTCGGTGTCGTCGCGATCGAATGCCTCGAGGCGGAACCCGGCCGCCTCCCAGTCGTCCCGCGCGAATGGCGTGCGGATGTCGGCCATCGCCTTGTACGGCTCGCCCGCCGGGGCCGGGGCGGGGCCGAGGTTGTAGATCAGGGCGAACCCGCCGGGCTTCATCGCCGCGTGGAGCGTCTTCAGGAACGCGGCGTCGTCCATGCCCAGGTCGATGAAGGTTCGGCCGCTGTCCGGGTGGACATAGCCGCGTTTCAGGGTGTTCTTGGACAGGAAGAGATCGAGGTTGCCGCCGACCCTGGCGCGGATCGCTTCGTCGGCGGGATAGCGGCCGATCGCCAGGGTGACGCGGCCATCCCGGTAGGCCCCCTGGTCCTCCGGCTCCGAGTAGAGGGCGGCCAGCATCGGGTCGACGTCGATGCCTACCGCGTCGGCCCCCATCGTCGCCATCAGGCGCAACGGGCCGATGCCGCCGCAGCCGAAGTCCGCCACCTTCCGGCCGGCGAGCCCTTCCAGCCCCGCCTTGCCGAGCAACTCCAGGGGCCGGGCATAGGCCAGGGGCGAGCCGTAGCGGGTGTTGTAGTAGAACGACTCGTCGACCGGCAACGCCTTGAGGGCGTCGCGACGTTCCGGATCGAGCTTCTCCCGCTCCGCCGCGGTCAGGTAGGCCTTCCGATCGGGGTCATGGTGGATCGTCCGCGGCTGGATGGTGGGGAGGGTCGCGGCGGCCTTCAGGAAGTCGCGGGCCGGGGCGGTGGTGACCAGCGATGCCATGGATTCCGCATCGCGGCGGATCCGGGCCACCCCGGCGGGTTCCCCGTCCTGGGCGACGAGCGCGAGGATTGCGGCGAACATCGGATTCATCGGCCGGCCTCCGGGTGTGTAGGTGCGGTAGCCCAGTAGAGTCGGGAAACGTCGGCCGGACAAGGCCGCGGCCGTTGCATACCGGTAACCCCCCTTCGATGGGGAAACCGGGACGGCCTCGCGCGTTCGCCCCGGCGGCCATCGATTCGAGCCCACCGCCCCCGATGGTTCCTTGATCCCCGCGCGGGCCGGCGTACACTCGGGGCCTGGCGTGCCCCCGTCGGAATCCCACCCGCCCCGAAGCGTGCGTCGATCATGGACAACTCCCCGATCCGGCCCATCGCGGCCCTGGCAGCCCTCCTCTGGACCACCGGCCTGCCGGCCCTCGCCGGCGACGAGCCGGCTTCGTTGACGGTCGAGGGCTACACCGACCGGACCAGCTACCGGCCGGGCGAATCGGTCGCGTTCCACGTCTCGACGACCGCGCCGAAGTTCACGATCGAAATCAGCCGGCTGGGCTCGGCCCCGAAGGTGATGTTCTCCCGGGCCGACATCCCGGGCGCGGCGCATTCGATCCCCGAGGACGCCTCGTCGCAGGGCTGCCGATGGCCGGTCTCGTTCCGACTGCCGATCCCGGAAGACTGGCCATCGGGCTACTACAATGCGCGGCTGCGGGTCGCCGATGCCGGCGGCAAGTTCGTCGGGCGGAACCGCCGGACGGCCGAGGTCGATGCCTTCTTCATCGTCCGGCCCCGAGAGCCCGGCAAGGACACGCCGATCCTGCTCCAACTCGCCACCAATACCTACAACGCCTACAACAACTGGGGCGGCGGCAGCCTGTACGGGTTCCACGGCCGCGGCAACATGCAGGGGCATCGTGTCTCCTTCCAGAGGCCGCTGGAAGGCCAGTTCCGCAACTGGGAGCTGCCGTTCGTCGTTTGGGCCGAGAAGAACGGCTACACGCTCGATTACTGCGCGAATAACGACCTGGAGGCCCACCCCGAGCTGCTGAAGTCGTACAAGCTGGTGCTCAGCGTCGGCCATGATGAGTACTGGTCGGCCCCGATGCGCGACAACCTGGAAGCGTTCATCGGCCGGGGCGGCAACGTCGCCTTCCTGAGCGGCAACACCTGCTGCTGGCAGGTCCGCACCGAGGCCGACGGCGCCGCGCTGACCTGCTGGAAGCAGTGGTACAACATGGACCCGGTTTTCCCGAAGGGGGATCACCGGACTTTGAGCACGCTCTGGAGCCACCACCTGGTCGGCCGCCCGGAGAACACGCTCACCGGAGTCGGCTTCCTGAACGGCGGCTATCACCTGAGCCACGGCCAGTACATGGATGGCAAGGGCGCCTTCACCTCGCACCGGCCCGACCACTGGATGCTCGAAGGCACCGGACTCGCCCGCGGCGACGAATTCGGCGCCAAGCACACGGTCGTCGGTTACGAGTGCGACGGCTGCGAGCTCGAATGGAAGGACGGCCTCCCCTATCCCACGCACCGCGACGGCACGCCCCCGGGATTCACCGTCGTCGCCACGGCACCGACCCGCTGGCACCCCGACGACGCCCTCTGGTACGACCGATTCCCCCGCGACCCGGACGGTGCCCCCAGGGGCGGACACGCGGTGCTCGGCACCTACACCCGGGGCGGCACCGTCGTCACGGCCGGGACCACCGACTGGGCCCACGGCCTCCGCGGCGGCGACCCCCTCGTCGAGCGGATCACCCGCAACATCCTCGATCGGCTCTCCCGCTGAAGCCGGGATGGAAAGGGAAAATCGCCGACCTCGTTCATCACGACCCATCCGATCGCCACGGCCCGATGTAGCGGCTCGATTTTTGCCTCCGCCTCCTTCGCCGCAATGGTGGCGTTGGCCCCGGGGAGTCCTGGTGTCGACCCGCCGCCCCGGGAAACCCGTCCATGTCCGACCCCCTCGCCACCTACCTGAACAACCATCTGGCCGGGGCCGCGGCCGGTTTGACGCTCCTCGGCCACATCGAGGGCGTATTCCGGGGCTCGATGGCCGGCGAACTCGCCGCGACTCTCCGGGCCGAGATCGAGGCCGAGCGCAGCGAGCTGGAACGGGTCATCGAACGGATCGGCGCGGCCAGGGATCGTACCCGGCAGGCCGCCGGCTGGATCGGCGAGAAGGCGTCGGAACTGAAGCTGTATGCCGACGATATCCGCGGTGGGCCGCTGCACCGCATGGAGGCCCTGGAAGCGATGTCGCTGGGGATCGAGGGCAAGCGGCTCATGTGGCGGATGCTGGCCGAATTCGCCGCGCTGCGGCCGGAACTCGCCGGCACGGACT
>JAXMBD010000075.1:0-22801 GCA_046350035.1 Isosphaeraceae bacterium | reverse complement strand
TTTCGTCGGCGACGCTCCTTTATGGCGTGCGTTCCGCCGACCTGGCCGCCGGCCTTGACGATTTTGTCGGCGCCGGAATTTCCGTGGAAGTTGCAACCGAAGACGGGTCCTCGGGGTATCAAGGTCGGGTGACCGACCTGCTCTCGAATCGCCTGGAGCGGGGCGAACGCCCGTCGAAGGTCGTCGGCTGCGGGCCTCCTGCGATGCTGGCAACCCTGGCCCAGATCGCCAGGGATCACGTCTTGGATTGCGACCTCTCCCTCGAAAACCACATGGCCTGCGGCTTCGGCGCCTGTTTCAGTTGCGTCATGCCGATTCGCCAGGCGGATGGCACGACCGACCTGAGACGTGTCTGCGTCGAAGGGCCGATATTCCCGGCGAGCCGGGTCGCCTGGTAACCCGGCAAATCCTGCTCCTAGTCTATCTTTGGTCCGAACGGTAGCATGCCCATGAATCCGCCGAACGACATGCGCACGGGCGTCCTGGAAATCCCCGCCAAGGGAACGGCCTCGCTCCGCGATCCGGCCCGCCATTTTCGGGCCCAATCCGGCGATCCGACCGTCCCCACGGAGTTGATCGCCCGATTCAGCCTCATGCCAGGGTCACTGATCCGGGGTCGGATCGTCGGCACGAACCTGCCCAGCCTCGCCGAGATCCTGGAAATCGAAGGGCAGGGGATCGACACGAACCCCCGGCAGGCCCGAAGGTTCGAGGACCTCACGGCCATCGATCCGACCCATCCCATCCGCCTGGAAACCGATGCTCAACCGCTGACCATGCGGGTGATCGACCTGCTCACGCCCGTCGGCCGGGGCCAACGCGGCTTAATCGTCGCCCCACCCAGGACCGGCAAGACGATCCTTCTTCAGCAGATCGCCGCCGCGGTCGCCCGCAATCACCCGGACCTGCAGGTGATGGTCCTGCTGGTGGACGAACGCCCGGAGGAAGTCACCGAGATGCGCCGGACGATCGCGGGGCAGGTGCTCGCCTCGTCGTCCGACCAGTCGTCGGAGGAACACATCCGCCTGGCCGAGTTGACGATACAGCGGGCGCAGCGGCTGGCCGAGTCGGGGACGGATGTCTTGCTATTGATCGACAGCCTGACCCGACTCGCCCGCGCCTACAATAAGCACTCCGATCACGGTCGGACGATGTCCGGGGGCGTCGATATCAAGGCCCTGGAAACCCCCAAGCGGCTCTTCGGCGCGGCCCGGGCCTTCGAGGAAGGGGGTTCCTTGACCATCCTGGCAACCTGCCTGATCGAGACCGGAAGCCGGATGGACGAGGTCATCTTCCAGGAATTCAAGGGGACCGGGAACCTGGAAATCGTGCTCGACCGCAGGCTGGCCGACCGCCGCGTCTACCCGGCCATCGATATGTTCCTATCGGGCACGGCGCAAGGAAGAACGACTCCCTGCTGCCCGAGACCCTGAAGCGGGTCACTACGCCCGCAAGACCCGGCCGGGATGAAGACGGTCGAGGCGGAACTTCGTCCGGCACGTCGGCTGCTCTCCAGAGCAACGCCGAGTTCCTGGAGCACGTGGGCGCGCTGGCAAAGGCCTGAGCGTCAGTACTGGGGATGACGGATGACGCCGGCTCGACCAGGCATCGATACGCCCCGAGGGCTCACCGCCTCGATCCCCCCTGAAGGCCAGCCAACGGACTGACATGGCGACTGACGCCGTGGTGGCAGTAAACCACCAGGGACGCCCGTGTCGCCGTTTCCTGAGCTGACCGCCCCCGGATGCCCTCCCCGCTGGGATAAACAGGTCCGAATCCGCCTCACGCCCGGAGATCCGCCAGTTCCCGTTCAAAGGGCTCGCGGACATCGAGCAGGGTGCAACCCCTGACGCCATCCGGATCCGCAGCCCTTCCACGTCGAGTTCTTCGCTGGGAATCGGGTTCACTTGGCGGCCAGGGCGTTGCCGAAGTCGCCCAGCATGTTCCGCCAGACGCTGTGCACGTGGTTGGCGTTGTTCTGGGTGTTGTTGAATTCGACCAGGAACGTCGGCCCCTGGATCCGGTAGGCGTGCCCCTGCGACCGGTCGGCCGGGCCGAACCAGGCAAACTTGATGCCGTCCACGCCCGCCTTCTTGATCTCGAAAGCTGGGCCGAGGAGACCTCGGGCGGCATGTCTTCGGCGTAGACCTCGACGATCGCCTTGAGCATGGCCCGCTGGTCGTCCTTGAGGTCGGCGGTAGGCGATGCCGACGGGGGCACGGCGGGCAGGGCTGGGGTGGTGTTGGCGGCCTGGATGTCGCCGGGGGCCTTCTCCTCGACGACGGCGGCCTCTTCTCGGTGAGTCGTCGAGCGCCTGGACCAGCCGGAGCGCTCCGGCCATCGCGATCGCCCAGGGCCTGGAGTGCCCGAACGCGGCCCTGGCGACTTCCGCCGGGTTCGATCCGAAGAAGGCGGGCGTCGCCGCCACGATCTTGCCCTTGTCCAGCGTTAGGTTGATCGACAGGTGATGTCCCCTCGATCCGCCACCCCCAACGGCCGTCGCCCGCTTGCCGAAGATCGGCTGGTGTACAACCTGGATCGCGGACCGGCCCGGTGCCCTTTTCGGCTTCCTTGAGGATCTGCTCGATAGGCCCGGCGATCGTGGGTGACCTCGAGGACGCCCTCGGCGGCCAGTCCCGACCCGATCAGGCCGAAAGCCAGGGCCCGCTGCTCGGGGGCCATCTCCTTGATCGGCAGACCTTTGCGGGGCCGGGGGGATGAAGTGCCAGTTCGCCGCTCGGCGTCGTCGAACGCGAATGAGGCGGTAGCCTTCTGTTCGTCCGAGAGCGAGGCCAGCCATCGGTCGGCGGCGCGGGCCATCAACGACCCGGAACGGTCCTGCCGGGCGCTCGCCAGCACCGCCAGGGCGACCACCGCGACGCTCGCGAGGGCCAAACTCGGCTTGATCCGACGCATCGGTAATGCTCCCCGTCCACCTCGCGGCAGGCCCGAACGACCTTCCCCGGGCGTTGACGCGGGCCCTATCCTAACAAGGTCATCCGCCCCACAAAGGGGCCTGGCAACCCCCGCCTGAATTGGAGACGCCGATGGACAGCCCCTTGGCAAGAGAATCGCGGTCCTGGTCGAAAAGCTGTATGAGGACCCGAACCTGGTATCCCGTCGCACGTTTCCGCGAGGCGGGCTGCTCCGTAACGATCGTTGGCCCTGGGCAGGTGAATCGTACGCTCCAAGCATGGCTATCCGGCACGGTTCGACGCGTCGGCCGACCAGGTCTCGGCCGACGACTTCGACGCCGTGATCGTGCCGGGCGGCTACCGCCTCGACCACATGAGGCGGCATCGACGATGATCGACCTGGTCCGAACGGCCGCCGAGCAGGTAAGGTGGTGGCGGCGATCTGCTACGCTCCTGGATGCTCTGCTCGGCCTGATGCATCGACGGCCGGAAGGTGATTCGGCTTTACGCGATCCGCGACGACGTCGAGAACGCCGGCGGGGGTTCGGAGGACGCCGCTTGCGTCCGCGATCGGAACATCGGCTCGGCCAGCCGGACCCCGACGACCTCCCCGCTTTCCGCCAGGGCATCGCGGAGGCCCCGTCTCGGGGCATGACGGCCAGCCGAGGACCGAGGCCTGGTCGCCGCCCATCCGGTGGTCGAACGCTCGATCCGGCGATAGAGCGCGGCCATGCCCGATCGATCCGGCTTACCCCGCGTGATCAGGCGTTCCAGCTCGGCGACGGTCGTCTCCTGCGGGAGTCGGAGCCGGTATTCCTCGTAGATCTTCGTGCACGACGGTGCCGTCGATGTCGTCGGCCTCTGAATGAGAGGGCGAGCTGGGCCGTCTTGATCCCTGGCATGACCAGTAGGCCTTAATGTGGGGAAAGTTGTCGAGGATCAACCGGCTGATGGCCATCATCTGGAGGTCCATGACGCCGGAAGGTCGGGGATCTCGTCCATCCGGGAGTTGCCGTGCGGAAGGCCAGCGGGATGAACGTCTGAAGCCGCCGGTCTCGTCCTGGAGTTCCCGGAGCTTGACCAGACGGACTTGATCCGGTGGATCGGCCGCCGATGTGGCCGTAGAGCATGGTGGCGTTGACGGTGGGCCGAGCCGGTGGGCGGTCCGCGGATGTCCAACCACGACTCGGTGCTCGCCTTGGCGTTGATCTCCTCGCGGACCTCGGGGTGGAAAATCTCGGCACCGCCGCCGGGTAGGCTGCTTCCAGCCTGGCGTCGACCGGCTCGCGGAGGCACTGCTCGATCGGCTCTGTTGATCTTGGCGGAATTCACCGGTACTCGACGGCGGTATACGCCTTAACGTGAATCTCGCCGCCGCTTCCTTGACCCAGCGGACGATGTCCACGTACCAGAGAACGGAGCTTATTGTGCAGGCCGCCGACGATATGCAGTTCGGTCGAAGCCCCGCGGAAGCCCAAGGCCCGCTCCTTGATCTGGCCCTCGGACATCACGTAGGCGCGGTCTTCGTTCAGGTCCGCACGGAAGGCGCAGAAGTCGCACTTGTAGACGCAGACGTTCGTTGGGTTGATGTGCGTGTTGACGTTGTAATACGCCCGATCGCCGTGCAACCGCTCGCGGACAAGATTCGCCATCTCGCCCAGGGCCAGCAGGTCGCGGGATTCCTCCAGCGCCAGGCCGTCCTCGAACGTAAGCCGCTCGCCCGCCTCGACCTTTTCTCGAATAGCCGCCAACCGAGACGCCGACGACGCCATGTTCAATGCACCTCGCGCCTTGCGAAACCGCCCGGGAAAGTCTATTCGGACGGGTCGGGCCTCGGCAACCCGAACCTACCCGATCAACCGTAGCCCCCGGCGCCGGTTCACGCCCGATCCGATCAGCGCGGGCGTCGTATATCGGCGGTTGTCGATGCGGCCAGTACCCCCTGGCCGCTCCGGGCGAATTCCAGCCATCGCTTCTGGAGGTCGGCGTAGCCCTCGATCTTGTAGGACCGCTTGAGTTCGGGCTCGATCCCGTTTTTCTGGGACGCCTTGAGGAACTCGACGAACTTCGCAGGGGTTCCCTGGGCCACCAGGAACTGGGTCAAGGAAACGCTCTGGGCGTAGTAGAGGCCCCAGAAACGGCTGTCGGGATAGTCCATCGCCATCAGGTGCTGGACCGGGAAGACCCGGCCGGTGGAGAGCGGCTCGGCCAGGTCGGCGGTCCGGGAGTCCTGCTCGGTACGGGGTTCGGAGAGGACGGCCATCCCCTCGTCGGCCCACCTCGGGACCGCCTGCGTCGGGAAGAGGTCGGCGAGGACGACGTGCGTAACCTCGTGCGGCAGCACGGCGTCGAGGAGGTGGGGATGATCGGCCCGGAGGTTCAACCGCCTTGTCGCGATCTTGCCGTCCTGGACCGACATCGTGGAAAAGCCGGGCGAATCCTCGGGCTGGTTGTGGTCGCGGGCAAGTTGCTTGCCGTCGGCATAGAGGTAGATATCGCAGCGAGTCGGCCAGTCCGTCTTGGGGGCCATTCCCGCCCAACGCTTCGCCTGCTGGGTGCGGGTCGCCTCGGCGATCCTGGCCACCTGATCGGCCAGGCGGGCGTCGTTGTGCATGATCCGGAAATTTGGGGTCAGCTTGGTGTGGTTCGGCCGAGTCGCGTCGGGCTCGGCGGCGACGGCCCGGAAGCCGTCGGTGGCGGACGGGCGGGCGGGATTCGCCGAGGCCAGCGCAAGATCATCATCGACGGAAGGCTTCGCTTCCTTGCGATCCTTCGCCAGCGGGCCCGGCCGCCTGGGGACGGCATAGGTCGGTGCCGGCGGCTGGACGGGGGCCGCGGCGGTGGCCGGCGGTGATGGGGACGGTTGCGAAGCCCGCACTCCGGCCTTGCCTGCACGTTCGGAAACCAGGTCCCGGAGGTATTCGCCGACCCAGAGCTGCGGGCTAAGCTGCCGGATCGCGGCGACCTCGGAGCGGATCGCAGGCCAGTCGGCCGCCGTCGGCTGGCCGTTGATCTTCTGGACGACCGCGGCGCACCGGCAATAGGCCCAGTGATCGCGGCGTGAGTCCGGCAAGCTGCCCGTCGAGGCCAACTCTGCATAGAGCCGGCCTGCTTCGTCGTACTTCCGCTCGCGGAACGCCTCGTCCGCCTGCTTCAGCGGAGAGGCCGTGGTCGCGACGGGTGGCTCGACGGCCGAGGGTTCGGGCCGGGAGGGCGAGGGCATGGTTTGCCGGGGGACCGGGTCGACTTTTGCCGGGGGGGGCGTGCCCTGGACGGGTTCCGGAGGCGGCAATTCGGCCGGCGGCGGGAGCGGGGCCGGAGGCTCGGGGCTGGCATCGGCGACCGGGTCGGGCGGCTCAGGCGTCTTCGGCACGGGCCTGGGCGGGGCCGGCTGGGGCGTCGTTGAAGGGGCCGGCGACGGCTTCGATGGGGGCGCGGGTGCGATCGACCGATTGGATCGGCGCAGGATCGCCAGGTCGTCCCGGAAGGAGGCGGCCTCGGCCGCGTTCCCCTCGGCTTCCGCCTGCGACGCCGCCTTTTCGTACGATTGGGACAGGAGTTCGAGGAGTTTCGGCTTGTCCGGGACCGATACCGACGTCAGGGCCGATTCGAGCCGGGCGACCGCCCCCCGAGCATCGCCCCGGGCGAGCAAGGTTCGGGCCGACTCCATGGGATCGTCGGCGGCGACGGCGACCGTCAGGAGGAGAGCCAGCGGCAACCCGTTGAGTGCGATCATGGCCGTCCCTGTGCCGGAAGAAGGGAAGGCCCCCATTCGTTAGGGGCCCGGTCCATCCTGGGGTCCATCAAGCGTCGATCGACGGCCAGGCCGGGCCTGGCCATGCGGGGATCCAAACCCCCGAAGGCGCACTCGGATCTGCGAAATGGCGCGGGAGTATTCCCCGACCTTGACCATCCGTCAAGGCGATTCGGCGAGGGTCTACAGGCCGAGCCCGGAGGTAAGCCGGGCATTCTCGACGGTATGGCCATGGCACAGGGCGATGGCACAAGCGTCGGCGACGTCGTGCGGCTCGGGCAGCCGATCCAGGCCCAGCTCGACCTGGATCGCCCGTTGCATCTGCTCCTTCGGGGCCCGGCCGCTGCCGGTGAGCGTCTTCTTGATCCGGGCCGCCGGATAACCCTCCACCGACAGGCCTTTTTGGGCGGCCGCGAGCATGATGACGCCCCGCGCGTGGGCCATCAGGATGGCGGTTTGGGGGAATTTCGGCTGGCTGTGGACCTGCTCCATCGCCATGCAATCGGGCGACAGCGCCTCGATTAATTCGAGGATGCCGCGGTGCAGACGGTCCAGCCGGGTCGCCATCGGTAGGTCGGACGAACCCGGCCGGATGACGCCCGCCTCGATCACGCGGGAGTGCGGACGGGCCGGTACGATCACGGCATACCCGGTCACGTTCAGGCCGGGGTCGATCCCCAGGATCCGCTTGACCGACATCGCATCCCCTCCTGGGAATCGGGCCGAAGCTACGAGGGCTTGCCGATCTTCCAATCGGTCCCGCCCGGCCTGTCTTCCAGGGTTACTCCCAGGGTCCCCAGGTCGGCGCGGATCTTGTCGGCCAGCTTGAAGTTCTTCTCGCCCCGGAGCGTGCCACGGAGCTGGATCAGCAGCTGGATGAGTGCGGAGGTCAGGGCCGAATCGCCCGACTCAGCGGCTTTCCGGGGGCCGTCGAAAAGGCCCAGGAGTTGGGTCAACTCGCGGAGCACCCTGGCGCCCTTCTCCAGCTCCGACACCTGCGCCGAATTCCGATCGGACGATTCCAGGCGCCCCCGATCGATCGAGCGATTGAGTGCCGCGACCATTTCATGGAGCTTGCCCAGGGCACCGCCCGTGTTGAAGTCGTCGTCCATTGCGTCCAGGAACTGGTTGCGGAGATCGGCGACCTCGCGGAGCGTTTCGGACGAGCTGAGGTCGATTTTCGCACGGGCCTTCGGCGCATCGAGGGAGAAGAACGGGACCCCGGCGACCCTCTCGAAGCGGTCGAAGAAGTTCCAGAAGGTTTGCAGGCCCCTCGCGACCTCGTCGAGCCGGGCGTTGCTGTAGTCGGTCGGCCTCCGGTAGTGGCTGGACAGGAGCAAGGCGCGGAGGGTATCGGGTTCGTGCTTCTCGAGCAGGTCGGCCATCAGGACGATGGTCCCGGGGTCGGACTTGCTGATCTTCTTGCCATCCCTGGTCAACAGGCCATTATGCATCCAGAAGGTGGCGAACGGCTTGCCACTGAACGATTCCGACTGGGCCACCTCGTTCTCGTGGTGAGGGAAGACCAGGTCGAGGCCGCCGCCGTGGATGTCGAAGTGGTCGCCCAGCAGCTTCATGCTCATCGCCGAACATTCGATATGCCACCCCGGGCGGCCCGGCCCCCAGGGGCTGGGCCAGCTCGGCTCGCCCGGCTTGGAGCCCTTCCACAGGGCGAAATCGCCGGGGTGCCGCTTCTTGTCGGTCGGTTCAATCCTGGCGCCCGCGAGCAGTTCCTCCAGGTGACGATGGCTGAGCTTGCCGTAATCGGCGTCCCGGGCCACGTCGAAATAAACATCCCCTTCCGAGGGGTAGGCCAGGCCTTTATCGATCAGCCCCTGCGTCATGGCGATGATCTCGGGGATGTGATCGGTGGCCCGCGGCATCGAATCGATTCCCTTGACACGCAGCGCCTTCAAGCACGCGAGGTAATCGTCGGTCACCCGGGCCGCCAGGTCGGCGACGGTCGTGCCCTCGTTGCGGGCCTGGACGATCAACTTGTCATCCACATCGGTGATGTTGACGATCCAGGTGACCTCGTAGCCGTTGTAGCTGAGGTAGCGTTTCACCGTGTCGAAGATCACCGGGCCGACCATGTGGCCGATGTGGCTCTTGGAATAGACCGTCGGGCCGCAGACGTACATCCCCACTTGGCCGGGCCGGACGGTCCGCAATGGTTCCTTGGTCTGGGTCAGCGTGTTGTACAGCCGGATCGCCATCGAATCCCCCGCCCCCGCTTCACGCAACAATCGGCTTGCGCTCGATCAGGACCACCGCCTCGCAGGCGATCGCCTCGCCCCGCCCGATCGGCCCGACCTTCTCGCCGGTCTTGGCCTTCACATTGACGTCACCATCCCCCAGGCCCAGCAATTTCGCCAGATTGCCCCGGATCGCGGCCTTGTGCGGGACCAATTTGGGCCGTTCGGCATGGATAATGACGTCGAGGTTCACGGCCGACCATCCTGCCGTGCGAACCCGTTCGACGACCTCGGCCAGCAAATGGCCGCTGTCGGCGCCTTTCCACTGCGGGTCGTTGTCGGGGAAATGCTCACCGATATCGCCGAGGCCGGCCGCGCCAAGGAGGGCATCGGTTACCGCGTGCATTACCACGTCGGCGTCGGAGTGGCCGACCAGGCCCCGCTCAAAATCGATCCGAACGCCGCCCAGGATGAGCGGGAGGCCCGCCTCCAGCCGGTGTGTATCATGCCCCAATCCCACCCGCACGAGCCCGCCCCCCCGCAAAATCCAGTTCGGAATGACCGCCCATCCTATTCCGATTGCCGCGAATTGCCTATAGCCGACCGACCACGCTGGCAGCCGAACGGTACAAATCCGGGATCAAATCTCCTCGATCGTGAGTCGCCTCCCATTTTTTCCTCAAGTTTGGGGAAAAATGGGAAGCAACTGGCTTATTCCGCACAGAAGTACAGATGCCATTCGTCGCAAGATTCTCCATTTAATCCATCGCAAACCTTTCCAGGAAAACCATCTATGGATCTTAAGAACAAACCTCACCAGGTCCGGCACGGCTCGTGCATTACCGGAAAAATGTCATCAACGACCGAACCGGATAGCGAGCCGGATCGAATCCATATCGTCCAGGAACGACCCCACGCACGGAGGTAGTCATGCTCGTCCTGACCCGGAAGCTCAACGAGAAGATCGTGATCAACGGCAACATCGTGATCACGGTTGTCCGAATCGATAAGAACCAGGTCCGCATCGGCATCGAGGCCCCGAACTCAGTCCCGGTATATCGCGAGGAACTGGTGAAGAACTCGCGGACCGAGGCCGAGGAGATGGCCGAGATGGTTTGTTCCTGAAGGCTGGGGCGGCAGGGCGGGGGGGCTGCAATTTGGCGGCCCCGGCAACCTGATGGCATGAGAGGGCTTTCGGGGTAAAATGAGCATCAGGCCTCGCCGAGAAAGCGGCGTCGGGCCACGCTCACGCCCGTCCCGACAACCCGGAGCCGCCGATGTCCGCCGAAGATCCGATCCCCCTCCGCCGGATCGATCACATCCAGTTTTTCGTCGGCAACGCCCGCCAGTCCGCCTATTTTTACCGCAACGCCTTCGGGTTTGAGGTCGTCGCCTATGCTGGCCTGGAAACCCGAGTACGTCACGAGGCGGGCTACGTACTCCGGCAAGGCGACATCACGTTCGTCCTGGCCTCGCCCTTGAGCGATCAGCATCCGGAGGCGCAAAGACTAGTCCGCCACGGCGATGGGGTCCGCTCGATCGCCCTTGAAGTGGACAACGTCCCCTTCACTTACGAAGCGGCTCTGCGACGGGGAGCGGTCGGCGTGGTGAAGCCGACCTGCCTGGTCGATGAGTTCGGCACCTACGAGTACGCCGAGATCCAGGCGTACGGCGATACCACGCATACCCTGGTCGATCGCTCGCGGTACGCGGGCGTGTTCGCCCCGGGCTACAAGCCGATCGACCCGGATCGATACAACCCGCGTTCGTTTCGGCCCGTGGGGCTGACCACGATCGACCATCTCGTCGCCAACGTCGAAGAAGGCAAGATGGGCGAGTGGGTCGATTATTACCGCAAGATCATGGGGTTCTCGCTGCTGGCGAGCTTCGACGACAAGGATATCAGCACCGAGTATTCGGCCCTGATGTCGAAGGTCGTCTCCAACGGCACCGGCCGGATCAAGTTCCCGATCAACGAGCCGGCGCACGGCCGGAAGCGGTCGCAGATCGAGGAATTCCTCCAGTATTACGACGGCCCCGGGGTCCAACACGTGGCCCTCGCGACCGACGACATTATCGGCAGCGTCCGGGCGATGGCGGCCAACGATGTTTCCTTCCTCAAGGTCCCGAAAAGCTACTATGAACTCGTCCCCGAAAGGGTGGGGCCGATCCGGGAGAACCTGGACGAACTGGCCGAACTCGGCATCCTGATCGACCGCGACGACGAAGGGTATCTGCTGCAAATCTTCACCAAGCCGGTGGAAGATCGCCCGACGCTCTTCTTCGAGATCATCGAGCGGCACGGGGCCAAGAGCTTCGGCAAGGGGAACTTCAAGGCCCTATTCGAGGCGATCGAACGCGAGCAGGAAAAGCGCGGCACCCTTTGATCTCGAGGTGGGATCGCCCATGCGCCGACCCTTGCCGCCGATCGCTTCCCTTCGCGATTTTTACGCCTTCGAGCATCATGTGGCCACCTGCCGTCGCCATCGGGGGCTCGACATGGTGCCCGAATGGTATGAGGTGCCGGTCTTCTATTTCGGCAACCCCGCGACAATCCTCGGCGATGGCGACGATGTGTACTCGCCCCGGGGCTGCCTGAAGCTCGATTATGAGCTAGAACTGGCCTGCGTGATCGGCAAGACCTGTCGGGACTTACCCGACGATGACCGGGCCATGGACGTGGTGGCCGGATTAACGATCATGAACGATTGGTCGGCCCGCGACATCCAGGCGACCGAAATGAAGGTGGGCCTGGGGCCGAGCAAGGGCAAGGACTTCGCGACGTCGCTGGGGCCGGAACTGGTCGGCCTTGACGAGTTGCGAGGCGCTTACGTCGATGGGCGGTTTCACCTGGAGATGATCGCCCGGGTGAACGGCCGGACCCTGTCGCGAGGCAACGCCGGTACGATGTACTGGTCCTGGCCCCGGATCCTCGCCCACGCCAGCCGGGACACGGCGCTCCGCGAGGGCGACGTCATCGGGTCGGGCACGGTCGGCGGGGGCTGCATCCTGGAACTGACCCCCGAAGTCACAGGAGGATGGCTCAAGCCGGGCGATCTCGTCGAGCTGTCGATCGAGCGAATGGGAACCCTGAGGAATCGCGTCGTCGATCATCCCTGAACCGTCCCCGAGCGCCGGAGAAACCGCCCATGCCGCCCTACCTCCGACTCGGAACCGTCCCCCCCAAGCGACACACGATCCATCGCCACGAGCCCGGTTATAAGAGCGAGGGTTTGTACTACGAGGAAGTCATCACGGTCGAGGGATTCACCAGGGCCTACAGTATCGCCTACCACCTCCGTCCGCCGACGCGGGTCGCCCGGGTCGAGCCGGCCGGGACCGTGGCCATCGAGGCCGCGCCGCAACCCGCATTGCGGCATCATCATGTTAAGACCTGCCAGCTCCCTCGGCATGGCGATCCGGTCTCGGGCCGCGTGCCCATGTTCTTCAATAGGGACGTGATCCTGTCGCGGTGCCGGCCTGATCAGCCCCAGGCCGAACTCTTCAGAAACGCCGACGCCGACGAGGTCGTCTTCGTGCATCACGGCAGGGGCACGCTGCACACGATCTTCGGCCCATTGCCGTTCCGCCCGTTCGACTACATCGTGATCCCTCGATGCACGACCTACCGCATCGACCTCGAACCGGACCACGAAGCCGACCTCCTGGTCATCGAATCGGCCGGCACCCTAGGTTTCCCGCCTCGCTACCTGAACCCCGAGGGGCAGCTCAAGCTCGGGGCCCCCTACGGCGAGCGTGACCTCCACGGCCCCTGCGAGGCAAAGCCGTATGACGACGATCGGCCGACCGACGTGATCGTGAAAGATGGCACCCGGCTGACCCGGTACACCCTATCCCATCACCCGTTCGACGTCGTCGGCTGGGATGGGATGCTCTATCCGTATAGCTTGAACGCCGACGACTTCGAACCGATTACCGGCCGGATCCACCAACCTCCCCCCGTCCATCAGACGTTCGAGGCGCCCGGGTTCGTCGTCTGCACCTTCGCCCCGAGGATGCTCGACACCGACCCAGAAGCTATCAAGGTCCCCTACGCCCACTCAAACGTGCAAGCCGACGAGGTCCTCTACTACGTCCGGGGCAAATTCGGCAGCCGTCGGGGTGTCGAGGAATCGTCGTTCACGCTCCATCCCCGGGGCATCCCGCATGGCCCGCACCCCGGCACGATCGTCGCCAGCCGGGACGTGAAACGTACGGACGAACTCGCCGTGATGGTCGACACGACGAAGGCCTTGAAACTGACCCGCCAGGCCCTCGAACTGGACGACCCCAATTATCCCTTCAGCTGGATCGACTAAGCCCCATGACGATCGACGTGGAGAAGGCGGATGTCGTTGAAATCTACCGAGCCCTGGTCGGCGCGGTGACGCCCAGGCCAATCGCCTGGGTGACGACGGTGAATCCCGCCGGCCTGGTGAACCTCGCTCCTTTCAGCTTCTTCAACGCGTTCGGGGCCAACCCGCCGATCGTCGTCTTTTCGCCGACATTGCGGAGGGATGGGTCGCGCAAGGATACCCTGAACAACGTCGAGGCGACCGGCGAGTTCGTGGTCAACGCCGCCGTCGAGGACCTCGCCGAGCAGGTGAACCGATCGTCGATGGAGCTGCCTTCCGGCGAGAGTGAGATCGAACTGACGGGCCTGGAGACCTTGCCTTCGGTGCGCGTCAAGCCGCCCCGGATCGCGCAGTCACCGGTCCACCTGGAGTGCCGGGTCCGGCAGATCCTGCCGATGGGAACCGGGCCGATCGCGCCGAACCTGGTGATCGGCGAGGTGCTGTTCATCCACGTCCGGGACGATGTCCTCGATGCGCAGGGGCTGATCGATCCGGCGAAACTGCGGACGATCGGCCGGTTGGGAGGCGACGAATACGCCCGGATTTCCGACCGATTCTCGCTCAAGAGGCCGACCTGATCCGGACAGGTCAGGGCTTGCGTCCTTTCGCCTGGGCGATGACCGCCTCGGGATTGGCGTCGAACAGTTGCTTGCATCCCGAGCAGCAGACGTAGTACGTCTCGCCCCTGAACTTGATCGCCATCGTGCCACGGCCGCCCGTGACTATGCAGAGGGGGCCGCCGTCGCCGGCCGCAAAAGCGACCCCTTCGCGGGTGTAGCCGACCTCGCCCAGGCGTCGGAAATTCTTGGGTCCTTCGGCCGCTTCGAGCAGGATCAGGAAACGGTTCTCATGGAGCGGAGTGATCGTGAGTCGGGCGGGCGTGTCGTTGGGTTTCTCCTCCGACTCCATCACCAGTTGCTTACGGTCGTTCATCTTGCCGATAAACGACCGCGCGGCATCGTTGGACAGGACCGCGTCGAGGCGGAATTCTCCGTTGGCCTGGCCAGGCCGGATCACCGCCGACTTGAGGTATTTGCCGTCGGACAACCGAAGTTGGAGCGCGGCCGATCCCTCGGACAGTATCCAGGACCAATCGGCCGTTTCCTTCCAGGCGCCTTTCTGCTGATTCCGCTGGACCATGCCGACGCCCCGCCAGGCCCCTACCAGTTCGCCCAGCGGCTTGAGTGCGGTTTGTTCGGCGATCCGGCGGTCGGAGGGATCATCGGCGGCCAGGAACGCCGGCGTCATCGCCAGCAACGGCAACATCCATCGCATCCCGCGGCGCGGGCGGAACGTCCGGCGGCGCGAATTCGTAGACCGTGTAAAAATCTTCATAATTGAACCTGGGCCCCACGGCGCCGCGATTGACGGGGAATCGCCGGATCGCAACGAGATTGTACCGGGAGCGCATCGAATCGAGCCAGGCGACGAAGTCGGGATGGTCCGTCGGGTTCTCGTTGAACAGGACGCACCGCAGCGGGTGCGAGGCGGACACGGCCTCATGCCGGATCGGCTGGCGGCGCGAGTGCCGCTCGGAATAAATCGCCTGGTCGACCAGGTATGCGGCCGTCCGTTCCAGCTGCCAGTGCTTGGGGTCGAACGTCAGGCCGAAGTCGGTGTGCAGGCAGGCGATCTCGCCGTCCCGGCCCAGGTCCGACCAGAACCATCGGCGAAATCGCGGGCGTTCCTCTCATAGATGGTCTTGTACGGGCGGGCTGCGTCGAGCCAGAGCGAAGCAACTCCAATGAACGCCATAGCCCCGAGTGCCAGGGCAACCCCGTGGCGACTTCGCAGCGGGCCGGGTCGGAATCGGATCAGTTCGACCAGCCCGAGGCCGGAAAGCAGGCAGATCGAGGGTGCGACATATTGCATCGTCCGGGCGCTGGCCCCGTAAGGATAAGGGCCGATCATCGACGCGATCATCCCCAAGAGGAACGGCAGCAGCAGGAGCGCGAGCAACTCGCGTCGGCCCGCCTGCCAGAGGCCCACGGCCCCGCTGACGAAACAGAGCGTCGTGAGGATACTCGCACCATTCGCCCCGCCTACGGGATAGGCGAACATCTGGCTGGTGTGATTGCGCACGAACCAAGCGATCCACCCGAGAGGATTCGTCGGCGCGAAGGCGCCGGCATGTTTCCAATCGCGCAGCAGGCTGTCCAGGGTCTCCTGGTCGGGTCGGGTCCGGTGGATGAGGATCATCGACACGGCCATCGCCGCCAGGCAGGTCGACCCCACCGTGAAGATCGCGTGCCAGGTCCGACGGTCATTGAGCTTCCAGGCTTTCCGGAGCCAGGCGATGCCGACCGCGCCGCCGATGAAGACGGCCGGCATCGACAGCAGGATGGCCGCCGGCGCCATCCACGCGAACAGCCAAACGGGCCGAAGTTTCGAGGGATTGCGGAGCCAGGCGATGCCGATCGACAGAAGGCCAACCGCCACGAGCAGGTCTGACGCGTAGGGTTTGGCCTCGTTCCCATGGCGGATCGGGTAGAAGGCCACCGACAGGAAAGCCACAGCCAGGGGCACGGCGGGCCCGGTGAACAGGCGGCCGCAAAGGCGGCGGAAGAGCAGGAGGGCGCCGATGCCGCAAGCGGTCGGGAAGAGCCGCAGCGCCACCTCATTCGCGCCCAGGATCTTCAGGAAGGCCTTCTCGATCCACAGGAATGCCACGGGAGCGACCTGGGCGAAGTCGAGGGGTTTGGTAAGCCCGGCGAAACCCCGCGTCACCAGGTTGGCTGCAAGGTAAGATTCGTCCCCCCAGATCGGGTGATTCAGGGTCAGGCGGATCACCCGCAGCAGGATGCCCAGGGCGACGAAACCCCAGGCCAAGGCATTCGCGAGCCCTTCCTGCCCGGTCGGCTCGTCCCGGAGGATCGCCCGGAACACCCGGGACGGCATCGCCGCTCCCCTGGCCTGGCTTGCGGTCCGTTCGTGGCCCGGGATCTGCGTCATCGGATCGCCCCGCGAATGGCGTCGGAGGGGTTCAGGCCCCTTGAAGCTGGTTGATCTTGTTGTAAAGCGTCTTGAGGCTGATCCCCAGCTCCCGAGCGGCCGCCGGCTTGTTGCCGTGGTGCTTCTCCAGCACCGTCTGGATGTACTTCATCTCGATGTCGCGCAGGGTCGGCTTCCCGTCCGGGACCTGGAAGTGGGGCGAGGGGGCCTCATGGCCGTGGTTGGCGATCGCCACGGGCGACGAGGGAGGCGCGATCTTCCGCCCTTGCGTCGGGGGAGGGAGGTGCTCGGGCCCGATCGGGCCGCCGCCCGAGAGGATCGTGGCCCGCTCGATCGCGTTCGCCAGTTCCCGGATGTTCCCGGGCCAGTCGTGGCTGGTCAGCGCGGCGATCGCTTCCGGCGACAGCGAGGGGACCGCCCCGCCCCGCCTCGGCGCGAACCGTTTGAGCATGTGCTCGGCCAGGGACGGGATATCGGCCTTGCGCTCCCGGAGGGGGGGCAGCAGTATCTCGAAGGTATTGATGCGGAAGAACAGGTCCTCGCGGAACTGGCCCGATTCGATCATCTCGCGGAGGTCGCGGTGGGTCGCGCACAGGATCCGCACGTCGACCCGGAACGGCTCGTTCTCGCCGACGCGTCGGATCTCGCCGGACTCCAGGAATCGGAGCAGCTTGACCTGAACCCCCTTGTCCAGTTCGCCGACTTCGTCCAGGAATAAGGTGCCGCCGTCGGCCACCTCGAACAGGCCCTTGCGGTTGGCCTCGGCGCCGGTGAACGCACCCTTGCGGTGGCCGAAGAGCTCGCTCTCGACCAGGTTTTCGGGCAAGGCGCCGCAGTTGACGGGGATGAAGGCCTGGCCGGCCCGCTGGCTCCGGTTGTGGAGATTACGGGCCACCAGTTCCTTGCCGGTACCGGTCTCGCCCAGGATCAGGACGGTCGCCTCGGTGGGCGCGACCGTGTCGATCATCCTCTGCACGCCCTGCATCGTGGCGCACTGGCCCACGATCGTCGGGGCGCCTTCGGCGGCCTTCAGGCGGGTTTCCAGGGCGATCGCCTTGTGTGCCAGGTCGCGGCGTTCGATGATCCGCTGGAGGATCACCTCGAGCTCGGCCCACTTGCAGGGCTTGGTCAGGTAGTCGAACGCGCCCAGGCGGAGCGCCTGCACGGCCGTTTCGACCGTCGCGTGGCCGGTAAGGATCACCACCTGGGTATCCGGGCTGGATTGCTTGATCTGAGAAAGCACCTCGATGCCCGTCATCCCGGGCATCTTGAGGTCGAGTAGCGCGGCGTCGAAGTTCCCTTTCTCGAGGGCCTTCAGGGCCGCCGTCCCGTCGGGGCAGACGGTGACTTCGTGCCCCATCCGGGGCAGCTCCATCTGCATCAGGTCGCGGAGATGGTTCTCGTCGTCGGCGAATAGGATCCGCAAACCCCGGGTCTTGTCCATCGGTCTCCTCCTTGAGCCGGGCGCGGCGGCTGCCGGGCCGAGTTGGTTCGTCATGGCTCGCGGCGATCAGGCGGCGCGGGGGCTGCCGGCGCGGGGACGGGGGATTTCGCCCGAATCATCGCTCCCCGCGCGATTGGGGATGCGGACGTGGAAGGTCGAGCCCCGGCCCTCGCCGGGACTCGTCGCCGAGATCTCGCCGTGGTGCTGGCTGACGATCCGGTGCGTGATCGACAGTCCCAGGCCGGTACCCTTGCCGCCCTTCCGGCGGGTGAAGAACGGCTCGAAGATGTTCTCGAGGACCTCGGGCGGCATCCCGCACCCGTCGTCGGCGAAGGTCATTTCGGCCATTCCGCCGTGATGACGGATCTCGATCTTCAACGTCCCCCCCACTTCCATGCAATCGAGCGCGTTGACCACCAGGTTCAGTACGACCTGCTTGATCTCCTGCGCATCCACCTCGCACCAGACCGCCTCGCGGGGCTGGAAGACGATCTGCTTGCCCCGGTATTTGCCGAGGTGCCGGATCATCTCGACGACGCTCTGGATCAGCTCGCCCAGGTCGGTGCGTTGCCTCTGGATTTCGCCGCAACGCGAGAAGTCGAGCAGCTTCTCCGTGATCGCCTTGCAGCGGAATGCCTCCTCCTGGATCATCCGCAGGTAGTTGCGGACGATCTTCGCCTCGCCGGCCGGGTCGGTCTTTTCCATCAGGGGGGCGACCCGGTTTTCGAGGGCCTCGGAGCAGAACGCGATCGAGGCGAGGGGGTTGTTGATCTCGTGGGCGACCCCCGCCGCCAGGAAGCCGACGCCGGCCAGCCGCTCGGAGCGTACGAGCTGCCGGCTCCGATCCTGCACCTTGGCCTCCAGGTCGGAGTAGGTGGCGCTCAGGCGGTTGGTCATGTCGTTGAAGGCCTCGGCGAGGCGCTCCATCTCGTCCCCGGTGCGGAGTTCGATCTTGTAATCGAACGAGCCGCCGGCGACACGCCGCACGCCCCGCTGGAGCAGCCGGACCGGGTGCAGGACCCACCGCTGGAACAGGACCATCAGGAGGCCCAGCATGATCAGCACGGCGATCGCCGAGATCCAGACGATCCAGCGCGTGTAGTGATAACGGCTCTTGGAATCCTGCAGCACGGTGAAGAAGTCGCGGTGCAGGACGTTCGGCAGCTCGACGACGAGCTTGTTGAGGTTGTTGATCCGTTCGGCCCGGGGCAGGAGGTGTCCGGGCACCTCATCGGGGTGGTTGTCGAAGTAGTATTCGCTCCGCTTCAGGACGAGCTGGATGGGCACGTCGGGCTGCACTTCGGCGAGCAGCGCGGCCAGGTGGAAGTCGATGAGGAACGCCAGCTTAAGTTCGTTACGGCCGTCGAAGGCGCGATTGCCCCGCACCTTGTTGTCGTCGAAGACCTTGTAATACTGGCTGAGCGCCTCGCGGGCCATCTCGGTCTTGCGGGCCAGGTCGGCCTGGTCCTGGATGCCGTCGAGGCGGACCACACGCTGCATCAACTCCTTGGAGGCCCCGAGTTCGGGCAGGAGGTCGACCAGCGTCATGTTGCTGCGGTGGAAGGCCTGGAGGCCGTAGATCGACCCGATCATTAGTGTCAGCATCATGCCGATGACCAGGCTCAGCCCGGCGATCAGCTTGATGCGAATCGTCCAGCGGATGCGCATCGCGACCTCCCTGTCGCCTGCGGCCGCCATCCCTTGCGGCCGTACCGGCGGATCGGAGCGGGCGGACTATACCAAACCCTCCGAAACGCTCCTAGGGAATTTCTCAAGGTGGCCGTCCCGGCGGCCGAGATGCCCGCGTACCGCTTGCGGACCGCAATCCGAACTGGTTTGCTCCAATAGGGAAAGGCGCGGGGCGAATAGCCCCCCGAGAACGGAGCGATCCCCGCGGCCGGGCGGCCGCCGGGCGGTGTCGCCCCGATGTTGAGGAGATGTATCGATGGGTATCGTGATCGGATTCGTGCTCGTGCTGGCCGTGATCCTGTTGTTCACGGGCCTGTTCACGGTCAACCAGCAAACGGCCGCGGTGGTCCAGAGGTTCGGCAAGTTCCAGAATATCGCCATGCCGGGCCTCAACTTCAAGGTCCCCCTCGTCGACACGATCGCCGGCCGGATCAACTTCCGCGTCCGCCAGTTGGACGTGGAAGTCGAGACCAAGACCGAGGACAACGTGTTCGTCAAGTGCGTGGTCGCGGTCCAGTATTACGTGCTCCCCGAGAAGGCTTACGACGCCTTCTACAAGCTGGCCGACCCGTCGACCCAGATCACGGCGTACGTCTTCGACGTGGTCCGCGCCCGCGTCCCGCAGCTCAAGCTGGACGACGTCTTCGAGCGCAAGGATGAGATCGCCATCGCCGTGAAGGGCGAGTTGACGCAGGTGATGGATGACTTCGGCTACGGGATCGTCAAGGCCCTCGTGACCGACATCGACCCCGACCACAAGGTCAAAGAGGCGATGAACGAGATCAACGCGGCCCAGCGGATGCGCGTCGCCGCCAACGAGAAGGGCGAAGCCGAGCGGATCCTGAAGGTGAAGTCGGCCGAGGCCGAGGCCCAGAGCAAGGCCCTGCAGGGCAAGGGCATCGCCGATCAGCGTAAGGCAATCGTCGACGGGCTCCGCGAGTCGGTCAACGACTTCCAGCACGCCGTGCCGGGCGCCACGGCGCAGGACGTCATGAACCTGGTCCTCATGACCCAGTACTTCGACACCTTGAAGGAAGTCGGTGCCGTGTCGAAGACCAATACGATCCTGATGCCGCACTCGCCCGGCGCCATGACCGACATCGCCGCCCAGATCCGCATGGCCTTGATGACCGGGGAACTGGCGGTCAAGGCGGGCGAGGAGTCGGATTCCCGATCGCCGACTCATACCAATTCCCACGGTCGGCACGCCTGACCGCATCCCGCAACCGAAAAGTGCCAGGAACCGCCCAGGCAAGGTGACGGTTACTGGCACCCCGGTCGGAATGCCCTATCGATCGCGGGGGCCGGTCGAAACGGTCCGCTCGATGAAGCGGGTGATTGAACCGTAGAGATGCCGGGATGTGTTCGGCCCCTCGGAAATCGCGTGCGTGCGATTGGGATAGGCCAGCATTTCGAATGGCTTGTCGAGTTCGATCAGCCGATTCACCAGTCGTTCGCAGCTTTGATAGTGGCAGTTATCGTCGCCCGTGCCGTGGATCAGGAGCAAGTTCCCCCGGAGCCCCTCGGCGTGGGAGATGGGCGATCCGGCGCGATATCCGTCGGGATTGTCCGCGAGCAATCCCATGTACCTTTCTTGATAAATCGTGTCGTATAGCCTCTGATCCGAGATAAATGCGATGGCGACCGCCGACTTGTAGAGCTCGGGGTAGCGGAAAATCAGGTTCAAGCTCATGGATCCGCCTCCGCTCCACCCCCAGACGGCGACGCGGTCGCGGTCGAGGAATGCCCAGCGATCCAGGAGGGCCTTCAAGGCGGCCGCCTGGTCCTGGCTGGCCAGGATCCCGATCTGGCGGTAGACCGACTTCCGCCATGCCCGGCCCTTGGGGGCCGGCGTCCCGCGGTTGTCCATGCTCAGCACGACATAGCCGCGCTGGGCCATCATCTGATGCCAGAGCCCATGCCGGCCTCCCCACTGATCGAGCACCGTCTGCGCCGCCGGTTCGCCGTAGACGTGCACGAGAACGGGGTACTTCTTCGACGAATCGAACCCGGGCGGCTTGAGGCACCAGCCGTCGAGCTCGATCCCGTCGCCGATCTCCACCCGGAAGAACTCGGAAGCCACCGGGGCGAGGGTGGCCAGTTTCGCCCGGACGGCCGCGTTATCGACCAGGGTCCGAACCACGCGATGAGCCGGCAGCTCGACCAGTTCGATCACCGGGGGGCGGTCGAATCGGGAGTAGGTGTGGAAGGCCCATCGGCCATCTCCCGATATCTGGTAATCATGGGTCCCTGGCTGGTCCTCGGGAGTCAGCCGGTTCGCATGGCCCTTGCCGTCCAGGCCGATCCGATAGAGGTAACGCTGGGTGGCGTTGTCGGGCGATGCGTAGAAGTCCATCGTGCCCGAGACTTCGTCGATCCGCACGATCGCCTGGACATCGAACGAGCCCGGGGTCATCAAGTGTGGCTCGCCCCCTTCCCGGGGCACCGTGAAGACATGCTTCCAACCGTCCGACTCGCTCATCCAGGTAAATCGCTGGCCCCGGTCGATCCATCGGAAGTCGTCGACCACGTCGATCCAGGCTTCGTCCCGATCGGTGAACAATTCGCGGGACTGCCCCGAACGGGCGTCGGCCGCCATCACGACGATCGTGGATTGGCGGCGATCCATGCGCTGGAAGACGACCTCGCGGGAGTCGGTCGCCCATTCGATCCGCGGGATGTAGTGATCGCGGGGATCGCCCTGGACCGCGATCCATACGGTAGGGCCGCCGCGCGAGTCGACGACGCCGAGCCGGCAGGACGGGTTAATCTGGCCGACCTTCGGGTAGCGAATCGGGGTCGTTCGCGGGTAGAGGGAATCGGTCGTGTTGACGAGCAGGTATTCGGGCACCTCCGCGCTATCGACCTGCCAGTAGGCGATCAACGAGCCGTCGGGGCTCCATCGGAAGCCGTCGCGGACCGCGAATTCTTCCTCGTAAACCCAGTCGGACGTGCCGTTGGATAGGGTGGGTGAGCCGTCCTCGGTGAGGCGGTTGATGGCGCCTGAACGCAGGTCCTCGACGTAAACGTCCTGATTCCGCACGTACGCGACCCGTGTGCCGGCCGGGTCGAACTTCGCGAACATCAGGGTGGCTTCGGGACCGTCGCCGCCCAGCCGCTTCAGGGTGCGTGCCGCCCTGTCGAACACCCAGTAATCGCCCCGGGTGTTCAGCCTCCAGACGCGCCTGGTGTTGTTGAAGATCAGGAGCTTGGTGCCGTCCTGGGACCAGGAATAATCGGCGATTTCGAGGGGGGTAGATTTCCCCTGGGGGATGAGGTCGGCGGCGGCGATCAGGACCTCTCGGGCGCCGGTGTCGGGTCGGTATCGGACGATCTCGCGCCCCTTGCCGTCGGCCGATCGCTCCAGCGTGGTGTAGCCCGATCCGTCGGCGAGCCATCGGGCGGGCCCGAATCCCTCGGTTCGGAATTCGGGCCCGTTGAGGATCCGGTCGATGGTCAGGAGGGACGGGTCGGCGACCAGGGCCCCAGCCCGGGCC
>JAXMBD010000074.1:0-23259 GCA_046350035.1 Isosphaeraceae bacterium | reverse complement strand
GTTCCGGCACCCCGACGCGTCGGTCAAGAACATCGAATGCCCGCTGTTCTTCCCGGTCGATGGCCGTTGGGTGCTGATCGTCGCGCAGGGGAAACCGGTCGATTGGTTCGTGGGCGATCTCGACCCGGTCGCCCTCAAGTTCACGCCGACGGCGCGGGGCAAGGCCGATTACGGCCAGTTCTATGCGCCCAACGTCTTGATGAACGACCCCGACGGGCGAAAAGTCCTCTGGGGCTGGCTCGACGGCGTGCCCCCGAAGAAGGGATGGCGGCATTGCATGACCCTGCCGCGGGTGCTTTCGATCCGGCCCGACGGCACGCTCGGCCAGCGGCCGTTGCCCGCCCTGTCGGCCCTCCGCGGCGAGAAGAAATCGGCCGAGGATCGGTTACTGGCCGACGCCAGCACCGCCCTCATCCGCCTGCCCGGCGAATCGGCCGAACTGTCCTTGATCCTCGATCGCAACGGCGACGATCGGGCCGAGTTGAAGCTGGGCGAATCGCTGGCGATCGCCTGGGATGGCCGGACCCTGGAAGTCGGCGATTCGCGGGTACCGCTGGCGTCGGAAGGCCCGCTCGCCCTGCGGATCTTCGTCGATCGGTCGATCGCCGAGGTCTACGCCGGTGACGTCGCCTGCGCCTCCCGGGTGATCGCCCGAGGCCCGGCCGACGGGCTCGAGGTGCGGGGGGCCTCGAAGGGCGGTCGGGCGTCGGCCCGATCGATCGAAGCCTGGCCGATCGGTACGATCTGGGAGGCCCCTTGAGGCTCAGGCCCAGGCGGTCAGCACGGCGTCTTCCAGGGCGGCGTGGACGTTGACCAGGGCCGGCACGCGGACGTGCTCCAGCAGCACGAGGACCCGGGCCGACGGCTGGCAGAGTCGCAAGGCGCCGCCGGCCCGTTCCAGGCGGAGGTTGTGGGCCAGCAGCATCGCGATCGCCCGGCTGGAAAGCGAGTGGACGTGGTCCAGGTTGATGACCAGGCGGTGGGGTTTGTGCGAGCCCTCGAACAGGGCGAGGAGCCCTTCGCGGAGCGGGCCCACGGCATCCTCGTCGTCGAGTTCGGAGGTCAGCGGCGTGACGATCAGGACGTCCTCGATCGATTCGGCCTTGAAGGCCCGATCGTCGTCGGGGCTCGGCAACTCGATCCGCTCCTCGGTGGCCCCTTCGGCCTCGACCCGGTAGCCGTCGTCGGCCTCCTCGTCGTCGCGCAGCCAGCCCAGGATGGCATCCTCGGCGGGCGGGGCCCAGCCGTCGGGGCATTCGCCGAACGCGACGATCCAGGCCATCGGGCCGATCTGGATCCGATCGCCGTCGTTCAGCGGGATATCGCGGCCCCGGAGGTATCGGCCGTTGTGCCGGGTGCCGTTGGTCGTTCCCAGGTCGAGGAGCCACAGGATGCCATCCCGCCGCTCGATCCGGGCATGTCGTCGGCTGACCATCGGATGGTCGATCGTCAACCCGCACGAGGGTTCCCGGCCGAGGTCGAACGGGAAGTCGGCGACCAGGACCGACCGAGGCTCGGGACCCTGCATCCCCAGCCAAAGGGCCGGGGCGTCCGCCTCGGCGTCCGGCCGGGTCTCCGCCTCGGGGGCGGGGGTTGATTCCTTGTCGAGGTAGACGTTGCGCATGGCCTCGAGGATCCTCAGGGGCAAGACGCGGGGGCCTTTCGGCTCGGGCCAGGGGGCGGTCAGGGCGGCCGCCTCGTCGGGGAAGGTGGGGATCCGGGCGCTCAGGCCCGTCAGGGTGACGGCCTCCCGCAATTCCTCGATCAGGCCGCAGATCCGCAACTGCCCGCCATCGATCGCCTCGCAACGCCGGTAGGCCGACGCCAGCGCCGTGGCGATCTGGCTCGACATCCGCTGGATGCCCGCGAAGCTGAGGATGATCCGGTGGTAGCCGGCCGAGACGATCGCGTTCAACTCGTCGATCGCCTCGCCCAGGTCGTCCTCGCGCAGCAGGGTCGCGTTGCGGAACCGGATGATCGTCACCTTCTTGCGGTGGACGACCGTCAGGCGCTTCCACTCGGCCTCGGCGCGGCCGCCCTGGGCCTTTCGCGGCTTCCAGGAGGCTTTCTTGCTCACGAGGGGGCTACGCTCGAGCATCGACTCGAGCCCCTTCCGCCAGGACCGCGCGCCCTCTTCGCCGTATTCCAGGTAGCCCGCCAGCCAGTCCTCGAGGCGCTGCTCGGGGTCATAGAGGGTGAGTTCTTGCGGATTCGGCGCGGGGTATCCCCCCGCGGCACCCGCGGGGGCGGGCGCGCTCAAGAGGGCGTAAGACATCGTAAGGGCTCCGCAAACCTGGCCCGCGGGCCGGCCGACGAACAACTCGGGGGAGACACTTCTCAACCCGAGCGAGTCGACCGCTCCGTCGCCTCACTCATCCGATAGAGGCGTGATCCCGGGCGGACCTGGCCCGAAAAAAAGCCCGAAGGCCGAAATAATCGGTCCCCAATGCCTATCTAAGGCGAGACATATCCGCCTGTCTCGGAGTAGGTTGCGCTAATGATTCGTCGCCGCCCCCCCGGCGCGGGGCGGCGAGGGCCCGATGCGTCCCTAGCGGGTCTTGAGCACGAGCGTGCTTGCGATCATGTCGTGCAGGGCCTGCTTCTTCTCGGTCCAGCCGGCCATCATGTAGCCGACGAGCAGGGTCAGGCCGGAGAGGATCTTGCCGAATTCCCGGCCGAAGGCGCGGCCGACGGTGATCCTCTGGCCGTACAGATCGGTGACCTTCAACCCCAGCGCCATCTTGCCGAACGTCGCCTGCTTGGGGCTGGAAATCATATAGACGTTATAGCCGATCTGGATGGCCATGCTCAGGAGGGCGCCGATGATCTGGAGGATCGCCTGCGGGCCGGGTTGCGCCGGGTCGCCGCCGGTGCTGACGATGAGGACGCCGAGGACCATCCCGACGAGGAAGCTGACCGGCAGGATCACGACCTGGAGGATGATGTTGTCGATGAACGCGGCAACCCATCGGATCCAGAACCCGGCATAACCGGTGTAGCCGCCGGTATTGGTCACGGGCTGATCGGGATGGCCGAAGCCGGCGCGCGGTAGGGGTTCTGGGGTCGGCGTAAGAGTCCGCGGCAGCGGTGCTTCCGGTACGTTGAAGCCAGGAGGCCCCCGGGGTACGGCTCCGGGCGGCCCGCCGAGGCAGCAGCTTAACGGATCGGTTGCCCCGGTCCAAACGAAATCGGCGGCCGATCCGAGGGCGACGGATCAACCCTCGGGGACCAGGTAGACCGTCAGCTTCTGCTTGAGCCATTTCTCGCCGACCTTGATGCGGATCTGCGAGAACGGGACGGTCAGGCCGTTCGAGATGTCGAGCTGGAACGTGCCGGTGATGATCAGCACGCGGGAGCCCAGCAGGCGGGCGGTCTCGACGGTGTTCTTGGAGGTGGTGTTCCCGTTCAGGCCGTCGAAGAGTTTCTTGTAGTTCTCCTCGATGGCCTGCCGGCCCCGGAATTCCTCGTTCTTGTACTGGCCGGACCCGGCGTCGTAGCTCAGCAAGGACAGCACGGCGTCCTCGGCGTACGTCTCGGCCATCGCCTTCGCGTCACGCCTGTCGAACAGCCGGGCGCCTTCGTCGAGCTGCTTCTGGGCGAGGTCGCGGGCATCGGTCCCCTGGGCGCGGGCCCCGGGGGTGCCGAGGGCCAGGCCGATCGCCAATGTGGCGAGGGAAATGGGTAGGCGTGCCATGGCGCTGACTCCTGGGAGAGGGATGCCCGTTGACGACTTCATTGGAACGCGCCCCGGGGGGCCGATCCAGGCTCAGAAGTCGAACGCGTCGATATTGTCCTTCGTGAACGTGAACGGCTCGCCGAGGAGGATGTTGTCGCCGGCCACCGCGATCTTGCCCAGCCGGCCGGCGGGCAGCTCGGTGTCGCCCGGCTTGAGCGCCCCCTCGGCGACCGCCCGGGCCGACAGGACCGCCAGGTAGCCCAGGTCGGCCGTCTTCCAGAGGACGACGTCCTCGGTGATCCCCTCGCGGACGTACGGCTTGTTGTCGTTGGGCAGGCCCAGGCCGATCACCTTCACGTCCTTCCGCATCGCCTGCTTGACCGCCTCGGCGGCGCCCGGGACGGCCGGCGAGCAGATCGCCATGATCAGCTTCACGTCCGGGTAGGCGTTCAGGATCGTCAGGGCCTCGTCGAACGCCTTCTTCTGCTGGTCGTCGCACGGGCGGATCGTCGCCATCGCGATCCCCGGGAACTTCTCCCGGCGACGGGCCTCGATCGCCTCCTGCCAGGCGATCATGTTCGAGGCGGTCAGCGACGCCGTGATGATGGCGAATTGCCCCTGGCCGTCGAGGATCCGGCCGGCGTGGTCCATCAGGGTGTTGCCGATCGATTCGGGGGTCGCCTGGTTGACGAAGAAGTCGCGGGCGTCCGACTCGGCATCGGCGTCGTAGGTCACCACCTTGATCCCCCGGGCCCGCGCCTTGCGAAGGACCGACGAGATGCCGACCTTGTTCTCGACCGCCACGGCGATCACATCGACGCCCCGGGTGATCCAGGCTTCGATCACCTCGTTCTGCTTGGCCGGGTCGGGGTCGGTGGGGCCGTCCCAGAGCAGTTGCACGCCCAGTTCCCGCGCGGCCTCCTCGGCCCCCTTGCGGCAGGCGATGAAGTAGGCGTTCCCCTTGCTCTTGGGCATCATCGCCACCGTGATCGCCTTCTTGGGCGCGGGGACGGGCGTCCCGACGACGGGCAGGCCTTGCGAACCGGGTGCCTTCGCGACCTCGTCCTTGACCGACCGGATTAGCAGGAAGTTGGTGGCCGCGACCAGGGCGCCGGCGGCCAGGATCGAGGCGCAGATCCAAAAGACCTGGCGATTCGTCACGGAAAATCCCTCGACGGATGGGAGGAGATGGGGCGCGGGCCTCGATCGCCCGGGCCGATCCAGGCCGATCGCCAGCAGCAGCAGGGCCCCGGTGAGCACGCCGGCCAGCTCGGCCGGCCGGTCGGCCAGCCTCAGCCCGTTCTGCAGGACGACGATGGCGAGCAGGCCGAGCAGGGTGCCGAGGATCGTGCCCCGGCCGCCGAAGATCGACGTGCCGCCCAGCACCACGGCGGTGATCGCCGCCAGTTCATACCCGGTGCCCGCATCGGCCTTCGCCTGGCCCAGGTGCGCGACGTACACGATCGCCGAGAGGCTCGCCACCAGGCCCGAAAGGCCGTAGGCCAGGCCCAGGCGGCGCTCGACGGGGATCCCCGCATAGCGCGCCCCATCGGGCGAGAAGCCGATGGCGAACAAACCCCGGCCGACCTTCGACCGGTGCAGGAGCAGCCAGAAGCCGGCGACCACCGCCGCGAACAGCGGCAGTTGCGCCGGCACGACGCCGAACAGGTAGCCCTGGCCCAGGAACAGGAAGCTCGCCGGGAAGTTGGTGAAGTTGTCGACGGCCGCCGTGATCCCCTCGGCCAGCCCCCGGAACAGCGAGAACGTGCCGAGCGTGACGATCAACGGGGGGATCTTCAGGCGGGTGATCAGGCCCCCGTTGAGCAGGCCCGCCCATCCGCCCATCGCCAGGGTCAACGCGGCCGCCACGCCGATCGGCAGGCCCGCGTCCCTCCAGAGCTTGCCGAAGGTGATCGCCGAAAGGCCCATCAGCGAACCGACCGACAGGTCGATGCCGCCCGCCACGATCACCGGCGTGAGGGCGACCGCCAGCAGGCCGATCTCGACGCCCAGCCGGAGCACCTCGAAGCCGTTATCGGGCGTGAAGAACCGCCGCCCGGTCGCGGCGAAAAGGGCCACCTCGACCGCCAGGAGGGCCAGCAACGGCCCTTCCCGGAACGAGCCCGGGCGGTGTTCAGGCGCCGGCGGCGACGACGCCATGGGCCCTCCCCTTCTCGCTCAGGCCGTCCGAAGCCACCGCCAGCAGGATGATGGCCCCCTGGATCGCCTTCGACCAGTATGCCTCCGTCCCCAGGAAGACGAGGGCCGCGCCGATCGTGCCCAGGAGCAGCACCCCCATCAGCACCCCCGCGAGCGTCCCCCGGCCGCCCGAGACCGCCACGCCGCCGACCACCACGGGGGCGATGACCTGCAACTCCAGGCCGTTGCCCGCCATCGGGTCCACCTGGGGCAACTGCAGGGCCGACAGCAGGGCGGCCAGGCCGGTGAGCGCGCCCATCGCCACGAAGGCCAGCATGACGACGCGGCGGGGCCCCAGGCCCGCCAGACGGGCCGCCTCGGGGTCGGATCCGGTCGCGTACACGGATCGGCCGGCCGCCAGGAACTTGAGGGCCAGGGCGGCGGCCAGCCAGACGCCCGCGGCGATCCCCACGATCGCCCATTGGCCGGCCCCCTGCCCCGCGCCGAACCACTGGAAATCGGCCGGCAGGTTGCGGACGAACTCGCCCTCGCGCCACCATCGGAGCGATTCCCGGCCGATCACCATCGTCGCCAGGGTGACCACAATCGACGGCAGGCCCAGTCCCGACACCAACCAGCCGTTCAGCAGCCCCATCGACGCCCCGCAGGCGATCGTCAAGGGCACCACCAGCGGCATCGGCACCCCCGATCGCGCCAGCAGTCCCGCGACCACGCCGCAGATCGACAATTGCGAACCGATCGAGATATCAATCTGCCGGGTCAGGATCACCAGGGTCATCCCGACCGACGCCACCAGGATCGGCGCGTTGCCGACCAGGATCCGCGCGAGCTGGTCGCCCCGGTAGAACCGCGGGGCGGCGACGGCCAGCAGGCCGAGCAGGGCCAGGTAGGCCATCGCCACGGCGATCTCGCGGCGGTATCGGCTCATCCGGGGGATACCTCCGCTTCCGAATGGCCGAGGGCCAGGGCCAGGACGCGTTCGGGGGACGCCTCGTCGCGGGCCAGCTCGCCCACGATCGTGCCGCCCCGCATCACCAGGATCCGGTCGCTCATCCCCAGGATCTCGGGCAGCTCCGACGAGATGATCAGGATCGCCAGCCCTTCGGCCGCCCATCCGGAGATGAGCCGGTGGATCTCGGCCTTGGCGCCGATGTCGACCCCCTGCGTCGGCTCGTCCAGGATCAGCACTTCGGGGCGGGTCGCCAGCCAGCGGGCCACGGCCACCTTCTGCTGATTGCCGCCCGAGAGGTTGCCGGCGGGGGCGTCGATCGTCGGCGTCTTGATCGCCAGCTTGGCGACGTAGTCGGAGGCCAGGGCCCTCTCGGCCCGGCGGTCGAGCCAGGGGCCGCGGCCCAGCCGGTCGAGGATCGCCAGCGACGCGTTCGAGGCCACGGGCATCTCGGGGATCACCCCGTGCCGGCGGCGATCCTCCGGCACGTGGCCGATCCCCAGCGCGATCGCCGCCTCGGGCCGGTCGATCCGCACCTCGCGGCCGTCGCGGCGGATCGACCCGGAGTCGGCCGGCGTCAGGCCGAAGATCGCCTCGGCCAGCTCGGTCCGGCCGGCGCCGACCAGGCCCGCCAGGCCGACGATCTCGCCGCGGCGGAGCACCAAGGACACGCCATGGACGCCGCCGGCCGAGCACCCCAGGTCGCGCAATTCCAGGGCGATTTCGCCCGGCCTCGACTCGATTTTGGGGAAGATCGCCGACAGCTCCCGGCCGATCATGAGGCGGATCAGGGTCGGCCGGTCGGCCTCGGCCATCGGCAGGGTGCCGACCGTTTGGCCGTCGCGGAGCACCGTGACCCGGTCGGCGATCCGGCCGAGTTCTTCCAGGCGGTGCGAGATGTAAAGGAGGCCGACGCCCCGCGATTTCAGGTCGAGGACGACCCGGAGCAGGTTCTCGACTTCCCGGTCGGAGAGCGAGGCGGTCGGTTCGTCCAGGATCAGGATCCGGGCGTCGGCGCCCAGCGCCCGGGCGATCTCGACGAGTTGCTGCTCGGGCATCGACAGCGTGCGGACGTCGCGATCGGGGCCGATCGTCGAGCCTACGAGGTCGAGCAACTCGCGGGCGTGGCGCCGCCGCTTCCCCCAGTCGATCCACCGCCACGGGCCGCCCGGCTCCAGGCCGATCGCGATATTCTCGGCGACCGTCAGGTCGGGGAACAGGGCCGGCTGCTGGTAGATCGCCGCCACGCCCAAGGCCCGCGCGCGGGCCGGGTCGAACCGATCGACCGGCTGGCCGTCGATTTCGAGCGTACCCTCGTCGGGGGCGTGGGCGCCCGTGATGACCTTGATGAGGGTCGACTTGCCGGCCCCGTTCTCGCCCACCAGGGCGTGGACTTCGCCGGCACGGAGGTCGAAATCGACCCCCCGGAGGGCACGGACCCCGGCGAACGATTTGGTGATGCCGGCCGCTCGGAGCCGTTGCCGATCGGTTCCCACTTCAGGAGGGCCTCGTCGCCAGCACTTCGCGTTCGTAACGCCGGACCTCGTCGAGCCACTCCATGCCGGCGGGGACCTGCAGCCGCTCGCAGAACATCCGCCAGACGTCGCCGGAAGGCAGCGACTTGGCCTCCTCGAGCCAGGCCAATCGCGCCGTGAAATCGCCCGATCGCTCCAGTTCGCGGAGCAGGCCGATCGGCTGGAGCAGGGCTTCGAGCAGGGCCTTCTGCAGGGCCCTGGCGCCGATCACCCAGGCGGCCACGCGGTTGATGCTGGCGTCGAAGAAGTCGAGGCCCAGGCGGATCCGCCCGAGGTAGTCGCCCCGGACCGCTTCCTCGGCGATCGACCGCAACGGGTCGTCGAGGACGACGACATGGTCGCTATCCCAGCGGACCCCCCGGCTGACGTGCAGCAGGATCGCGCCGAGGTGGGCGAGCACCGCCGAGATCTTGTCGGCCAGGCTTTCGGTCGGGTGGTAGTGGCCGGCGTCGAGGCAGAGCAGGATTCCCTTGCGGACGGCATAACCCAGGTAAAACTCGTGCGAGCCGACGGTGTAGCTCTCCAGGCCCAGGCCGAACAGCTTCCCCTCGACGGCGTCGAGCAGGTGGGCGCGGTCGAAATCGGCGTCGAGGATCGCGTCGAGCGAGCCGAGGAGGCGTTCTCGGGGCCCCTTGCGGTCGACCGGCGTATCCTTGGAGCCGTCCGGGATCCAGATGTTGGTGACGCAGGGCGTGCCGAGGGCCCGGCCGAACGCCGCGCCGATCCGGCGGCAGGCCCGGCCGTGCTCGATCCAGAACCGGCGCCGGCCTTCGTCGCGGTGGGACAGGGTGAAGCCGTCGTCGGCCCAGGGGTGCGAGAAGAACGTGGGGTTGAAGTCCAGGCCCAGGCCCTGCTCGCGGGCCCATTGGATCCAACCCTGGAAATGCTCGGGCCCGAGGGCGTCGCGATCGACAGGCTTGCCGGCAATCTCGGCGTAGCTGGCGTGGAGGTTGAACCGGTGCCGGCCGGGGATCCAGGAGAAGGCGAAGGCGGCGTCGCCGCGGAGCTCGTCGGGCGTCCGGGCCTTGCCGGGGTAGTTGCCGGTCGCCTGGATCCCGCCGGAAAGCGCCCGGTCCCCCTCGAACCCGCCGACGTCGTCCCCCTGCCAGCAATGGATCGAGATCGCCAGCCCGGCCAACGTCCCCATCGCCGCCTCGGTATCGACGCCCAGGGCCGCGTAGCGTTCCCGGGCCGTCCGGTAGCTCGTCTCGATCGGGGACATCGGGGATCTCGCGGCGTGGCGGGGCGGTCGCACGACTTCCCCGAGCATAAGGGGGACGGTGTGCCGGCTCAACAACCCCGGGCCGGAGCCGATTTCTCGGCCCGTCGATGAGCTATGGTTCTGGCCCCCCCCTCAGTTCAGTCCGATGAACCCCCCGGCACCCGTGCATTCGCCAGCCCCGCGCGCGGCCGATCCGGCCCCGTCGCCCGGCCGAGGAACCTCTCCCCTGGACCCTCGCATTTTCGACGAGTTGTACAGGCGGCTTGCCGAGGCCGCCGAACGGATCCGGGCGTTGACGTCCGACGGCGGCCCGGCCGACAACCGTCGGATCGAGGAAGCCCGGCGGCGGATCGCCTCGGCGATCGGCTTCGTCGGCCTGCTGGCCGACCAGGAGCGGCTCCTCGCCCTCCGGGACGCCGAGGAGGCCCTGGTCGGCCGCCTGGGCCACGACCCTGCGCCGAGGCTCCTCGCCGGCGCCGTCGGCCTGGCGTCGAAGTTCCGGCCCTCCGTCTCCTGCGGCCTGCTGATCGGCGGGGCGGTCGCCGCCTCGGACGGCTGGGAGGAGTCGTTCCGCGCCTGGCACGCCGGACCCGGCCTCGCCGCCCGGCGGTGCCCCTTGCTGGCCGTGGGCGGCCCGAGGGACTCGGTCCGGGTCGATCGGATCGCCTCGGCCCAATCCTGGCCGGAATGGCGGGCGGCCGGCCTGGCGCATGGCCGCCGATCGGCGATGGCCCTGGCCTTGCCCGGCGGCCGGGGGGCGCTGCTGTTCTACTCCCGGACGCCGGGGTTTACGGATGGCGAGATCGAGGCGGCCCGGCGGATCGCCCGATTGGCGGCACGGATCCTGCAACACGCCCCTTCCGCGGGCCCTTGAAGAGGTGGCAACCAAGGCCATGAACCTGCTGATCGCCGAAGATCAGGCCGCGTCGGCCGTCCTGCTGGTCCGCACCCTGGCTCGCCTCGGCCACGAGGCCACGGTCGTGAAAGACGGCCTGGACGCCTGGCGAAAGGTCCGCGAAGGCGGCTTCCGCGTGCTGATCTGCGACTGGGAAATGCCCGGCATGGACGGCCCCGAGGTCTGCCGGAAGGTCCGCGGGGCGGACCTGCCCGGCTACGTCTATATCATCCTGCTGACCTCGCGCGATGGGCGCGACGATCGGCTCGAAGGGCTCCGCGCCGGCGCCGACGATTTCCTGCGGAAGCCGGCCGACGCCGAGGAGCTGCGGATCCGCCTGGAGATCGCCGCGCGGATCCTGGCCATCCACGAGGACCTGGCCCGGCAGAACGCGGCCCTGGCCGAGATGGCCACGACCGACCCGCTCACCGGCGCCAAGAACCGGAGGCGGTTCCACGAGGACCTGAACGCCCACATCGAACTGGCGGCTCGGGCCTGCTTGCCGCTCTCCCTGATCATGCTCGACGTCGACCATTTCAAGAGCTTCAACGACACGTTCGGCCACCCCGCCGGCGACGTCCTGCTCCGCGACCTGGCCCGGGTGCTGGAGGCCAACATCCGCAAGCACGACATCGTCTGCCGGTACGGCGGCGAGGAGTTCGCCATCCTGCTGCCATCGACCGATGCCGAGGTCTCGCGGACGGTGGCCGGGCGGCTGAGGTCCGGCATCGAGTCCCACGGCTGGCCGCACCGGTCGATCACGGCCAGCCTGGGGGTCGCCACGCTCGACCCCGCCAACCCGGACGGCATCCGCCTGGTCGAGGACGCCGACAAGGCGCTCTATCGATCGAAGGCCCTCGGCCGGAATCGCGCCGTGCACGCCGCCGACCCGGCCGACGACGAACCCCGCGAGCACGGCCCGGTCGCCCCGCGGGCCTGGGCCCGCCGGGCCCCCGATTCCGGCTTCACCGCCCTGGCACGGCTCGGCCGCGGCGCGGACGTCGACCGGACCGCCGAGATCGCCGACCTGGAGCTGGTCGAGGGCCTCAACGACCTCGAACTCCTGTCGTCCCTCGACGACCCCGAACAGATCTGGCTGCTCACCCGGTGGGCCGACGTCACGCATTTCCACACCTGGAGGCGTGCGCAGGCCGATTCGCGGCTCGCCGCCCGGCCGGGCGATTCCTGGGTCCAGCTCCGCTGGAATGAGGACGGGCCGAGCATCCATCGGCCGCGCGGCACGGCGCGGGCCCGCGAGCCGGTCTGACGCCGGCCGGCCCGTTCGCGTTAGGATGGGAGCGGCGGCCCTTCGCCGAATCCGGCCGCCGGGAGCCCCACCGTTGATCCCAACGCGCCGAGAATTCCTCTGGGGGTCCGGCGGCGGCCTCGGCGGCATCGCCCTGGCCAGCCTGCTGGGCGCCGACGGCCTGCTCGCCGACGGGCCGGCCCGCAAGCCCCGGGCGACCCGCGTCGTCCAGCTGTTCATGGCCGGCGCCGCCAGCCACCTCGACCTGTTCGATTACAAGCCCGCCCTCTCCCAACGCGACGGCCAGCCGTGGGATCCGGGCGAGTCGGTCGAACTTTTCCAGAGCAACCCCGGCTCGACGATGGCCTCGCCCTGGAAATGGGGGCAATACGGCCAGTCGGGCAAGCAACTCACCGAGATCGCCTCGGCGCTGGGGCCGGTCGTCGATGACATCGCCTTCGTCCACGATGTCGTGGGCAAGACCGGAGTGCACAGCCAGGCCACCTACCTCCAGGCGACCGGGTTCCAGAACCCGGGATTCCCGGGGATGGGCTGCTGGGTCAGCTACGGCCTGGGCAGCCTGAACGACAACCTGCCGACGTTCGTCGTCCTGCCGGACCACCGGGGCTTCGCCTCCAACGGCCCCAAGAACTGGGACTCCGCCTTTTTGCCGGGCCAGCACGCCGGAACCCTGCTCCGCCCCGGGACGCCCGCGCCGATCGCCGACCTCTTCCCCGGACGCCACGGCGATTTCATCACCGAGGCCAGCGAGCGCGAGGCCCACCGGCTGCTCGGCGAGTTGAACCGCGAGCACGCCGGGGCCCGCCCCGGCGACGGCCGCCTGGAATCCCGGATCCGGTCGTATGAACTGGCCGCGAAGATGCAGCTCGCCGCGCCCGAGGCCCTCGACATTTCCAGGGAGCCGGCCGAGGTCCTGAAGCTCTACGGGCTCGATCATGGGCAGTCCTCCTGGCCGAAGGAGATCAACGCCGGCGAGGAGATCGACGCGTTCGGCCGCAAGTGCCTGGTCGCCCGCCGCCTGCTGGAGCGGGGCGTCCGTTTCGTGCAGATCTGGTCGGGCTGCGACAACGGCTTCCCGCGTCGGAACTGGGATTCGCACGAGGATATCCGCCGCGACCACGGGCCGCTGGCGATCGGCATGGCCCGGGGAGCCTCGGCGTTGATCCGGGACCTGAAGCGGACCGGCCTGCTCGACGAAACGGTCATCCTCTGGACGACCGAATTCGGCCGGATGCCGTGCGCGCAGGGGGGCAAGGGCCGCGACCACAACCCGTTCTGCTTCACCAACTGGCTGGCCGGCGGCGGCATCCGGGGGGGCGTGACCCACGGCGAGAGCGACGAGTGGGGCTACAAGCCGGCCGATCGCAAGGATTTCACCCAGGTCTACGACATCCACGCCACGATCCTGCACCTGCTCGGCATCGACCACACGAAGTTGACGGTCCGCCACAACGGCATCGACCGCCGCCTGACCGACGTCCACGGGCACGTCATCGGCGACATCCTCGCCTGATTCAGCGAAGTCCCCGCAGCAGGCACCGGAGCACGTCGGCGTGATCGTCGGTCCAGACGCCCTGGCCGACCGGCATCGGCAGCCATCGGGGATCGTCCTCCAACCCGCAGAGGTCGCCCGTGCCCATCAGGGCGAACAGCGACGCCGATTTCCCGTCGCGCGCCAGCTCGGGCGAGACCGCCGTATCGTTGCCGATCCGGCCGACCAAGCCGGCGTCGTCGGCGAGTGCGCCCATCGCCGGCGCCAGGTCGAAATACCGGTTCGAGATGTTCGCGAGGATCAGGCCGCCGGGCGCCAGCCGGGCCCGGTAGATTCGCAGGGCCTCGCGCGTGAGCAGGTGGACGGGGATCGAATCGGAGCTGAACGCGTCGATCACGATCAGGTCGAACGACCGCTCGGGCGCCTCGGCGATCCCCAGCCGGCCGTCCCCCATTTGCACCCGGACGGCCCCCGCGGGGGCATCGGCCAGGTAGGTGAAGAACCGGGGATCCCGGGCGATCCGGGCGACTTCGGGGTCGATCTCGTAGAAGGTCCAGTCGTCCCCTTCGCGGGCATACGAGGCGACGGCGCCCGCGCCGAGGCCGACCAGGGCCGCGCGCCGCGGATGCCGGCCGGCCCGGTCCATCGCCTCGAAGGTCTGCCCGAGCGGCCCGGTGGGATGATAGTACGACCGCGGCACCCGACGCCGGGCCTCGTCGGTCGCCTGGAGCCCGTGCAGGGTGCTGCCGTGGTAGAGCTTGCGGAATCCCCCCGACGGGTCCTGCACCACCCTCGACACCCCGAAGAAGCTCCGCGACCGCTCGATCACCCGCCCGTCCTCGTGTCCCATCACGCCCGCGATCAGCGCCAGGCCCGCCGCGATCGATAGCCGGATCGGCCGGTCCTTCTGGCTGAAACACGCCAGCGCCCCCAGGCCCAGGACGATCCGGAGCGGCGCCGATCCGGCTTCCCCCTTGCACCAGGGGGGCAACAACGCCACCAGGCCGATGACGGCCAGCCCCAGGGCCGACGGCAAGGCGACCTCCACCCAGGCCCGCCGATCCCTCGGCAAGCATGCCGGCAGGGCCAGGGCGCTCACGGCCAGCATCAGCGGGTATTCGGCGGTCCCGGGGAACACCCGGGGCGCGATCAGGGCGTTGAACAAGCCGCCCAGCATCCCGCCCAGGGCCATCGCCAGGTAGAAGCCGGTCAAGCCGCCCGGCGGCGGCCTCAGCCGGTTCAATTCGCCGTGGCAGGCGCAGGCGATCAGGAAGAACGCCAGCAGGTGGACCGGGATCAACTCGGGGCGGAGGATCGGCCCGATCCCCATCACCAGGACCAGGATGACCAGCGCGATCGGCGTGGCCTTCAGGACCCAGGCGTGGGGCAGGATCGGCCGGGCCGCGAAGGCGACGATGAACGAACCCAGGTAGAGGGCCAGCGGCAAGGCCCAGAGCAGCGGGACCGAGGCGATGTCGGTGCCCAGGTAGGTCGTCACGCCCAGCATCAGGCTCGACGGCACGAAGGCCAGCGCCACCCAGCGGGCCCGGAGGCCGATCGGGATGGGTTCGGGGTCGTTGCCTTGCCGCCCGGACTCGGGCGACCGCATCACCTTGAGGGCGGCCACCCACGTCAGGGCGACCCAGGCGGCATACAGGGCCGTCCAGCAACGGTCCTGCGCGGCCAGGCCGATGTTCGGCTCGATCAGGAACGGGTAGGCCAGCAGGGCCATCATGCTGCCGAGGTTGCTGGCGGCGTACAGGGAATAGGGGCGATCGGCGCCGGGGAGCCGGGTCGAGGCCAGCCACCGCTGGAGCAAGGGGGCCGACGACGCCACGGCCAGGAACGGCAGGCCGACCCTCGCCGCGAGCAGGCCCAGCAACCCCCAGGTCGGATCGTTGCCCGGCGTTGTCGCCCCGCCGGCGCCGATCCCGATGGAAAAGGGTAGCAGCAACAACGGCAACGCGATCCAGGCCGAGTGCCAGGCCGCCTGCCGGCGGGCCCCCAGCCGGTTCACGGAGGCGTCGGCGTAGGCATAGGCCGCCAGCAAGGCCCCCTGGAAGAACAGCATGCAGGCCGTCCAGACCGCCGCCGAGCCGCCGAGGCCCGGCAAGATCATCCGGGCCACCATCGGCTCGACCGAGAACAGCAGGGCCGCGCTCAGGAAGGAGAGCCCGACGAACAGCCAGGGCCCCGATCCGACGGCGTTCGCCCCCCCGGCCCGGTAGCCGGGACTCGGGCGGGCGGATGGGGTGGCCGGGCGGATTGTCGGCGTCCTGGACATCACGGCGGGTCCTCCCTCGGGTCTGGATCCAGGATAGGTCGCGGCAGGCCGCCGGCGCATTCGCGCCGGAAAACGGTATTGCCAGCGGCCCGGCTTTGGGCTAACCTCCCTTCGAATCCATCCGGGGCAAGGACGCCGCTCGCCGGCAGGCCCCGAAGATCCGCAGCCGGGTAGGGAGGCCGGGCCATGAATCACACCGAAGGATCGCAACGCCATCGCGCCGCCGACCTGCACGATATCCTCGCCCGAGTCCGCGGCGGGGACGAGCAGGCCGCCCAGCAACTCCTCGCCTCGTTCGAGGCCGAGGTCCGCCTCGTCGTCCGCCGCCAGTTGCCGCGCTTGCTCCGATCGAGGTTCGACTCGCTGGACTTCCTCCAGAGCGTCTGGGGCAGCTTCTTCCGCCGGGTCCGCACCGACCCGGTCGAGTTCGACGACGAACGCCACCTTGTCGCCTTCCTGGCCAGGGCCGCGAAGAACAAGGTGATCGACCAGTACCGCCGCGCCGGCAGCCAGAAGCAGGACATGCACCGCGAAGAGCCGCTTTGGTCCGACGGTGCCGGCCCGAGGGACCTGCCCGCCCACGACGACACGCCCAGCGAGGTCGCCGAGGCCCGCGAGGTCTTCGGCCAGCTCCGCGACGCCCTGCCGGAAGACCGCCGCCCGATCATCGAGATGAAGGCGCTGGGCCTTTCCAGCCGCGAGATCGGCGACCGCCTGGGCGTGAGCGAGCGGACCGTGCAGCGGGTCATCGAGGATCTCCGCCGCCGGACCCTGGAAGTGGCCGTGGTCGACGCCGACTGAACCCCCCCCGGATCGAGCCGATTCGCAACCGCGCCCCGAGGGGCGTGCGCGCCGGCAAGGACGCCGATCGGACCAAGGCAAGGGACGAATTCAAGGATGAGCCCCCCCGTCGAAACCGGAACGGATTCGCTGAGGACCTGGGATGCCGCCTCGACCCCGGCGGCCGTCGATGTGGCCCGCCGGTTCGAACTCGCCTGGCAGGCCGCACCCCAGCACGCCCGGCCCGATCCCGCGGATTTCCTCCCCGAGAACCCCTCGCTCCGGCCGGGCGTCCTGCTCGCCCTCCTGCGGAGCGAGCTGGGACTCCGCTTCGAGGCGGGCGAATCGCCCCGAGTCGAGGCGTACCACGGACGGCATCCCGAACTCGACCGCGACGCCCTCGTCGCGCTCGTCTACGAGGAGTATTGCCTCCGCGAGGAGATCGAAGGCCGCGCGCCCGACCCGGCCGAGTATGATGGCCGGTTCCCCGGCCTCGCCGAATCGCTCCGCCGCGTCCTCGACATCCACAGCGTGGTCGGCCCCTGCCCCTCCACGGCCACGCACGCACCCGGCGGCATCTCGGCCTCGGCGCCGAAATTCCCCGAAGCCGGCCAGACGATCGGCGGCTTCCACCTTGTCGCCGAGATCGGCCGAGGTTCGTTCGCCCGCGTCTTCCGCGCCGAGGAACGCCAGCTCGCCGACCGGCCGGTCGCCCTGAAGGTCTCCCGGACCGGCTCGCGCGAGCCGCAGGCGCTGGCCCGTTTGCAGCATACCCACATCGTGCCGGTCTACTCCTACCGGACCGACCCGGTCACCGGCCTGCACCTGCTCTGCATGCCGTTCCTGGGCTCGTTGACGCTGGCCCAGGTGCTCGCCGACAAGGCGGCGAAGGATGCCCGCCATGGCGCCGACCTGGTCGAGGCGCTCGAACGGCTCGGCCCGCACGACGGCCGCTGGGGGCGGCCCACCGGCCGGCTGGAGCTGGCCCGCCGCGGCTACGCCGAGGCGATCGCCTGGTGGGGCGCCCGGATGGCCGAGGCCCTGCAGCATGCCCACGATCGCGGCGTCCTGCACCGCGACGTCAAGCCGTCGAACGTGCTCATCACGCCCGACGGCCTGCCGATGTTGCTCGACTTCAACCTGGCGCAGCAGCCGATCACCGCCTCGGGCGACGGCACCGACCCCGGGGCCCTCGGCGGCACGCTCGCCTACATGGCCCCCGAGCAACTGCAGGCCCTCGCCGACGGCCGGGCCGACGGGATCGACGGTCGCGCCGACCTGTTCGCCCTGGGCGTCCTCCTCTACGAAGCGGCCACCGGAGGCGTCCGCCCGTTCGACAACCCCCGGGATGCCCTGACCGTCCGCCAGGCGCTCGAGCGGGCCCTGGCCGAGAGGCGGGCCGGGCCGCCGGCGCTCCGCGGCGAGTACCCCGAGATCCCGCCCGCCTTCGAGGCGGTCCTGAAACGCTGCCTGGCCGCCGACCCGGCCAACCGCTACGCCTCGGCCGCCGACCTGGCGATCGACCTCCAGGCGGTCGCCGACCGGACCCCCTTGAAATTCGCCCGCGAGCCGATCGCCGGGCGGGTCGTCCGCGGCTGGCAGCGCAACCGGGGCCGGATCGCATTCAGCGCCCCCCTGATCCTGGCGATGGCCAGCGTGGCCGCCCTGGCGGTCCGCGATCGGCAGGCGGCCGAACGACTCCGCTCCGAGGTCCAGGCCGAGGTCCAGCGGCGTATGAGCCGGGCCGACGTGTCGTACCAGAACGGGGCCACGTCCCGCGCCATCGACGACCTGGGCGAGGCCGTCAAACTCGCCCGCCTGCCGCACCCGTTCGGCGACGACCCGATGCTGCACACCCTGGCCCAGTACGCCCAGATCCAGAAATTCGCCATCCAGCAGGAAGAGGCCACGAGCAAGCGGGCCACCGATCTCTTCCGCGACCTCGAACCGCTGTACGCCCTGCTGATCGACCCCGAAAAGCCCCCCTTCCAGCAGGCCGAAGCGATCGAGCAGGCCCTGGCCCCGTTCTACGTCCTCCGCAACCCGGCCTGGGCCGAACTGGAAGACCTCGAGGCCCTCGACGCCCACGGCAAGGGCGGGCGCGAACGCCTGATCGCCGAGATCGACGACCTGCTCTTCCTCTGGGCGATCGAGATCGACCGCGACGAGCACGAGGCCCCGAGTACCCCCGAACGGATCCTCGACCTCTGCCGGAGGGGGCGCGATAGCGGCCCCTGGAAGGCCCTGAAGGAACGTTGGCTGCCGCGATCCGAATCCCGGTCGGCCGACGCCCGGGAACCCCAACCCGAGGAGGAAACCTCGGCCGAGGTCTGCCTCCAATGGGCCCTGCTCCGCGACCTGGAGCACCGGCCCAACGAGGCGAGGGCCTGGCTCCGCCAGGCTTCCGTGCGGGATCCCTCGGAATTCTGGGCGCACGTGATCCTGGCCTCGTGGCTGGAACGGGATGGCGAGCCGGTCGAAGCCTGGGGCCACGCCGAAGCCGCGGCGGCACTCCGGCCCGACTCGCCCCAGGCCCGATCGTTGCGGGATCGCCTGTTCGCCCAGGTGGCCATCTCACCCTCGCGGGGGCCGGCGATCAGCCCCGAGGCATCGGCCGCCAACGTCGGCGTAACGCCAACCCCATGATCTGTCGAGACGGCCCGCTTCGCCAGGGCCACCTCTCGACGAGCCCGGCCGTGCGTTAGGATGAAGGCCCCCAACCCCGGAGCCTTCAGCATGCGTAAGCCTATCGTCTACGCCCTCGCCGCCGCCGCGCTATCGATGGGGGCATTCGCCCTGGGACGTTCCCACGCCATGCCGAATCCCGCCGACCGCGTCTTCGAGATGCGCACCTATTACGCGGCCCCCGGCAAGCTCGACGCCCTGCAGGCCCGGTTTCGAGACCACACCGTCGGCCTCTTCAAGAAGCACGGTATGACCTCGATCGGCTACTGGACCCCACGCGACGACGAGAACGGCAAGGGCACCAAGCTCGTCTACATCCTGGCCTATCCGGACAAGGCCGCCGCCGAAAAAGCCTGGGCCGCCTTCCGCGCCGATCCCGAGTGGATCGCGGCCAAGGAGGCCAGCGAAAAGGATGGCAAGCTGGTCGAAAAGGTGGAATCGGTGTTCCTCGATCCCACGGATTACAGCGCGATCCGGTGAACGAAGGATCGGGCCGGGGCCGGTTCAGGCCGGGCTTCCAGGATCGGACGAGATCGCCCGGTTGATCATCCTCTGGACCGATTCGTTCGCGGAGATGGCGACGATCTTGATCCCCGGGTGGCTTGCCCGATGGACCCGGAAAATCTCGTCAGCGAATGCCTGGCCGATCGATTCCACGCCCCGGAAATCCAGGACAACCTCCTTGAAGCGATCGAAGCGGCTCAGGACCCGCTTGGCCTGCGACCGCGAGACGAGTTGTTCCGCGTCGTACCGGGCGAGCGATATCGGCACATGCGTTTTCGAGAAGGAGTAGTCGTCGGAATCGAGGTCCGTGTACTGGTCGAAGATCTCCTTGGTTGTCCTGGGCGTATCGGCCCGGACGCCGAGGGAAACCGTTGTGCCCCGCTGATCCGTCGCCTCGACCTCAACCAGCCAATCCTCGTCGGAAGTCGGGTCGTGGTCGAAGAGCAGGTGGCCTGAGCGGATCGCGAACCGATCGCACATCCGCGAAGTGAAGAAGATCCCCTGCCCCGAGTGCCGAGCCGGGTCGGTCGTGAACTTCCCCTTCGCCAACTCCAGGATCGCTTCCCGCGGGTCGGCCAGGCCCAACTTCGCCCGGATCTTCTCGAAGATCCCGACCCCATCGTCCGCGATCGTGATGCGTATCCAACGCGCATTGGTCTCCAGCGTCACAACGGCAATCTTTCCGCCGGAATGATCGATGGCATTATTGAAGATTTCCGTGAAAGCATCATTCCGGATGATTCGGACGTTCCCCGGCAGGTCTTTGACGAAGGGGCTGGCCAAACCTGATCCTCTTCGCTGTGCTCCTCAAGGGGGATCGCGAATCGTCGGATCGTCGATTTGAGCGAATAGACACGGCGGTTCGTCGCCCCCTGGGCTTCGATCGCCCCGGCCTTGATGAGCAACTTGAGATGGCGGTTGATCGCCTGCCGAGTCACCCCGAATTCCTGAGCGGCCCGCTGGCTGATGTCGCGGGGATGGGCCCCGACATGATCGAGGAGGAATTCTCGAATGCGATCGCTCTGCGAATCCACGGGCGGCTCATCCAGAGGATGATGGATTTCCGATCACGCCGTCGATCGTGGAGGAAAAACCGTCGGTTGTCAACATTGCCGGGGTGACTTGTCAACCTGGACCCCTCGTCTTGTTGACAATCTCATCCAGGTCGTTGGCCGATCCCAATTTGCGTCGCCTGGGACCGTCCGAAGTGCATTTCAGGATGACTCGCCCATAAAAAAACCCGGCCCCCTACGAGGGGGCCGGGCACAGCCAGGGAGAACGACGCTTGCTCGTGATCAAGTTAGCCCGCCGGGGCCAAGGAGAGGCCCACCGGAAATCCGGCAACCTCCGACCTGGTCAGGCCTTGCGATGGTTTACATCGCATATGATCGAGGTGATGTGCATTTTTCGTGCCAACCCCAGGTTATTGCGAAAGATCTCTAGAAATCCCGGGAAAAAGCCGAAGCCTGTTGGTCGCTCTTTTCCATTTCCTGCCCGGCAGTTCGGCAAGCTGCCCAAGAATGCGACGCGCCCACGCCTTCCGGCCAGCCGTACCCGCGCTATCCCCGCCGACGCGGTTCGCGTAAGATGCCGGATATCGCATCCGGCCTAGGGATTCGGCCGCCTGGAGAGCATGCGTTCATGAGGGTGTTCCTGCTGGGCCTGGATGGGGCCACCTGGGATCTGCTGGATCCGTTGATGGCCGAGGGGCGGTTGCCGAACCTCGCCCGACTTCGGCGGGAGGGCGCTTCGGGCGTACTGCGGTCCACCTCGCCGCCGCTTAGCCCGGTGGCGTGGACCTGCGTGATGACCGGCAAGAATCCGGGTCGGCACGGGGTTTATGAGTTCGTCGAGTATGGCCATGACCCCGGCAAGGGGCGGGTCAACTCGTCGAGGACGATCCGATCCGACCTGGTCTGGGAGATCGCCGGCCGGCATGGCAAGGAGACGGTCGCCGGCGCCGTGCCGATGAACTATCCGCCCCGGAAGGCCCCCGGCTTCTACCTGGGCGATTTCCTCAGCCCTCCTGGCGCCCCGGATTTCGCCAGCGACCCCGCCCTCTTCCGCGAGCTGGAAGCCCACCTGGGCCGGCCCTATCGGCCCTGGGCGACCGTCGTCCACGACGGCGGGCATGAGGCCGATGCCCTCGACGATCTCAACGATTTCCTCGAACAACACCTGCAAGCCGTCGAGTTCCTCGCTAGGCGGCGGCACTGGGACCTGTTTGCGTTCGACCTGATGGCGACCGACCGGATCCAGCATGAGCTCTGGCATGCCTGGGACCCTTCCCATCCCAAGGCGAAAGGGCGCGACCTTTCAGCCGTCCGCGAGGGGTTCATCGGCTTCTGGGAGAAGCTCGACGGCGGGGTCGGCCGGATCGCGGCGTCCCTGCCCGACGACGCGTCGATGATCCTGATGAGCGACCACGGTTTCGGCCCGATCTGCTGGTATGTGAATTTCAACGTCTGGTTGCTCGATCAGGGCTATCTGGCGCTCCAGGATGATTTTTATGTCAAGCAGAAGCACTGGTGTTTTCGCAAGGGGATCTCGCCCGAATGGTTGTATGGCCTGATGGCCCGCATGGGCATGGCGAGTCAGCGGGTCAGCCGGTTCGGCGGCAAGCAATCGGGCTGGCTCGATTCGTTGGCCGACCGCGTCTTCCTGTCGCGCCGCCACATCGACTGGTCCCGCACGAGGGCCTACGCGCAGGGCAATTTCGGCCAGATCTTCGTCAACCTGAAGGGCCGCCAGCCCGAGGGTTGCGTCGATCCGGCCGACTACCGTGCGGTGCTCGACGACCTGAAGGCGCGCCTCCGCGAGATCCAGCACCCCGAGACCGGCCTGCCCCTGTTCGACCGGATCCACGAGCGCGAGGAACTCTACAACGGCCCCTACCTCGACATGGCCCCCGACCTGACCGCCGTCCCGGGCGACTGGCGGTATCGGACGATCGGCCTGTATGACTTCACCACCAACCGGGTGATCTCCCCCGCATTTGGGCCGACCGGCGATCACCGGATGGAGGGGATGTTCATCGGCTCGGGGCCCGCGTTCCGACCCGGCTCGACGCTGGCCGAAGGCGCCAACCTGACCGACATCGCCCCGACGCTGCTCCACCTGCTGGGCGTGCCCGCCCCCGGCGACATGGACGGCCGCGTGCTCCGCGAGGTGCTCGACCCGTCGGTCGCCGATCCGGTCGATTCGGCCGCTTCCGAGGCCGACTTCGACCAGGACCCGGCATCCGGCCCGGTTTATACCGAGGAGGAGGAGGCCGCGATCCAGCAACGCCTGGCCGACCTGGGCTATCTCTGATGGGCGGGCCGATGGGCCTGTCGCTGGTCGTGGCCGCGATCGCGACGGCCCTGATCGTGCTGCTGGGCCTGCCCCTGGCGCTCCTGCTGGCCCGCTCGCGGTTTCCCGGGCGCGATTTGCTCGCCTCGTTACTCGCCTTGCCGATGGTCTTGCCGCCGACCGTCCTGGGATTCGGCCTGTTGCAACTGGTGGGGCGGCGGGGACCGATCGGCTGGGCCCTGGAGCACTGGCTGGGCGTCTCGGTGGCGTTCCACCCGGCCGGCGCCGTCCTGGCGGCGTCGGTGGCGGCCTTCCCGATGTTCCTGCTGCCGGCACGTTCGGCGCTGGAGGGGGTCGATCCGGGCCTGGAGGACGTCGCGCGGCTCCTGGGGAGGGGCGAGCTGTCCGTGTTCTTCTCGGTCACGCTGCCGATCGCCTGGCGGGGCCTGCTGGCCGGCTTGCTACTGGCGTTCACGCGGGCCCTGGGCGATTTCGGGGCGACGTTGATGCTCGCCGGCA
>JAXMBD010000073.1:0-23493 GCA_046350035.1 Isosphaeraceae bacterium | reverse complement strand
AGGTTTATATCCGCCCGCCCAAGCCGCTCCCCGGGCAGGCGGCCGACTTCCGCCTGGTCCCCGGCCTGACCGACGCCCAGTACGACCTGCGTTCCAGCTTCGTCTCGCTCCGGCAGGACGGCGGCCTGGACCTCGGCCTGCACGTCCTCGCCCGGCACAAGAAGCCGCCGCGGCCGGCCGCGAAGGGGGGGGCGCCCGCCGAGCCGGACCAGAGCCAGCGGGGCGACTTCACCAACGACGTCCTGACCCTGCTCAACACCGTCCATAACAACGCCGCCTCGACCGCCACGTCCAACAAGGCCCGCGCCAAGGGCGGCAACGAGTTCAACCGCTACATCTACGAGGCCAACGGCAACAAGATCCAGGTCTACCTGCTCCCCGGCCGCAAGGTCGGCCAGGATGTCTTCGACCTAGCCCTGATCTGGGAGCTCAGCCCGGAGCAGCAGAAGAACCCCAAGCCCGTGGACCTCTGCCTCCAGACGGTGGCCGTCGGGCCCGCCGCGACCCGGGCCTTCAACGGCCAGGCGGACGACACCGGCATCGAAGGCCAGGAGCAGCCCGGCCCGCTCTGATCCATCCCTGCCGATCCCGATCGAACAACCGGGGGCCGCGGGCCTGGCCTGCGGCCCCGCCCCGATCCCGCCCTTCAGGCGAGGGCCGGGGTGTTGCTCGTCATCTCGGCTTCCTTGAGCACTTCCTCCCGGACGATCGGCACGTCGCTGGGGGCCTCGATCCCCAGGCGGACCTGGTGGCGATCGAGCTTCACGATCGTGATGCAGATGTCCTTGGAGATCCAGATCCGTTCCGACCGCTTGCGGCTCAGCACCAGCATGGGAAACCTCCTTGTTGTGCCCGGGTGCCCTCTTCCCATTTCCTTGAGAATCACCGGTTGCACCCCGAGAGTCGCGACGAAGGCTTGACAGCCGACACGTCCACCCCAATTTTCTCCGCGAGCCGCCCGCAAGCCCCGCCGGTCCACCCTTGCCAACCCGTTTCGACCGGCGCACGATGATGGCTCCGTACCCGCCCGAACGGCCCACGGCCCGCGGAGCCTTACCCATGAGATCGACCTTCCCCCGGCCCCTTACGGCCGGCCTGATGCTCCTGGCGGTCGCCGCCGCCGACCGGACTGGCCGGGCCCAGACGCCCGACGAACTCCGGCAGACCGCCCGATTCGTCGCCGCCTTCCAGAACCCCGACGGCGGATTCGCCCCCAACGTCGGCCAGGCTTCCACGCTGGGCTCCACCTCCTCGGCCATCCGCACCCTCAAGTACGCCGGCGGGTCGATCCCGAATGTCCCCGGCGCCATCGCCTACGTCCGGTCCTGCTGGGACGAATCGGGCGGCTTCGCCCCGACCCCCGGCGGCAAGCCCGACGCCAACACCACCGCCGTCGGCCTGATGGCCGTGGCCGAACTCAAGGTCGCCGACCCCGAGCGCGTCGCCAAGGCCCTGGAATTCCTCGACAAGAACGCCAAAACCTTCGAGGAGATCCGCCTGGCCGTCGCCGGCTACGAGGCCGTCGGCAAGAAGCCCGAAGGCATCCTGCCCGCCTGGCTGGGGATCATCACCCAGGGCCGCAAGCCGGACGGGACCTGGGGCGAAGGGGCCAGCCGGGCGTTCGCCACCGGCTCGGCCGGCGTCGCCCTGCTGCGGACCGGCCAGGAACTCGACCACCGCGCCGAGATCGTCAAAACCCTCCGCGACGGCCAGCGCCCCGACGGCGGCTGGGCCAAGGACGACGGCCCGTCCGACCTGGCCACGTCGTATCGAATCATGCGGGGCTTCTATATGCTGCATGAGAAGCCCGACCTGGATGGCGTCCGCAAGTTCGTCGCGAAGTACCGGCAGTCCGACGGCGGCTACGCCCCGGCGCCGGGCAAGCCGGCCGACGTCGGCACCACCTACTTCGCCGCCATCATCCTCTACTGGGCCCGCCAGCTCGACGGCCTGCCCGCCCTCACCGAGACGGCCGGCTTCACCCCGCTGTTCAACGGCCGGGACCTCGAAGGCTGGGAGGGCGATACGTCCCTCTGGTCGGCGAAGGACGGCATGCTCGTCGGCAAGAGCCCGGGGATCAAGCAGAACCAGTTCCTCGCCACCAAGGCCGATTACAAGGACTTCGTCCTCCAGCTCTCGTTCCGGCTCATCGGCGGCGAGGGGAACAGCGGCGTCCAGTTCCGCAGCGAGCGGATCCCCGGCACCGAGATGAAGGGCTACCAGGCCGACATCGGCGAGAACTACTGGGGCTCGCTCTACGACGAATCCCGACGCAACAAGGTGCTCGTGGCCGCCTCGCCGAAGGCCCTCGAAGCGGTCCGCAAGGACGGCTGGAACCACTACACGATCCGGGCGATGGGCAACTCGATCACCCTCACGCTCAACGGCGTGACCTCCGTCTCCTACAAGGAAGACGACCCCGCCATCGCCGCGCTCGGCGGCAAGATCGCCGTGCAGATCCACGCCGGCGGGCCGATGGAAGTGCAATTCAAGGATATCTTGATTCAGCCCTTGCCGACCCCCGCGGCCGACGACCAGGCGACCCCCGGATTCCACCTGCGGACCTCGCAGGGCGGCCGGAAGTACACCGTGTATCTGCCACGCGGGTACGACGGCAAGAAGGCGTTCCCGGTCCTGCTGTTCCCTGCACGGCTCGGGCGAGCAGGACGGCCGTCCCCGCAGGTCGGCCTGGGCCCGGCGATCAACAACCGCCCCGGCGACTTCCCGTTCGTCGCCGTCTTCCCGCAGGCCCGCGAGACCTGGGCTGCCGGCTCGGCCGATTCCGAGGCGGCCGTCGCCGCCCTGGATGAAGTGTTGAAGACCTATCGTTGCGATACCGATCGGATCCTGCTCACCGGCCTGTCGATGGGCGTCGGGGCTTCGTGGGAGATGGCGGCCAAGTACCCCGGCAAGTTCGCCGCGGTGGCCCCGATCTGCGGGCCGGGCGCGTCGAGGACGCCCGCGTGCTCGGCGAGCCCTGCCCGTCTGGAGCTTCGTGGGCGACAACGACCGCGACGCTACGGTCCTGAACCTGCGGGCCATGAATGCGGCCCTCAACGAGGCCGGCGGCAAGCCCCGGATCACCGAGTATCGCAACGTCGGCCACAACAGTTGGGACCGCGCCTACGACGATCCCGCAAGGGCTTCCTGACCTGGCTGCTCGACCGAGGCCCGCAAGCCCCGACTTTGACCCGGTTCCGAGGAGATCGGCCAGTACGCCCTGCATCCCCCTGACATCGATCCTGGTCGTATCGGCCCTGGCCCTCCTGGGCGGCCCCGCCGCGGCCCAGGAGGTGGTTTCCCGAAGTCCGCGACGAAGCGCGAAGCCGTTCAGCCCCGCTGCCGTCCGCGAGGCCGGGGCCGACTTGCAGGAACTGGCGAAACGCATCACCTGGCCGATCGTCATCCAGACGATCGAATCGATGGCCGGCTCGACGCTGGACGACCTTGCAACGCAGCGGTTCGCCGCCCTGGGCCGCAAGCCGCTGTACATCCTGATCGCCGAACGCGAGCGGAAGACGGCGGAACCGCAGGCCCCGGCGGCCGTCGCCGCGCACCTCAAGCCCGCCGGGCTGGAGAAGATCCGCGACTCGTTCACCCCCGACTTCAAGGAGAAACGGTTCGACGAGGGCTGAAGGCGGCCATCGCCATGATCGGTCAGGCCCTCGCCGAGTACAAGGGGCGCCGCCGAAGGGCAGGGCCCCGGCTGATCACCCGCGACCAGATCCACCTCAACCTGGCCGGCGCCAAGGCCATCCGGCCGCGGCCGAGCCGGCGGCGCAGATGGCCTGAAGGTGAACGTGTCGATCGTCGACGACGGCGGCCACCCGATCGCTTTCGCGCGGATGGACGGCGCCCGGCCCGCCAGCGCCTACACGGCCCTCACCAAGGCCACCGCCGCCGCCACCACAAGGATCCCGACCGGCCCGTTCCCGCCCGGCACGACCACCCCCGACCTGCTGCTGAACATCAGCCCGCAGAACGCCGCCCTCGCCAGCGGCGGCAAGTTCACCGCCCTTTACGGCGGCGTCCCGATCGTGATCGACGGCCAGGTCGTCGGGCGCGGTCGGGGTCGGCGCGGCACCGGCGAGCAGGATGCCGAGGTCGCCAAGGCGGGCATCGCCGCCCTGCTGGCCGAGATCGAGCCGAAGCTGCCCCTGATCGGGGCCGAGTCCCCGAGCCTCGTTCGAAATGACTGCGGCGGATGGCACGCGACGCAGTAAACGCTGAATTCCTTGATCAGTCCCAGGGCCCCAGGATCCGTCAGTTGGCCGGCAATGCAGCAGTCGCCTCAGAGGGTGGCACCGGTTTCCCATCGGCGTAGCCGATGAAACCGGTGTGAGAAGGCCTCTCTCGAAGCCTGCCCGGGGGCTTGATTCGGCGCATGACGGCCCGGTGACATGTGGCCGGGCGTCGGCGGCAAGCGCCCCCACACGGGTTTCATCGGCTAAGCCGATGGGAAACCCGTGCCACCCTGCCGCCCTTCGTCGCCGGTCTTGGTCCTTTGGCGACGAGCCATCACCGGATTGTCAAAGAGCCTCGCAATCCATCGATCGCTCTCGATCGATCAATGACGGTGTCGGCCTCGCCGCGACGAGGTTCGGCCCGGCCTGTCCGTCGCAATGGCCTTAAAGCCAATCTTGTCAAGGTTTTGCAGCGGACTCTCGGGTTCGTTCGGCGCCGCGGACGGGACCGAGGTCGGGGCGGGCCAGGTCGGTTGGGCCGACGCCCCCGGATTGGGCGAGCGGCCTGGTGTTCTGGCGGCAAACTCGCGGGCGCTGGCCGCCGCTTCCTCGAATTCCCGGAGATGCCGGGCGACTTCGGGGCAGCTCGGTAGCGGAATCTGGTAGGACAGGTCGATCCCCTGGATTTCCAGCATCAGGGCTGCCATGTTGCGCAGGTCGTAGATCCGCTCGGCCTCGAGGTAAAAGGCGTCCCCCGGGGTCTGGGGTTCCTCGTCGCAAACGATTTCGCAAACCTCGGGTTGCGGCGCGGCCTCGGGTTCGTTCGGGCGCCGGGGCGAGATGGTCCAGGGGTGGCATGCCCTCGTCTTCGTGGGCATGCGACTGGCCTTCGGGAACGGCAGGCTGGGAGACGTCCATCGCCTCGGGGCGCTCGCATGCCCACGAAGACGAGGGCTTGGCACCCGGGGTTTCTTCAAACGTCGATTCTCTGGCAGCTTGCGTCGGAGCGTCGGGTTCGTTCGGGCGCCAGCGAGCCCGACTCGTGGAAGGCCCTGGGTGGCATTCCCTCGTCCTCGTGGGCATGCGTCAGGCCAGGTAGCTCGGCCTGCTCGGAGACGGCCTTTGCCACGGGGCGTTCGCATGCCCACGAGGACGAGGGAATGCCACCTGCTGGATCCAAACTTGATCTGGGGCCCAGGGGTTTGCGTTGGATCCTCGGGTTCGTTCGGGCGCCCTGACTTCCGACTCGCGAAGGCCTTGGGTGGCATGCCCTCGTCCGCAGGGCATGCGACAGGCCATTCGAAGTGGCCGGCTGGGGAACGTCCATCGCCTCGGGCATTCGCAGGCCCACGCGGACGAGGGCATGCCACCCGGCGTTTCTTCAACCGTCGATTCGGCATTACCTGCGGCGAAGCGTCGGGTTCGTTCGCCGGCCAGCCTTCCTTTTCCCGACGCCATTGTCGATGGGTTTCCATGTCCATCTGCTGAATGTTCCGGGCGATCGCCGACCGGGCCATCCCCAGGTGCTGCTCGCGGAGCTGGCCGTCCTTGCCCAGGTCGGCCTCGGCGATCGTCAGCTTGAAGCCCGGCGATCTGCCTTCGTTCCTTCCGCAGGCGGGCGGCCCGCTCCCGGAAGATGCGGATGTACGAGTCGCAATGCTCGATGACCTTGCTGGGCGGCAGGAACCCGGTGCGGGCGGCCTCCTCGTACCGGGTGCGTGACCATCGATTGATAGAGCGGTTCCAGCGTGACGACGTTGCCCAGGATCTCGTCCCAGGCCTCGGCCGGGATTGCGGCCCTGGTCGGCAGCACCGCGAGTTGGTCGCGGATCTCCGACCAGATCTCGGCGATCTCGTCGCAGCCCTCGGGCAACTGGCGGCGGAGTTCGTACGCCTCGGCGATCTTCCCCGTGCACGGCACGGAGGATCGTCGAGCCGGCGGCCTCACGCTTGCGGTCGTGCCGCTTGCGGATCTGCCGTTTCTCCTCGGCCACCGACGAGCTCTCCGCGGCGTCGATCTTCTGGGCCTGGATCACGGCCGACGCGACGTTGCCGGCGAGCAGGCCGTCGGCGGCCCGGGGCGTCCTCGGCAGTTCGAGGAGCAGCCATTGCGGAGCCCTTCATACTGCGGCCGATCTTCCTCGGCAACGATCGTTTCGGATCGGAAGCCGTGTCGGACGGCGTTGCGGCAGGATTTCGCCTTGCCCTCGGCCGCGATGGGGCCCCGGGAGCGTGAGCCGTTGATGCGGGCTTGCTGCTTCTGGGCCTCGGTGCGCTCGGCCTTCTTGCGGGTCCGGGTCTTGGTCCGGGTGGCGACGGTCATCGTCGGGGCCTTGGTGCTGGACCGATGGGATTGGTTTGCCTGGTCGGGCCTGCTCGCTGGATCGTTACCTCTTCCTTAAACCACGGGGCTGCCGGGAGGCGGGAAATCCCGCGAGCGGAACCTGAAGCGCGCCGGCATTTCCCGGAATTGTTTGCAATCCAACCCGGGGGTCGTCGGTGGCCAGTTGATTGGCCCCCGTCGCGGCTCCCGAAGACCCTGTTTCCGGGGTCTTGGCGCCGCGACGGGGCGAGAATCGGGGGCGCTGGCCGGGTTCCAGGGGTTCCGCTGCGCTGCACCCCTGGCTATTCACGGTCGCCCCTTCGGGGCTGCGAAAAGCCCTGGAATTTCCGGCGATTGGACCGCCAAGCATCCGGCCGCGGATCCGGACTTTCCGCCCCGGGAGGGGCGGCGGTGGATAGCCCGGGCGCCAGCCCCGGGAAACGGCCAACCCCAACGAACGGGCCCGGCACGCCGCCGGAAATCCTTGGTTTCCAGGGATTTCCGGGCGCCGTGCCGGGGCATACTTCCGAGCCGGCCGTGATCCGCCGCCCTGGCTATCCACCGCCGCGCCCCTTCGGGGCTGCGAAAAGCCCTGGATTTCCAGCGATTGGACCGCTAGTACCTTGAGAGTTGGGGGAAAGCCGGTGGCTCTCGATCCGGGTTGGTCCGCGCTCATCGCGAGCGGCGACCTGGCCTGGCTGGAATCGCGGCTTCGTTCGGACGGCCGGGCCAGCGGGTGAATTCCCGGGCGATCCTGCGGTTCCGGGGAATTGGGCTGGAGGCCGCGGCGGGTTGCGGGTTCGGGCGACTTTGCCTACACTCGCATCCCGATCGGCGACCTTTTTCCGGGCCGATGAGGGGGACCGGCATGGCGGATCGGGTCCGGGTGGGTGCGGTCAGTTACCTGAATGCGCGACCCCTCTACTACCGACTCGACCGGCACGCCGCAGGTCGACCTGGTCCTCGATTACCCGAGCTGCCTGGCCGATCGGCTGGCCGAGGGGGCGCTCGACGTGGCCCTGATCCCGTCGGTCGAGTACCTGCGGGCGTGCCGCACGGCTACCGGATCGTGCCCGACCTGGCGATCGCCGCGAGGGGCCCGGTCCGCAGCGTCAAGCTGTTCAGCCGGGTGCCGTTCCGCGAGATCCGGCGGTTAGCCCTCGATGAAGGGTCGCGGACGTCGCAGGCGCTTTGCCGGGTCTGGCTGGACGAGCGGCATGGAGTCCGGCCTGAGGCCATCGAGCACTTGCCGATGGGCGTCCCCGCCGAGGAGAGCACGGCCGACGCGGTATTGCTGATCGGCGACCGCGCCATGCGCGACCCCGCCGGGCCGTTCGTCGAGAAGGTCGACATGGCCCGCGCGTGGCAGGAGATGACCGGCCTGCCGTTCGTCTTCGCCGTCTGGGCCGTCCGGCCCGGCATCGACCTGGGCGACCGCCCGCCGCCCTGCAAGCTTGCCGCCGCGATGGCCTGCCGCATGCCGACGCGATCGCCTGCGAGCATGGCCCCGGCTGGGCCTGGGCTTCGACGAGTGCTACGACTACCTGACCCGAGTCCTGTCCTACGACCTGGGCGTCCCTGAGCTGGCCGGCCTCCGGCAGTTTGCCCGACCTGCCGCCGCCCTGGGCCTCGTCCTGAAGGAGTGGAGCTTGTCTTCCTCGATCGCCAGCATCTTGCAACGCGGCCGTTGACGGCGAACGGATCTCCGCCGACGACGCCCTGGTTTTGCACAAGGAAGGCAACCTGTTCCAGCTCGGCCGCGCCGCCGACGCGATCTGCAAGCGGCTGCACCCGGAGCCGTTCCGCACGTATAACATCGACCGCAACATCAATTACAGCAACGTATGCGCGGCCGTCTGCGACTTCTGCGCCTTCTACCGCAAGGTGGGCGAGACCGACGCCTACGTCCTCGAACGCGACGTGATCCACCAGAAGGTCCGCGAGACCCTGGAACTGGGCGGCGACCAGATCCTGCTCCAGGGCGGTTTGCACCCCGACCTGCCGTTCTCCTGGTACGAGGAGATGCTCCGCGACCTGAAGGAGACGTTCCCAACGCTCAACGTCCACGGCTTCAGCCCGCCCGAGATCCATTTCTTCCACAAGAAGTACCGGATGTCGCTGACGGAGGTGCTCTCCCGCCTCAAGGAAGCGGGCCTGGGCAGCCTCCCCGGCGGCGGCGGCGAGATCCTGGTCGATCGCGTCCGCAAGGAGATCACGCGGGGCAAGGCGCTCACCGACGACTGGCTGAACGTGCACCGGGCCTGGCACGAGCTGGGCGGCAAGTCGACCGCGACCATGATGTTCGGCCACATCGAGACGCCCGAGGAGCGGATCGAGCACATGGACCGGATCCGGTCGCTGCAGGACGAGACCGGCGGCCTGACGGCGTTCATCTCGTGGACGTTCCAGCCCGAGCACACCGAGATGGCGCACGTGCCCGCCGCGGGCGCTCACGAATACCTCCGCGTGCAGGCGATCTCTCGGATCTATCTCGATAACGTGCCCAACATCCAGTCGTCCTGGGTCACGCAGGGGCCCAAGGTCGGCCAGGTCGCGCTGTACTTCGGCGCCAACGACATGGGCAGCCTGATGATCGAGGAGAATGTGGTGTCGTCGGCCGGCACGGTCCACCACCAGACGCTGTCGCAGATCCGGCGGTCGATCGAGGAGGTCGGCTACATCCCCCGGCAACGGAACGTGTTTTACGAATACATCGACGAATACGAGCCCGTGGGCGTGAACTGAGCCGATGGACGCTCGCGTCGCGGTGGTGACGGGCGGCTCCCGGGGCATCGGCCGGGGGATCGTCCGTTCTTTGGCGGGGCTCGGTTTGCGGCTGGTGGTCCACTACCGGTCGCAGGCCGAGGCGGCCGAGGAAGCCTGCCGCGAGGCGATCGAGGCGGGCGCCCCGGAAGCCATCGCGATCGCGGCCGACGTGGGCGACATCGAGCAGGGCCGGGGGCTGGTCGACGCGGTGGTCGATCGGATGGGCCGGATCGACATCTGGGTGAACAATGCCGGCGTGGCCCCCTCGGTGCGTTTGGATTTGCTGGGGACGACGCCGGAGAGCTGGGAACGCGTCGTCGGCACGAACCTGCGGGGGCCGTTTTTCTTGACGCAGGCGGTCGCGAAACGGATGGTCGAGGATCCCGCCCCGGGGGATGTTCGCCGGTTGATCGTGTTCGTGACGTCGGTCTCGGCGACGCTGGCCAGCGTGAATCGCGGCGAATACTGCGTGTCGAAGGCGGGCCTGAGCATGGTGGCCGCCCTGTTCGCGGCGAGGCTGGCCGACGCGGGGATCGCCGTGCATGAGGTCAGGCCCGGGATCATCGACACCGACATGACGGCCGGCGTCCACGAGGTTTATGACCGGCGGATCGCCGACGGCCTCCAGCCGATCCGCCGATGGGGGACGCCCGAGGATGTGGGGAGGGCGGTGGCGGCCCTGGCGTCGGGGGCATTCCCGTTCTCGACGGGCGGGGTGTTCCTGGTCGATGGTGGGTTGACGTTGCCGCGGCTTTGAGCGCCAGGCGGGCGGGCAGGGTTCCGGGGGCCCTGTCCGCCCGCCTAGTCATCCCGCCGCGTGGCCCGGATGACCCTGGGATGATTGGCGGCGTCGCGGATCGTCGGGGCCAGCTCCAGCTCCGGATGGCCGGCGATGAGGTCGCGGACGGGGCCTTCCTGGGCCGTGCCGATTTCGAGGATCAGGTGGCCGCCCGTTTTGAGTAAAGGGACGGCCTGGGCGATCAGGCGGTCGGCGATGCGAAGGCCGTCGTCGCCGCCGTCGAGGGCGAGCCGGGGCTCGTGGTCGCGGACGCCCGGCTCCAGGCCGTCGATGTCATCGGTCGGGATGTAGGGCGGGTTGGAGAGGATGGCGTCGAACGGGCCTTCGTCGGCGGCCGGATCCAGCAGGTCGCCCTCGCGGAAATCGATCCGGTCGGACAGCTTGTGCCGGTCGGCGTTCTCCCGGGCGACGGCCAGGGCCTCGGGGCTGCGGTCGATCGCCAGGAAGTGGGCCTTGCCGTGGCGGTTGGTGCAGGCGATGGCGATGCAGCCCGAGCCGGTGCCGACGTCGACGGCCCGGACCTCGGCGGTCGCGGGGAACCGGGCCAGGAACTCGACGACGACCGTTTCGGTGTCGGGGCGGGGGATCAGGACGGCGGGCGTGACCTTCAGCGGCAGCGAGAAGAACTCCTTGCGGCCGACCAGGTAGGCGACCGGCGCCCCTTCGGAACGCCGCTTGACCAGTTCCCGATAGGCGGAGCGGTCGCGTTCGCCGACGGCTTCGTCGTAGGCCGTATAGAGGCGGACCCGCTCGCATTGCAGGACGTGGGACAGCAGGACCTCGGCGTCGAGCCGGGGGCTTTCCGAGCCCTTCTTGCGGAGGAAGTCGGTCGTCCAGGTCAACAGCTTGCCGACCGTCCAGGTTTCCATGCCGTCGTTCACTCGGGTCGGGTCAGATCGGATCAGGTCCGGCGGGGTAGACGATCCGGGCCGGTTCCTTGCGGTGCCGGCCGCCCCGGGTCAGGGCGCCGCCGAGCCGCCGGTCGAGGCCGTCGATCGCCGCGTCGACGACGCCCCGGGCGGTGTCGATGTGGTGGGGGCGGAGGGCATAAGGGTCCCTCGGCAGGCCGGTCCTGGGCAGGTTCAGGCGGTCGGCGGCCAGGGGGAAGCCCCTGGGGATCCGGTGCGGTTCGAGCGGCTCGAACGAGCCGTCGGGGCCGTTGGCCCGGTAATAGGCGGCGCGTTCCGGGGCCGGGCCGGGGTAGAGCCAGGCGGTCCGCAGGGAAAGCAATTCCTCGGCGAACTGGGGCCACGGGGGGGCGTCGAGGTTGCCGGTGCAGCCGACCCCCTCGACGCTGATCGCCGACAGCAGTCGCCAGGCGTCCTGCAGGGGGATGCCGCGGGTCGGGTCGCGGAGGATGCCCGAGAGTTCGGGCCGGGCCAGTTCGGCGGCGGCCTGGTGGATCAGGGCTTCCACGGCGTCGAGGTAGAACAAGAGCCGCGGCCCTGGCCAATCGGCCGGCCTCGCTGGGGTTCTGTGCGGCCATCCGCCGGTGGCTGAGCGTGTGCAGGAACAGGGCGTCCTGGTAGAGGCAGTGGAACGGGCTGACGATCGTCTCGACGACGGCCCCCGGGGCGCGATCCTCGGTCGGGGCGGCCCGGCCCGACGTGGTCAGCGCGGCCGGCTCGGGGCCGAGATCGCCGGGTCTCATGGGGCCGCTCTCCGTGGTCGGATCGGATCGGGGAAGGCTGGGGGTCGCGCGGCCGCCCGGCGCGTTGGCGACGATTTCCCCCCAATCTTAGCCGGCCGAAATGGTGTCGGCCAAGGTGGACGCCGCGTTTCCCGGGGCCCGCCGGGCGGCCGTCCGGGGGGGAAGGGCTTGACGGCCGTCGCGGCCGCGGCGATCGTGCCGGTGGGGGCGCGCCGACCGCGCCCCGGCCTTGCGGGGATCGAGGAGGCAGCGCGATGAATCGGCGTCTCGGGATCGGCCTGGCGATCGTGGCATCGGCCCTCATCGGCGGCGTCGCCGGCGGCAGGTGGGCCGCCTGGGGAAGACCAAACTGACGGCCGAGAAGCCGCTGGTCGAGGGGCCGATCGTCAATCTGCTGTACGTCGGGCCCAACGGCCAGCCGGCGGGGCTGCCGCCCGACCGTGCCGTGCCGTCGAGCTGAACGCCAACGACGACGACACGCCCGACCGCTACGGGCGCCTCTACAAGGACGTGCTGATCGTCTCCAACCCGAGGCAGCGGGATTACGGCGTCCGGGTGATCCCCACGCTGCGGATCCTCCAGCTCACCTTCGCCGACGAATAACCCGGGCGCCGATCGATCAATCGGCCATCGGCCTCTTGCGGAGCTTCTTGGTCTCGGATCGCTTCCCCTTCGCCTCCAGCCGCCTCGTTTGGGAGGCCTTCGTGGGCCGCGTCGGCCTTCGGACCTTGGGCGGGGTGGCGGCGTCGAGGACCAGGAGGCGGAGCTTCTCCAGGCAGTCGTCCACGTTGCGGCCCTGGTCGCGGGTGAGCTGCGACGTGATGATCAGCTCCCCCTCGGTCGTCAATCGCGAGGCGACCTTCCTGAGCAGGCGTTCCTTCACCGAGGGCGGCAGGCTGGGGCTGATGCCCGGGTTCCATCGGAGGATCGCCTTCGACGCCACCTTGTTGACGTTCTGGCCGCCCGGCCCGCCCGACCTCGCGTAGTCGAGCGCGAATTCCGACATCGGGATCGCGATCCGGTCGTTGACGGTCAACATGGGGGGACTCGATCTCGGTCGGGATTCGGGCCGGGTACGGTTGATTTTATCATCATGCAGACCGTTCGGCAGCCGTGCGGGTTCGATCCGAGCCGTCGGGGGGCATCGTCCATGGGCGGGCAGGCATTCTCGAAGCTCGACGGGACCTGGTCGGTGGTCCGGCTCGACCCGGGCTCGGGCCTGCCGGATTGGGTCGGGGCGGCGTCGGCCTTCCTGTCGATCACCAGGTCGGCCGACGAGCTGTCGATCGTTTGCGAGGAGCGGCTCGTGCCCGGCGACCTGCGCGGCCCGTTCGCGTGGTCCGTGCTGAAGCTCCGCGGGCCGTTCGCGTTCGAGGAGGTCGGGATTTTGGCCGCGTTCGCCGCCCCGCTGGCCGAGGCGGGGATCCCGCTGTTCGCCCTCAGCACGGCCGACACCGACTACCTCCTGGTGCCGGCGGGGCGGGCCGACGAGGCGATCGCCCGCCTGGTCGAGGCCGGCCATCGCTTCGAGGCCGCGGTTCCGCCCGCTTGACCGGCCCTTGCGGGGCCCGGAACCCTTATAATGGGGGGAGCCTTGTCGCGACGACAGGGTGGAACGGACCCTCTCGACGGGGCCTCAACATGACCACGGCCAGCCAGCCCCGGATCACGCAGAAGCTGATCAAGGCCCGGATCGGCGAGGCGAACCTCATCAAGGGCCGCCCCTACGCCGCGAACGGCTCGGTCTTCGACACCAAGCGGCAAGGCCCGACCCTGAAGGCCCGCGTGCAGGGCCGCCAGCACGAGCCCTACCGGGTGTCCGTCACCTGCGACGAGACCGGCATTGCCTCGTCGCACTGCTCCTGCCCGGTCGGGGGCGGCGGTTATTGCAAGCACGTCGCGGCGGTGCTGCTCGCCTGGATGCGGAAGCCCGACGCCTTCCTGGAAGTCGAGGACCTGGATGCGGTCCTCGAATCCTGGGATAAGGACGAATTGATCGAGCTGGTCCACCGGATGCTCCGGCGCGCCCCGGAGCTGGAAATCCTGCTCGAAACGCCGCCGCCGGGCGCCCGCGACCGGGGCAAGGCCCAGGCCCACGGGGCCGACTTCTACCGGCGCCAGGCCGAGACCGCCTTCCGCCTCGCCGGCGACGACTGGCGCGCCAGCTTCGGCGTGGCCCAGGACCTCGGGGCGATCCGCAGCCTGGGGGACGAACTGCTCAAGCACGGCGACGTCGAGGCGGCCGAGGCCGTCTACGAAGGGCTGCTGGCCGGCATCCTGCTCGGCTACCGGACGATCTCCGACGAGGAGGGGGAGATCGGCGGGGTCGCCGGCGAGTGCGCCGAGGGCCTCGGGCGGTGCCTCAACCGGGAAGACGACCCGTCCCGGCGGGAGTCGATGCTGCGGGCCCTGTTCGACCTCTACCGCTTCGACGTCGAGCTGGGCGGCTACGGGTTCGCCGACGAGGCGCCCGGCCTGATCGTCGAGCATGCCCGGGCCGAGGAGCGGCGGATGGCGGCCGCCTGGGTCCGGGAGACGATCCCCGTCCGGGACGGCCGGGATGCCTGGGGCGGCGACTACCAGAGGCGGGTCTGGGGGCGCTTCCTGCTCGACCTCGAGGCCGACATCCTCGACGACGAGGCCTACCTGCGGGTCTGCCGCGAGACGGGCCGGACGCTCGACGTCATCGAACGGCTGCTCGAACTCGGCCGGATCGACGAGGCCCGCGAGGAGGCGGCCGGGGTGCCGATCCACGAGTCGCTCGCCGTGGCCGACCTGTTCCTGCACCGGGGGCTGGGAGAATGGGCCGAAGAATTCGTCGTCGGCCGGTCGGCCAGGGCCAACGGGACGGCCATGCTGGAATGGCTCAAGCGCCGGGCCCTGTCGCGACGTGACCGCCCGGCCGCGCTGGACCTGGCCCTGCGGATCTTCCGCCAGGAACCGACGCTCCGGGGATACCGCGAGATCCGCAAGCTCGCCGGGCCGAAGAAATGGCCGGAGGTCCGCGGCGGGGTCCTCGCCGACCTGTCCGCGATGCGATACCATGCCCTGCTCGTCGAGATCGCCCTGGCCGAGAAGGATTTCGAGCGGGCCGTGGAACTGGTCGGGGCCGTCGGCCACGCCCATCATCGGGGCCTGGCCGTCCAGGTCGCCGACGCCGTGGCCGACCGATGCCCCGAGGCCGCCATCGAGCTTTATCGCCGCGAGGCCGAGCTGATGATCAGCCTGCAGGGCCGCGACAATTACGAGGCCGCCTGCCAGCTGATCGCCCGGATCCGCAAGCTCCACCGACGGCTCGAGGACGAGGCGGGTTGGTCCGCCTATCGCGACGACCTGCTCGGCCGGCACCGCCGGCTCCGCGCCTTCCAGGACGAATTCAAGTCCGCCAAGCTGGACCGTTGAGGCCCGACGTGGAACACAAGAATCGCCGCCGGATCGAACCGCGACGGATGGCGGGGGCCCTCGGGATGATCCCGGCCTTCTGCCTGGCCGTCGCGCCCGCCCTGGGAGACCAACCCGCCGTGCCACCGCCGCCCGACAAGGCCGCCCTCGTCATCCACGGGGGCGCCGGCGCACCGTCGCGCCGCGGCCTCACCGCCGAGCGCGAGGCCGAGTATCGCGCCCACCTGGAACGGGCCCTCCGGGCCGGCCACGCGAAGCTCGCCGAGGGCGGGAGCAGCCTCGACGCCGTCGTCTCGGCGGTGATCGTGCTGGAGGATTCGCCCCGGTTCAACGCCGGCAAGGGGGCCGTCTTCACGCACGAGGGGAAGAACGAGCTGGACGCCTCGGTGATGGTGGGCGACGACCGACGGGCCGGCGCCGTCGCGGGCGTCACGACGATCCGCAACCCGATCCTGGCGGCCCGCGCCGTGATGGAGAAATCGCCCCACGTCCTGCTGATCGGCAAGGGGGCCGAGGAATTCGCCGGCTCGGTCGGGCTGGAGATCGTCGATCCCAAATACTTCTACACCGAAGAACGCTGGCAGTCGCTGCAGCGCGAGCTGGAGGCCGAGAAGAAGGCGGCCGCGGGCGGCGGGCCTCAATCGCGGGGCCCGCTCGAATCGCCCGGCGGCAAGCCGTATTTCGGCACGGTCGGGGCGGTCGCCGTCGATCGAGCGAAGCACCTGGCCGCAGCCACCTCGACCGGCGGGATGACCAACAAGCGCTGGGGCCGCGTGGGCGATTCGCCGATCATCGGCGCCGGCACGTTCGCCGACGACGCCAGTTGCGCCGTCTCGGGCACCGGCCACGGCGAGTTCTTCATCCGCAACGCGGTCGCCCACGACATCGCGGCGCTGGTCGCCTACAAGGGTCTGTCGGTGAAGGAGGCGGCCGACGAGGTCGTCCACAGGAAGTTGAAGGCCCCCGACCGAGGGGAAGGGGGCGTGATCGCCATCGACCGCGAAGGCCGCTACGCGATGCCGTTCAACTCCGAGGGGATGTTCCGGGGCTGCATCACGGAGGACGGCCGGGTTTACATCGCGATCTACCCGGAATAGGCGGCGGTCAATCGGGCCACTCGCCCGAGAAGACCTCGGTCGCCGGGCCGGTCATGAAGACCGAGGCGTCGTCGGCCGGCCACTCCAGCTCCAGGTCGCCGCCCGGCAGGTGGGCCAGCAACCGGCGGCCGGTCCGGCCGGTGAGCACGCCGGCCACGGCCACCGAACAGGCCCCGGTGCCGCAGGCCAGGGTGATCCCCGAGCCCCGTTCCCAGGTCCGCATGCGGACCTCGCCGGGGCCGAGGACCTGCACGAAGTGGGCGTTGACCCGCCTGGGGAAGGCCGGGTGGTTCTCGAACTTCGGCCCGAGGACTTCCAGCGGGAAGGCATCGACGTCCTCGACATAGACGATCGAATGCGGGTTCCCCATCGATACGGCCGTCAGCTGGTAGGTCCGGCCGTCCACCTCGATCATCGTGTCGACCGGCGGGTCGCCGGGCAAGGTCGTCGGGATCCGGGCCGATTCGAGGATCGGCGTGCCCATGTCCACCCGGACACGCCGGGCCTTGCCGCCCTCGACCTCCAGGTCGAGCGTGAGCACGCCCCGACCGGTCTCGATGGCGAGCCGGGGCTTGCGGGCGATGCCGTGGTCGTGGACGTACTTGGCGACGCATCGGACGCCGTTGCCGCACATCTCCCCTTCGGAGCCGTCGAGGTTGAACATCCGCATCCGGGCGTCGGCCCGGTCGGACGGCGTGATCAGGATGAGGCCGTCGCCGCCGACGCCGAAGTGGCGGTCGGCGACCCGCCGGGCCAGCTCGCCGGGGTCGGTCGGCGCGGGCTGGTCGAATGTACTGATATAGACGTAATCATTGCCGATGCCGTGCATTTTCGTGAATTTCACGGAAAACCCCGCGGGACACTGCCTGGGTACTGGAATGCGGCGGCTGCATGCACTATCCTCTCGGGCGTGAGTCCGGAGAATCGCGACGTCCTGCGAGACCTGGCCGGCGCATGGTCCTTTACTATATCGCCCTCAAGACCCTGTTCCTATTCGCCCTGGTCAAGGCGTTCACGGCGGCCGAACCGTTGCAGAAGCACTGGGCCGCCCTGGCCGCCCTGTACACGGCCGCCCTCGCCTTCCTGAGCTGGGTGTTCATCCTGGCGCCGAACACGGAGAACCCGTCCTGGCGCTACCTGGAACTCTGGGTGGGCAACTCGTTGGGCCTGATCTCCCCGGCGCAGCCCCGGCCGACGCAGGTCTGGCGGGCCTGGATGATCTGGCTGGCGGAGACCTTCGCGCTGGCCGCCCTCTATTTCCGGCTGCTCGCCCGGTTCGACGAGGGCCTGATGTTCTGGGTGGTGCTCCTGGCCGGCCTCGGCCTCATCATCTTCTGAAGGGATCGGTTGGGCCGCGACCGGCGGACTGGGGATCGGTATGGCCATCACATTCACCTGCGAGTCGTGCGAGTCCCGGTTCTCGGTGGCCGACCGCCTGGCCGGCAAGAAGGCCCGATGCAAGGGCTGCGGCCGGACCTTGACGATCCCCCCGGCCTCGAGGCCGGCCGCGCCGGTCGCCGCCTCGGCCAGGCCCGCGATGGCGTCGGCGTCGGTCGGCCCCGGGGCCAGGCCGCTGAACTGGCTCGACGCCGTGACCAGCCAGGTCGCGCTCAAGCCCATCACGATGGATCAGATGGCGGCGCTGGGGCGGCCGGCCCCCAGGAAGCCGTCGATGTTCGAGGAGGACGACAAGATCCCGGCCGGGCCGTACGACCTGCTCTCCGCGCCCCATCTGCCGGCCGTCGATGCGGCCTACGCGGCCGGCGGCCGCGCCGCCCAGGGTCGTGCAGGACTATCGGAACGGGATGCTCCACGTCCAGCGGCTGTTCCGCGCGCTGAACGAATGGGCGTTCATCGCCTCCGCCCCCTTCCTGGCGATCCTGCTGCTGGCGATCGCCGCCCGCAGCTATTCCTGGGCGGTCCTGGGGGCCACGGCGGTGGTCCTGCTGAACCTGACGCGGCTCGTGACCGGCCTGATCAACCTGGTCGTGATCCCGTTCCGCGACAGCCCCGTCCAGGGCGTCCTGTTCCTGATCCCGCCGATGACCGTCGTCTACTGCATCCAGAACTGGAAGCGCGTGCGGAAGCCGGTCGGGCGGCTGCTCGGCCCGGCGTTGACGATCGGACTGGTCGTGGTGGCGTTCGCGTTCCTGCCGTTCCTCAACGGCGGCAAGAAGACCGAGGGCAGCGTCGCCGATCGCCTCAAGGCCGGCGCTTCGTCGCTGGAAACGAAGATCCAGGGCAAGCTCGGCGACCCGGACCTCGGACGCCTGAAGGAAGACGCCCAGGGGGTCCTCGACAAGGCCCAGCGCGGCCTGAATCCGAGCGGCCCCGGCCCCGCGCCCCCCGCCGGCACCGGCCCCGACAACCCCGAAGCCCCGAAATGACGGCGATCCAGCCGTGAGGAATCCGATGGCGGACGGCGCACCCAGCCCCGGCGATGACGCGGTGATCGAACTCGAGCCGACGATCGGCCCGGAAGCGGCCGCGACGTCCTACATCGGCGGCGCCGGCGGGCCCACGATTGCCCTGTCGTCCCAGTCGCCCACGTTGCTCCGGTCCCGGTTGCGCATCTCGGCGTTCTTCCTGCTCGCCGTCTCGCTGATGTTCTTCGCGTTCCGGCTGGCGACCCGCGACGAGACGACGATCTTGCTCGTCGTCATGCTGGGCATTCGCGTGCTCATCGCCGGCGCCTTCGCGGGCCTGCTCACGAGCCGGATCAACCTGAGCCAGCCGAGGCTCCGGGTCATCGAGTACGCCCTGTTCGGCCTGATGGCGCTGGTCGGCCTGGCCGGCCAGTACATGGCCGAGGTCACCCTGTTGCGCGCCGACGATATGCCCCGCCTGGTCGCCTTCGGCAAGAACGGCGTGCTGAGCATCGTCATGCTGATGACGCTCTACGGCGTGATGATCCCGAACGACCCCAAGGTGGCCGCGCGGATGATCTGCCTGCTGGCGCTCGGCCCGTTCGTCCTCCAGGTCCTGGAGATCGAATGGTACGCCGAGGAGCAGACGGCCGGCCACCTGGCGGGCGAGCAGAACGCCATGGCCAACGCCCTGTTCATCATCGCCGGCGCCATCCTGGCCATCGTCTCGGCGTACACCCTGAACGGCCTGCGGGGTCAGCTCCGCGAGGCGAGGAAGCTGGGCCAGTACCACATCGGCGAGAAGCTCGGGGAAGGGGGGATGGGCGAGGTCTACATGGCCGAGCACCAGTTCCTCAAGCGGCCCTGCGCCCTCAAGCTGATCCGGCCGGAGATCCACGTCAACCCGATCGCGATCGCCCGGTTCGAGCGCGAGGTCCAGGCCGCCGCCGTGCTGACCCACCCCAACTCGCTGGAGATCTACGACTACGGCCGGGCCGAGGACGGCACGTTCTACTACGTCATGCAGTATCTGCCGGGCCTGAGCGTCGCCGACATCATCGACGAGTACGGCCCGATGCCGCCGGGACGGGTCGTCTACCTCGTCCGCCAGGCGGCCAAGGCGCTGGCCGAGGCGCACCGCGTCGGCCTGGTCCACCGCGACCTGAAGCCGGCCAACCTGTTCGTGGCCATCCTGGGCGGCGCCTGCGACGTGGTGAAGGTGCTCGACTTCGGCCTGGTGAAGCTGACCGCCAAGCCCGACGCCGTCCGCCTGACGGGCGATTACACCGTCAGCGGCACGCCCCAGTACATGAGCCCCGAACAGGCCACCGGGTCGGATGACGTCGACGGCCGGGCCGACATCTACGCCCTGGGCGCCGTGATGTACTACATGGTCACCGGCCGGCCGCCGTTCCAGGGCGAGAGCCCGATGGAAGTGATGATCGCGCACGTCCGCGACATCGTGAAGCCCCCGGGCCAGCTGCGACCGGGCCTGCCCGAGGACCTGGAATCGGTCATCCTCCGATGCCTCGCCAAGGCCGCCGTAGATCGGTACCCGGACGCCCGCGCCCTGGTGTCGGCCCTCTCGGCCTGCTCCTGCGCCGGGGATTGGGACGAGGCCCACGCCGAGGCCTGGTGGGCCGAACAGGCCGAATCGCACATCCAGGCGGCGGCCTCGGCCGGGTCGGCCGCGGCCGCCAACTGAGGCGGGGGACGCCGAGGCCGGTCGCCCGTCAGGCGGGCTGGAACTCGACCTTCCGGCCCGCCAGGGCGAGGTTCTCGCGGACGTGGGTTTCGTCCCAGAGGTTCGAGATCACGGCCGCGATCGCCGGATTCTGGAGCGACCACAGGTACGCCTTCAAGGGCGGCTTGAGGTCGCCCGGGACGATCCGATCGACCATCGACACCCGCCAGGAAGGGACCGGTTGCAAGCTCTTGTGGTGGGTGGCCACCGCATGGGCCGATTTCATGGCGATGATGCCCAGGTCCTTCGACGAGGCGTGGCGGATCGCGTCCTCCGCATAGGGGCCGTTGACGACGTTGTAGGCGACCATGACGGCGTCGTAATGTCCGGCGTCGGCCGCGGCGCGGAGGACGCCGGGCGCGTCGTTGTGCGACGTGGCCCCCAGGAACCGGACCTTCCCCTGCTTCTTCAGGTCGCGGAAGACCTCGGGCACCTCCGGGTACCGCAGGTCTTCGGGGCAATCGGCGGCGTGGGGGCACATCAGCAGGTCGAACGTCTCGGTGCCGACCCGCTTGAGGCTCCCCTCGACGGAGTCGAGGATGTGCTGCCGAAGCCTGGGGTCGTTCTCGACACGCTCGCCGAATTCGGGCAGCATCGCCACGCGGAGGTAGCAGGGGTCGAAGGCGCGATCCTGGCCCGGGTAGTACATCAGGAAGAAGCCGGGTTTCTGGACACCTCGCTCGACCCGCAGGGCCTTCGATCGCCGGACGATTTCCTCCTGCTTCGCCGGGGGGAGGCCGTCGAAGATCTCGCGGTAGAGCCGGTTTCGGAGGTCGGTCAGGTTGCTGACCTTGGTGGTTAGGAACACCTTCTGCCGTCGGCCCGGGACGGCGGCGATCAGCTTGCCGTAGGCCTGCTCGGTCTGGCCCCGGTTGTAGGCGGGGGCCATGTCCAGGTAGTTCAGGCCGAGGTCGAGGGCGACCTCCAGGTGCTTGTAGTTGTCCAGCGTGATCGGGTCGCCGCCGCAGACGACTTCCGAGATCATCATCCCGGTCCGGCCCAGGCGTCGGTAAGCCATGGTCTCGACGCGGTTCCGCCACTCCGGCTCGGGGGTTTGCGTCATGGGGCCCCCGGGGGCTGCCGGGCTTCCGAGACCAACGGCCGCCGCCGCGGAGGCGGAAGCGGCCAGGAAGGATCGTCGATTCGGCTCGCGGATCATGAGCGGAGGACCTCCCGGGAAGATCAGCGATCCTTGTGGACCTCGCCGGGCGCGTCGGCCGGCAGGGCTTCGCCCCGCAAGAGTCGGGCCACGACGTCCTCGACCTGGGCGTACGTGAAGAGCCGATTCGGATCGTCGCCGGTGAACCGGCGGATTTCCTTGCCGGACGGGTCGTAGATCAGGACGGCCGGGACCCCGTTGAGGTCGAGCTTGTCAAAGGCATCCCCTTGCTCCTCGTCCAGCAGGACGTTGAGGAAAGTGGCGTCCTGCTCCTTGAGGAACGCGTGGGCCTTCTCGAACGCCTTGGGGTCGTCGGGGTAGTCGAGCGAGAGCGAGACGCAAACGAGCCCCTTGTCGGCGTACTTCCGGTGCATTTCGACCAGGTGCGGGAAGTTCTCCATGCACGGGGCGCACCAGGTCGCCCAGGCATCGACGACCGTCAACTTGGCCTCGGGATGGGCGACCGCCTTGCTCCGGTAGGCGTCGTACTTCATCCGGGTGAGTTCCACAGACGCCGGCTTTTCGGGCGCCTTGGTCGCCGACGAACCGGGATCGGCGGGTTCGACCTTGGTTTTCTCCTGCCCGGCGTCCTCGGGCTTGGCGGGCGGGGCCTCGTCGATGGCCCGGGGTTCGAGGACCGAATCGGGCGTCTTGGGGATCGTGGTGGGAGTCGTCTGGAGGGACGCCGGCTCGCAGCCGAAGGCGATCGCGGCGAGCAGTGCGAGGGGGGCGATCCGACGCGCGGGCGAATCCATCGAGGGGCCTCTCGGGGGTGCTGGGGGAAACGGCAACGCCCGCCGCCAGGGGATGGCCTGGCGGCGGGCGGCGGTACGTTACGATTCGCTTCCGGTCGTTTCGGCCGAAATCGGCTTACTTGTAGTTGATGCCGCAGCCGACCGGACGGGTCTCGGCGACCTCGGGGGATTCGCCCTTAAGCAGCGTGTTGACCGCGTCCTTCAGGTAGGTCTTCTTGACCTTGGCTTCCTGCTGGTTGTCGTCCAGGGCGCCCATGTAGCGGATGGTGCGGGCCTTGTCGAGGACGAAGAACTCGGGGGTCCGGGTCGCGCCGTAGGCCTTGCCGATGGCGCCCGATTCCTCGTAGCCGTAGACGTAGTTGTAGCCCTTCTCCTTGACGCGGGCCTTGATGGCGGGCAGGCGGTCGCTGTCCTGGTTGTTGACGCAGACGCCGACGACCTTGACGCTCTTTCCTTCGAACTCCTTGGCGAAGTCGATGATCCGGTCCTCGTAGGCGACGACGACGGGGCAGTGGTTGCCCAGGAAGACGACGACGACCACGTCTTCCTTGATCGAGTCGAGGTCGAGGGTCGTTTCCTTGTCCTTCATCACGGCGGGGATGCCGGAGAACTTGGGGGCCTTGTCGCCGATGCTGAGCTTCTTGTTGAACTCGCCGGCGAAGGCGGGCCCGGCGATCAGGGCCAGGCCGGCCAGGGTGAGGGCCAACTTGCGCATCGTTGCATGCTCCTGGGGGTGGGAACCGACAAAACCGGGCCGGACGCGAGCTCGCGATCTGACCCGGTTCCTTCACCGATCCGCTCGAAATCCCGGTCCATCCTCCGGGACTGGGCTCGGCTTCGTGCTCGACGGTCGAGGGGCCAGGCGTAGGGTTGAGGGGCCGGGCCGCGGCTGCCGCGGGATCCGACAGGAGGAAAGAGCGTCGTTCGGTTCGGGGGCGCGCCGTCCTTCTGGCGAAAACTCCCATGGCTCCGCGAAGTCAGGGTATACCGGCGGGTAGCGTCCGTCAACAGCCTGGAAACGACGTTATCGGGCCTTCACGCATGCTGGCGCAGGCAAGGCGCGGTCGATCTCGGCCAGCCGGTAGCCGAATCCCGGCCCCCGGATCGTAGCCAGGTCGATCCGACCCTCGCGACGCCGGTAGAGTCCCGGGTGGACCGCCGCCTCGGGCTTCGAGGCCTCGGGGTAGAACTGCATCCCGTTGGTCTCCACGCCCATGATCGTCCCGGCGTGGGCGGCCAGCAGCGCG
>JAXMBD010000072.1:0-25250 GCA_046350035.1 Isosphaeraceae bacterium | reverse complement strand
ACCGGCGGCAAGACGAACCCTCCCCCGCCGCCGAGGCTGATGGTCGAGGTTGTTGAAGGTGGCGAAAGGGTCGAGGCCGAGGTGACCGTCGTCGAGCGGGCCACGGGCCGGGCCCGTGCGATCGGTTCCAGCTTCGGCCCGAAGCTCGACATCAATCGCCGGCTCACCTGCGAGGCGCCGCCGAAGGGCGAGGTGTTCGTGGTCGCGCGCCTCGGCGGCCGATCGGCCGTGTCGTCGGTCGCCGTCGAGGGGGAGACCATCGCCCGACTCGACCTGGCACGGCCCGCCGACCGGGAAACCCTGCGGGAGGTGGAGAAAACCCTGGCCGACCGCTTCTCCGCCGATCCGGCCTCGAAGGAGGCCGCCGCAAGAATCCTCGCCGAGATGCCCTGGAGCGATGCGATCCGGGACATGGCCTGGCAAGCCTACAAGAAATCGCCCCTGCACGGGCCGCTCCGGCAGGAATACGACGACAGGAAGGTCGTCACGGCCGATCGCGAAAGCCCCTATCTCTGGCGCCATGTCGGCGAGAGGCCCGAATCGGGTTGGGCCCTGGTGATCGCCATGCACGGCGGCGGCGGGGCTCCCAGGGCGGTCAACGACTCGCAATGGAAGGGGATGTTCGAGCGCTATTACAAGGACCATCCCGAAGCCGGCGGCTACGTCTACCTGGCACTCCGGGCGCCCAACGACGAATGGAACGGATTTTATGACGACGCGATCGGGCCGCTGATCGAGCGGTTGATCCTCCAGTTCGTCCTGTTCGGCGACGTCGATCCGGACCGGGTCTGCATCCTGGGTGCGTCGCACGGCGGTTACGGGGCGTTCGTGATCGGCCCCAAGCTCCCCGACCGATTCGCGGCGGTCCATGCCTCGGCCTCGGCGCCGACCGACGGGGAGACCCGCGGCGAGAACCTGCGGAACGTCCGGTTCACATTCATGGTCGGCGAGAACGACACGGCCTACGGCCGCGCGGATCGCTGCCAGGCCTTCGCGCGGAAGGTCGAAGGCTGGCGCCAGGAATACGGCGGCTATCCGGGCGGATTCGAATGGAAGCCGGGCGTGGGCCATTCCGTGCCCGACCGGGATAAGGTCGCCGAGATGCTCCAGGCCGGCCCCCGCAACGTCCGCCCCGATCGCGTGGTCTGGTTCCAGACCGATGGCGTCCTGAAATACAGCTACTGGGTGGAAGCGGAAAACCCCGCGGAAGGGGCCAGCGTAGTCGCCACCCTGCAAGGCAACGCGATCGAGTTGCAGACCTCCGGCCCCCCCCGACTGGCGTTCTGGCTCGAGCCCGGTCAGGTGGACCTCGACAAGCCATTGACCGTGAAGGTTGGCGGCCAGTCCCAGGAATTTCGCCTGCGACCCGACCCCGAAGCCTATTGCCGGGGCCTAATCGACCGCGGCGATCCCCGGCTGGCGACGCCCATCCGCATCGCGGTCGCGGGGAAGGACTGATGGCGCGAAGGGCGAGGCGGCGGAATCCGCCGGGTTCCGCACGCCCTCGCCCGACCGATCGACCCGGCTTCGCCTTGCCATTTTAGGGCAATGCCAGCCGCTTGCTTTTCTCGACCTGTTTGCTAGAGTCGAGCTAGCCTAACGAGACGCCGCGAATCCCCCAGGCTTTCAATAGCCGAAAGTGGCCCGGTGGAGCCGTCGGGGCCGATTGCTGTGTCGAACAAGATCGAGTCCGATCGATGGGCGTTGACGGATCGTCGGGCATCCATCCACGAGTCATTCCGTTATCCATCGGAGACGCCTGTCGTTGCGACCACGGGGCCACCGGCCCGGGTCGGTATCGAGCCTTGATGAAGAATCCGTCGCCATGGAGGGGCGGATTTCCGGCGGCAGGGCGAGCCACGGCCGGGCGGACGCGGGCCACGAGATGCGAGGCTTCGGGCCCTCGGACGACCCGGCCTTCCACGGGCTCTCCTCGATAAGGAGCGTACACGGCGGGGCCGGGGAACGACCGCATTACGTTCGACATACCCGGACGCATCGCCCAACCGATCGCAACCGGATCCCAACCGGACCATTCAGCAACCCCGCCGGGTTGCTCGCCTCGGGCCTGAGTCCCGAACGGCCCGCCGGTGCTCTGCCCCGCTACTTACCCGGCGGCGTACCATCATCGATCCAGCACCTGGGAGCTTCCAGCCATGAGCCGCCCCCCCCATACCGGCAAATCCGGCCGCCATCCCGCCACCGCCGGGCCCCCCACGAACGCGCGGCGAGCCCGCCAGCACATCCGAGCCTGGGACGAGCGGCTCGAAGACCGGACCGTGATGGCCACGCTGAACCTCGTCGCCAACCAACTCACGTACGCGGCGGGGCCGGGTATCGCCAACCTCCTGTCGATCGAAACGCAGGGGCCCGGCGGATTCTATTTCATCGGCGACCAGGCCGAGAATATCGTCCTGAATCAGGCCGCGGTGGATGCCGGCTGGTCGAATATCTTGCCCAACCTCGTGAGGGGGCCGGACGCATCAGTCACATCCATGGTGATCGGCCTCCTCGACCTCGGCAACCACATCGACATCCAGTCGATCGGTTGCGATGCGACGATCCAGACCGTCAGCTCCCTGGATTCCTATTCCTTCATCGGAAGTGGGATCCGGGCAGGGGCAACGGTGTCGTTGGTCTCGTCGTTCGTCCCACCGTTCGCCAGCGGCGGGACGTTCGACATGGGTGGTCGTCCGGGGACGATATCCTTCGATGATACGGGGATGATCTCCCGATATCAGGTCGATGGCTATGGCTCGGTGGTCGATCACACGGGCGAATTCTTCGCCGGGAATCCGAATGTCAACCTGATGAACATCCCTGATGGGGGCCTAACCCTGGGCGTGAATACGCTGGGCTCGAGCCCCTCGCCGGTCCCCGTCTCGACGTTCATCTCCACCCCTTCGCCGGGCTCGACGGGAGTCACCTCGAGGAACCCTTCCGGCATCTACTTCCAGAGGAACTTCCAGAAGTCGCTTCTCAATACGATTCGCGTGGACGGCACAGCGGCCAACGACACCTTGATCGTCGATTATGCGACCGCCGATCCGCTCCCCGCGAACGGCCTGAGGTTCGACGGCGGGCCGGGCGGGTTCGACACTCTCACCCTTCAAGGCGCCGGCATCGTCTTCAACAATGAGACGATCGAGGCGACCGGGCCCGGCGCGGGGTCCATCAACTACTCCTACTTCGACGGCAACGGGTTTCAGGATAACACGATCCGCTTCAGCAACCTGGCCCCGATCAATGACCTGGTCGCTTCGGCGACCTTGAACATCAACACCCCGCTCGCGGCCGAGAATGTGGACGTCCTCCGGGGCCCGATGATCGGCCCGATCCAGACCACCGTGGTGAGCGGCCCCGGGAACCCGTTCGAGTTGGTCAACTTCGCCAACAAGGCCGCTCTCAACCTGATGACGACGGGCAATCACGGGACCGTGCGAGTCGATACGTCGATCCCGGCCGCCGGCCTGGCCTCCGTGGATGTCTACTCGCAGTCGGGCCAGTGCGATGTCGTTTACGTGGCCTCCGACCCGACCGGGGCCTACTCCTTGAATGCGAATGTAAGCCCGCCGACGATGTCGGACGGCACGGTCACAACACGGGTAATCGGGGCGAGCGGCCTGAGGATCGCGGCGACGGTTTCGCCGCTCGGGCTGTCGATCACCGGGACATCCGGCAATGACAATTATGTCGTTACGGAGACCTCGGCGATCGCCGGCGACCTGGCGGTAACCCTGAACGGCCTGCCGGTCTCGGCGACAAAATTCGTCAGTTACTCGCTGGGCGGGGGCGGCGCCGGCATCGACTCGGTGCGGGTCGTGGGCAGCAACGGGCCGGAGATGGTCGGGTACAACGACGGGACGGTGACCCTCACCGGCCTGTCGATCGGCGTAGGGGCCGATATCCCGAACGTGTTCATCGACATGCCGGGCGGCCCTTCCAACCACCTGGCGTTCGCCACCGAACTCTCCAGGAGCCTCTATCGCGCCCTGGTCGGCAACCAGCAGGATGCGGCGGCCTTCCAGATCTACAGCAACCCGTCCGCGACCGCGCGCTCCTGAAAACGGTGAGGGTCACGGGCGTCGAGACGGTGAGCTTCCCCGAGAACCAGACCTCGAGGTCTGGGGGACGGCGGCGTCTAATCATTTCTACATGTCCGACCTGATCCCCATGTCCGGGCCAACAGCGGCCCCTACCTGGAATACACGCCGTTCTCGACCGTCGGCCTGTTCGGCGGCGGCTTCGCGGGCGACCGGCTGGATTACGAGGCCAACCTGACCGGCGTCGGGTCGTACACGTTCACGCCCGGGTATCATCCCTCGCTCGTGACGCCATCCACGACGATCAGCATCGACGGCATCGAGTCGATGGGGATCTACGGGCCGGGCGCCGCCGGCGCCCTGACGATCGCGGCGATCCCGCCGCTTGAATCGCAGGGGACGTCCGTCGCCTACAGGGCGGTCGTCACCGGGCCGGGTCAAGGAGATGTGACGGCCGAGTTCCACCAGCCGACCACGTTCAGCCTGTTCGCCCAGGGCTTCGGCGGCTACACCCTGGGCGGTTCCGGGAACGGCGTCAGTTCGCTCGACGTGACCGGCCCCGCCCTCGGCGGTTCCGGGACCTACGCCAACGGCTCGGGCCTGCTGACAGTCAATGGCCTGGCGATGAGCCTCGCCGCGAACATCGGCGCCGTGACGGTCGATCTGCAGGGGGCGAACGACGGGAATTTCGCGATCGTCAGCACCGGGTCGCTCAACCGGTTCCAATTCCGCGAAGGGGATGCCCTTGAGAATGCCGACGTCGATATCCTCTTCGGCGTCGCCCTGATCCCGCTGCGTTCGATCGGCTTCCGGGGCGTCCGCGCGATCGGCTTCCAGAATGTGGGCCCGACCGACACCCTGGAACTCGCCGGGACCTCGGGCGCCACGGCCTTCGCCATTTCCGACGCAACGGGTCTGGTCCGGGCCGGCGCCGGATCGTTCCTTAACTACGCCGCCTTCAAAAATGTCCTCCTGACCGGCGGCGGCACGGCGAACGATCGGCTGGATTTCGCGGGCACGCAGAACGCCTATTCCTTTACCCCCGGCTCCGCCTCGACGCTGTCCACGCCGGCCAACACGATTACCCTCGCGGGTATCGAAGCGGTGGGGATCGCCGGGCCGGGAGCGGGCGCCACGTTAACCGTCAATCCCCCGGCCAGCCCGCAAGGCGTCGACTATGTGGCCGGCGTGAAGGGCCCCGGCCAGGGCAGCCTGTCTGCCACCTTCCATCAACCCGATCCATCCGTACTGTCTGCGCAAGGCTTCGGGACCTACAGCCTGGCAGGCTCGACGGCCGGCGTAAGCTCGCTCACGGTCAATGGCCCGGCCGTCGGCGGAGTCGCCGCATATAACGGGACGTCGGTGACGGCCAACGGGATGGTCATCAACATCGATGCCAACATCAAGGCCCTGACAATCAACCTGCAGAACGCCCCCCGGGGCGCCCTGACGATCGCCGCAGCGGGCGCCACGCAGACCTTCCGGTTCCGGGAGGACAACGCCCAGTACAATGCCAGCCTCGAGATCTTCGCCAGCCCGCCTGCTACACCGGCCCCGGCGGCAACCCGGACCCTCCAGTTGCTGGGGGTGGAGACGGTCGGCTTCAGCGGCGTCGGCACGGGCAATGTGCTGGAACTCTGGGGGACGGGCGGCGTCAATCCGTTCTCGATGTCCGACATCACCCGTTACGTCCGGGCGTCGAACGGTTCCTACCTGGATTTCAGCCCGTTCTCGACGGTCAACCTGTTCGGCGGCGGCTACGCCAACGACCGGCTCGACTACGAGGCTAACCTGACGGATTTCTACACCCTCCGGGGCGGTACGGCGCCCAGCCTGTCCGTACCATTGCCGGGCCACACGGTCATCGTTTCGATCGCAGGCATCGAGTCGATGGGGATCTTCGGGCCGGGCGCCGCGGGCAAGTTGATCGTGGCGGGTATCCCGGCCGGCGGCGCCCAGGGCGCCGCGATCCAGTACCAGGTCGCCGTGACCGGACCGGGCCAGGGGAACCTCGACGCCGCGTTCAACCAGCCGACCCTGTACACGCTGCACGCCGAAGGGTTCGGGCAATATGGCCTCGGCGGCTCCGGGGCAGGCGTGAGCTCCGTGGCGGTGCAGGGCACCCAGGGCAACGATTCGGCCACATACAACGGTACGACGCTCGTGGTGAACGGCCTGATCATCGCGGCCGATTCCACGATCGGCCGACTCTCGCTGGACATGCTCGGCGGCACCGACGGGATCGCCCTGTCGGGTGCGGGGACGGCGGTCGCCTACTCGATCGCCCCGGCGACTGGTGGCACCGTGGTCGGGCCGCTGATCGCCACCCTCGGCTCTGCCCGCCCGCTCCAGGTCCAATCCGCCGAGACGATCGTGGTGGTGCCGGCCGGCTCGGGGAATACCCTGAGCGTCACGGGCGACGCGAACGACAACCCCGTCGCCATGAACGACCAAACGGTCCGATTCGGCCAGGGGCCGAACATCAACTTTGCGGGCGTCGGCTCGGTGGCACTCTACGGGGCGGGCGGGGTCGATTCGCTGACCTACAATGGCAGCCTCACCCAGTACAGCTTCGACCCGAGGACCTTCACCCAGGGCATCCTGGCGGCGCCGGGCCTGACGACGACCTTCAGCAACTTCTCCAGCTTCCACTTCGTCGGCAGCCCGTCCGCACCCGCCAACTTCCGCTTGCTGGAGGCCCCCACGGCCACCGTCAAGATCCAGTTACAATACCCGCCCTCGAATGGCTACCTCAGCACGGTGATGCAGGCGATGACGATCACTGCGGGGGGCGTCCGCAACTTCACGCTCGTCCCCTCGACGGGCGACAACATCGTCAACCTGGAGGGCACCCCGGGGAACGACTCGGTCACGTCCAGCGGCTCGATCGTCACGATCAATGGCGTGGGCGTGGACCTCGGCGCCGGCACGACCCGCCTGAATGTGAATACGTACGGGGGCGACGATTCGATCCTCCTGCCCCTGACGCTGGGCGGACTGACGGTCTACGTCCATTCGGGCGACCAGAACGATAACGTGTCGATGGTCGGCTCCACCGTGCAGTCCGTACTCGAAACCGGCAAGGGCTTCAGCGCGATCCGGGGCGGCGACGGCCCGACCACGATCCTGGCCGGCGCCGGCCTGAATAGCATCTACGTCGGCGGCGGCAGCACCCTGGTGATGGGCCGGGACGGCCAGAACACCATCTTCGGCGGAACCGGCCGGAGCCTGATCGTCACGGGCAAGAATTACGCGAAGGTCCAGGGGGGGACCGGCGGCAAGTACGTCGTGGTGGGCACGACCAGCTACGACCAGTTCTTGCCGGCCCTCGATCGCGTCCTGGCCGAGTGGAGCTCGTCGTCCAGCTACAATGTCCGCGTCCGCAACATCCAGAACGGAACCGGATCGATCCTGGGCGGCGTGCAACTCCAGGTCGGGCGGACGGTCACCCTGTCGAACCGGAAGAGCCGGGTGGTCGGCACGACAGGCGTCGACAAGATCCTGGCCGGCCCGACCGATAAGGTGGGGATGACCGCCCCGACGGCCACCCCCACCAGGGCGCCGGTCCCTGCGACCCGCGCCCGGAATTCCGGCAAGAAGGCCGGGAAGTAAGCGAGCATCCCGCCATCCAGGTCCAAACCGAGGGCACCGCCGGGATTGGCCTCCCGCCGGTGCCCTACTGTTTGCCGGGATGAGCCCGATCGGCCCGGATCAACCGCCCGCCCCGAACCGCGAGGCCAGGGCATACTTCTCCTCGACGCCGATCAGGTCGTTGAATTCGGCGAACGTCATCAGGGGGGTGTTCGAGCCGAGCGTGGTGGCGTCGTCCCGGAGTTTGCCATAGATCGCCTCCAGCGCCTTTGCCGCGGCGAACAGGCCGGACAGCGGGTAAAGGATCAGGTGGAAGCCCATCGCTGCCAGTTCGTCGCGGGCGAGGACCGGCGTCTTACCCCCTTCGATCATGTTCGCCACGTTGGGTCCGGGCGATCGCTTGCCGATCTCTTCCAGGTCCTCGGGCGAGGGGGGCGCCTCGATGAAGCAGGCATCGGCGCCGGCCTCCCGAGCCTCGGAAACTCGCCGGACCGCCTCCTCCAGGCCGAACGAGATCAAGGAATCGGTCCGGGCGACGATGAAGAAGTCTCGGCCGTCGCGGGCGGCCGACGCGGCGCGGATCTTCTGGATGTACTCGGCGCGTTCGATGACCTTCTTGCCCCGCATGTGCCCGCACCGCTTGGGCCAGACCTGGTCTTCCAGGAAGCAGCCGGCGGCGCCGGCACCGATCAGTTCCTGGACGGTCCGATAGACGTTCAGCGGGTTGCCGTAGCCGGTGTCGGCGTCCACGATGATCGGGATGGAGGTGCTCATGCAGATCCGGCGGGCCCGCTCGATCATCTCGGTCTGCGTGAGCAGTCCCAGGTCGGGCTCGCCCAGCAGGGTGGCGGCGACCGAGTATCCCGAGACGAACGCCATCGGGAACCCGGCCCGCTCGGCGATCCTGGCCGAAAGCGGGTCGAACACGCCGGGGAACGCCAGCGAACCGACCTCATCGAGCACACGTTGAATCCGCGTCGCGGCCATGATCTTCCGCCCTCCCTTCGCGATGCCGGGCGCGCGCCCGGCCAGGAATCCCTTCTACCTGGAGTGCGGGGGCGGAAACAGGGGAGGGCTTGCCGGCGAAGGCCCGCGGTGGCCACGATCGAACGATCGGCCGAAGACGCCCCGAACGCTAGCGAGGCCCCTATGCCCGCATCGAACGGCCCTCGAACCGGCGATCCTGCCCCCGATTTCGAGTTGCCCGACCAGGACGGTAAGCTCGTCCGGCTGTCCGATTACCGGGGCCGGTCCTCCGTCGTCCTCTTCTTCTACCCTCGCGACGAGACCCCGGGGTGCTCGGCCGAGGCCTGCTCGTTCCGGGACGAACACGCCGCGTTCGCCGACTCGGGCGCCGAGGTGCTGGGCGTCAGCGGCGACTCGCCCGACTCGCACCGCCGGTTCATCGAGCATTTTGCCCTGCCCTACCGCCTTCTTTGCGACGACGGGGACCGGGTCCGGTCGCTCTACGGCGTGAAGAAGACGTTGGGCCTGATCCCGGGCCGCGTCACGTTCGTCATCGATCGGGATGGCATCGTCCGCTCGTCGTTCTCGTCGCAATTCCAGGCGTCCCGCCACGCTTCCGAAGCCCTGCAGGCGATTCGCGGGATCATCGAAGCCATCCCGCCCCCGGGCGATTAGGGGCGACTGCCAACTCGTTCGGGCGCCGGATCGGTGTTAGAATCGGGGTCTCCGCTCGACCTGAAGAAGGCCCGCCCTCCTCTCCCTCCCCAGGGGTGCCCGCCATGTTCGTTCCGCTCGGGGTCCTGGTTTCCGGGTTCTTGGTGATCTCCGACGGCGACCGGCTCGAGTACAACCGGGATATCCGGCCGATCCTCTCGGACCGATGCTTCGCCTGCCACGGGCCCGACAAGAAGAACCGCAAGGGCGACCTGCGGCTCGACGTCCGCGAGGATGCGGTTCGCGACCGCGACGGCTCGGCCGCCATCGTCCCGGGCCGGCCCGACGAGAGCACGATCATCGAGCGGGTCTTCAGCGAGGAGGACGACCTGCGGATGCCGCCCAAGGGGCTCCACAAGGACCTGACCGGGGCGCAGAGGGCCACGCTCAAGAGATGGGTCGAACAGGGCGCCGAGTACCAGCCGCACTGGGCCTACGTGCCGATCCGCAGGCCCCCGACCCCCGAGGTCCGCGACCGGAGCCTGTTGCGGAACGCGATCGACGCCTTTGTGCAGGCCCCCCTGGAGGCCCGCGGTATCCGGCCCCTGCCCGAGGCCGATCGCCGCACCCTGATCCGCCGCGTGAGCCTCGACCTGATCGGGCTCCCGCCGACGACGGAGGAAATCGATGCTTTCCTGGCCGACCAGGCGCCCGACGCCTACGCACGGCTGGTCGGACGCCTGCTCGACTCCCCCCACTACGGCGAGAGGATGGCCCAGGGCTGGCTGGACGTGGCCCGTTACGCCGACACCGTCGGCTACCACGGCGACCAGAATCACAACGCCTGGGCTTATCGCGACTACGTCATCGACGCGTTCAACAAGAACAAGCCATTCGATCAATTCGCGATCGAACAACTCGCGGGCGACCTGCTGCCGAACCCGACGCCCGAGCAACGCGTGGCCACCTGCTTCAACCGCCTGAACATGGTCACCCGCGAGGGGGGCGCGCAGCCGAAGGAATACCTGGCCAAGTACACGGCCGACCGTATCCGCACGGTGGGGCTCGCCTTCCTGGGCAGCACCCTGAACTGCGCCGAATGCCATGACCACAAGTTCGACCCGTTCACGACGAAGGACTTCTACGCCATCGGGGCCTTCTTCGCCGACGTGAAGCAGTGGGGCGTCTACAACGACTATGGATACACCCCCAATCCCGACCTCCGCGGCTGGAGCAACGACCACCCGTTCCCGCCCGAGATCGTGGTCGAAAGCCCGGCCCTGCGAAGACGGCTCGCGAAACTGGAGTCGCAAATCGCCGGGACCATTGAGGCGGCCCCGTGCGAGCCGACCCGGCTCGAATCCTGGAAGGCGGCCCTCGCCGAGTTCCTGGCCGAGAACCCCCGCGGATGGGCCACGCCGGCCCCCTCGGTGACGCTGAGCCCGCCCGGGAATGCCAAGAAAGCGGCGGCCGATGCGGCCTTCCTCGTCGAGGATGACAACCGCGTCGTCCTGCTCGGGAAGGGGGCGGATACGATCGACATCGACCTCGATCCGGGCCTTGGAACCCTTCCCCTGGCCGCGATCCGCATCGAATTGCTCCCCGAGGCGAAGTGGGACGGCAAGATCACCCGATCGGGCGAGGCCACGACCGTCCGGCCGTCGTTCTCGATCGTCCCGGCGGAGGAAGGCGGCAAACCCAGGCCGCTAGCGATCCGGTTTTCGCAGGCCGATCGCTGGGCCCCTCGGTATTCCAACGGCTTCGAGTTGCCCAACGTCCACCCCGCCTGGGTGACGAGGCCGGAGGACGCGAGGGCCCCTCACGCGGCCGTATTCTGGTTGGATACGCCGGCCGCCCTGCAACCGGGCGAGAAGGTCCGGGTGCGGGTCGCCGATGCGACCGTCGGGACCCTGCGAATCCGCCTGTCGCCGGTCGCCCCCGAGGTTGGCGCGGTCGAGATGCCCGGCGTTCTGGCCAGGAAGCTGGGCGACGACCGGGTCGTCCGCTCGTGGATGGTCCGGTCGACACCTTTTGCCCTGGAATCCCTGGCCAGGATCAAGTCCCTCGAATCGGAGATCGTCGCCTGCCGGGGCGGCCGGACCCCTGTGATGGTCACCGAGTCCTCCAGCAAACCCCTCACGATCCGCGTGCTGGCCCGCGGCAATTGGATGGACGAATCGGGCGAGATCTGTTCTCCGCAGACGCCCGGCTTCCTGCCCAAGCTCCCCTCCCATGGTCCGGCGACGCGGCTCGACCTGGCGAAGTGGATCGTTTCCGATGAGAACCCGCTGACCGCCCGCGTGGTCGTCAACCGGGCCTGGAAGCAGCTTTTCGGCAACGGACTCAGCCTCCAGGTGGACGACCTGGGTGCCCAGGGCGACCCGCCCAGCCACCCGGAACTCCTCGACTGGCTGGCCGCCGACTTCCGCAGCGACTGGGACGTGAAGCGCATGGTCAAGCAGGTGGTCCTGAGCCATACCTACCGCCAGCGATCGGGACCCCGGGAGGACCTCCTCGAGCAGGATCCTTCGAACCGATGGCTCGCCTGCCAGAACCCCAGGCGGCTCGAAGCCGAGATCGTCCGCGACAACATCCTGGCGATCGCAGGCCTCCTGAACCCGGAGCAAGGCGGCCCGCCCTGCCATCCATACCAGCCGGGCGGCTACTACGCCGGCCTCCAGTTCCCGGACCGCGATTACCAGCCGGAGCGTGACGAACGCCAATATCGGCGGGCCGTGTACATGCACTGGCAGAGGACATTCCTGCACCCGATGCTGGCCAACTTCGACGCCCCGAGCCGCGAGGACTGCCTGGCAATCCGCACGACGGCCAACAGCCCCCAGCAGGCACTGACCCTGCTCAATGACCCGCAGTTCGTCGAGGCGGCTCGGGCCTGGGCAGCACGGCTGCTCTCGGCCCCCGGTGACGACCCGGGCCGGCTCGATCGGGCCTTCCATCAGGCCCTGGCCCGGCCGATCCGCGACGCCGAACGATCGAGCCTCCTCGAATTCCTCGACCGGGCCCGCAAGGAGTATCGCGACCATCCGGACGAGGCCCGCAAGCTGATCGCAGTAGGGGTTGCGCCCGCGCCGCAAGGCGACCCCGCCGAACTGGCCGCCTGGGCCAGCGTCTGCCGGGTCATCCTCAACCTCCACGAAACCATCACCCGCTACTGAGCCGGGACCGGGGACACGCATCATGTCGACGGAAGATCTGCTGCGGCGATCGTTCCTGAAGGCGGGCGCCGCCGGCATCGGTGGGTTGGCCCTGGCGCAGCTGCTCGGCCCGGCCGCTCGCGGCGAGGACGCCGATCGGTCCGGCAAGGGCCCCTGGAGGGGCGTGATCACCCGACCCCAAACGCCGATCCGGGCGAAGCGGGTGATCCACCTCTGCATGGCGGGCGGGCCGTCGCAATTCGAGACGTTCGACTGGAAGCCGGAGTTGAAACGCCTGCACGGCCAGCCGTTCCCGGAGTCGCTCACCCAGGGGCAGCAGCTCGCCCAGTTGCAAAACACCAAGCTGCTGGCGTTCGGCCCGATCACCGAATTCCGCAAGCACGGGCAAAGCGGGCAGGAAATCTCCGACTTCCTGCCCCATATCGCCGGGATCGCCGACGAGATCTGCATCGTCCGGTCGATGTCCACCGAGCAAATCAACCATGATCCTGCGCAGGCGTTCATGAATAGCGGATCGATCCTCAAGGGTCGGCCGTCGATGGGATCCTGGCTGCTCTACGGGTTGGGCTCCGAGGCCGAGAACCTGCCCGGATTCATCGTTTTGATGTCGCAGACGAAGGGGGGCGGCGCGCAGCCGGTTTCGGCCCGGCAGTGGTCGTCGGGCTTCCTGCCCAGCCGATTCCAGGGCATCCTGCTCCAGTCCCGAGGGGACGCGGTGCACTACGTCGGCAACCCGGACGGGGTCTGTCAGAGCATGCAGCGGCTCGTCGTCGAGGAGGTCAACCGCCTCAACGGGTTGGCCGAGCAGGCCCACCCCGACCCCGAGCTCTCCACCCGGATCTCGCAGTACGAGATGGCCTTTCGCATGCAGGCGAGCGTCCCCGAACTGACCGATTTCTCGGGGGAACCCCGATATATCCTGGATGCGTATGGGGTGAAGCAGGCGGGCGACGGTTCGTTCGCCTCGAATTGCCTCCTGGCGCGGCGGCTTGCCGAACGGGGAGTCCGGTTCATCCAGCTTTATCACCGAGGTTGGGACCATCACGGCGACATCGCCAACAACATGAGGATCGTCGCCGGCGAGACGGATCAGGCCGTCGCCGCCTTGGTCCGCGACCTCAAGCAACGGGGGATGCTCGAAGACACCCTGGTCCTCTGGGGGGGCGAATTCGGCCGGACTCCGATGGGGCAGGGGACCGGGCGTGACCACCACATCAACTCGATGGCCGTCTGGATGGCCGGCGGCGGCATCAGGCCGGGCATCACCTACGGGGCGACCGACGAACTGGGCTATCGGCCCGCCGAAAACCCGGTCAGCTTCCACGATCTGCACGCCACGATGCTGCACCTTTGCGGCATCCAGCACGCGCGGTTCACGGAGAAGTTCCAGGGGCTCGACGCCCGCCTGACCGGCGTCGAACCGTGCCGCGTCGTCAAGGAGATCCTGGCCTGAGCCCGCGGATCAAGGTTTGCGAGGCTTGAAGATCTCGCGACCCAGGCCCTTGAGGAGTTCCTCGGCCTCCTTGCCGACCGATCCGGCGGAGTCTGCGGGCTTCTCGTCGGACGACGCCGCCGCGCCCGCGACCCGACCGACGGCCCGTTCGATCAGTCGGCCTGCCCCCACCTGCATCCCCCGCTTGGCGACTTCCTGGGCCGCCTCGCGGAGCGCAACCTGCAGGCCCTGGCGGTCGATCCCGGGCTTCGCGAGGCTGCCGCCGATCGGTACGGTCACTTCCATGCCCTTGAGCAGTTGCTGGACGATTTCATCGCGGCCCAGCATCCGTCCGGTGACGGGCACCCTGGCCCGGATCTGCAACGTTTGGTCGAAGCCGACGGTCCCGGCCAGTTTCACGCGATTCTCGCCGCCGATCGGGATCTCCAGGCCGTTCTGCTTCACCCTGCGATCGGCGATTTGCATCCGCACCGGCTGGTTCAGGGCCAGCCGCGGGACCTGGGTGTTGGTGAGCGCGAGGACTTCGGCGGCGAACGGTCCCGGCTGGCAGACCACCTGGTCGAAGGTCAAGTCGCCGTCGACGAGGGTCGTCCCATCGCCGAAGATCGGGAAGGAGGCTCGCCGGAGTACCAGGTTGACGTAACCGTCCACCTCGGTCGCCTGGCTGAGTACCGGTGCGACGTAGGCCAGCAGGGCCGAAGAGACCACGTCGTTGATCTCCGCGTGATCGATCCGGGAGCCGTCGCCCAGGCGTAAGGCCAGCGATCTGGGATCTTCCAGGGCCAGATCGGCCAGCAATTGTGAACGACCGCCGTTGATCGGGGCCTTGATCGGGTCGAATGCGGCCCGGCCTCCGCCCAGGCGGAGAATGATCGGGGTTGCCCCAATCTCAACGCCCATCGCCTCGGCCTTTTCCAGGTCGATCGCGATCAGGCCTTCGAGGCCGCGAAGGATCTCGGTCACCGTCCCGCCCGCCAATCGGCCCCGGAGTTGAACAGGCCGGACCTTACCGGCCACGGCGGAGGGACTGCCCAGGCTCTCCGAGAGCATTGAATTCAGCCGATCCCAGCGCGGATCGATGTTGGCTCCCGCCGCGAATCGGAGGTCCTTCGAGAGGTTCGTCAGGCGGATACCCACCGCCACGCTCCCATATCGGGTACCGATCCGGGCCTGCGGTAGTTCCAGGGCATCGAGCTGCGCCTGATACTCGCCCTGGGCATCGAAGTTCACCAGGCCGAGGGGGCTGGGTACGGCCAGATCGTGAACCTGACCCTTGCTATGGAATGCAAGAACCCCGCCCGGTTTCGGCTCGATGTCCACCTGGACGGCATATTTCCCGCCCAGGCCGATGGGGGCCGATCCGCTCGCGGCGAGCAGGCGGTCGACCGCGACGAGGTCGCCCACGAGCGACCCCTCGACTCGCAGCGACGTGCCGCCATCGAGCAGGCCGGAAGCCTTGAGGCCGGCATCGCCGATCCCGACCGCTCCAGCCGGCAGGCCCGGCATGGGCGTGAGTTGCAACTCGCCCCGATCGAAGTCGAACCGCCCCCTGGCGGCCAGTCCGATCGTCTCGGTGCCCTGGCGAGGATCGCTGGGGACCAGGCCAATTCGGAGGTCGTCGATTTGAGCGGACCGACCATTCCAGAGCACGACCGCTTTCGCCTCGGCCCGGCCCGGGAAGGGGGATGTTACGGCTGCCTGAACACCGGCGACGATTGAGAGCGCGTCGCCCGCTTTCTTCGCGGCCAGGTCGGCGGAATCGTCCCCGGCCCTCGATGTGAACCGGGCCGCCTCCCACGCAATCGGTAGGCCCCAGGGATCGTGAGGGCCTTGCACGGATGCATCCAGTCGGAGCTTGTCACGGCGAATTGGGTGCGCGGAAAGTCCCGTCAAGCCCATGTCGCGGAACTCGGCCGCCATGCGTGCGGTGTATCCCGTCTCAGTCCGATGGTAATCGGCCGCGATGCCGCCCCGGCCTGCCAGGGCGATGTCGCCGAGATCGAGCAGGTCGCCCAGTTGCGCCTCGACCAGCTTGAGATCGATCGTGCCCTTCAAGGAGACGCCCGCATCCAGATCACCGCTGGCCTTCGCATCCACGCCCGATGCATGGAGTGATAATGCCTCAACCCGAACCGTCTCGCCGTTGCGATCCAAGCTGGCCCGGATCTCCGCCGGTTCCCGCAGGGCAATCCGATCGCCATCGTCCACGGCCTGGAATTCAGCGATCTCGGCATTCAGGTCAAGGTGTTCGGCTTCCCCACGACGTTCGGCACTGGCCGAGAGCTTGAGCTGGCCGGACAGGATCTGCAGGCCCTCGCGGATCCGCAGCGCATGCGGGGCCTGTTTGGCCAGAGCGGCAAGATCGACCGAGCCGCTCAACCGCGTCGTCGAGCCCTTCACGACGGGCCAGGAGCCGCCGCCATCCAGGTTCGCTACTGGCGACCGGACCGCCAACCGATCGAGCGACCAGGCGTCGCCTTTCTGAGTCAACGTCCATTCCACGGCGAGGCGATCGAGCCGCGGGCGATCGCCCACGAGCGCAGGGCCGTCGGCCTCGAATCCGTCCAGTCGAAGATCCCCTTCGGCGGACCAGTTACCATCGGCCTCGCCCGCCCGGAGACCGCCGTTCAATCGGCCTCGGATAATGATGCCATAACGTCTTACGGCTACGGGCCATTCCTGGCTCTTGACTTGCAGCGAGAGTCGCCCAGGTTCGCTCTCGTAGCGACCGGAGATTTGCAACGAATGGCCCCGATCCCGGAGCTGCCCGGCGAAATCAATCGGCCCGGCAGGCTCGGCTTTCGCCGTCGCGTCGACTTCCGAGGCCTCCAGGGGCGTTTCCAGTTCGGGCGAATTCAGCCGGATCGTGCTCCGCTTCAGGACCAGATCCATCGCCGGCCTGGCCGCTCGAGATTTCTCGCGATCCTCCGAATCGAGCGCTTGTCCCAGGGCCTCGATCAGGTCTATCGATCCGTCGGATCGACGTTCAATGTCGAGCCGGGCACCTTCCAGGCTCAATGTCCCCAGTCGAGAAGGATCGGTCGCCAGGCTCAGGAGACCTCGATCTAGCTCGACACGCTCCACGACGGCCACTTCCTTGCCACGAGGATCGCGCAAGCTCAGGCCAGACAGGACAATGGGGCCATTCCAGGAGATCGACCAGGACTCGCAAGACAGCGATCCCGGGGAGAATTCCCGATTCAACCGGGTGAGGATCGCGTTACGCCCGATCGGGGTACTCACCAGCCAGGGGGCCGCGACAACCAGGGTCGCGAGCAGGGCCATCGTCGCTCCCAGAACCCAATAGGCCCGCCGCCGAAACCGACCGGGGCGCGAAGATACTCCCGAAACCGGTTCGTTCGCCACAAGCGGATCCTCCGCAACTTGATCAATCGATGCGACGACGGCCTGACTAGCCATCGAAGTTCCGAGGCCTAGGGCGACGGAAATGCCCCTAGCTAAGGAGGGATCGGACAACGGCATGGCCAAGGCGATGCTCACCAGTCCTGGCCGACGTCAACTCCTGTCCGTGATGCGGGCTGCGGGCTTCCGGAAGGATAGTTAAGGCGTCTCGGCTACGAATCATGAGACATCGGGGTCGGCAAGTCAGCCCGGTCCGGGTACCCTGGTCCATGCGATCGGGGCATGCCTGGGATATTCGACGGCCGCCGTCGCGACCTCCCTTGCGTTCCGACTGTTGGGGAAGTCCGCGGGCCGATTGTGAGGCCATCGTCGCTGACCCAAAGATACGGGTTCCGCCCCGGGCCCGAGATCCTTGTAAGGCTTCTCTCATGCCGTTGACCTGCCCGCGATGCTCGAAGATCATCGAGTTTTCGGGCGAACGGCCTCGTTTCTGCCCTTATTGTGGCGCGATCCTCGAGCCGACCGCCCAGGCATTGCCCCTGGTCGACCTGGCGGAAACCGCCCCCTACGAACGGCACGCTACGGAGACAATCGCTTACCTGCCCGAAGCCAATCGCTTGAAGCCCGCCGACACCTGGCCCGATCAGGTTGCCAATTACCGCCTGATCCGCCTGTTGGGCCAGGGCGGGATGGGTGCCGTCTTCGAAGCCGAGGAACTTGGCACCGGCCGGCTGGTGGCCTTGAAGTTGATCGCCCAGGAGCGGGTCCGCTCGGCCGAGTCCCTCGAGCGGTTCCGCCAGGAGGGCCGGCTTGCCAGTACCGTCAGCCACCCCCGTTGCGTCTTCGTCCTCGCGGCCGACGAGGAGAACGGACGCCCTTACATCGTCATGGAGTTGATGCCCGGTACGACCTTGCAAGACCTGGTGGAGCGGCATGGGCCGATGAAGGTGGAGCAGGCCGTCCCCCGGATCCTCGACGTCATCGATGGCCTGAAGGAGGCGCACCGCCTGGGTGTCATCCACCGCGACGTCAAGCCATCAAATTGCTTCATCGACGCGCACGACCGGACCAAGATCGGCGACTTCGGCCTTTCCAAGTCGCTGGGCGGGACGAGCAACCTCACCAGGACGGGGGCCTTCCTGGGCACGCCCCTGTACGCGTCCCCCGAGCAGATCAAGGGGGAGATGATCGACGAGCGGACCGACGTCTACTCGGCCGCCGCGTCCCTCTATTATCTGATCGCAGGCCGCCCACCGTTCCAGGGGACAGACGCCGCCGCGACCCTTGCTCGAATCGTCTCGGAGCCCCTGGAACCCTTGCGGAACCTCCGGCCCGATGTCCCTCCCGAGCTGGAAAGGGCCCTGCTGCGGGGAATGGAGCGCGATCGGAACCGTCGCTTCCGCGACCTGGAGGAATTCCGCGCCGCGATCCTGCCTTTCGCCCCGGGTCGGATGTCCGGCGCCTGGTGGGGCCGGCGGATCGCCGCCTATCTCCTCGATGTCGGGGCGAGCAACCTGGCGCTGATCGTGCTGCTGAATTTGGTCCTGGAGTTGGTGACCCGGGGCCGATATCGGCCCTCGCCGGTCGTCGACATGCGTGCGTCGATGGTGGTCGAGCTGCTGACCTATCTGTTCGCCTACGGACTTCTGGAGGCATACACGGGCGCGTCGCCGGGCAAATGGCTGTTCAGCCTGCGGGTTTGGGGGACGGGGCTGGGCAATCCCACCGTCGGCTCGGTCTGGAGGCGGACGGCGCTCTTTTTCCTCGTGGCGGCCCTGCCCTGGCAATTCTGGGAACTTTCTACCGGGGTTTTGCATGCCAGGCCGATGCCCGAGATCATGTGGGCGCTCCGTTTCTTCGCCCCATTCTTGCTGTTCCTGCCATCCCTCCGCGACGGCAGCACGCGAGGTTGGCATGAACGATGGACCGGGACGCGGGTCGTCTCCCTGCCGAGGTCAGCAAGGCGGCGTGCCCCGCATCGGCGTAGGCCGGTCGGCAAGGAGCACGGCGGGGTGGCCCGCCCCGCCGGCGTGATGAGCACCATCGGCCCCTACGAGATCCGCGGGGCCGTCCGTTGGGAAGACCGTCGGAAAGTGCTCAGCGCCGAGGATCCGATGCTCGGCCGCGAATCGTGGGTGGTGCTCCGTCCCAAGGGGAGCCCGCCGCCGAGCGAAGCCCGCCGCGACCTGGTTCGCGAGACCCGGACCCGCTGGCTCGCCGGCGGCGAGCAGGGGGATAATCGCTGGGACGCCTTCCTGGCGCCGACCGGCTGCCCGCTCACGGACCTCGCCGGCGCTGACGGCCTGAGTTGGGCCGATACCCGTCCCCTGCTGGAGGATCTCACCCAGGAATTGGTGGCCGCCACCGCCGACGGCACGCTCCCGGGTGCCCTCGACCCCGACATGGTGTGGGTCCAGCCGGACGGCGTGGCGATCCTTGTCGATGGGCTGGAGCCGAGTCGGCGGAGCCCCTCCGATGGCCGGCCCGCCCCCGATCGCGCCCTGGACCTGCTCCGAGAGTCGGCCGCCGTGGCCCTCGAGGGGGGCCGTCGCCGATCGGGCGACCGGAACGGGACGATCGCGGCGCCCGTACCCCTGCACGCCCGCGAGATCCTGGACCGACTGGGCAACAGGCCCGATGCCTTTCGGGATCCAGCCGCTGTCCGCGACGCCCTGGAGGCCACACTCGACGGGATCACCGAGGTCGATCGGACCCGCCGGGCCCTGCATCTGGCCGCCCAGATGATCCTGATGTTGCCGGGCCTGGCCGCGATGTTCGGCCTGACCCTGATCCTCCTTCGGGAGTTCGGCGATGCGGCCGCCAATCCCTCCGCGGAGGTCGACGATTGGCTCACGAGCGGGCCGCAATGGCAGATCATGGTGGCGGCCTGCGTTATCCTGGCCTGGGTCGGTTGGTCCGCGATCACCCGAGGGGGACTCTCCCTGCGCCTGCTGGACATGGGCCTGGTCCGCCGTGACGGGCAGCCTGCCGGGAGGATCCGATGCGCCTTGCGATCGCTGCTGGCCTGGATCGTCCCCGGCTCGCTGCTGATCGCCAGCGGCGCGGCCATGCAGCGGGCGCCCGATCATCCCTGGATCGCCTGGCTTGCCTTCGGTCTGGCCAATGTGGCGATCCTGAGCTACATCCCGCTGTCGCTCTATCGTCCGGATCGGGGCCCGCACGATCGACTGGCCGGGACGGTGATCGTGCCTCGCTGAGTTCCCATACGACTTGCCAACCCCCCCGATTCCGCATACATTGACGCCCATTCGCCGGGCCTGGCCGCAGGACCGATCGGATGCGATTCGCAACTCCCCCAGGATGATCCCCAGCAAGGAGCACCCCAGACGATGAAGTCCACCCGACGCGCAGCCCTCCCCGTCGCCTGCTTCCTGGCCCTCGCGGCCGGATCGCTCATGGGCGGCAGGGCCCAGGCGCAGACCGTCATCGTGCCCACGACCACCGTCTACCAGCCGCAGACGGTCTATACCCAGCAGACCGTGTATCAGCCCCAGACCGTCTATCGGCCCACCACCGTGTACCGGCCGACCACCGTTTATCAGCCGACCACCGTTTATCAGCCTGCCCAGGTCGTCACACAGGCCCAGGTGGTTGCGGCGCCCGTTCAAGCGGTCTACACGCCGGCCCCCACCGTCTACGCGACGCCGGTCGTTTATCAGCCGACCACGGTGATCACCGCCCCGACGGTGGTCCAGCCGCGTAAGATTGTCTATCCCCGGACCGTGATCCGGGCGTACTAATCCAGCCGGCCCGGGGATCGCATCCCGCGGGGCGGTCGCCGAGAACGCACCGTGATCCCCGCCTCCGACGCCAATCCGATACCCAAGTGCATCGGCCCCGAACTCCTGGCCCCGGCCGGCGACCGCGAGTGCGCCGTGGCGGCCGTCGAGAATGGGGCCGATGCCGTCTATTTTGGATTGTCGCGCCACAACGCCCGGATCCGGGCCGCCAACTTCGGCATCGAAGACCTCCCGGACCTGATCGCCCTGCTCCATGGCCGGGGTGTCCGCGGTTATCTGACGCTCAACACCCTGATCTTTCCGCGAGAACTTGCCGGCGCCGAGGACACGGTCCGTCGCGTCGCCGAGGCCGGCGTCGATGCCGTCATCGTGCAAGACCTCGGCCTCGTCCGGTTGATCCGCGCCATCGCTCCCGACCTTGAGATCCACGCCTCGACGCAGATGTCCGTCACCGGTGCCGAGGGGGTCCGGCTCGCCCGGGAGTTGGGATGCTCCCGCGTGATCCTGGCCCGCGAACTCTCCCTGAACGAGATCGGCCGAATCCGCAAGGAGGCCGAACTGCCCGTCGAGGTGTTCGTCCACGGGGCACTCTGCGTCGCCTATTCGGGCCAGTGCCTGACCAGCGAAGCCCTCGGCGGTCGCTCGGCGAACCGGGGCGAATGCGCCCAGGCTTGCCGGATGCCTTATCAGATCGTCTGCGACGGCGAGGAAGTCGACCTCGGGCGGATCCAGTACCTCCTCAGCCCACAGGATCTCGCCGCATACGACCTGATCCCACAACTGATCGAACTCGGGGTCTCGAGCCTCAAGATCGAGGGCCGATTGAAGTCACCCGAATATGTCGCCCAGATCACCCGGGACTACCGCAAGGCGATTGACTCCGCCCTGGCAGGCCGGGCCGCCGAGTTCTCGGCGGAGGAAGTCCGGGCGATGGAGATGACTTTCTCCCGGGGCTTCAGCCACGGTTTTCTCGACGGCAACGATCACAAGGTGCTCGTCCGTGGCGACTACGCCAAGAAGCGGGGCATCGCCCTAGGGCGAATCGCCTCGATCCAGGGGAGGCGGATCCGCCTCGAATCGAACGGCCCGATCAAGCCGGGTGACGGCATCGTCTTCGACGGTGATGATGCGATGGGCGTCCCGGAGCAGGGTGGGCGGGTTTACGAGGTTCGCCCCATCGGCCCCGGTCGCCTGGAACTGGCCTTCGGCCATCGCGACCTCGACACCCGCAGGCTCGTCGCCGGCCAGGCGGCCTGGAAGACCGATGACCCTGCACTAACCCGCAAGTTACGAGCCACTTTCGAAGGAGGTCCTCGGAGGCTGGTACCTCTCGACTTACGCGTGGAAGCCCGCGTTGGTTCGCCGCTGAGGATCGAGGCCCACGCATCGACCGGCTTTAAGGCCTCGGCCGTGGCCGAGGGGATCTTGCAACCGGCGATCCGCCACCCATCGAATGCCGAGGAAATCCGCGAGCAGCTCGAGCGCTTCGGGGCCACCATCTATCGGGCAGGTAAGCTGGATGTCGAACTGGAAGGATCCCCCCTGGTCCCCCGCAGCCAAATCAATGCGCTCCGTCGAGAGGTGGTAGCCAAGCTCGATGCGCTCGCCGCCATCAAGCCGCCCATGGCGATCGCCGCGGGTCATGCCCTTCCAGCTCTGCGGGGCCCCATCGTCGCCGAGAAAGCCGCCGATAAGGCAGGCTTCCCGCCCTCATTGGGTGCCCTTTGCCGGAATACAGAGCAGGCCGAAGCCGCGGCAGAATCGGGTGTCGGGACCATCTACCTGGAATACCAGGAGTTGAAGCGGCAGGCGGAGGGGGTACGGGCGGTCCGGAAAATCGCCCCGGGTTGCCGGGTCATCGTGGCGACGCCGCGGATCGAGAAGCCGGCCGAACGGCCTTTGTTCGCGATGCTCGCCAGGCAGGAAGCCGATGGCATTTTGGTCCGCAACGCGGGGGGCCTGTTTTTCTGCGAGGAGCAGGGTATTCCCTGGGTTGCCGACTTCTCCATGAACGCGGCCAACGAATTATCGGTCGCCATCCTCAAGGAACGCGGGGCGACAAGGGTTACGGCGTCCTACGACCTGAGCGCCGAGCAACTCTGCGACCTTCTCGACGCGTGCCCTGGCGGCTGGCTGGAAATCGTAATCCACCAGTACATGCCGATGTTCCATATGGAGCATTGCGTCTTCTGTGCCTTCCTTTCGCCCGGCAACGATCACACGAACTGCGGCCGGCCGTGCGATTCGCACGAGGTCAAGCTCCGCGACCGTGTCGGCATGGAACACCCATTGAAGGCCGATATCGGCTGCCGAAATACCCTCTACCACGCGATCCCGCAGACTGCCGCCGAGTTCCTGCCCAGGCTGATCGCCCGAGGCGCCCGGCATTTGCGCGTGGAATTCCTGGACGATTCGCCGGCCGATGTCCGGCGAATCCTGGCCCTTTATCGGGAGGTGCTGGATAACAAGCGGGATGGCAAAGGACTCTGGAGAGAGTTAAAGGCCAGCAGTCAGTACGGCGTCACCCGTGGCCAATTGACCGTGCTCGCTTGAGGGCGTTGCTCAACGCAGGGCCGTGTCCCCGGCGATGGTCAGTCGGCCGAGGAACATCTCCACCCGGTCGAAATGCATCGGCCGGTCCATTTTGTATTGATCGAACGGTACGGGCCGCTCGGGGTCGGTGAAGTAGCGATCGTGGATGAACCAGGCCGACGCGGACGGATCCCGACGCCCCTCGCGGATCGCTTCCGACCATTCGTGCGCCGTCACGACGTCGGCGTCGGCACCCAGGTAATATCGGAGCGTCGTCGGATACATCGACGGATGGCTGCCTCGGACGACCACCGTCGCCGACGGGTCGATGGCTCGAATCGCCGCCGCCGCGTCACGCCATCCCGGCTTGACTTCGGGTGCGTAGACCGTCAGCCAGAGTGCCTGGGCGGACAGGAGAGCGCCCCCGGCCATGGCAACCCCTCGCGACCAGGGTCGCATCGCATCCAATCCCCGGGCTAGCAAGATCAGGAAAGCGGGGCCGACGAACAGCAAGTAACGCGGCGGCCCGAAGATCGGCACCCTTGCCCGGGAGTAGGCGTATAGCAGGATCAGGGGGATGGCAAACCAGGAGACCAGGCTTAGAACTACCCCCCCTTTGCCATCCCGCCGAAATCGCCAGATCCCCAGGAGGATCAAGGCGTACGCCACCCACGCGACCAGGCCGTTGCCGCCGATGAGTAGCTGCGGCCAGGTGAAGTATCGGGAAGCCAACGGGAACCCCGGCTTGGCGTGCGGGGCATGATCGAAGTAGCGAGGCAACCAAGGCACCGCCAGCGCCGTCACGCCGAGTTGTACCACCAGCCAGCCGCGCCATCCCAGCCGCGACGAACCTCGGTCGGCGAGATAGCCCACGGCCAGAGCGACCAACATAAACATCCCCAACGGGTGGGAATAGAAAAGGCCGAGCTGCGCCAGGCCGAACGAAGCCCTCTTCCAAGCGGGTGCCGACCGTCGGAACGAGAAGAGCAAGGCCCAGGCGAGGCATGTGAACAGCAGGAGAAGCGAGTACATCCGCGTCTCCTGAGAGTAATGCACTGCTAGCGGGCAAGCCGCCAGCAGGCACGCCGCCCAGAGCGCCACGCGAATGCCCAGGGCCTCGCGGGCCGCCCACCAGCCGGCCACCACGGCGAGCGTGCCAAGGAAGGCACTGAGACTGCGCCCGGCCGCGTCGGTGGTGCCGAAAGCACGAAGCCAGCCGTGGAGCATGAGAGGGTGCAGCGGGGCACGACTGAGATCCATACGCCCCAGAGCGTCCATCACGTCGGGCCAGTTCTTGGCCCGAGCCATTTGCATCGCCACGACCTCGTCGAACCACAGGCTATGGCGCCCGCAACCGGCGAACCGAAGGACCGCGGCCAGCAGGAGGATTGCTGTCACGATCCAGGCCTCCCGGCGCCAGGGTAACGGCGCGGCGATGTCCTCAGTCATGGGCAGCCTCGCTCAATGGCCCGTCGGAGGACCCTGCGGGACGCGCGTCCCGCCCAGGGCAACTGGGTCGAGTTCGCCCCTGCGCAACTCGAGCCGGGCGAACCGCCGCGGCGGCCCGAGCCGGTAGGCGGGGAATGGGTCGGGCCCGGGCGGATCGCTGTCCCAGGTGTCGCTGGCGAACCAGGCGGCGCGGTCGGGGGATCGGGTTCCTTCGGCGATGGCGCGGCTCCAGTCCCTAACCCGCAGGGCCTGTCCGTCGGGT
>JAXMBD010000071.1:0-25777 GCA_046350035.1 Isosphaeraceae bacterium | reverse complement strand
CAACCTGATCGGCGAGACCGACGGCAGCACCGGCTGGGTCGCCTCCGACTTGACCGGCACCGCCGACGCGCCGATCGATCCGTTGCTGGCCCCGCTGGGCGATTACGGCGGGCCGACCTGGACGATGGCCCTCCTGCCCGGCAGCCCGGCGATCAACTCCGGGTCGAGTTCGGGCACACCCTCGACCGACCAGCGCGGCAAACCCCGGGTCGGGGGCACCGACATCGGCGCCTTCGAGAGCCAGGGCTTCACCTTCCGGCCGCTCGCCGGCAGCACCCCGCAGTCGACGCCCGTGGGCACCGCCTTCGCCAATCCGCTGGGCGTCACCGTGACGGCCAACAACCCGGTCGAGCCGGTCGACGGCGGAGTGGTGAAGTTCTCCGCGCCCGCCTCGGGAGCATCGGCGATTCTCTCCGCAACCGACGCCGTCATTGCCGGAGGCGTGGCCGCCCTGACCGCCACGGCGAACGGCGTGGGCGGCAGCTACAACGTCGCGGCGAATGCGGCCGGGGCGTCGACGTTCCAGTTCACCCTGAGCAATGTCTCCTCGGTGAATGCCGCGTCGACCTCGGTCGGTTGGGGCTCGCGGACTGCGGCGGTCGCCGGGCGGACGAACCTGCCCTGGGCGAACATCTCGAAGTTCGTGCTCACCTTCAACACGGCGGTGGCTCCCACAACCGCCGACCTGGTCGCGATCGGCCGGGGCGGGCGGGTCTACTTCGTGTCGGGTGTGAGCGTATCCGGCAATACGGTGACCTGGACGCTCGCGAGCCCGATCGCCGACGCCGACGTTGTCACGTTCGCCGTGAATCCGGCCCTGGCGTCCTACACGACCCAGCTCCGAATCTTGCCGGGCGACGTGAACGACGACGGGGTGGTCAACAGCCAGGATATGGTCTACGTCCGCAACGCCTACCTGCACATCGGGCCGCCGATCCCCATCGACCTGGTGTACCTCGACATCAACGGCGACGGCGTGATCGATTTGGTCGATTACAACCTCGTCCGCCAGAACGTCGGCAAGCGGCTCAGTTGATCGAACGAAAAGGCCCCGGGCGCGAGCCTCGCCCGGGCCATTCCCCTCAACATTTCACCCGCCCGATCCTCCCGCAACGAGAGAGAACATCATGCGGAAAGTGACCACAGCCCTCGCCATCCTTGCCCTTATCGGGATCGCCTCGCCGAGTCGCGCGGATCTCATCATCGAGGCGCCCACGGTCGTGGCGACGCCGGGGCAATCCGGGTCGTTCGACCTCCTGATCTACTCGACCGGCGGCTCCTACCAGGTCGCGGCCGATACGATCCAGTTGTCGCTGACGGGGCCCGCGGGGGTGAGTTTCACCGGCGTGAGCATCGCCACGACGGCCCCGTATCTCTACACCGCCCCGGGGGTCACGAATGGGGGGGGCCCGTTCTCGACGGATCCGTTCCCGAACACGAACTTCCTGGCATCCGACTCCGAGTTCGGGGGCGCGGGTTATGTCCAGATCAGCCCCGGCACGCCGCGAGGGATCGCCCACGTCACTTACGCCGTGAATTCGGCCGCATCCCTCGGCAATCGCAGCCTGATCCTCGGTGCCGGCACGTCGCTGTCGGACATCAATTTCGCCACGATCCCGTTCACAGCGAACAACGGCGCCATCCGCGTCGTGCCCGAACCTATGAGCCTCGCGCTCCTGTCGGGCGGCTTGCTCTGCACCCTCGGGTACGTCCGAAGGCGATTTCCCCATGACGCACGGGGGCGTGGCGTACCTTGCGGCCGGCGACCCGCTTGAATCCCGGCCCGTACGCCGGATTCAGCAATTCGGGGACGCTCCCCCATCGCGAGGAGGCTTACAGCGGTGTTCTAGAGCGGTTCCCGGTCGAGTTGCACCGGGAGGGACGAATCCCCAGCCCCAAAGGGGCGGCCGTTCATAGCCAGGGGTGACAGCCATTGGGATCCTCGAAGGCTCCCGATTCCTGCCCCGGCACGGCGCCGGGAAACCCGGAGTTTAAGGGGTTTGGGGGGCCGGGGCCGTCTCCGCTACTTGTTTGGGGCGGGCCGGTGGTTCCCGGGGTTCCGCTGCGCCACCCCGGGCTATGGACGGTCGCCCCTCCCGGGGCTGCAAAACCGCCCGATCCGTGTGCCACACGCTCATGAACCGCCCTAAGCGGCCGGCCGTAGTCTTTCCGAAGGTTTGCGGGGGAGCTTCCGGCCGTAGGCGGCGAAGGCCGCCTCCACCCCTTGCCGCAGGCCGGTGCGCGTCGTGTAACTCCGCTCCGGTATCTCGTGATACTTCACCTGCCGGAACAGGCCCTCGATCGCGTTGAGGTCCGGGCTGTACGCCGGCAGGTATAACAGGTACCGGCCGCGGCGGGCCAACTCGCGACGGGCCGAGCGGATCACTCGGCTGGTGTGCAACCCGGCGTTGTCCAGGACCACCACCCGCGGCACCTTCGACCACGGCAACCGCCTCAGGGACGCCAGCAGGTCGGGCGACGTCCACGTCCGCTCGGCGGTGGACACATCCAACCTCGGCGAGCGGCCGTACGGCCGGTACGCGGCCAAGGGGTTGACGCGCCGACCCTGGGGGGCCTCGTACTCGAAGAGCTTCCGCACGCCGGGCAGGGCCCAACTGCAACCGTCCGGCAAGGTCGGGGCGAAGCCCCATTCGTCGAGGAAATACAGCTTGAGGCGGCCGGCGGCGGCCTTCGTCTTGAGGTTGGCCAGGACGCGGCCGGCCCGCTCGGCCTTGGCCTGCTTGTGCTTCAGCGTCGCGGCGGTAGCCGGCCCCCAGGCGGCGCAGATAGCGGCGGACCTGCTGGGTGCCGAGCGGGATGCCTTGCCGGGCGAGTTCCTCGCTCACCTGCCGGCTACTCCAGGTCCGCTCCTGCCGCAGCAGTTCGCGGACGGTCTGGGGATGGTAGCCGAGGTGGCCGGCGATCTTCGGCGCCGACCACCCGGTGTCGGCGAGCGACACCATCTCGATGCGATCGCGCACCTTGTGCGGCAGGTCGTCGCGACGCAGGGATTTCAGTTCATCACGGGTGGCTTCATCGAGGTGGATGCGGATCACGCGGAATTATAGGGAGATCGTGGCCACCCGCTTACTGTCTGTCCCATAAGGGCCGTCAAGCCGCCACGGCCCTCGCGTGGCGGAACTCCGGGTCGGCCTCCGAGGGCTCCAGGCGATGCAGCATCCACTGGATCATCGCCAATTTGATGAACGATTCCGATGAGAGCGTCGTCTCCTCCCGGTCCATGCTCAGCCGGCGGCATCGGCCCAGCCAGGCGAACGTCCGTCCCACCGTCCAGCGGATCGGCAGGAGCACCCAACCCGTCGTCCCCGCGGCGCGGCGGATGATCTCCAGGTCCCAACGGGCATGTTCACCGACCCATTTGTACAGCTTTATGTTGTGATAAATGTTGTCGGCATGCATGCGGACGACCTTGCCCACCGGCTGGCCCTCCAGGCGGGCGAACAGGGCCGGGGCGGCCGCCGCGTCATCGACCGAGGCCGCCGTGACCAGGACGGCCAGCAGCAACCCCATGCTATCCAAGACGATATGGCGCTCGCGGCCGTCGACATTCTTGGCGTTGTCGCGGCCCCGGACCTCGCCGCCGGAGGTGGTATCGACCGACTGGCTATCGACGCTCGCCGTGGTGCGGGGGTGATATGGCTTCTCGCGGGCGGGGGCCTTGCGCCGGAGGGCGTCGTGGATCCGGTCGAGGGTGCCGTCCTTCCGCCAGGCATCGCAATAGCGCCAGGTGTTGCTCCGGGGCGGCAAGTCGGCGGGGAGATAACGCCACCGGCATCCGGTGCGGAGGATGTAGAGGATGGCATCGACGACATCGCGCATCCCGGCCTTGCGCGGCCGCCCGCCGCCGGGTCCGGGCGGCAGGAGCGGCCGAATCAACTCCCACTGGGCGTCGGTGAGGTCGCTGGGGTAGTGGTGCGTTCGCATCCCATTCCTACGCCCATCGGCATCAGGATGTTCCGTTATGGGACAGTCACTGAGTGCCGTGGCCAGCGGGAGATCGACCGTAGCGTCCGGTTCGACAGCAATCGCGGGGCATGCGCGGCCAGCAACGGCCAGACCCGGTCGCCCAACTGGTCGCGACCTGTAAGGTCCGCGCCCGAACGGCATATCAGGTCGGCGAGAGTCGCAGACGTCGCGAACTCGGCCTGCCGTCGCCTTCGAGGGCCGCGACCATTACGGGAGGGTCACCCAGATTCCGCTTCGTCCGCGCGGTGACCGAGGGCGCGCAGGGCCTTGCACAAACCCGGCCCGGTGACCGCCCGGCGGTACCCCCTTGGCCCGCCCCGCGGGCGCCTGAACGCGAGTTCACAGGCCAGATTAGGTTCGCATCATGTTTTTGTGGGCTCGGTGACGCGCAGGGCCGACGCCTCCCTGATGTCCCGCGTGCGTGACCCGGGCGATGCGGCAGCCTGGCTCCCGATCGCTCCGCCGCCCCGGCCGAGGCGAACGGCACCCGGTTCCCCCTTGGCGATCTTCCCCGCGTTCGGGCACCCCGGCCGGTGGAAGATGAGGCTCTTCTGGTTCCCGAGGAACTTGACCGCCAGCGTAGCGGCCCCAGTCTGGAGTTACGTCGCCCCGAACACCGTCGCGTTGCCTGTCCTCGCCCCGGTTCTTGGGTGCCGACCGACGGATGGAATTCGGCCACTTTTCCCTCGGATTTTGCCGGTCGTTCGGTTTAATATCATCGAGAAAGACGACCGCAGTGACGACAGCCTTAAGGTCGGGTCAATAACTAAGGTAACGCATAGCGAGGGGGTGCTTGTTGAACTGGGACGAGCTGAAGGAGAGGTTTCCGGACCTGCAGCCGATCCGGGGCGTGCCCTGGATCTTCAATCTTTTCGGCTGCGGGCTGATGTTTTATGGCGGGCGCGACCGCGACCCGGAGCTGGGCTCGGTCGTGCGGACACGGTATCTCTGCATGCTGGGCATCCCGACGCTGGCGATCGGGTCGTATCGCATGGTGCCGACCGACCACGGCTGGTTCCTGCTGGGGCGCGAGCCGATCGCCCGATACGCGGCGTGGCTGAACGTCGTGTTCTTGCTGCTCTGGCTCGGCGGCGGTGCCTTCGCCGGGGTCATCGCGCTCGTATCGTCCGAGGGGTTCCAGGCCCGCCGCGCGCTGGACCGCGCCGAAGCCCTCGCGGCTTCGGGGCGGGTCGACGAGGCCGCGACGCTCCTCGAGGACGTAGCATTCGGCCCGACCGAGGCGTCCGTCGCCGCGACCGAGCGGCTCGCGGGGCTGGTCGGAGGGGCCGGGCCGATCCCGGCCGGGCAGGTCGAGGCTCTTTTCCGCGCGGCGGCGCGGGTGGCGAAGGCGGGCCTATGGCCCGGCAGGGATCGCAGGCTCTATGAGGCCGGGATGGCCCGCGTCAACGGCCTGGCCGCGACCGATCCGGGCGAGGCGGCTCTGGCGCTGGAGGCCATCGCGTCGCTGGCGCCCAGGGGGGATGACCTCGCCACGCTCCGCCGCGATCTGCTGGAGCGTGCCGTTGCCGCCCGACCGGAGGACGTGGACCTGGCCTCGCGATTGGCGTCGGTGTGCGAGGCGGAAAACCTGCCCGACCGCGCCGCCGAACTGCTGGAGCCGTTCCGCGAGCGGCTGGGCGATTCTGAAGGTGCCCGCATCCTCGGCCTGATTGACGCGAGGGCCGGACGGGCCGGGCCGGCGTTGGCGCTCCTGCGGACCTACACACGGGAGCGGCTCGGTCGCCTGGAGCGGGCCGAGGCCCAACTCAAGGCGGGCGTCCGCACCGCCGAGGATCGCCTCCTGGACAAGATTAAGCGTCGCGAGGCGGCCGATTTCAACTACGACGACGCTCGCCGCGCCGGCCCGGGCCCCCAGCAGCAGCGGCTGGTCGTGGCCTACATCGATCGCAAGCTCAAGGACAATCCCCAGATCGCCCGCCTTCTCGACGCCGTGCAGGCCGAGGCCGCGGTGGCGCCCGCGGTGCTGGAGTTGGGGGTGCTGCTGCTCCAGCAGGCCCAGGCCCAAGCCGATCCGGAGTCTCGTACCCGGCTGCTCGCCGAGGCCGAGTCCGCGTTCCTGGCGATCCGACGCATGGCTGGCGACGACCCGACTTACGGTATCTCTCTCGGCCAGGTCTACTTCTGGGAGGGGAAGGCCGCCGAGGGTCGGGCCGAGTTCGACAGGGTGTTGAAAGCCCGCCAGCGCGAGCCACGGACGCTGCTGGTCGTCGCCGACGTTCTCCGGGAACTCGGCAGCGACGCCGAAGCCCGTGCACTGGCCGACGAGGCGTACGCCTCGTCGCAGGATCCGCTCGTACGGCGCGGGGCCGCGACGCTCCGTGGCCTGCTCACGGAGGAACTGGATGCCCGCATCGACTGGCTGCGCCGGGGAGACCCCGACGAGCCGTTCGCCCGCGCCGTGCTCCGCTACGGCGAGGGCCTCAGGGCCCTCCGCGACGGCGACGAGCCGGCCGCAATCCGACTGCTCCAGGAATCCGCCGGTCTCTATGAGGGTCTGGGCGAAACGACCGGGGTCATGAACAACCTCTGGGTCGTCCTGGACAAGCTCGCGACCCTGACCCGCGACGAAGCCATGGCCGAGCGGGCCGCGTCGCTCATCGAACGGGCCGCCCAGCTCGGCCCGGGCAATAGCCTCACCGTCGGCAACGCGGCCCAGGGCCGGCTCCGAGTCGCGACGGCCGACCTGATCGGCCGGTCGATCGACCTGGAGCGATTGAAGATGCCCGCCAGCCTCGCCCTCCTGCATTTCCTCTACGGCGACCAGGCCGGGGAAGAGGCGATGGGCCGCAGGGTGGCGGGGCATCCCGGCATCGCCCGCTACCTGGAGCTACAGCGGAATTTGATGATCCTCGCGCCGCGTCGCGAGGAGACCTATCGCGAGATGCTGGCCATCGCGGATCTCACGGGCGACGTGGCCGCCCTCCGCGAGCTGGAACGGCGGATCGCCGCCGCGAACGTCTCGGCGGACGACCGCGACAGGTCGGACGACGCCGGGATGGACGACCGCCTGGTGGCGGCCCGGGAGGAGGCCGAAGCGATCGTCGCCGCGGTTCGCCCGGACGGCCAAGGGCCGACCCTGGCGGTGGCACTCGCCCGACTCGCCGGCACCCGTCTGGCCCTCGCCCGCTCGACCGCGGACGCGGGGGCCGACCTCGATGCGGCGGTCGCGCCGGCCGAGGAGGCGTTCGCGGCCAGCCGGTCGGTGGGCACCCGGGCGATCCTTATCGAGGCCCTGCTGTCCCGGGCCGAGGCGAGGCTCGCCCGCGACGAGCCGGTATACGCCGCGATCCTGGCGAAGTCCCGCGAGGACCTCGCCGCCCTCGATCGGGCGGCCGCCGCGCTCGCCGACGACGGGCCATTCACGGCCGCGCTCGTCGCCGACCCCGACCTAATCCGGGCCGCCGCCCTGGCCCGCGACGACTTCGAGAATCGCCCCCACTCGGCCGGCCCACGCTACTGGGCGCTGCTGCGGCCGACCCACCCCGAGGTCGCCGCCCGGGTGGCCGAGGCCCATCGGGCCAGCCAGGCCGACCAGTTGGTGCTGGCGATCCGCGAGGCGCTGAGATCGAATCGTCCCGCAGCGGCCTTGGCGGTGGTGCTCGCGCGGCTCATGGAGAGGGGCAGGGACGAAGCGGCCGCGAAGAAGGAGGAGTATCGCGCGCGCGGCATCGATCTGCCCCCGATTGGTTCGCTCTGATGTCGCAACGATCGACCCTCGCCCTGGCGTCCTACCTCTTTCTTTCGGTCGCGCTCTCCCCCTACGCGAGGGCCCGGGCGGGCCAGGGAGACGGGGCAGGGCCTGCCCTCGCCCCCGAGATCCTCACGCGGCTCGATGCCGCCGACCGGGCGTTCTTGCTCGGCGACGCCGCCGCGGCCCAGGCGACCTATGGGCAGGTGCTCTCCCGTTCCCGGGACTGCCGCCCGGCGCTCTGGGGCCGCGCGGTCTCCTTGCTCAGGCTGGGGCGACTATCAGGCCATCCCACTGCTCGAACGGGCGGTCGGCGCTGCCGCCGACCGCGTCCGCTTGCAACGCGGCGGCACGGCCCTGCTCGGCGCCGCGCCGAGCCCCGATCGTCGGCTCCGCGCGCGACGCTATTTGGAGCGGGCCGTCGCCGCCGAGCCCGGCCCGGGCCCCGACGCCCGGGCCGAGGCGGTTTTCCGGGTCGCGCTGGAGGCCAACCACATCGATGCGGCCATCGCGGCCTGGGCGGCCTCGCGGCGGCCCGGCTCGAGATTTACGCCGAGGCCGTCCTCGCGGGCCCCATGGCTTCGCACCGACCGCCCGGGACCGGGCCGGCGGCTGTACCTGCCGGTGCGGGCATCCTCGGCGGCGATTGGGGGCGTGTCCTGCCCGGCCTGGCCGCCTGCCTGGCGATCGGCGTCGCCTGGGCGCTGGGCCTCGGGCTGCTCTTCGGCGTCGGCGATTTGCATTCGCGGGCCACCCTGCGACTCGTCGATCGCGTCGGCGGAGGGGCCGCCCTCCCGCCCCGGCACGGCCTGCTGCGCCGGACCTACGCGCGCGGTGATCCTGGCGTCGGCCTTCTCACTATGCGTCCCTGGTCGTGATCTTGCTCCTCGTCACGGCGGCGCCCGCGGGCGTCCTCTATGGCCTGGCGACGACGCCCCGGGTACCGGGCTCGCTGGTGCCGCTGGCGGTGCCGCTGGCCCTGGCATGGGCGGCGGTGGTGGTGCTGCTCGCCCTGTCGTTGCGGGTCCGCTGGGTCGATCTGGCCGAGGGCCGGCCACCGCCGAGCAGCGCAGCGCCCGGCCTCTGGCGGCCGTCCGCGAGGTGGCGGAGGCCGTCGGCACCCGGACCGTGGACGAGATCCGCCTCGTGGTCGATGCCCGGATCGGCGTCGCCGAGCGGGGACGGCCCAGCGACCTGCGCCGGGGCCGGTCGATCCGCTGCCTGCTACTGGGGGATGGCCAATTTCGACGGCTTCTCGCCCGACGCCTTCCGCGCCGTGTTGGCCCACGAGTACGCCCCACATCCTGCACCGCGACACGGCCTCGCCCGGCGCTGGCCTCGCGGCTGGAGGCCCGGCTCGGCGAGCGTTGGCATGGACGTCGTTCTGGGGCGGCGACGCCGCTGGAACCTCGGCTGGTTCGAACGTCACCTACGCGAGGTTCTTCCGCCGGATCAATCGAGGCGCCGGCCGCCCGGCGGAAATCCACGCCGACCGCGTCGCCGTCCCGGTCTACGGCGCCGGCCTGGCCATGGGCTCCGCCACTGCATCCAGCGCCAGGTCGAATACCAGGAATCGCTCGGCCTCGCCGTTCGCGAGGCCCTAGGGGATCTCCTCGGTCGGGCCGCCGATGCTGCTCCGCAACCTACGGCTCCGCCGCCGGGTCCCTGTCGAACGGGTCCCGGGCCGAGATGTCCGCCCCGGCCCACGGCGATCAAAGCCACCCGCCCCCGAACGTCGCCTGGACATCTTCGAGGCGAGATCGGCCGAGAGCAGAGCCCCACCCGACGGCGACGCCCTACGATGAGCGCCGACGGCGGCCCGACGGGGACGGCCTTCAGCTCTTCGCCGAGCCGTCGTTGGCCCGCGCCGAGGCCTGTCGCCGCTTCGAAGGCGCAGGTCCAGGTCGAACTGGACGCCCGCCGGGCACGCGGATCGCCGCCACTCACGGCGGCGATCCACGACGATCCTGCTCGGCCGCGCCGTATCGGCGACGGTCCGAGGCTTACTTCAACCTCGGCGACTGGCATGCCGCGATCCGCGACCTCGACTCCGCGCTGGACCGCGACCCGGCCGATGCCGGCTGCTGGCTCGCACGCGGCAAGTTGAGGATGTTCACCGGCGATCTCGAAGGCGCCGAGGTCGACCTCCGCGAAGCGGCCGCCTCGGCTTCGCCGACATCAAGGCCCCGTCGCACGAGGCACTCGGCGACCTGGCCGTCGCCTCGGGAGATCTGGAACGGGGCGTCGAAGAGTTCGGCCGTTCGCTCTTCCTCGACCCGGCCCAGCCCGAAACCCTCCTCAAGCGCGGCGAGGCCCGCCGTCGCCTCGGATGCTACCGCCAGGCCGAGCCCGGACTTCGCCGAGACGGCCCGCTCGACCCCGGCTCGATCGAGGCCCGGCTCGGGCTATCGCTGGTCTACGAGGCCCGGGCCTTGCGACCGGGCGATCGCAGTCGCGGAGGAGGCCCTTGCCCTCGACGATGGCCCGCCGGACACCCACATCCGGCCGCCGCTTTGTTGCTCGGCCCGCCGGGGCCTTCCCACGATCCGGCCCGCCCTGGTCCACGCCCGCAAGGCCGTAACCCTGGCGGGTGGCCCGCCGATCCCGAGGCCGACGCCCAGGCCGCCCGCGCCGCCACCCTCGTCGACGCGGCCTCGAACATCGCCTCAACGTAGGGGACGCCGATGTCGACGGTGAATCCAGCGTTGCAGCGCCGCCGGACGATTGCGCCGGTCATGGCAGGGCCTCCATGGGGAGACCCAGGATTAGTCGCCAAAAGGGGGCCACGCCCCGTAACGGAGAAAAATTGCATGCTAGAAGTCCGCGGAACCCGTGCATTATACGCTAAGCGAGTGGCCGTGGTTTTCCTGCATTTTCGCCCCGGCAGGGGCGGCGGTCGATAGGCCGGGGTGAAAGCCCCGGCAACCGACCGGCCGAGGAAAAGAATGGAGTCCCGGGGGGACGACAGTTCGCCGGCGCAAGCGGGGCGTCGCCCCTTCGGGGCCTGGGTATCGAAATAGGACGGCCTTTCGATCCACGGGTTTGCAGCCGACTTCGGCGTTACTCTTGGGGCTCGGCATCTCGGTGGTTACAGTTATGGGTCGGTTCGAGTGCCGACCGGTGCGACGCCCCTAGAGCTTGTTATGCACTTTGCACACCCGCTCTCGCCAGCAACAGGCCGAGGAAGGCCAGCCAATGCCAGCCCTCCAGCGTGATCGCGAGCCGTTCGTAGTCGCGGGCCAGGCGGCGGAAGCGGCCCAGCCAACCGAAGGTCCGCTCCACCACCCAGCGGCGGGGCAGCAGGACGAACCCCTTCTTGGCCCCCGGATGCTTGACCACCACCAGCCGGATCCCGGCCGACTCCGCCTCCCGGGCCGACACCTTGCCCGTGTAGCCCTGGTCGGCGAAGGCCACCTCCACCGTGCCGCCGGTCGCTTCCTGGATGGCGCCGCACAACTCCGCGACCTGGGCCCGTTCCTGCTCGTCCGCCGGCGTGACCCGCAGCGCCAGGAGGTTCCCCAGCGTGTCCACCGCCGCATGGACCTTCGAGCCCTTCTTCTTCTTCGCCCCGTCGTAGCCGGCCCGGCCGCCGCTCTCCGGCGTCGATTGGAGCGTGCGGCCGTCGAGCACCACATCGGTGGGTTGCTCGTCGCGGCCCTCGAGGAACCGCGCGATGGCGCGGAGGTCGTGGGCGATCCGCTCGAAGGCGCCGCCGTGCAGCCAGCGGCGGGCCTGCTGATACACCGCCGCCCAGGGCGGGAAGTCATGCGGCAGGAATCGCCACGGGCATCCGGTCTTCACGACGTAGCGCAGGGCGTTGAAGAGGTCGCGAAGGTCGTACTCCCGCTGCGGGGCGTCCTCGCGCATCAGGACCAGGTAGGGGACGAGGAATTCCCATTCGGCATCGGTGACGTCGCTGGGATACGGCTTGCGCGCGGGGGTGCTCATGACATAAAGCCAAAGCACATCTCACGAAAAGTCAATAACAGGCTCTCGTCGGAATGCCCGCCCGCCCGGATGCCCCGCTCGATTTCCGGCCAGGTCATGAACGGCGGCTTCTCGTCGCCCTTGGGATAGCGCAGCCCGGCGTTGGGGAATCGCCCCGCCACCAGCCCCATGCGCACGCCCCAGTTCCAGGCCGTGCGCAGCGTGACGATTTCCTTGCGGATCGTCGCCGGGCTGAGGCGCCCGCGCGGTCCCCTCGCCTTGGCGCGCCGGTCGGCGTGGCGCTGGATGTCGGCCAGGGCGAGAGTCGGCATGGGGAAACGTTCGCCCAGCGTGGCCACCAGGTGCCGGAAATGGAGCCGGACGCCGTCGAGCGACGTCTTCTCCAGGCTGCCGTTACCGTGCGTGGCCAGGTAGCGGTCGCGCAGCTGGCCGAGCGTGACCTCGGCCCGTGCGGTCGTGCCGCCTTGCTCGGGCGGTTTGCCGCCGGCGCGGACGAAGGCGACGATTTCGACGCCGGGCGGCAGGGCGAGCAGGCCCTGCTCCAGCCGCATCAGCAGGTAATCGACCTGGGCGGCGGTCGCTTCCGTCTCCTGCGGGCGCACCCTGCCGATGGTGAAGGACTCGCGCTTGCCGCGGTGGACGAACAGGACGCGAAAGCTGCCGTTGCGTTCCTGGAGCGTGGCCATGCTTGCACCTCGGCGGAGGGCAATGCGACGCCAGCGTCACGCCTGCCGGTGTACCAAAATTGTACCAAGGGCCTTTGGTACGCGGCCACCGATTTGCCGTAAGTCTTTAGTACCGAAGGTGGGACTCGAACCCACACGGGTGTTACCCCACCGGATTTTGAGTCCGGCGCGTCTGCCATTCCGCCACTTCGGCCCGTTCTTTCGACCCGGCCGGCCGGGTCGATGTTCGGTCCCTTGTCGGGATTGGAGCAGCATTGGTACCGCCTCGCCAGTCGTGGTCGTGGCCGGGGCGGGACTCGACTCGGGGGCACCCCACCGGGCAGAATGCCGGGATGCGTGTTTCGGACTCGATCCTGGAACGGATCGGCAACACCCCGATGGTCCGCCTCGACCGCGTCGGGGCGGGGTTGCCGGTCCCCGTCCTGGGCAAGTGCGAGTTCCTCAACCCCGGCGGCAGCGGCAAGGACCGGATCGCCCTGGCCATCGTCGACGAGGCCGAGCGCCAGGGCCGGCTCGCGCCCGGGGCGACGCTGGTGGAAGCCACCGCCGGCAACACGGGCGTCGGATTGGCCCTGGTGGCCGCGTGTCGGGGCTATCGGCTGGCCTGCGTGATGCCCGAGAAGATGTCGGTCGACAAACGGATGGCCCTGGCCGCGATGGGGGCCGAGGTCATCGTCGTCCCCAATGCGCCCCTTTCCTCGCCCGACAATTTCCGCAATGTCGCGCAAAGGTTGGCCGACGAGCGGGGCTGGTTCCTGACCGAGCAGTTCTCCAACCCGGCCAACCCGCGGATCCACGAGGCGACGACCGGTCCGGAGATCCTGGAGCAATGCGGCGGGCAGGTCGGGGCGTTCGTCTGCGGGATTGGCACGGGCGGCACGATCACCGGCGTCGGCCGGTTCCTCAAGGCCCATTGCCCGACGGTCCGCATCGTCCTGGCCGACCCGGTCGGCTCCCGACTGGCCCACATGGTGGACGCCTCGCATCCGACCTCGACGCCGGCTACCAGGTCGAAGGGATCGGCGGCAAGCGCGATGCCGGTCGTCTGCGACGCCTCCGTGATCGACGCCGCCGAACGGTTCACCGACGACGAATCGTTCGCGATGGCCCGCCGGCTGATCGTGGAAGAAGGCCTGCTCGTCGGCGGCTCGTCGGGCACGGCGGTCGCCGCGGCCTTGCGTGTGGCCGCCCGGGGTTGCGACGGGCCGGTCGTCGCCATCCTGGCCGATTCGTGGGACCGCTACCTCTCCCGCGACTGGCTCCGGCCCAAGGGGTAAAGCACGGGGCGAACCCGCCGATGCTCGCGGGCATCCAGAGGGAGAAACGGGAGACCGTCCGGCCGTGAGCACCCTCCAGAGATTGACCGACCGCGGCCTGGCCCGGCCCCCTCGATGGCTACCGGGGAACGTCCAGTACGAGACGATCATGGGCTCGGTCGCCTACGGCGTGTCGTCCGACACCAGCGACGTCGACGTCTACGGCTGGGCGATCCCGCCCAGGGACGACGTCTTCCCGCACCTCCGCGGCGAGATCCTCGGCTTCGGCCAGCCGTCGAAGCGGTTCGAGGTCTACCAGGAGCACCACATCGAGGACCGCGACGCGCTCGCGGGCCACGGGCGGGTTTACGACCTGACGATCTTCGGCATCGTCCGGTTCTTCGCGCTGGCGATGGACAACAACCCCAACGTCATCGACAGCCTGTTCACCCCGGCCAACTGCGTCCTGCACAGCACCCGCGTCGGCAACCTCGTCCGCGAACGACGCCGCGTGTTCCTGCACAAGGGGGCCTGGGCCAAGTTCAAGGGCTACGCCTATTCGCAACTCCACAAGCTGGCGATCAAGGTGCCGACCGGGAAGCGGGCCGAACTTGTGGCCGCTCATGGTTTCGATACCAAGTTCGCCTACCACGTCGTGCGCCTGATCTCGGAAGTCGAGCAGATCCTGACCGAAGGCGACATGGACCTCCAGCGGAACAACGAGCAGTTGAAGGCGATCCGCCGGGGCGAATGGACCGAGGACCGGCTCCGCGGCTGGTTCGCCGACAAGGAATCGCACCTGGAACGGGTCTTCCTCGAAAGCACGATCCCCGCCGTGCCCGACGAATCGGCGATCCGGGCCCTGCTGCTCGACTGCCTGGAAGACCACTACGGCAGCCTGCAAGATTGCGTCGTCAGCCCCGACCGGGCCGTCGTGGCCCTGCGGACGATCCAGGCCGAGCTGGATCGCGTGAAGGATTTGCTCTGATGGAAGCCCGATTGGCCGAGATCGCCGAGGCGCACCCTTACCCGCTGATCTTCGCCACGATCAGCGGGGCGCACCTCTACGGCTTCCCCTCGCCCGACTCCGATTACGACCTCCGCGGCTGCCACGTCCTGCCGGTGGAGGAGGTGGTCGGGCTGGACGTAGGGCCCGAGACGATCGAGTCGTCCCGGAACGAGCCGGGGCTGGAACTCGACCTGGTGACGCACGACGCCCGCAAATTCTTCGGCCTGTTGCTGAAGAAGAACGGCTACGTGCTGGAGCAACTCTATTCGCCGCTGATCGTGCAGACCACGCCCGAACACGCCGAGTTGAAGGAGATCGCCGAGGGCTGCATCACCCGGCACCATGCGCACCACTATTTCGGCTTCGCCGAGACCCAGTGGAAGCTGTTCGCGAAGGAGAATCGGGTCAAGCCGCTGCTCTATACCTATCGGGTGCTGCTGACCGGGATCCACCTGATGGAAACGGGCCGGATCGAGGCCAACCTTGTTTGGCTCCACGAGCAGGACCGCCTTTCCCACGTCGATGAGCTGATCGCCCGGAAGGTCTCCGGCCCCGAGAAGTGCGTGCTGGAGGATGATTCGGAAGTCGAGTTCCATCGCTCGGAGTATGAGCGATTGCTGGGCCGGCTCGAGGAGGCCCAACGGGCGAGTCGATTGCCCGAACAGCCATCCGCGAGGCCGGCCCTGCACGCCCTTCTTGTCAGGCTGAGGATGGCCGGTTTGTCGTGACGGGGGTGCTCCTGCCGTCCTGCCTCATTCGTCGTACTTGAGCAGGAACTTCGGGTTGATCGCCTTGAAGCTTAACCGCCCCCCGATCTCCTCGTCGTATTCCTCCGCGAGGGGCCGGAAGACCACACCCTCGCGCTGGACCCTGGGGTTAAGCAGGCTCATCCCTTCCGAGAAGGCCACCAACTCATCGACGGTGTGATCGAGCACCAACGTCCCGAGCGGCGGGACCGGTTCCAGGCCCATTTCGGCCAGCAGCCTCAGCGATTCGTCGTGGTCGAGCAGAGATCCGGCATCCACGTTCAGGACGTTGAAGACCCGCATCGCCACGGCCGGCAGCCCATACTTGTTCTTCTGGATGCCCGGCCCGATCACCTCGGCCTGGATGGCCACATCGAAGCCGTGCCGTTCCCGGACATCGCGGAGCTTCTCCTCCAGCTTCAACGAGCGGGCGACCCTCGCGAGGATGTTCGATTCGTCGGCCTCGTCGAGCCGGAGGTTCCGGCTGCAGATGCCGAACTCCCCCTGCCGGAGGTAGGCCGTGAACGAGGTGCCGTCGAGCTTCTCGGTCGCGTGGAACGTCTTGCCCCGGTGCCGCTCCAGGACCGATTCGAGCACCTGCACGCGGGTCTCATCGGTCTTGGGCAGGAAGCCGGGGAAGGGCCCCTTGATCTTGCCGCCCATGCCGACGGGCAGGGGGGGCTCCCACTTGCGGACGCCGAGGATCTCGGTGACGTCGGCCCCTTCGTCGGTCGGGGCGCCTTCGGGCAGGATCGAGGTCGGGAAGCAGATCCCCTGAGAGACCTGGCCGCGGAGCCGGACCGTGCGGATTCGGAACCCGGCGGGCAGGGTTTCGCCGCCTTCGGGATCGAGCTGGGCCGGCTTGAAACTGCCGGCACGGAGGAACTCGAACTCGGGCCGTTCGGGCAGGAGCGAGTCAATCTCGCAGTAAACGATCCGATCGCCCGTCCGGTGTTCGCCCTTCTTCACGACGACCCACCAGCCCAGGACACGGATCTTCTCGATCGCATCGGCGCCCGGGATCGGCTCGACCGCGTTGACCGACTGGATACTGGCCAGCTTGCGCATGGTGGGTGCCCTCCTCGAAATCCATCCCGCGATGGACACCACGGGCGCGAAGGGGGTTCGCCCGGGCCCAATACCGGCACGAGGCGCAGGCCCTGGAAAGACGGGCTTTCAGGCGGTCCAGCCGCGGAAGTTGTACGGGCTGGCCAGCAGTTCGGGCAGCTCGACGCATCGGTACTCAACTGGTCGCGGCATCGGCCCAGGTCGTCGGCCACTTGCCGGGCCTTCGCCGCTTCCGGCTCGCCTTCGAGCCGGTCGGCGGCCCGCAGGACGAGGTCGGTCACCGAATCGACGGTCAAAATCGACCGGAGGAATTCCAGGTTGGATTCGTCCCAGCCGGCATCGTAGATCATCGTGTCATTCTGCCAGATGTACGGACCGCCGCCGCCCTGCTCGCGGGTCCAGGCGGGGAAGAGTGGATTCTCGCCCTCGGGGTACATCAGGTCGGAGGCGTACTGGATCGTGCAGACGGACCTGCCCGGCGTTTCGACCGACCACCAGGGCTCCCAGATCCGACGGATGCCCGGCATGATGATGCCCAGCGAGTTGAGCCGGCCGATCCAGCCGTAGGCCGGCGTCGCGCTGCCGTTGGAGGCGAAGCCCCGTTCGGCGTCGAGCCGTTCCAGCAGGCCGTCGGTGAAGAAGGCGAAGACGGCCTCGCGTCGCTCGGGGGTCATTCGGGTTTCGAGCACCCGGCCCTGGAAGAGGCCCTTGTGGAAATCGGAATCGCCGTGCGAGCAGGGCTGGTTGTTGCGGAGGGTTTCCAGCCAATCGACCAGGCAGGCGGGGAACAGGTAATCGAACAGGTCGGGTTGGAGCTCGACGTAGGCGAGGTCGTGGTGGTAGTACCACAGATCCCGGAAATCGATGTGCTCGTGCGGCGTCCTCGCCAGTCGCTTCAGCGTCTCATCGTCGTCATCGAACTGGCGTTGCCATACGACCGCGGGCGGGCTCGGGTTGCCGAAGATCGCCAGGGCCCGGTCCCAATCCGTTCGCGCCATGGGGTGCAGCCCTGGCGGGCCGGGCGCATCCGGCGCGCCCGGCCCTTCGCTTCGGGTGATCGATGGACTCGGATCACTTGTGGGCGTCGTGGCAGCTCTTGCAGTCGCCGGCGGTCTTGAGCTTGGCGGAGGCGGTCGGCTTGTCTTCGGCCGCTTCCTTGGCGGCTTCCAGCAGGGCGCCCGTCTTGTTCTTCCAGTCGCCCTCGCCGCCCTTGGCCGGCTTGGACTTGGCCAACGTCTCGAACAGGTCGAGCAGTTCCTTCTTGTCCTCGCCGGACCCCTTGCCCGAAACGACCTTCTTGTAAAGACCCGACTTCATGGCGTCCTTCATGACCTTCTTGGTCGCCTCGTCGGGCGGGCTCGCGAGGCTGAGGCCCGTCATGGCGACCACGCAGCCCAGGAACATGGCGCCCGCAACAACCCACTTGCTCATCAGTCACGGCTCCGGAAAAGATGAACGGATGGGGACGGAAGTCCCGAGAAATTTGAGACACGCGAGGGCCTGCGCGGATGTCGCGTGGCCCTCCGGGCGGCGTCAAAGTATCCGATCCGGGGGGCGATGCCAACGGGGAGCCGGGGAAAACCGGCCCTGGCCTCGGCCCCTCGGTTGATCTACCATGGGGGATGCGCCCGGCGATTTTACTCCGGCCGCGAGGATACAACCTATGGATACGGCGAAGCGCGGGCGGGCGACGAAGCCGGCCGGTAACGGCGGGCCACCGGCCAGGAGCCGGGTGGCCATCGCCTGCCAGGGCGGCGGCAGCCACACGGTATTCACGGCCGGCGTCCTGCGGGGCCTGCTGGAGCGATTGCCCAACGACGTGGAGATCGTGGCGATCAGCGGTACGTCGGGCGGCGCCATCTGCGCGGCGCTCGCCTGGGATGGCCTGGTCCACGGCGATTTCGAGCGAGCCGGGCGGAAGCTGCTGGATTTCTGGGTGGAGGTCTCCGCGCGAGAGCCGTGGGACGCGTGCCTGAACGCCGGCATGCTGGCCATGGCCAGGCTGGGCGACTTCATGACGATGCCCGCGGTCAGCCCGTATGCCTTGCCGAACTGGGGTGCCGACCGGTTCCGCGCCATGCTCGCCCGCTACTTCGACTTCGACGAGCTCCGCGAGTTGGCCAGGCGGCCCGGCGCCCCGGCCATCTACATCGGCGCCGTCGAGGTGCTCACCGGCCACTTCGAGGCGTTCACCGGGCCCGAGCTGACCGTCGATTGCCTGCTCGCCTCGGCGGCCATCCCCGAGTTGTTCCGGGCCGTGGAGATCCCCGGCTACGGCAGCTATTGGGACGGGTTGTTCTCGCAGAACCCGCCGGTGCACGACCTGAGCGACCACAACATCAACGAGCTCTGGGTCATCCAGATCAACCCCTCGGCCTGCGCCCGCGTGCCGATGCAGATCCACGAGATCAACGACCGGCGCAACGGCCTGGCCGGCAACATCTCGCTGGAGCAGGAGTTGAACCAGATCGCGATGATCAACCGGCTGATCGCCAGGGGCGTGTTGAGCGACCCCAAGTACCACCCGATCGACGTCGCCCGCCTGGCGTTCGACCGCGAACTCAGCTACGAGACCAAGCTCGACCGCCGGCCGGAATTCCTGGAGGAACTCCGCACCTACGGCCACACGAAGGCGCGAATCTTCCTGGAGGAACGCGAATCGCGCAAGCATACCTTGCAGGCCCTGGGCGTGCTCGCCGCCGATTGACGGCGGCACGCCGGGCCGGGGTTCATCGCCTCTTCCTGGCCTTGGGGACGGCCATCTCGTGGTGGTCGCCCAGGTGCCGTTCCGACGCCTTCTTGAGGTCGTCGGCGGTCGGCTCCTGGCCGTCGCGGAGGGCGTATGCGGCCGCCTCCGCCCCTTGCCAGTCGCCCGACCTGGCCCGATCGATGATCGACCGGAACGTCCGGTACTCGTCCTCGGACATCTCGCCGGCGTCCCGCTTCTTGTCGATCAGGTGTGCGTTGCGCTCCAGCCATTGCGGCTCCCGGGCCGAGACCGCCGTGGCCAGCGAGACGAGCAGGTCGCGGTTGACCGGCGCGACCTGCGGCTGCCGGCCGCACCCGGCCAGGGCGATCGCCAGCGGCAGGGCCGCCCGGATCCAGGGGAAAGGTCGGCGCATCGGGGCCCCCATCACCACGAATCCGCGCTGATGACCTCGCCGCCGGCGACGGTGGCCAGGCCCATCCAGACGCGCTGGTTGATCTGGCTCCGGGCGAACCGGACCGAGCCGTCGCCCATCAGCACGTTGCAGCCGTCGGGGTGCTCGGCATACATCTGGCAGAGCTTGCACATCCGCGAGTTGGGCGGGTGGATCAGCGGGGGATCTTCCCAGGGGTTCGGCCCGCTGTGCACGAGCAGTTGCGTGGCCGCCACGTCGCAGAACGAGAAGGCGAACCGGGGCGTCGGGCAGCCGATGGCGCCGGGGACGGCCCCCACCCAGGTCTTGTCGCTCAGCACGGCGCTGTGCTCGCCGGCGAAGATGGTGTTGGACAGGCCGTCCCGGACCGTCGCCATGCTGGTCCGCGAGTTCCGGTAGATCGGCCCGTCGGCCAGGTTCGTCCAGTCGTCGGCCGTGTAGCCCCACGCCTCCTGGCGCCCGGAGTTGGCCGCGTAGTGCGACCGGGAGAACCGGGCGAGCTTCCTGCCCGACTCGTCCAGCACGTCGTAGGCCTTCGTGCTCACGCTCACCGACGGGCACAGGTATGCCGACAGCGAAGCCTGCGCCCCGGTGGTGTTCGAGGCCAGCCAGCAGGGCACGTCGAAGTTGAGCGAGTCGGACAGCGGCTTCTGCTCCAGGTACGGCAGGATCAGCGAGCCCCAGCCCCAGCCTGGCCCGGCGTCGCGGGTGATCGGGTCGGGCGCCCCCATCAGGGCGTTGCCGCCGGGCAGGATCAGGTAGCCGCAGGGGAACGCCCCGTGGGTGTCGTGGTAGTTGTGCATCGCCAGCGATCTGCTTCAGGTTGTTGGTGCAATGCATCCGCCGCGGCCTCGCGGGCCTGCTGCACCGCGGGCAGGAGCAGCGCGATCAGGACGCCGATGATGGCGATCACCACCAAAAGCTCGATCAGGGTGAAACCCCTGGATTTTAAGCATCGACGCATACGTGGATCTCCAGGCGGCGGGGGTCGCCGCCCCGGGTGATGTGCAGGGGTATCGCCCGCGGCGGGCCGCGGGCTTCCGGGTTTGACGGGGAGGGACGGCGGGCGGACCTGGTCGTCCGCGGCGAGACCGTCGGTCAAACCCGGGGCGGGCCCCGGTTGGAGATCGGCGAGGGCAGGGAGCACGCCTCGACCGCCGTCGCCGAGGGCTCGGCCCGGGCGGTCGACGGGCGCGGGAGCCATGGCGAACGCAACGGCTCGATGCCGGCCTGCGCCAGGAACTGGCAGGCGGGGCAGGCGTCGGGATGGCCCCCCAGGTCGCAGGCGTTGGTGTGGGGCGTCTTGTGTAGACCGGCACCCTCGCAGCAGGCGGTCGGCCGGGAATGCTCATCCGAACTTACACCGTGATCGGCGTGCAGGCCGTGGACCAGCAGCATGGCCAACGCATAGAGCGCAGCCAGGGTGGCCCTCGATCGATCGGCTTGCCGCGTCCGGGGTTGCATCGCGAGAAGGTGGCCGCTACGGGGTAGGCGGGCTCCCGGGGCAGGGCCCCGTGATCGCATTTTCATCGCTAGCCCGCGACGATTCAACCCGATCCGGGAAAAATTCCGAGATTTCATGGAACTCTGTCGATTTTACCCAGAACCCGCAAAATCACTTAATTTCCTAGACGACCTCTCCAGGTTTCCAGTTGCTCCAGGACCCGGTCGGGCGACGTCGAGCCTTCCGACCGGAATGCGCGGACGGCGTTCGACACGCCCAGCCAGCCCGAGACGTCCGGGCCGATCGCGGCGCAGGCGGCTTGCAGGTCGGCGAGGTCCAGGTCGGCCAGCCGGCTGCCGTCGCGCTCGCAGAGCGAGACCAGCTTGCCCACCACTTCGTGCGCCGACCGCTGCGGGACGCCGCGGCGGATCAGGTATTCCATCAGGGTCGTCGCATCCAGGAACCCCTCGTCCAGCCGCGCCTCGATCCGTTCGATGCGCAGCGACGCGCCCGAGACGACCAGGGCCGCCAGGTCGAGGCAGGCCGTCACCGTGTCGACCGAGTCGAACAGCGGGGGCTTGTCCTCCTGGAGGTCGCGGTTGTAGGCCAGGGGGAGGCCCTTGGTCAGCACGAGCAGGGTGGTCAGGTCGCCGATCACCCGGGCCGACTTGCCGCGGATCAGCTCGCAGACGTCCGGGTTCTTCTTCTGCGGCATGATGCTGCTGCCGGTGCAGACCGCGTCCGGCAGGGTCAGGAAGCCGAACTCCTGGGTCGACCAGATCACCCATTCCTCGGCCCAGCCCGAGAGGTGGCCGGCGATCATCGCCAGGACGAACGCCGTCTCCAGGGCGAAATCGCGGTCGCTGGAGATGTCCAGGCTGTTGGCGGCCACCCCGTCGAACCCGAGCGCCCGGGCGACCCGGCCCCGATCGATCGGCAGGGTCGTGCCGGCCAGGGCCGCGGCGCCCAGGGGCAGCAGGTTGAGCCGCTTCCGGCAGTCGGCCAGGCGGGAACGATCCCTCGCCAGCTTCTCGACGTAGGCGATCGCATAGTGGGCGGCCAGCACCGGCTGGGCCCGCTGCATGTGCGTGTAGCCGGGCAGGATCGCGTCGGCGTGCCGGTCGGCGAAGCCGACGAACGCCCGCTGCAGGGCCAGCAGCTTGCCGTCGACCGCGTCGATCGCGTCGCGGAGCCAGAGCTTCAGGTCGGTGGCGACCTGGTCGTTGCGGCTCCTGGCGGTGTGCAGCTTGCGGCCGACGTCGCCCAGCCGGGCGATCAGGGCCGATTCGATGTGCATGTGGACGTCCTCCTTCTCGATCGAGAAGGGGAACGTGCCGTCTCGGATTTCGCCCTCGATGGCCCGGAGGTGCTCGACGATCTGCCGGCACTCGTCGGCCGAGATCAGGCCGGCCTCGGCGAGCATCTCGGCATGGGCGATCGAGCCGCGGATGTCGTGCTCGAAGAGCCGACGATCGTAGGAGATCGACTCGGTGAACTCCTCGACGCGTCGATCGGTGGCGGACTCGAACCGGCCGCCCCAGGCCTTGCCTGACACTCTCGGCAATCTCCGAACTCGGGGAACAAAGGGCGACAGGAAGATCGCCGGAACCGACCAGTCTAGGGGCCCCATGCGCAGCCTGTCAATCAAGGCCAAGCCCCGCCTCTCCCCTGCCATCCTGCATCGAACTCGTGAAAGGCCCTTCATCGCGACGTACCCCGATCGCCGCCCCCGTTTTTCGGGGGCCCTTTGTGCCGACTTTGCCGGTCCTGACCCGCCCCTCAGCGGGGCAAATCGGGCTCATCCGGCGGCCTCGGGGCGCCGATCGGCGGTTGGAGCGTGCTTTCGCCGCCGATCACCCGCTTGTTGCCCCGGCCGTCGCAGTCCACCCCGTTCCACGTCGCGTCGCTAAACGTTTCCGTCTCATAGGGTTTCGCCATCGCGGCCGCTTCCCGGGCGGCGTTTCGGGAATCGCGATCGTAGTACCGCTGCTCGCGGTGCAGGATGCGGATCATGGCGTCGATCTGGTCGTACGGGCAGAGCCGGCTCAGCTCGTTGGGGAGGTGGATCCCGAGCGGCCCGACGCGGAACATCACCGGGTACTTCTTCTGCACCGCGTGCATCTCGCGGTCGTAGCTGACCATCAGGTTGCCGCGGATCGCCTTGAACCCCTTCAGGTTGCGGTAGTACGACGACTCGTACTCCTTGCGATACCGGTGCAGCTTGCGGTACTCGTCGGAGAGGAACAGCAGCACGTCCTTATCGACCGGCGCCGTGTCGACCGTGATCAGGTCGCGCTGGGCCTTCTCCAGGAGGTTCCGGAGGTTCATCACGTGCTTCTGGACCCAGCCCAGGAGGTGCTTCAGGTCCTCCTCCAGCGCGTCCAGGCCCATCCGATACTCGCGGAACTCGGGCGAGCTGCGGTCGGCCCCGGCGTCCCTGGAGAACTTCCGGTGCAGCTCCATCAGGCGGGGTTCGGCGATGGCATTCGAATGCAAGTAGGAGAACTCCCGAGCGGCCGGATCCTTCATCTCCTTGCCGCGCGAGGCCGGGTCGACATCCTTCAGCAGGGTGGGGTAGGCATCCCCGAAACCCTTGCCGAAGACGATCTTGCGAGCCTGGGCGCGTTCCCAGATCCGCAGCGAGGTCTCCAGCCGGACGATCTCGGCCTCCAGCGGCTTGCGACGCTCGGCCTTGTGCTTGTCGATGGCATTAATGGCCTGCGACTGGATGGCCCGATCGCACTTCTCGCCCATGAACCGGGCGGTGGCCATCCGATCGACGCACGCGGCCTCGTCGTTGGACTCGGGGCGATGCTCGGCGTAGAGGTGCCCCTGGATCTCGCGATAATGGCCGACCTCCGACACATGAATGGTCTTCGCCGTACACCCATGCGACGTGGCATTCTGGGTCGGATCGGTCCCATCGGGCCGGAGCGGCCCATTGCGGGTCGAGAGCCCCTCCAGGGGCCGCGACAGGTGGAAAATGGCCTGGGCCCCGGCGGTGGAGGGGTCGTCGGCCATGGCGATATCGTTGGGCGAAGCCGGCGGCTCGAACCGGTTCACGAACTCGCCGAGCGGGCGATCGGGCAGCCCATTCAAGGCATCCGGGCGAACGACGGGGGCCTCATCGCCCCGGGGCGGGATCGGCTGGGGAGCGGACATGATCGGGACCTTCGTGTCATGAAAAGACTCATGGACGAAGGGCTCTTCCCAGGTCGATCGGCTCCTCCCCGGCCCGCATGCACGGATGCGGCTCCGGGTCGGGATGGGGACATCCCAACGTGGAGACTATGGATCACGAAAGGCAAGCGGGCCAGGGAAACCCGGCCGGTTTTCCGGGCCGGCGAACGATTGCGACGAAAGTCGCGATTGGTAGGCCGTTCGGCCGGGTGGCAGGGGACGGCGGGGCCGATGAAACCCGTGGGAGAAAGCCCCTCTCGGTGGCTCATCGTCGGGCCTGGCCGGCACCCGGTTGCCCACGCCCGAGGGCCGGAAACGCTGGCGTGCGCCGCTCTCACGGGTTCCGCTGCGCGGGGAACCCGTGCCACCCGCCGGAAGATGACTACCGAAACGGACAAGCGCGGAGGCCCTTGAAGTTGCCCGGGCCGAGGCCGAGAATCATGGCGTGCGGGCGTGCTGTAGGGGTAAACGGCCCAGTGGAGCCTGCAACGGCTTGCCGCCCTGGCTCCGACGGCGAGACCCGGCTCGGCGAGAAGTTGCAGCCCACCTAAATCCCTGTGGGTAAAGACAACGCCATGACCACCATCTCGATCGAGGAGGCCGGGAGCCGGCTGTCGGAATTGATCCACCGACTCGCCCCCGGCGAGGAGATCGTGATCACCGAGGGCGATCGGCCCGTCGCCCGGCTGATCCCGTTGAAGGGGACGGTCCTGTCGATGGAACATTTCGACGATCCGCTGGAGGTCTTCGAGGAATCCATGTAATGCGGCTGCTGCTCGACTCGCATCCGTTGATCTGGTCGGCGGACGAACCGGGCGAGATCACCCCGGTCGCCATGTCGGCCTTGACCGAGCCTGCAAACGAACTCCTCTTTCGTTCGTGAGCGCCGATCCGGCGGTCGATGCGTATGGAGTCCATCGACTCCGGTAAGACGGGGGCAGGCATGGCTTGCATGCTGGCGAGTCCGAGAGGCCCTGGGGCAGTCGCACTGGTGGACAATCCGCCCTTGCCACCCGCCGTGCAAGGGCCTTCGGCAACTCCCCACGATGGGCGCCGGGCGGTCGATATGTGGCATTGGAGGGGACATGTGTGGAAGTGGTGGCACGGCGAATGGGCCGCACGGCGGCCCGGTGGCGGGATCCGGGAGAACCCTGAATGGGGAGGTGATTCGCGTGGCTGAGGAAACGCGTGCCGGATCGGACCGCTCGCGGCGGGTCGATGAAGCTATGGCCGAGTACCTGAAGGCCGCCGACGCCGGCCGGGGGAGCGACCCGGCTGCGTTCGCCGCCCGCCACCCCGAGCTGGCCCCCGAGCTGGGCCGCGCCCTGGCCGACTTCGGCCTGATCGAGGGCCTCGGGGCCCCGGTCGGCCCCGATCCGGCTTCGGCCTCGACGGTCGGCCTTGAGGATCTCCCCGTGCCGCCGTCCCCGCCGTCCGACCAGATCCGCCCCGGGGGGCTCGTGGGCGACTACGAGTTGATCCGCCCCATCGCCAGGGGCGGCATGGGGGTCGTCTGGGAGGCCCGCAACACCAAGAACCGCCTGAACCTGCCGGTCGCCCTGAAGATGATCCGAGCCGGCGAGGCCGCGTCCGAGGCCGACATC
>JAXMBD010000070.1:0-26528 GCA_046350035.1 Isosphaeraceae bacterium | reverse complement strand
CGAAGAGAAGCCGTAACCCGGAAACATGCCACACCGATGGCCGAAGTCCAGGGAACCGGCCGGGCTGACAGTGCTTCCCGCAAATGTTAAACTCGGAGGTAAGGAAGCGATGAAGGGAGGCCGATCGATGATGGGACGCCAGCCGCTCCGGTCCGGGATGTCGCGCCGGGATTTCCTGCAGGTGGGGTATTCGGGATTGCTCGGCCTGGGGCTGCCGGCGTTGCTGGCGGGCCGGAGTTCGGCCTCGGCCGGTGTCGCCGCCCCGGTGGGGCGGGTGAAGTCGGTGATCGTGATCCTGCTCAGCGGCGGCCTGGGGCAGCACGACTCGTTCGACATGAAGCCCGAGGCGCCCGAGGGGATCCGGGGCGAGTTCAAGCCAATCGACACGGCCGTGCCGGGCGTCCAGTTCTGCGAGCACCTGCCGATGCTGGCGACCCGGGCCAACAGGCTCGCGGTGGTCCGGTCGATGTCGCATCCCGAAGGCAACCACCTCGTCGCGGTCCACCGGGTCCTGACCGGCCACCCGTCCAATCCCCGCGGCGCCACCGACCTCGATCGGGTCGCCTCCCGCGACGACTTCCCCTGCTACGCGGCCGTGGTCGATCGCCTGCGAAGGGGCGAGCCGGGGATTCCCAGCGGCGTGGCCTTGCCGCTTAAGCTGATCGAGGGGCCGCTCACCTGGCCGGGGCAGGACGCCGGGTTCCTCGGCCCTCGCCACGATCCCTGGCAATTGCGGCTCGACCCGGGCAAACCCGACTCGCGTGACGACAGCCTGAGCCTGCCCGCCGGCCTGGACATCGACCGGCTCCATCGACGCCGCCACCTGATGGGCCAGTCGATCGTGGCCCCGCCGAACGACCCGTTCGTCGACCAGCAGGACGCCGCCCTGGCGATGCTGAGCAGCGGCCGGGTCGGCAAGGCGCTCGACGTCGATCGCGAGGACCCGCGGCTCATCGACAAGTACGGCCGCCACCTGTTCGGCCGATCGCTGCTGATGGCCCGTCGGCTGGTCGAGGCGGGCGTGCCGGTGATCCAGGCGACGATGGGGATCGTGCAGACCTGGGACACGCACGTCGCCAACTTCCCCCGGCTCAAGGACAACCTCCTGCCCCCGCTCGACCGGGCCGTTTCGGCCTTGCTCGACGACCTGGAAGTCCGCGGCCTGCTCGACGAAACCCTGGTGGTGATGCTAGGCGAATTCGGCCGGACGCCCAAGATCTCGAAGCTCACGCCCAACGACGTCCCCGGCCGTGACCACTGGCCGGCGGTCTTCCCGGCGGTGTTCGCGGGAGCCGGAGTGGTGGGCGGCCAGGTGATCGGCAAGTCGGATGCGATGGGGGCCTACTCGGTCACCCGGACCTTCGGCCCGCCCGACCTGGCGGCGACCGTTTATCGGGCGCTGGGGGTGGATCCGTCGGCGACGTTGACGGATCGATTGGGCCGGCCGATCACCCTTTGCAAGGGGGAGCCGATCGAGCCGCTTTATTCGGCGGTGGCAGTATAAGTGGGGCGGCGCGACGCATGGCGCTCTCACGCGAAGAGGCCGTTCGCATCGCCACGGGTTTCGTTGAGGAACGCGGATGGCGCGGTTGGTGGTCATTGAAGCGCCTCTCCGTCCGTCATGCTGACCATCCCCAGAATGGGGTTCCCTGCTGGTGTATCATCAGCGTACCCGGTGCTACTGATGTTCCCATCGCCACGGTGTGGCTCGACTGCGAGTCAGGGGCGCCGGTGTCTGCGGATCGGGTCGGGTCCCGCTTGCCCATCGAGACCTGGCCCGAACCCAGATCTGGAAGTACTGCGGCTGGGTCACGGGATTCCTGTCGGCGGTGCCGACGAAACCCGTGTAAGAGGGCCCCTTTCGATGCCCACCCAGCAAGCCACGTCGGAGTCCCTTGGCCTGCGATCCCGTGGCGGAAGCCGCCGGCGAACGCCCCATGGGTTCCGCTTCGCAGGGAACCCATGCCAGCCGATCGCCCTATTCTGCGATGGAAATGTAACCAGGGATTGGCAACGGGGATGAGTATGGTGATATCGACTCTCATAGAGGAAGCGAAACGCGTATACGCCGCAGCCGGCCTGGACTGCGGAGACGCACTGCTCCCACCCGCCGACGAGGGCGCCCTTGAGGCGATCAACGAGTTGCTGGGGCTGGAGGTCCCATCGGAACTACGCGAAGTCTATCGGGTCCATGGTGGCCAAGGGTACGTCGCCGCGAGTGTCACGGGCCTGTTCGGCATGCACCGCCTTCATACGCCGGCCGAGATCATCGAGCATCACCAGATGTTCGCCGATCATTGCTTGCTCGATCCTCTGCCGGAGTTCCCTCCGCCTGCGGATCAATGGGGTTACTGGGTGCCGCAACTCATCCCGTTCGCGTCGTGGGACGCTTACGATCTGTGCGTGGACGCACAAACGGGGGAGGTGTGGGAGTTCATTCCCAACAGCGGCCTCATCCGCCACCGCACGAGCATTGCTGCAGTGCTGCAAGAGGTCATCGAGGCAGTGCAAAGTGGCAGAGAACCCCATCTCGGGGCGATGCGTGGTCCTGTCTGATCGTATGGAGACGGGTTGTATGGGTTTCCTGTCGGTGGAGCCGACGAAACCCGCGTGACAGCCCCTTTCGAAGCCTAACCCTGCAAGCCATGCCGGCGTCCCCTGGCCTGCGAACCAAAGCCGGAAACCGCCGGCGTACTCACCCAAATGGGTTTCGCCTCGCAGGGAACCCATGCCACTCACCGTTGACGCTTCGCCGTGGATGGCTCATCCTCGTCCTGGACTCGTCGAGTGCTGCTTGATCGGGTTTCGGTGATCGGGGGCACATGATGGGTAGCGTCAACCGGAAGGCGACCAGCGACGAGATGGCGTTTGCCACGCAGGTCGTCCAGGAGGCGTTCCCCGAGTACGAGGTCGTCTGGGGCAGCCACGGGGACTACGGCGGCGGTCGGGCTCCGCGCGACCATACGCTCTCGTTCCGGCTCCGCGACCGTTACGGCACGTACCATTCGAACGTGATCTGGGTGAACCCGGCGGGGCTGTCGGGCATCACCGTGGAGTGGGTCCGCAAGGTGGTCAAGCGGGGTACCAGCCACAAGCCCCGGTCTCGGCGACGGTAGCTACGGCGCAAGGTATCCGTAGCCCGTCCGTGCGGCCACCACGACTGGGATACCGGCCATGCACTTCCTCTTCCCGCGTCACCCGCTCGAAACCCATTCCGCGGAGGACCTGTTCGTCGACCAGATGACGGCCCTGGCCGATGCCGGCTTCTCGACGTCGTTGCTCTCGGATGACGTGCTCGCGGGCGCCCGACCCCTACGCGGCATCGCCGCCGGGAGTGAGGTCGTTTATCGGGGCTGGATGCTAACCGCCGGGGGATACGCGGCCCTGGTTGAAGCCATCGAGCGGCTCGGGGCGACCGCATTGGTTAGCCTCCGCGAGTACCTGGCGGCCCATCATCTGCCGAACTGGTATCCGCTGCTGCAAGATTTGACTCCGCAAACCCGCATCTATCCGCCCGACGCCGATATCGTCGCGGAGTTGCGGCGGCTGGAATGGGGCGGGTATTTCCTGAAGGATTACGTCAAGTCGCTCAAAACCGCCGGGGCTCCTGATCCGGAGAGCTCGAGGCGGCCTCGGTCGTCGAAGAGATGCGTCAATTCCGGGGCGAGATCGAAGGGGCATCTGCGTCCGACGGGTCGAGGACTTCCTGCCCGAGACCGAGCAACGCTTCTTCGTATTGCGAGGCGTGCCGTACTCGGCGGCTGCCGGGGAACCCGTGCCGGCCATCGTGTCGGAATGTGCCCGGCGGATCTCGAGTCCGTTCTTCTCCGTGGATGTCGTCCGGCGTCGGGACGGAGAGTTGCGGATCGTGGAAATCGGTGATGGGCAGGTATCGGACCTGGTCGGTTGGACGCCCAGGGCTTTCGCTTCGCTCTGGGCTCGGGACGCGGCCTTCTAACAAGCCGATGCAGGAAGAAAGGCAAGCGGCAGCCCACTCCGATAACGGATGAGCCAGCGCTACGGACTCGGGGAAACGGGCTCACCCCTGCTCGTCTACCTCCCCAGATTGTCGATCTCTCCGGCCGGTGATACTCTACGGATTAGCACGATTACCCACCGGATCGGAGGAGCCGATGAGTACCGTCGAGGAAATAACCGCCGCCATCGAGCACCTCCCCGCCGAAGATGTCGCCCGTGTTCGGGCGTGGTTGGAGGCCTACTCCGAGCGGTTATGGGATGAGCAGATTGAGCGGGATGAGCGGTCCGGTCGTCTGGATCGCCTGATAGACCAGGCCCTGGAGGAGCATCGGGCCGGAAAGACCCGCCCGCTGTGAACCATCACACTACGGCGGGCTTCTGGGAATCCTATGAAAAGCTACCTGAGGCTGTGAAGCGGGTGGCCGATCGCCATTTTGCCCTGCTGAGGGCCGACCCGCGACATCCGTCCCTGCACTTCAAGCGGGTCGGGCGGCTGTGGTCGGTCCGGGCGGCTGCGGGCTATCGGGCTTCTGGGCGGCCGAAGTGCCGGATGGCCTGCTGTGGTTCTGGATCGGCGCTCATGATGAGTACGAGCGGCTGATTGCCGAGGCCTGACGCTTTCGATAGCCCGCCTTGAGTGATGCGATCCATCGCACTCGCATGAATCGTGATGGGATATGCTGAAGAGCCGATATATCGCTGGATCAGTACTCCAAAATCTCTAGATAATACCTGCTGGATGTTTTTTCCCGAACCATGGCCTCGAAAGCCGCCCGCCCGAGAAGGCCCGTCAGGCGATAGGACTTGCCGCTGCCGCAGTCGAACTTTGTACATAGACAAGCACGCAGCGATGGTGTTTCCTCGGGAATAGCCAAACGGTCACGGCGAGCAGCTCTGCCGCTAGGGCCACGACAATCATCAGACGTCGGATGGTCAAGCGGAATCGCGGCATCAGCCTGACCACCCTTGACGTGGGATGATCCAGAACTGGATGAATGAAAGCCCGTCGAAATACTGCCCGATGGCGACATCAAACGGACGTCGGCGCGGACTCGCTTCGCGGTTAGTTTAAAAAAAATGGGAATGACTGCGAGTACAAAATCTAGCATGCGTTCACAGGCCCGCCTCGAGGTGTTCTTTCGTCCCATGTACCCTTTGCAATGCGGGGCCAATCTCGCCACCCTATACGCTGGCATCCGACCGAACCGCGACCGAACCGGAGCAAGCCGCCGATGAAACCGACGCGACGAGGGTTCCTGGCGAGCACGGCCGCGACCGGCCTGGTCGTTTCTTCATCCCGGGCGAGCGACGATCGGCCGGCCTTGCTGGGCGGTGAGCCGGTGCGGAAGGCGGCGTTCCCGTCGTGGCCGCGGATGGATGCGCTGGAAGATCGTTCGCTTCTGGAAGTGCTCCGTAGCGGCCTCTGGTATCGGGGCAATGGCAAGAAGGTCGGCGAGTTCGAAACAGCCTATGCCCGGTTGACCGGCGCGAAGCATTGCATCGCCACCGCCAACGGGACGAGCGCCCTGATCGCTTCCCTGGCGGCGCTAGACATCGGGCCGGGCGATGAGGTGATCGTACCGCCTTACACGTTCATCGCCACGATCAACGCGGTCTTGATGCATCATGCCTTGCCGGTCTTCGTCGATACCGACCGCGAGACTTTCCAAATCGATGCGAAGAAGGTCGAGGCGGCGATCACTAATCGGACGGCCGCGATCGTGCCGGTCCACCTGGGCGGCAATGCGGCCGACCTCGATACGATTTTGAGCGTGGCCGGCAAGCACAAGATTCCCGTCCTGGAGGATGCCTGCCAGGCCCACCTGGCCGAGTGGCGGGGCAAGAAGGTCGGCACGCTCGGCTCGGCCGGCTGCTTCAGCTTCCAGGTGAGCAAGAACCTGTCGTCGGGCGAGGGCGGCGCGATCCTGTCCAACGACGACGCGCTGGCCGAACGGGCCTTCGCCTTCCACAACAACGGCCGGGGTCGGGCCCATTCCTCGTTCCAGTACATCGGCGGCCGGGGCGCCAACCTGAGGCTGACCGAGTTCCAGGGGGCCCTGCTGCTGGCCCAGATGACGCGGCTGGAGGAACAGTCGCGGACCCGCGAGCAGAACGCGGGATACCTGACGGGCCTGCTCAACGAGATCCCCGGCATCCGACCGGCCCGGATGTACGAAGGCTGCACCAGGAACGCCTATCACCTCTACATGTTCCGGTACGATCCCGAAGACTTCGACGGCCTCCCTCGGGCGAAGTTCCTGAAAGCCCTGAACGCCGAGGGGATCCCCTGCTCCACCGGCTACACGCCGTTTAACAAGGATGCCGGCATCCGCGAGGCTTTGGCATCGAAGGGCCTGAGGCGGATCTATCCCGCGGCCATGCTCGACGGCTGGGCCGAGCGGAATGCCTGCCCGGAGAATGAGAAGCTGTGCGGCGAGGCGGTCTGGCTGACGCAGCCGATGCTGCTGGGGCCGAGGAGCGACATGGACGAGATCGCCGCCGCGATCCGCAAGGTCGGCAAGCATGCGGCGGCGCTGGCGACGGCGTGCGGCCGGCGGACGCTCAGCTCTTCATCGCCTGATATCCGCGAATCTGGCCGAGGATCGTGCCCGAGAGCAACAGCGACAGCACCACCCCGGCGAAGCCGCCGGCCAGGGTCGCGAGCGACCTGTCCGTGTAACCCTGGGACCAGCCGTAACCGAATCCGCCGATCGCGCCGAGGGCCGTACCGATCGCGATCGCGAGGGCCTGGACCTGGTTGTCCTTCAGCCGCAGGTTGGGGCCGACGACCGTGTCGAAGACCGCCTGGTTGGGATCCTCTTTGGGCGCCACCCCGTTCGCTCTGGGGAACTCGATCGGCTTCTTCGCCTCGCCGCTCATACGAAGAGCTCCGCGATCGGCCGGCCGTGGTCGGTGATCGGCACGGGGCGCCCGCCCGTTTCGAGATATTTGGACGGGTTGATCCCCAGGGTGGCGTAGATCGTGGCGTGGAAGTCGGGGATCGACACCGGCCGATCGACGATCTTCTTCGCCAGTTCGTCGGTCTCGCCGACCACCCGGCCCGTCTTCAGGCCGCCGCCGGCCAGCAGGCCGCTGAAGGCGACCCACTGATGGCCGCGACCACCTCCCGAGTCGAATTCGGGGGGCCGGCCGAATTCGGTGGCCACCACGATCAGGGTCGAGTCGAGCCGGCCGACCCGCTGTAAATCGTCGATCAGGCCGGCGAGCGCGTTGTCGAGTTCGCGGATCAATTCGTGCTGCCGGAGCTGGCCGTTGTTGTGCGTGTCCCAGCCGGTGCCGTTGAGGAAATTCAGGTTGTGCGCCACCTCGACGAACCGGACGCCTCGCTCGACCAGGCGGCGGGCCAGCAGGCATCGCTGGCCGAATTCGCCTCCGTAGCTCTCGCGGACGGTTACGGGTTCGCGATCGAGCCGGAAGGCGTCCATGAAGTCGGGGCCGGCCAGGCGGGCGGCCTCTCGGGAGGCGGCGGCGAAGTCGGCGACCTGGGCGTCGTCCGGGTTGCGAGCCTGGAATTCGGTCCGGGCCGCTTCGAGCAGGGCCTCGCGGCGTTGGCGACGGTCGCCCGAAATCCCGGCGGGGGGCGTGAGGCCGCTGGGGCCGGTCTCGGTGTCGGTCAGGTAGACGTATCCGTACTTCGCGCCCAGGAAGCCGGGCCCTCGGCTGACGTTGGGGTAGCCGATCACGACGTAGGCCGGCACGGCGTCGCCGCCGGGGCCGCGTTCGTGGGCGACGATCGACCCCAGCGACGGATAGGTGATCGTGCCGCTGACCGCCCGGCCGGTGTGCACCATGTTGGTGGCCGCGGCGTGCTCGTCCACCACGTTGTGATGAAGAGTCCGCACCGGGATGCAGCGATCGAGGCGGTCGGCCACGCGGGGCAGGTGCTCGCAGACCCGTTCGCCGCGTATGGCGGTCGGGATCGTGCCGTAGTAGCACCCGGGGATTTTCTTGCCGTCGCCCCGGCCCTTGGGGTCGAACGTATCGACATGGGACATGCCGCCGCCCAGCCAGAGGAAGATGCACGACTCGGCGCGGCCCCGGATCCGGACCTTCGGCTCATCGGCGAGGGCGAGGCCGGGCAGCAGCCCGCCCAGGGCGCCGAGCTTCAGCAAATCCCGCCGAGACAGGTCGGGTCGGCTCATCGACTTCCTCGTTTTCAGGGGACGAAGACCTGTTCGGGGCTGTTGGCCAGGGCCCAGAGGACGTCCTCGAACCGTTCGCGAAACTCGGGGGTCAGGCGGTACGTCGGCGGGTCACCCTCGCGGGCCGCCTTCTCCTCGGCGAGCTGGATCTCGGTCGCCCGCGGGTGGAGGTGGTTCGACCAGGAGACCCGCCGGACGGTCGGGATTTTGGTGCGGATTGGGGCCCCAGGCACGACCCGGCCTTCGAACGAATCGCGCAGGAAGGTAGTGAATCGGCCGAGTTCGGCGTCGGACGGTTCCCTGGAAAGCAGCCGCAGGAAGGCGTTGCGGACGAGCGACTCGGGCGATTTCGCGGAGAGGGCCGCGTCGGTGAAGGCCGAATCGTCCGACAGGCTGACGACCCGGCCCGCGGCGATGCCGTTGGCGAGCAGGGCCGGCTGCAGCGGCGTGATCGACTGCTCCCGGATCGTCAGTGGATCTTGGCGAGCGGGGCGCCAGCCGTAGGTCTGCATCAGGTCGACGAACGTCTGGGTGATCGGCAGCGAGAGGGCGGGTCGGTCGCGTTCGTTGGCGGTCGAGGCGAACTGCCAGGCGCGGGTCGGCTCGCCCAGGTCGAGCATCTCGTTGGGCGGCCGGCGTCCTTCGGGGTCGACGCACAGCCTTTCCGAGCCGAACTCCTTGCCGGCGGCGGCGAACAGGCTGTCGACCAGTTGCTCGGCCGACAACCGGCGTCGGGCGGGGCCGGCGAGCAGGCGTTCCTCGGCCGGGTAGCCCCGAGGGCGGCGGGTTCTCGGCGCTGGGCCTGGTAGACCTTGGACCCGGAAGATCCGCCGGGCGAGGCCTTCGCGTCGCGGCCCGAGCGGGCGAAGTCGTAAGCCAGGTCGTCGAGCAACTCCAGGTGGCTGATCGTGGCTTCCTCGGGGCCGTCCCAGTCGTCCACCGGCTCGACCAGGCCGACGCCCAGGAACCAGGCCCAGACGCGGTTGACGGCCACCCGGGCAGACCGGGCGTTGCGGGGCGAGGTTGACCAGCGCGCAGGCTTCTCGCGGGGCGAGCGTCGGCCGGCACCATCCTTCGGGCAACTCGGCGGGGGCGGCCTCGCCGGGTCGAAGAGCAGGCGAAGCCTTGTCGCCGGCGTGGAGGGTGACGGTGACGGTCAGCTGCCAGGCGCTGGCTGCGAGATCACCGTGCTGAGGGCCGGGATCTTCGAAGTCGCTTGCCGTCGAGCAGGCCGGCGAGGAATGAACGGCTGGGCCTGCTCGAACGGGTGGGCCGGCGCGTCGTGGCACCGGGCACTTCATGTCGGCGAGGAACACCTTGGCCAGCACGTGGGCCTTGGCGGCCATCGGCGCGTCGTTCTGGGTGTATACCGAAGCGGCGGGGCCGCCGTAGGCCTTGCTTTGCCGCCTCGGTCACCCATCGGTCGTAAGGCAGGTCATCCGCCATCGCCTGATAAAGGAACCGGCGGAACGGGCCGGTGTTGTTCAGGGTGGGCTTGAGGATGCCTGGGTTCTCGGCCAGCACGTCCTGCCAGTAGCCCATCCGGGAATCGGCCCATCGCGCGTCGGCCAGGCGGGCATCGATCATCCGTTCTCGCTTGTCGGGGGCAGGTCGGCCAGACGCGGCGACTTCCTCGGCGGTCGGCGGCGGGCTGGGCCGGCGCAGGAAGGAGGCATCGTCGATCGTCGGGTTGGGCTGACTGGCCCTTCTCCTACGCCGGGCGATCCGGCCGTCGATGTCGGGAAGATCGAGCCGTCCCGGCCCGGGAAGGTATGAACGGCCGCGGCGGGCAACCTCGTGGCGAGAGCTTGCCGAAGGCTTCATCCGGCGTTCGACCCGGCGGCGATCAGTATCGAGGCGATCGATCCGGCCGCTCAGACCGGGCGTATCGGGCCCATCCTTCGTAGCTCAGCTCTTGCCCCAGGATGCGCCGATCAGCCTGGAGGACGCCGCCCGGCTCGCTGACGCTGGCCGACATCTCGCCTCGGGCCAGGCCCTTGTCGCCGAGGAGGGCCCAGAGCTCAACCTGGTGCGGCCGGCCGTCGGATTCCCAGGCCACGATCACTTCCTGACGCCTCCCGCCATCGGGCGTCGTCAGGAGGCCAGCTCAGGCACTTCCTCGTGCCCCGACGCGTTGAAATCGGCCCCGGTTTCGGCGATCGTCCGGCCGTCGATTTGCAATCGGGCCCAACCCTTGGCGCGGAAGATCAGGCGGCGGGGACCGGCCGGTTCGTCCAGGGTGGCGACGGCCCGGATCGCGAACGGGGCGGCGCGATCGATCTCGATGCCCCGGGCATTCCGCTTTGAGGGCAGTTGCACGAACCCCAGCGAGGGGCGTCGAAGTGGTCGGTCGGCTCGGCCAGGGGGCGGGCCGGCCCGTTCCTTGGGGAGCCCTTCCCAGACCGTCACGCGGACCGGCAGGGATGCCTGCGGCTCATCGGCCCGGGGGATGGACCATGCCCGGGAGGGCCGCCGCCGGAGCCGCCGGGCGTTCGCGCTGTATCTCCCCGTTTGTTCCTTGTTTAACTCCCGGACTCGCCCCGGTGCAATCCGGGGCGGGCCCTTGGCAGAGGCGATTGTGCCGATCAGACTACGTCGAGGCCGTCCGCATCCTCTCCAGAGCCGATCCCATGTTCTTGCCAATCCTCGCCGCGGCCGCTTACGTTCGCCGATAACCGCCGATGCTGCCGATCGGCGCTGGGCCCCCCGACTTCCGCCTGCCCGGCGTCGACGGAGCGGGACTATTCCCTGAAGGACTTCGCCGGTTCCCGCGTGCTGGTCGTCGTCTTCACCTGCAACCACTGCCCGACCGCCCAGGCCTACGAGGCCCGGTTCGCGAAGTTCCACCAGGAATACGAGATCGAGCGTCGCCTTCGTGGCGATCTCCCCCAGCTTGGGGCAGTCCGGCTCGACGAGCTGGGCTATACCGACCTGGACGATTCGTTCCGAGCCATGAAGATCCGCGCGAGATCACAAGATCGCCTATCCATCTACGACGGCGACGACCAGAAGGTCTCGACCGCCTACGGCGTGCTCGCCACGCCGCACGTCTTCATCTTCGATGCCGACCGAAAGCTTCGCTACAACGGCCGGTTCGACGACTCGGAAGTGAAGGAGGTCAAGTCCCGCGACACGATCAACGCCGTTGAGGCGCTCGCCAAGGACGGTGACGCCCGACGCGGGTCTTCGGCTGCTCGACCAAGTGGTCCGACAAGCGAGGATGCCGCAAGTCGCTGGCAGAAGTGGGATGCCGAGCCGGTCTCGATCGACCCGATCGACGTGGCCGGCGTGGCGCGGCTTGTTCGCAATGAGGACGAGAAGAAGCTGCTGGTGGTCAACGTCTACTTCGTGCAGGCCGTATCCAGGAACTCTCGGAGCTGGTCACGTCAACCGGATGTACCGCAACCGGCCGTTCCGGATGGTCACCCTCAGCCTCGACGAGCCCGAGAAGAAGGCCAAGCCCTGCGGATGCTCACCGATTAAAGGTGGCCGTGAAGAACTACCTGGTGGCCCGCACCCGACAAGGACAAGGCGGCATCGACAAGGAATGGCCCGGGCCGATGTATACCCTGGTGATCGAGCCGGGCGGCAGGTGATCTACCGGAAGTCGGGCGCTTCGACCCGCTGGGGACTGAAGCGGGCGATCGTGTCGTACCTGGGCCGGACGTATTAGTCGATGGCGGGATTTTCGGTCCGAGTTGGCCCATTCCCTGGTAATCGTCGAGCCCCGATGACTTCGCCACCCGCAGGTGGCGGCCTTTCTCGCCCGGCCTGGGGGCATTTTCCCGTTCTGGATCGCTCCCGCCGGTCAGAGGTTGGGGAATAACTCTGGTTGTCCTTGAAGCGGGCCGATCCGTCGCCCATCAGGGTGTTCGCCCCCCGGGATGGAAACTCGATGCCGAATGGGCCAGCATCCGACGCGGCGGCAGCGACGCGATCGGCGCGTTCGAAGTAGAACGCCGTCACGGCCGATGTCGCCCAGTTCCCGGTAACCCACCAGCCATGCCCAGCCCATCCAGGCCGGATGGCGTCCTGGCCGGCAGGAGGCCGTTCACTTGCGTTCGACGACGAAGATTGTCACCCAGGCCGTCCGTGATCGAGGCCATCCGCACCAGCGTGGAACGAGCCGTCGTTCTGGGCGATCGCTCGTGGATCAGCGGCATCCGCCGTCGAGCATCGGCAGCGGCACGGCGGGAATGAACCAGTGCAGCCAGCGTAGCGCAGAGGACGCCATTCGGGCGCCCGCCTGGCGGGTCAGGGAAGCCGTAGAGTGCCTCGGTGTTCAGGTCGCGAGCACCGGCCCGGGGTCGCTGGGGCACAGGTAGGTGGAGACGACGAGGGGATGGAGGTCTGGTTCTCGGCGCTGATCGTCAGGTCCTGGTTGATCGCCGAAGATAGAGGGCGGTCTGCTCGGCAATAGGGCAGCAAGTGGACGAGCAGGCTCTTATCGATGATCGTCGAGGTACAGGGCGGCCGAGACCGGCGTATCGGGGTCGTAGGTCTTGAATCGGCCAGGAGGTAGGCACTGATTGACGTCGTGGTAGGCATGCAGGGCGACGCCGATCTGCCGCAGGTTGTTGACGCAGCGGAGCCGCCGGGCCGACTCGCGGGCCGACTGGACGGCCGGAAGCAAGAGACCGATCAATACGGCGATGACGGCGACGGCGACGAGCAACTCGACCAGGGTGAACGCTCGCCGTGGTCGCGATCGGATCGGCGTGACCGGGGTGGGCCGCATCGGAGAACTCCCTGCGCGGGCGAATGGCCTTACTGCCGAGAATCCGCGTCACCCACGACGACGCCCTTGACTGAAAGGTGGATCTGCTGATCGACGGGGTCGTCGGTATAAATCGAGAAATCCATCACGAAATCGCCGGGCCGGACCGACGAGTACTCGACGACGATCGATCGGCTACCGCCGGCCGGGATCGTCGTCGGCAAGCCCGGTACCTCCACGCACCCCTCGCGACCGCAATACTCCTCCGCCCCGACGACGGTCAGGTCCGACCGACCTCGATTCGACACTCGAAAGGCAAGGTCCAACGGTCGCCCCGCGACGACGCGGACCCCCCACAATCCCGCCTGATCGATCTCAACCCGGGAGGCCCCCGCCCCGGCGGAACAAAGCCAGCCGAGGAACGACGTTCCCGCGAGGCAAAAAAGCGCGACGGATAATCCCTGGAGAAAACGTCTCACCTGAATCCTCCGCGGTGGAAATGCGGGCCTGCGCGGGGAGTGGCCGTTCAGTTCGGCCCCGGGGTCATGCCGCCGGCGTGGCCATGCCGTCCCATGCGATCGCCGAGGATCTTCGCCGCGATCCCGAGCGCCAGACAAGTGACGCCGATCGCCAGGAACCACGAGGCCATGCCGAACCCCCCCGACCTTTTCGCGGCGCCACGCATGTCGGGTAGGCCGTAGTAGCTCGTGGTGAACTCGGCGTCGGGGGTCGTCTCGAAGTGGAAGTCGCCAAACTCGTAGCGATCCGACTCGGTCGCGGATCGCTTGACCTCGACGACCTCGGGCGTCCGTATCGGCCTGGAGTCGGGCCGATAGCGGATCGCGATCGAGGGAATCCCTTGCCGCACGGGATTGCCCGCAGGATCTCTCGTGTCGGTTTGCATCCGTTCGAGGGGCCACCCCGCCGCGGGCGACACGCGGAGCCGGTCGGTGGCCGACGTCGTCCCCGAGGGGGTCTTTACCGTGTAATCATAATGAATCTCGACGCTATCCCGACCGTCGATGATCGACCTCGTCGCGCGAGTCAGCCGATAGGTGCCGGACTCGATCGCCTGGGAGATCGGGGCCAGGGGGTCGTCGATCGGCACGAAGGAATAGGGATTGATCCTCCAGGACGGGAACAGGGCGAATCCCAAGAGCAGGCCGATCTCCCTCTCGACCGCCTCGCGGCCCGGCATGTCCTTGACCACGTAACCCTTGCCCTTGCGGGTCAGGATGAAGGACAGCGTCGGCGTCGAACAATAAACGACGTCGGATCGCATTTCTTCGTCCTTCGTCGTAACGACCCGCAATTTCCGCGAATCCTGGTTGAACCAGTAGTCGATTTTCCGATGGTACGCCGATCCGTCGGGAAGCCGCGAGTCCACGCGGGCATCACCGTGAACCGGCACGAATTCGCGCTCAAGCTTCTTCAGCGCCTGGATGTAATCCTTCTTGACTACTTCCGTGACGTCGTCGCGTCCATGGCAAGTCTGACCGATGTGCATGAAAGCGATCGACGTCAGGGCGATCGAGCCGAAGCCGTGCTTGGAGAGACGCATTGCCAGGAGACCTCAACCGTCGCGGGCGCGATCGCCCGGGGCGGTTCCTCTGGGGTTATCGGGCATGGAACGCACGGAAAGTACCGCCGCGATTCGATCGGTCGCCGACGATGGCGAAGGTGTCCGAGCGGGAGCGCCCTTTACTTCAACCTGAGGGGAGCGCCGGGAATGGACGTGGCGGTCAGCGACCTGCCCGAAGGCCATGATCACTCGGACAAACGCCGATCCTGGCGGGACCACTTCCGTTTTCAGCTCCCCGATCAACACGCGCTTCTGGAAAAGACGCATGTCGGTTTCTTCGGAATTCAAGCCCGCCCCATGAAGGCTCGGTTCCATATTGCTCCGCCGACCACGCAATACCGGGACAGGCCCCGCCCACCTATGGGGCGGACGTTTTGGTTATGGCGCAAGAGGAGCCGATCTTGCAGCATTTGCAGCTCCCTCTGGGCGGTGTCTGGCAAGTGCAAGAGTCACAATCTTTGGGGCCGGTGCAGCCCTGGGGTTTGGTGGTCGATTTGCAGGTCAAACCGTCGGATTCTTTGTCGCATACGGTCGTGCATCCCGAGCATTCCTGAGCAGGAGCGAGCGGCTCATCGGCAAGAGCCGACCCGCCCACGATGGCGACGCTGATCGTCAGGAACACGGCCGCGGTCGTGCAGAGGACGGACGACAGAACTTTGAGGATCGTTTTCATCGCGAAAAGTCTCCGAACTCGAGATGCGGTTTCGAACGGAGCGGTCGCCGGAGAATTCGATCGACGCACTCCGGCGGCGAGGACGCCGAGGGCGAGATTCGGCGACGGGAAAACCGCCAGGTTTACTGCTCGGGGATCGACTCGCCAGGTGGTTCCGATGGGCGAGGGGTCAGGATCTCGCCGCTCACAGTCAAGCCTACCTGCGATTGCGTGGGAGAATCGGTGAAGATGACGATTCGCTCGTGGACGACGCCACGCCTGGCATGCGAATCGATGCCGATTTTGAATCGGTGCGAGCCCCCCGGGGATATCACGACGGGCAGTTCCTCGGGGAGCAGGCAGGAGCAGGACGCGTTCGAGCCGATCAACTGGATCGGCCGGTCCGCGTGGTTCGTCAGGCCCGTGCCCACTTCGACGGTGGACCCCGGATCGACTCTTCCAAAGCTCAAGGACCGAGCGTCCGGGATGAGCCGATCGCCCCGCGCGTAGGCCAGGGCCGAGGGGATGGAACCGAACCGCGCCAATCCCCAGGCCGAGACTCCCGCGAGGACCAGGACGGCGGCCAGGGTATTCCTCAACACCCAGGAGAGACGGCCACGGGACTGACTGGGGTTCGTCATCGATTCCTGGAGCATGAGGTCGCCTCCCTTCAGATCCGATCAGTCCTCGCACGTCTCCTTGACCACCAGTTCCACGCCCACTCGGCCGACGACGGCCCCCGAAGGTTCGTGGGCCGTGACTTGGACCGTCAAGCCCCCACGGAATCCCGGCGATTCATCGGGATCGTACTCGATCGAAATGGTCGCCGACCGCCCGGGTCCCACCGAAAACGATCGAGGTTCGGCGGCAATGCACGGGCACGACGCTTCCACCCTGGAAACGACGCAAGGGGACCGACTCGTATTGTCGAATCGCAAAGACGTCCGGGCGGCCTGCCCTGGCCGCAGTTGACCCAGCGAAACACGAGAAGGTCTGGCGGTCAGAGGGAGGAAAGAAACCTCCCCGCCCAGGTCACGAACGTCCGTCTCGATGGGCCCCGGCACGCAGGAGGAAATGCCGATCCAGCAGGACTGGGCCAGGAATCGCAGGAAACTACCAGGGACGGTCATGTGATCACCCTCTCCGTGAAATCTCCCCGATCGGGAGATCGGGAGATCGGGAGATCGGGAGATCTGTCAACCCCAAATCATGGTGATCATGGATGCGAGAAAAAGCAAGGGCCCGGATTCCGAAAAAATCGACGTGTTTGCCGCCGGGGTCGGATCGCGATAAGCGGGGCCTTGCCGGTTTGACGGTCGCTGTTCAGGCCGGCCGTATCCCGAGCGCGAACGGGTCGTGGGGGTCGATGATCAGCGACCCCTCGGCGTTGACGTAGGCCGAGCCCCGGATCCGGGGCCAGACCCGGCCGTCCTTGATCGTGGCCGAGGCGTGGAAGAGGCTGCCGACGATGCTTTCCTGCACCCAGGTTTCCCCCTCGTGGAGCTTGCCGTCGGCCACCAGGCAGGCGACCTTGGCGCTGGTGCCGGTGCCGCAGGGGGAGCGGTCGTATGCCTTGCCGGGGCAGAGCACGAAGTTCTTGCTGGAGGCGCCGGTGGTTGTAGGGGGGCCGAACAGTTCGATGTGATCGATCAGTCCGCCGCCGGCGCCGGTGATCCCCTGCTCTTCCAGGGCCTTGCGGATCTTCCAGGTGACCTCCGTCAGCCGCTCGACGTTCGCCAGGGTCAGGGTTTCCCGGTGTTCCTTGACCAGGAAGAACCAGTTGCCACCCCAGGCGATGTCGCCCGTGAAGGTGCCCAGGTCGGGGACGTTCACCGACACATCCTTGGCCGAACGGAAGCTCTCGACGTTGTCGATCGCCGCGTGGTACGAGTCTTCGAGCGTGACCGAGACGATTCCCACCGGCGTTTCCAGGCGGTGGGTGCCGACCTTGATCCGGCCCAGGTAGCCCAGGGCGACCGCCACGCCGATCGTGCCGTGCCCGCACATCCCCAGGTAGCCGACGTTGTTGAAGTAGATCACCGCCGCGGCGCAGTTCGGCTCGGACGGCTCGCAGACGAGGGCGCCGACCATCACGTCGGAGCCCCTCGGCTCGTTGACGGCGGCCGACCGGAAGGCGTCGTGATTGTCGCGAAGCCGTTCGAGCCGACGCTTGATCGGGCCGTCGCCCAGGTCGGGTCCGCCGGAGACGATCACGCGGGTCGGCTCGCCGCCGGTGTGGGTGTCGACGAACGAGGCGCGTCGGACCTTCTGGGGCTGGCGGTTGGAGGCCATCAGACGGCCTTCCCGGCGGGCATGGGTCGGGTGCGGATGGCCTCGCGGACCAGGGCGATGATTTGCTCGCGTTCGGCCCCTTCGAGCGGCAGGCGGGGGGCGCGGACCATCTCGCTGCCCAGGCCGGTCTCCTGGGCGGCCAGCTTGATGTACTGGACCAGCTTGGGGTGGGTGTCGAGGTGGAGCAGCGGCGTGTACCAGCGGTAGACGTCGCGGGCCTCGGCCCATCGGCCCTCGGCGGCGAGGTCCCAGAGCAGGCGGTTCTCGGCCGGGAAGGCGTTGACCAGCCCGGAGACCCAGCCGATCGCGCCCAGCACCAGGCTTTCCAGGACGAGGTCGTCGACGCCGCAGAAGAGGGCGTAACGGTCGCCGCAGGTGTTGGTGATGTCGGTGATCCGGCGGACGTTCTCCGACGATTCCTTGATCGCGACCAGCGTGGGCACGTCGGCCAGCTCGGCGAACATCTCCGGGGTGATGTCAACCTTGTAGGAGACCGGGTTGTTGTAGACCATGATCGGCAGGTCGGTCGCGTTGGCGACGGCCCGGAAATGCGCGATCGTCTCGCGGGGGTCCGACGGGTAGACCATCGCCGGCAGGACCATCAGGCCGTCGACGCCGGCCTCGCGGGCGTCCTTGGCGAACTGGCAGGCGAGCCGCGTGGTGTACTCGGCGACGCCGGTGAGGACCGGCATCCGGCCGCCGACGTGGCCGACGGCCGCCCGGAGCACTTCGAGCTTCTCGTCGTAGCCGAGCGAGCAGTTCTCGCCCACCGTGCCGAGCAGGATCAGGCCGTGGCACCCGCCGTCGATCAGGGCCTCCAGGTGGGCCAGGGTGCCGGGGATGTCCAGGGCCTGGTCGCCGTGGAACTCGGTGGTGGCGGCCGGCAGGACGCCTCGCCAGGGGCAGGTCATCGGGGTGGGATTCCTGGGGGTGCGAAAGGAAGGGGGGCGGCCGGTCGCGGACGCCCCCTGCTGGCAGCATCGGCAAGTTCCGCGCTCAGCGGTCGCGGAGCTTGGACAGCAGCCGGAGGATCTCGAGGTACAGCCAGACCAGGGTGACCATCAGGCCGAAGGCGCCGTACCATTCCATGAACTTGGGGGCCTCGGAAGCGGCACCCCGCTCGATCATGTCGAAGTCGAGCAGCAGGTTGAAGGCGGCGATCCCCACCACGAACAGGCTGAAGCCGATGCCGATCGCGCCGCCCTGGTGGATGTACGGGATCGCCACGCCGAAGAAGCCGAGGATCCAGGTCGCCAGGTAGACCAGGCAGACGGCCCCGGTCGCGGCCATGATGGCGGCGGCGAGTTTCGGCGTCACCCGGATCAGGCGGGTCACGTAGATCGCCAGCATCAGGAACATCACGCCGAAGGTCAGGCCGACCGCCTCGGCGACGATCCCCTGGTACTTCGCGTTGAAGAACGCCGAGATCGAGCCCAGCACCAGCCCCTCGCAGGCGGCGTACATCGGCGCGGTGACGGGCGACCAGGTAGGCTTGAACGTGGTGACCAGGGCGAGTATCAGGCCGCCGATCAGGCCGCCGAACATCAGGAACGGGGTGGCCGGGCTCGCTTCGTGCGCCTGGTTCCAGGCGATCGCGGCCGTGCCGACCAGGATCGCCAGCAGGATCAGGGCCTTGCCGGCGGTCCCCTCGATCGTCATCACGGTGGCGCGGCGGTCGGCCGCGGCCCACTGCGAGAACACGTCCTCGGACAGGACCGGATTGCCCGACTTCATCGGCAGAGACGACATGGCAACATCACCTCCCGGGGGGTTCTAGGCCGCGCCCGACGGACAGCGAGCTCGGGACGGAGTTCTTACGCTCCGGACCCTGGTAGTGTGCGTCACGCGGGGGCATCCGGGCAAGTCGATTCGCCCCCGGCCGGTGGAATCGCCGACGCCGTACTCCTACCATGGGACCGTAAAACGGACGAGGTTCGCGACGTGCTCCACGCCCCCCTGCGGCACACCCCCCGCTATCGATTGCTCGACGCCGGCCGGGGCATCGCCTGCCTGATGGTCGTCGTCCACCACGCCGGGGCGGCCCTCCTGAAGGAGGATCTCGGCGGATCGACCCTCCGCGGTTGGATCGCCTTGATCTTCGAGCGGGCCAACCTGGGCGTCACGATCTTCTTCGTCATCAGCGGCTATTGCATCGCCGCCAGCGCCGATGCCACCCGGAGGACCGGGTTTTCCCCGCGGACCTTCCTCGCCCGGCGGTTCCGGCGGATCTATCCCCCCTACTGGGCGTCGATCCTGGCCACGCTCGCGCTGGTCGTGGCGCTCGACCTGGCCGGCCTGTCGTGGTTGCACCAGGGCCGGCACGCGGTCGGGATCGATTCGCCGGGCAAGCTGACGGCGGCCCAGTGGGTCGGCAACGTCACGCTCACCGAGACGATCCGCGACCATTTCGGCGGCCCCGATCGCAACCTCTTCACGGTCGTCGCGTGGTCGCTCTGCTACGAGGAGCAGTTCTATTTCCTGGTCTTCCTGGCGCTGGCGATCGCCCCGCGGCGGCTGTTCCCGATCCTGGTCGCCATCACGGCCGCCTCGGGGGCGATGGCCCTGGGGGCCCGCCTGACCGACGAGTGGGGCCGAGTCTACGGCCTCTTCCCGGCGCTCTGGCACGATTTCGCCGTCGGCGTGGCCGTCTATTACCGCCTGAACCGGGCGACCCGCGCCTGGGCCCGCCGCTTGCTCGAGGGGTTGATCCTGGCCCTGGCGATCGGCTCGGTCGCGCTGGTTTCCAGCGTCGATGCCCTCCTCGCCGCCTCATTCGGCCTGCTGCTGATCGCGGCGAGCCCGTTCGACGAGGCCCTGGCTTCGAAGCGGTTCTTGGCCCCGCTCATGGCGTGCGGCCACCGGAGCTACAGCATCTACCTGGTCCACCTGCCGATCGTCGGCCTGGTCGCGCTGGGGATGGTGGCGATGGGCCTGACGAGCTACGGGGCGAGGTTGGGCCTGGTCGTGCCGATCTCATCCGTGCTGGGCGTGGCGTTCGGCTGGCTGTTCTTCGGGGGGATCGAGGCCCGATTCCTCAATCCCCCCCTGCCCCGGGCCCGCAAGAAAGCGGTGGTCGTCGAGCCGCTTCAATCCCACCAGGCATAGCGGACGATGCAGTAGAGCGCCTGGACGCCGTCCTTCCAGCCGATCTTCTTGCCTTCGGCGTAGTCGCGGCCGTTGTAGCTGACCGGCATCTCGTAGATCTTGCACTTGCGGCCGGGGCGGCCGTCGATCGGCGGCACCTGGAAGCGTGCGACCTTGGCGGTCACCTCGGGCTCGAAGCCGAACCGGTTGCTCTTGAGGTCGATCCCCTGGATCACCTCGCGGCGGAAGACCTTGTAGCAGACCTCCATGTCGGTCAGGTTCAGGTTGGTGAACATGTTCGACAGGAGCGTGAGGAACCGGTTGGCCATCGAGTGCCAGAAGAAGAGCACGCGGTGGGTCTCGCCGATGAACCGCGAGCCGAAGACCACGTCGGCCCGGCCCTCGACGATCGGCTGGATCAGCTTGGGATACTCGTTCGGGTCGTATTCCAGGTCGGCATCCTGGACGATGACGATCTGGCCGGTCGCGTGCCGGAAGCCGGTCCGCAGGGCGGCGCCCTTGCCCTGGTTCACGTCATGGAACCGGATGGTCAGGTCGGGCTCGGTATCGACCCACTTCTTTAGCACCTCGGTGGTACCGTCCCGGGAGCAATCGTCCACCAGGATGATCTGCTTCGGCACCGGCACGGCGCGGACCCGCCGGACGATCTCGTGGATCGTCTCCCGCTCGTTGTAGACCGGGATGACCACGGAGAGGACCAGGTCCTCGGGGAATTTGTACAGGCCCAGGTGGCGGCAGACCGGCTCGCCCAGCAGGTGGATCAGCCAGTCGAGCCGTTCCTGGTCGTCGAACGGGGGTTTCAGGGCGTCCACGTCCAAGGGCATGGGGGCTCGGGCCGTCCTCGGGGGTGGGGATGTCACCGGGTTCGAGATCGCATCCATGTGGGCCGTTTCCTCGACGAGACCAGGCCCCGGCGGCGATCCGCGCGGATCGGACGGGGCGGACCCAGCCAGCCGCCCCGGGCCATCCTAACGGATCGGATGGGCCCGCGCGGAGTCGTTACACAAGAGGCTTCGCGAAATGGCCCCAGGAACGACAGAGGGCCCGCCGATCCCCTGGGGGATCGGCGGGCCAAGTCCGGTTGGCCCGGTCGTTCACGGGGTGCCCGGGGCGGGGGGCGGCGTGTCAGGGCGCCGGCGCCCGTGGGCGGCGGCGGGGTGACGGCATCCAGGCCCGCGCCGTTGCCCGAGCTCATGCCGCCGGCGGGGGCGGTCGCGGGGGTCGTGGCCGCCGGGGTCGATGTCGTGGTGCCTTGCAGGGTCGGCGAGGCGGTCATCTGGCCCGAACTCACCACGCTGCCGCCGTAGATCGGCGTGTAACTGCCGTAGACCGGCATGCCCGCGTAGGACCCGCCATAGCAACCGCCGTAGCAGCCGTACGACACCGGATAACCGCCGCCGTAGCACGAGCTATAGCAGGACGACACATACGCGACGGGGTAGTACGTCTTCTTCATGCAGCTGAAGATGCCGCAACCGCCGGCATAGCCCCAGCCCCAGCCGCACTTGCCGCTGCCGTAATAGCCGGTCGGGTAGCCGCCGTAGCAGCCCGAGTACCAGCCATCGTAGCCGCCGCCGTAGCAGCCGCCCGAGAACGCCACGCCGCCGTAGCAGCCCGAATAGCAATTGCTGTAGCCGAGGTTGCCATAGCACGAGCTATAGCAGGCCGGCGTGTACGCCACGTCGTAGGTCTTGTGGTGGCAGCCCATGCCGCTCAGGGCCATGAGCATCACGATGGTTCCCTGCATGTTCGATTCTCCCGGGTGTCGAACGTGGATGCCGCGATCGCGATCGCGGCCATGAGGGGCAGATTCTTGTCGACAGAATTCGGCGAGTGCAATTCCCTTGCCGATCCGTCCCGAAGCCCTTGACGCGAAAAGTCGCCCCACTCCTCGCAAAGTCTAACCCCGACCCAGGGGGCTCGCAACTCCAATGAGGAATTGAGGGGAAATTTGTGACTGGGGGTTTTGTGGTAACCTGGTAAAGTTCGCGTGGAACGGCCCAGGCCGGATGCGGTCGTCGCCGGCGTCGTCCATCGGCGGGGAGCCTGCCGGAACCTGGCGACTGTTTTGTGGGAAGGAGGTTGCACATGGTGGACGCGCAGGGGGCGGTTCCCTGGCCCCGGTGGGCTTGCCGGCTGGCATCGATCGCTCTGGTGTGGCATATGGGCTCGCAACTGGCCGCGCAACTGGCGGCCCAGCCGGCTTCCCGGCTCGAAACGGCCGCGGCAGGGGTGTTCCTGCCGTACTTCGAGTTTCTCAACGTCGGCCATTCCTACCGGTACTACGCCCCCGAGCCGGGCCCGACCCCGATCGTCCTGGCCAGGCTCCGCTATTCGGACGGCCGCGAGGAAGAAATCCGCCTGCCCGACCGCGGCCTGACGCCCCGGCTCCGCTACCAGCGCCACCTGAACCTGGCGAACCACCTGTACAACGATTTCCTGCAATCCCGGGCCCGCGAGCAGGACCACGACCATCCCCCGGGGGCGCCGCCGCACTCCCATGAGCAAGGCCCGGGGCGTTGGGCCGCTTCCTATGCCCATCATCTGAGCCGGTCCCACCCGGGCTGCGAGACGATCGCCCTGTATGCCACGAGGCACCTGCTGCCCGACCTGGAAGAGGTGGCCGCCCGGGGCATCCCCGAAGCGGACGACGAGCGGTTTTACGAGGTGCCCGTCCTGATCGGGGAATTCGCATGCGCCGACTTCGGATCCTGAACGGACCGCTCGATTACGCGAAGGACCTCGCCGCCTCGGCGTCGCGCGGCTGGAATGCGTTCTTCTTCTCCCCCGCCGACCCGACGCCCCTGGGGTTGATCCGGATCGCCACCGGCGCCCTGCTCGCCTGGAGCCTGGCCATCCTGGGCCTCGACCTCCGCGCGTTCCTCGGTTCGGACGGCTGGGCCGACCCGTTCGTGGTCCGGTCGTTCCTGGCCGATCGGGGTTCGTACGGCTGGTCGTTCTGGCTGGCCGTGCCCGACGCCCTGCTCTGGCCGGCCTGGGGACTTTGCCTGGTGGTCCTGCTGATGTTCGCGGCCGGGCTGTTCAGCCGGGTCACCGCGCCGCTCGCCTGGGTGATCGCCGTATCGACCGCCCAGCGGGTGCCGGTGATGCTCTTCGGGTTCGACCAGGTGATCGCCTTCTGGGCCCTCTATTGTGCCGTGACGGGCGCCTCGGGCCAGGCGCTTTCGCTCGACCGCTGGAGGGGCGGCCGATCGGGGCCACCCTTGCCCACCGTCCCGGCCAATCTGTCGCTCCGATTGATCCAGCTGCAACTGTGCGTGATCTACGGGATGGCCGGGCTGGCGAAGCTCCAGGGGGCCGCCTGGTGGAACGGCACGGCGTTCGGCATGGTCCTGCTCACCCGAGAATTCCGGTCGATGATCGACGTGTCGTGGCTGGTCCGTTACCCGTGGGCGGTGAACCTGGCCACGCACGTCACCATCGCATTCGAGTTGCTCTACCCGGCGCTGATCTGGAACCGGCTGGCCCGGCCGATCCTGATTGCCCTGGCGGTGCTGCTGCACCTGGGGATCGGCCTGACCCTGGGCCTGAACGAGTTCGGCCTGGCGATGATCGCCGCCAACCTGGCCTTCCTCCGGCTGGATTGGCTCCGCGAAGGGGCCTTCGGGGGAACGAAGGCCGACGATCCGGCCCGACGCGCCGTCAATCGAGGGCCACGATCCGGATCGCCAGGTCCTCGGGGGCCGGCGGGCAGGACAGCGACCTGACGCCGCCTTCGTGACGGAAGGCGGCCGGCTCGCCGATCGCCTTCGCCTCGGCCGGGTCGAACCAGGTGGCCTCGTATCGGCCGGCCGGCAGGTCGATTTCCAGGGCCTTGCGGTCGCCGTTCGCGAGATAGATCGCGTACTGCCGGCCCGGCTCGACCAGGGCGCGGGCGGCCTGCCGATCCTTCGCGATCGGGTTCCGATCGGGCTTCATCCGGGGGAAGTCGAACCGTTCGAGGAACGCCTTGAGGAAGCCCAGTTGGCGGCGGAGCCGGGGCCCGCCCCCGCCAGGCGTGGGGGGCCGGACCTCGGCCCGGCCGTCGGGGCTGGCGGTCGTGAACGAGTAGTCGAGGTTGCTGAAGATGGCGCCGCCGGCCAGCAGGAATTCCCAGGCTTCCCGCCGATAGGCCCGATCCTCCACCCCCCGGAAACCGGTCTCGTCGTCGCCGATCGGCCGGTTCAACGGGGCGTTCAGGGCGACCGTGTCGGGCGGCGTCGCGTAGTGGAAGTTGAAGATGGTGACGAGCGGGTCGGGGTCGACCACCTTCTGTTGGCCGTTGGCGATATTGCGGGCGATCGGGTGGCGGCGGGGCAGTTTGGCCTCGGCATCGGCGATCTCCCGCGCGATCCTGCGTTGCCAATCGTCGGTCACGCCGCCGAAATACGGCTCGTTGCAGACCTCGAAATAGACATTGTCGAACCGGTTCAGCTCGGCGACGGCCTTCCGCACGAACGCGAGCTGCAGGCGCAGCAACCCTTCATGCCGCCCGTCGTAGGCCTCGAAACGGCCGTGATCGCCCACGCCGTTGACGTTGTTCCGGGCGTTCATCGGGTTCACGGCCCAGAGATCCTCGCTGTAGAACGGGCAGAACAGGACGTACTCGACGACGATCCCGCGTTCGCCAGCATCCGCGACGAATTTCGAGAGCCGCTCGAAGTAGGCGGGCTCGAACCGGTCGAGGTCGAATCGGCCGTCGTCGAGGCGAACCCACGGGCCCAGGTACCGGCCGGGGGCCGGGGCGAGCGTGTTGTCCTCGATCCGGAACGAGCCGGGGACTTCCAGGTAGGTCCCCGAGAAGGTCCGCGTCAGGTTCAGGCCGTGGGCCTTCAATGCGTCGAGGTAAGCCACGGTGTCGAAGTCGCGGTTGAGCACGGCACCGTAATGCTCGCCGGAAGCGACGAGGATGGCCGGCTTGCCGCGGAATTCCAGGTATCTCGGGTTGGCGTCGAGCAATAGGAGCGAGGGCGGATCGTCGACCACGGCGACTGCCGGGGCGATGGCGAGCAGGAGGCTGATCATGTTTGGTCCCCCGATCGAGTAATCATGCGGGCTGGGTCGCGTCGGCGGGAATCGAGTTCCTCGTAGAACCGGATCTCGGCGCGGTTGCCGGAGAGCGCCACCATGGCCTCGCGGACCAGGTTCACGCTGCTGCCCAGCATCAGCAGGACGCCGGCGATCGCCGTCGCGGTCGGCAGGAAGGTCAGCTTGTGTTCGGTCCAGGTGTCGAAGGCCAGCACCAGGCTGGTCGTCACGAACAGGGCGAACGACGAGTATTGAAGCACGAGGCTGTAGCGGATCCGATCGCTCCTCGACGTCAAGGCGCGAAGCTGGCGGTCGATGAACTCGATCCTCGTCTCGGGGAAGTCGAGCTCGCCCTGGCCGCGGGACAGCTTGTCGCGGAGCTCGTTGAGGAAGTGGATCCGGTCCACCACCCGCGACATCCGGTTGGATGTTGAAATGATCAGCGAGCCGTTCGCCGTCAGGAAGATGGCCGGCGTGAGCATCGCCGAGAGCAGGACGTAGGTATCGGAGCCTGTCGGCATAGGAAAACGACTCTCGCCTCCCTGCCCGGGGAAAACGCCGGGCCGATTGCGGGGCGGGCACCCCGGCATGGTATGGTATCAGGCCGGCCGATCGACACGAGCTTTCCACCAGGATCCGCATCGCATGGCCGCACGTCGCCGCGAAGGGGCGCCCCGACGGGCCCGACCGCGTTTCGAGGCCCTGGAATCGAGGGCCCTGCTCAGCCTGGCCGACCCTTCGAGCGGCCTCCTGGTCCGCTTCCGCGAAGGGACCCGCCCCGCCGCGATCGGCCGGGCCCTGGAGGGCGTCCGGGCCCGTGTCGTCGAGAGCTTTCCCGATGGGCCTACCCTGGTCGAGTTCGCCAGTGCGGCCGAACGCCGGCAGGGTCAGGCCCGCCTCTCGGCCGACGCCCGCGTCCTGTACGCCCAGCTCGATCGCCGCGTGAAGGTCGATTCCGGCCCGGCCGATGCCGGCCGGTTCGCCCAGCAGTGGGGCCTGGCCCAGCCCGGC
>JAXMBD010000069.1:0-29219 GCA_046350035.1 Isosphaeraceae bacterium | reverse complement strand
CTTGCTCCGGCCCCCCACGCTATGATGGGCCGGATCTCGTGCGTGTTCGTGCGATCGGGATGCCTCTCCATGGAACGAGCCGAACCGAGCGGGCGGGCCGGCGATCGTGTCGGCCCGGATCATGCGATGGCCTCGGCGGGCCGGGATTCCGAGCGGCTCCGGATCGATCCGGACGTCGAGGCGGTCTTGCTGTCGCCCCTCTTGCGGGAGAACTTCGCCCAGACCGCCCTCGCGGCCCGCCAGCTGGCGAGCCAGTGGCTGAGGTCGCCCGCCGGGGTGCCCGAAGGGGGGATCGCCGCGCTGAACAAGGTCGCGGAGGTCACCTATCTCAACGGCGACCTGGCCGGTTCGCGGAAGCTCTGGGAGCGGGTGATCGCCCTCTGCCGGCGGCAACCGCAGCTCACCGCCCGCGAGCGAGCCGCGGCGTTGCAGGGGCTCGGCACGATCCTCCACAAGGAGGGGGACCTGGCCGGCGCCGAGGAGCGACTGCGGAATTCCTGGAAGCTCCGCTGCCGGATCGCCGAGGAGCGGACGCCCCAGGCCGCCGTCGCGCTCAACCGCCTGGCCTTGATCCGCCGCGAACTGGGCGACCTCGACGATGCCGAGGCCCTGCTCCGCCAGACCCTGGAGATTCGCCGCGAATCGCTGGGCGAGGCCCACCCGGATCACGGGATCAGCCTGAACAACCTCGGGGCCCTGCTGCTGGCCCGCGGCAAGGTCGAGGAGGCCGAGGCGCTCCTGCTGCAGGCGGTCGCCCTCCGTCGGAGGATCCTGGGGCCCGATCACGTCGATTACGCCAGCTCGCTGGGAAACCTCGCCGTCCTGTACCAGGCCGCGGGTAACCTCGAACGCGCCATCGAACTCCAGCGCGAGGCCCTGGAAATCCGGCGGGCCCAGCTCGGGCCCCATCATCCCCATTCGGCGGCCAACCAGCACCAACTGGCCGACCTGCTGCTGAAGCAAGGGGAGATCGGCGCCGTCCTACCCCTCCTCGACGAGTCCCTGAACGATCCGCCCCCTGCTCCGTATCCGCCGACGTTCGAGGCGTTCCTCCGCATCCCGGAGGCATCTTCGGCATCGAGGGCCGAACACGGGGCCGCGGAAGCGGAATCGATTGCACACCTGCTTTCGCTCGTGCGGGTGCTGGAGGCGGAGTACCGCTCCCTCAGCGACGAGTTGCGGGCCGCCGGCGATCTCCTGCGGGAGCCCGGGAGGCCTCCCGGGGAGTCCCTCTCGGGGCGCCTGATGGATTGCCGCGCCGCCTTCGATGCGGCCCGGAATCGCGCCCTGGAGTTCGCGCGACAGGTCGGCCTGCCGATCGCCGAGGGGGAACGCCAGGACCTTTCCGGCCTCGGGCGATATCTGGCGCGGGCCGAGGGCGAACTCATCGCCCGCCAGATGCGTCGGCGGGCCCGCGAGGTACTCGATGGGGCCCTGGGCCTCTCCCATGCCGATGATCCCGATTTTCCCCCCCTGCTCGCCTGCCGGGCCCAGGCTTCCGCCCTCCGCGAGCGGCTGGAGCGGGCGATCGGGCCGGAACTCGAAGACCTGGCCTTCCCGCTGATCCACAAGTCCCACCCGCTGGGCCAGTTGCTCCGGCTGGTCGGCGGGCAGGACAACCTCGACGACGAGGCCTGGGCGACCGCCTTCGAGGTGGTTTCGCGCGAATACGGGAAATCGCTGGCCGCCGCCGCATCCCGTTCCAAGCTGATCCCGACCTGACCGGATCGGGATGAAGTCCGGGGGCGTCCCCGACCGATCCATCCGGGGAGTGCTCGATCGGTCCCGGGGCAGGAGCATCCCGTGCGACGGTTCTGGATCCGCGTCGCGATGGGGGCTTACCTCGTCGCGATCCTCTACCTGACCCAGGTCGCCTTCCCGCAGGATCATCCGCGGCCCAACTTCGAGCCGTTCCGCACGATCCGGTCCGACCTGACGGGGATCGGCGATGGATGGCTCTGGAATTTCTGCGGCAACCTCGCGGCCTTCTCCCCGTTCGGCCTGCTGATGGCCGCAACCGGCCGGGGCTGGCGAACCGTGCTGGCGGCCAGCTTCGGCCTGAGCCTGGCCATCGAAGCGTGCCAATTTGCTTCGGGGCTTCGGGTCCCCGACGTGGATGACCTGCTGCTCAACACGATCGGCGGCGGGCTGGGACTCGCCCTGTTCGTCCTGGGGCGGAGGCTCAGCCGGCCGGCCGCCGTGCCGGCGATCGGGGCCCTCAGTCGAGGAACGCCACCTGGCTCATGGCGCGGGCCTCGGTCTCGGTATTCATCCAGACGCGGTGCCAGCCGGACAGCGTGATCGTCCGGTGATCGGCGTGGCGGACGCGGCCCCGGGCGTAAACCTCCGGGTTCCGTCGCATCGTGCTCCAGTTCCAGTCCTTGGCCTTGGGATCCTTGCCCAGGAGGCGTCGATAGGCCGTCGCATTGAGCCCGTTGGGGTGCTGCCGGCAGACGTAGACCAGCTCCCCGCCGATCCGGTAGCAGTACTCGAGGAGATGGGCCTTGCCGCCGCCCCGGCGGAGCGGTTCGTCGCGGAGGACCAGCGACGGATCGACCTTCAGCCCGAGGGCCGGCACGAAGAACCACTTCGCCGCCGGAACAGCCTGCGGGCATTCTGCGGCGGTTCAGTTCGACGCAACCCGGACACGCCCTGGCCCGCTTGACCGCCGACGGCTTGAGGGTGGCATCTCGGCTGTCGGACGGTGTCGCCACCGGCGTTGATCAGCATCGGCCGCGACGAACCAGCGCTCGTCGTGCCCGCAGAGGAACTTCGACTTCTGTTCGCCCTCGCGGAACATCAGCAGCAGGTGGCGATCGGCCGGCTGGACGTCGAGCACCTCTTGATCGACGCCCGGCCGCTTTCCTGGAGGATAGCGGCCTCGCCTCGATGATCCTCGCGGGGATATCGACCCGCATCCGGATCGCTGCCGTAGCTTCAACTTCGCCCCAATCCGCAAACTTGGCTTCGAGCGGATTCATCTTCATGGGTCATGCTCTCCGATGGTTGTAGACCGGGGGAGGACACGTCCTCGACGGTGGAGGTATTCCAGGCGGCGTCGGGGCCCGCCGGTTCGAGATGCCCGACTTCCAGCAGCGCCGGACGACCTGGAGAACTCGTGATCAACCCCGGGATCGCCTCGATCGCGGGCGATCTGCAGGGCATGATCGCAGCACGGGCTTCGTCGCCTTGCAGGCCCCTGGTCTGCACCGCCGCCCGATCGGCCTGCCCCGAGATCGCCAGGGCATCCCCGCCGTGGCCAACCTGGAAGAGGTCGATACCACTTCGGGGGACCGGCAGGCGCGCGACGTTACCCAGCGGAGGTCGTCGGCCGCCCGGACCCGGGCCGAGAGCACGATTGTCGTCCTCTGGATTGATCCCGGAGGAATGCGGCCCGCCCGAATCTCCGGGCGATCGCCTCGCCGCAAGCCTTCGGGCAACGAAGGCGGCATCGCCCGCATCGGAACCAGTTCGACTTCGCGGAAGGCGTTGCATCGTGATCATCGCCGTAGCCGACGGAATGGACGTTCTGCTTGTCCATGCCCTCCTGGATGATCTGGATCGAAGCAGGCGGCGACGGCTTCGGGGTTATCCGCCTGTTCCTGCCCACGGTCGCATACGAGGCGCATCTTCGATTCGACGCGGAGGGCCAGGGTATCGCAGCCGAGCCCCTTCGAACCACGTGGCCAGTCGCGTGTCGGGATCGTCGCCGGCCGGGCAGGCCCAGTTGCAAAGGACCTGCAGAAGCCCTCGTTCAGGCGGGTCGCCGCCGCCTCGCGGACCAGTTCCCGGCAGAATTCGTCGCCGTGGGCCGCCCGCTCCGCGAGTGCATCGGGCCGGGTTCGGGGCCGATCAGGACGGGGGTTGCAAACGATCAGGTCGAATCGCCGATCCGCGACCGCGGCCGGAAGAGGGGCCCGACGCGGCAATCCACCCCCGATCCCGTTGAGCCGCCAGGTTGAACTGCCATCGCCACGGCCCTGGGGTTGAGGTCCACCGCCCAGAGCTTGCCGGCGTGCCGGGCGGCCAGCACGCTTGGATGCCCGAGCCCGTGCCCAGGTCGAGGACTTCCGCGAACGGCCGTCGGATCGTGACCAGGTCGAGCGCCCGGGTGGTCGACGCGATCCCCATCGTCGCCCGATCGCGGATCGGGCCAGTCCGAGGCGACGAGGAGGCCGCGATAGGGTTCCATCTGGACCGACGTCGCGGAACCTGGCCCTCCCCCATTCCAGGATACCGGCTTCGGCCCAGGCCTCCGGCGGAACCGGCCCCAGGGCTTCCCGGGCGGCCGATTCGGGCACTTCCTGGTGGAGCAGGAACAGTCGGGTCAGCGTATCCAGGGCCGATCCGCCCCGTGTCCGCCAGAGCCACTCGGGCATCGACGGAATGGCGATCGCGGCCCGAAGGAAGCTCAACATGCGCAGCAACTCGCAGCGAAGTCGAGGTCGTGTGGCTGGCCGGATTCCAGGGAGGAACGCAGGGCCGCCAGCCGATCCGCCGGCGCTCCCGGGGGGATCAACGAGGCTCGGCGTAGGCGATCTCGCCGAGCATCGTCACCACGTTCATCATGGCCCGCCCGGTGTGGTAATTCGCCTTCCACGGTTGGGCCTTCCGGCCGTCGCCGATCCGGGCGCTCTCGCGCGTGGTCTCCTCGTACCAGCCGCCGTGTTCGGGGTCGATCAGGTAGCGGCCCGAAGTCCCACTGCTTGAGGAAGGCTTCCAGGTAGCGCCGTCGGTCTTCCCATGCTTGCGGTGACCAGGAGTGCTGCATTGAGCCCCTCGGCCTGGGTCCACCAGACCTTCTTCGTATCGAACGCCTGGCCGTTGAACGCCTCCCTTGGCCGTAGAACCGCCGAATTTCGGGTCCCATCCCCAGTCGAGCGCGTGATCGACCAGGCTTTTCGCCACTCGGGCGGTCGCCTGTCCTCCTTGGGTTGCCGAGGCCCTCGGCCGCCTCGATGGAGCAGGTAGTCCTCGACGTCATGTCCCGAAGGGAGCTCGCCGGCACGGGCCGCCAGTCCCGGGTGAAGTAGAGGTTCAGGGCGTTCGGTTCGACGGCGATCCGTCCTGGACGATCGCGAGCAACTCGCGGAGGCGTTCGGACCGCCGGGGTCGGTTCGACCCGGTAGAATTCGGCGACCGCCTCCAGCAGGTGGATATGCGAATTCATCGATTTGAAGCCGCGATAGACGCCGAGGCGGTCGGTGCCGGCTCGGCCGGGGCGAGGACGGGTCGTGGCGATCAACGGCTTGCCCTCGACCGGTCGAACGCCTCGAAGCATCCCCATGCCAAGGCCGGGCGTGGCGTTCGAGCCAATCGAAGACGTCGCGGGCCAACTTCAGGGCGGCCTCGTCGCGGTGGCATGGGAAGCGCGGCTGGCGGCATACAGGGCGAACGCGGGTCCGTAGACGTGCTGATCGGTCCCGATCGCGACCGGGCCGGCCGTCGAGGCCGACGACGAAGTGGAAGCCCCCGCCTTCCTTATCTCGCATCGTGCGGTCCAGGAACGCGACGCCATGACGCGCGTAGCCATGGAACGCCTCCCGGGCGCGCTCCGGGAATTCGGCGAACGCGGTGGCCGTCCAGGTCATGCGGGCCCAGGTGACCAGGAAGCGGTTGTCGTCGGCACCTGGAGACCAGTCGCGGGCCGAAATTCTTGCGGAACTCCGCCGCGTTCCGCATCGACGGCCCCGGGATACCAATGGCGGGTCAGTTCTTCAGCAGAGCAACCGATCGATCCGGGACCGAACGCGCGAGGTCCTCCGGGCGGGCGACCCGGCCTTGCCTCGCGCGCGTGGCGGCCACGATCATGAGGAAGGCCAGGCCAAGGGCCGGAGGGCCGTCATTACGTGCATGGGAGGGCTCCGCGCGGGTTCGTCTCGGCGATAAAGGTCGATTCGATCAGGAAAGCCGGCCGATGGGAACGGCCTGCCCGCGCGAACCCGGCGGCATGCCCGGCGTATCCATTCCAGCGAGCGAGGCCGGTCGTTGCCCGTCGGGCATGGCCGAATCGTCGCCAGGCAGGAGCAGGCGAATGTCGATCGTTTCGAAGATGAGGGCCCAGTTGACCGAGGCGATGAAGGCGAGGGACACGGTAAGGGTCGGGTTCCTCCGCTACTGGATCGCCCAGTTCACCCGCGGCGACGGCACCGAGGTCGCCGACGACGAGGCGATCAAGAAGCTCCGCGGCGTCGCCAAGGAAGCCAAGGCGGGCCCGACCTCGTTCAAGCCCGATAGAAATCGAGCTGATCGGCGATTGGGTCCCCGCCAGCCTGGACCGGGGCCAATCAGCACAACTCGAATCGATCGCCGACGGTCGGAGCGAACGCACTCCAAGCCGGGCGCCGCAATGGGGATGGCCATGAAGCAACTCGCGGGCAAGCCGGTTTGCGCCGATGACGTGAAGGCGGTCGTGGACGAGATGCGTGCGTGACCGGACAAGCAAAGGGCCGGTTGCGCCGGCGGCCCGGTCTAGCCTGTATGATGACGATGCTGAAATCCGAGGGGACGTAGCTCAACTGGCAGAGCCGCCGCTTTTGCAAGGCGGAGGTTACGCGTTCGATTCGCGTCGTTCCCCCACTCCCTCCCGGCGGCCTTCAAGCCGTCGCGGAGGGGGATCCCGCCGGATCGTTTGAAGTTGTCCATCGCCCCAGGGCATGTACATGACACAGCGATGCCGCGGGATGTCGGACCTGACGCGGCGGCGGGTAAATTTTGGTCGGTGAGCCTGCCGCCGCGTTTTACTTCCTCTCAGCTAGAAGCCGCCTGGCGGATCCCAGGACGTGGCCGCCGCGTCGGGTGTGACCCATGCAGACCGCCTTCCGCAGGCTCGCGCGAATCGGGGCGATGATCGCCGGCAGTTCGGCCCATGCTCAGGTCCCCAGGAAAGTGGTGATGCGCCCGGGCCAGGCCGCGAAAATCCAGCAGTTCAAGGTCAAGGTCCCCTCAGGTCCAACTATCAGGCCCGCGTCGTGGGGATCACCGACGGCGACACGCTGACCGTGCTGACCATCGACAAGAAGGAAGTGCGGATCCTCGCCCGCACGGCATCGATCGCCTGGAGACCGGCCAGGGACTTCGGCTCGCGTGCCGAGCAACGCCCCGAGCTGGCTTTCGACCAGGCCGTCGTGGTCAAGGAACGCGATACGGACCGCTACGGCAGGACCGTGGCCGAGGTGTTGGCCGCCGGGCGGGGGAATCGCTGAACCATCGGATGGTCCAGGACGGCCTGGCCTGGTGGTGCTCGCAGCATGCCCAAGGACGTCGTGCTCGCGCCGGCTGGAGGCGGAGTGCACGCGAGGGCAGCGGGTCGCAATGATGCCGGGGGCCGTCGAGCCGTGGAAATGGGCGCTAAACGCCCCTGACCGAGACCGTCGATTCGATGATCCCGAGGCCGCGGCGAAGAAGGCGGCAGCCCAAGAAGCGAGCAAGGGCTGCATGATGGATTTGCTCAAGTCGTCGTGGAAATGGGCGTGTACGCCGGGTGAAGAAGAGCAGCCGCGTCTATCAGCCTCCCCGGGATGCCCGAGCATCCGCAAGATGAGCGGGAAGAACGAGGTGTTCTTTTCAACGCAATCGAGGCGGCGAAGGCGGGCTACAGCAAGGCCGGCGATCGCACCGATGCAGGTGAGTCCGGCCCTGGCGGCCTCTCCCATGCGGTATCGTGGAAGCGCAAAATCGACGACCGCGTCGGGGCGCGGTCGGGGCTGATTGCCCCGAAGGTGGCCGAGCGGTGCCTTGCGCCGCTGGTCAATCCGAACGGTTGGCATCCGACGATCGTTCGGCGTTTCATCAAAGGATCAGCACCGGCACCGAGGCCGTGGTGGTCGACACCGATGTCGGCCGCGGCTGGCCTTCAAGGCGATGGGCAACGCGGGCGGCGAGCATTGCCTGGCCTGGCGAGCTGGTGGCGACCCAGCTCGCCCGATGGTTCGGCCGAGCACCTCGACCATGCCCTCGATCCGTGGAGATCCGGCCTCGTCCTGCTGTTCGGGCGGATTCGCCCGGGTCGGCTGGGGCTTTTATCATGCAGCGGGCCGAATCGGGCGAAACCTGGGGGCAATGCCCGGCAACTCGGCAGGCTGGCCAATCCCGAGGACGTCGGCCGGCTGATCGTGTTCGACACGCGGATCCGCAATTGCGACCGGTGCGGGCCCGGGCCGAGGGCTGAACTACGGCAACGTCTTCCTGAGCGAGGAAGCGCCGGAGGGCCACCGATCTGAAGGCGGACCATACCCATGCTCGCGTGCGGGCGGACCTCACGCCGCGGATCGCTCGACATCGACCGGATCCGGATCCGGAAGCTGGCGGATGCTTCCCGGGTTCCTCCGCAAGGTCCGAAGGCATCTGATTCTTCCGCGATGCCATCAGGGAACTCGGCGGGATCGACGGGGAGCTTGTCTCGCTTGACGTCGCATCCATCCCCCGGGAGTGGGGACGTATGCCCGAGGACTGCAGATGCGCTGGTCGCGCTGATTTGCGAGCGGGCCCGATTCCCGTCGAGCAACCGTACAGGTATCATGGGGATCCTCCTGCAACAGGGGCAGAAGCACCCTCCGCGGATCGAGGATGCGTCGAAGACGCCCGGGTTACTACAGCGTCATCCACCCTGCCCCGACCTGGCGAGGCTGAGGCCGCGAATGTCGGCGTCCTGCTGTTCTGCCCGGATCGCGATTTCCTCGAAGCGAGGATGGCCGCGAACAACTCGCGGATCATCCATTTCTTCGGGAAAGAGGGCCATGATTGGGGCTATGGATCAACAGCTTCAAGAATGGGATCGCCTGAACGCCTGAAGGCCGAGCGGGGCGCGATCCGCGGCGTCGAGGACTCCTCGAAAGTTCATCGAAGGCATGGGCAACTTCATCCAGTCGACAAGCCTTCAGGCCGATGGCCGTGCGGCCGACCTGGAGGCGGACCTCGCCGAACTTCGACGACCTGGTCGGCGGCCAGTCAAGCCACGAAGAAAGCGCTCCGGAGCCTGAAGGCCCGCCTCGGCAGAGGTCTATACCGACGCGGGGGTGGACGCCAAGGCCCGCAGGATCTCCATGTGAAGGTCGAGGTCTCCTGGAGCGGAAAATCGAGATCCCTTACGGCTTCCAGAACGGCCGGTTCAACCTGATCCAGGTGGCAAGCTTCCAGGCCGCCGATCCCGAGAGCGCCAAGGGGAGCCGCCTGCCGCTATGCGGTCGAGGGGGAGTCGTTGTACAACCCCGACCCCGAATTGGGCCAACTCCAGCTCATCGCCCGCGCCGGCGTTGGCCTGAACAGGCGACGAGTTCGCCTTTCCAGCACCAGCGTGTCCTCTCGGCCTCCACCATGCCGAATTCCCGCAAGCTCGGAGATGAATTGCCGGTCGAGGTGGCCGAAGAAAACCGGCGAAGAACGCTGGGGACGCGACGGTCGATCGCCCCGATGCGACGGCCTCGACAGTCCGATGACCGTCCTGGCCTTTGAAGGCGACGGCCGCGTGCGGACGCCCGCGGTTGATGCAGATGCGAGCCCGGCGCTCCCGGCCTCAATCTGGACCTTCAGCACCACTTCGCAGCCGGCCACGCCGTTCTCCGCGCATGCCCGGCTGCTGCAGGCGCGACCTGATCGACGCCGACGAAAACGCCTCCTCGCCCGACGAGCCGGTGAGCAGAGCAGGGGCGATTGGCGGTACCGCGGATCCGCATGCTCGCGGCCTGGGGAGCTATGCAGCACTTCGGGGATTCCTCGGCGGATTCCAGGCCCGCCGGCTCGGCCGCTGAGCCGGGATGTCCGCCCCCTCCCTGCCCTGGCCTTCGCCGGCCTTGCGTCGGGCGCGGCGATCGTTTTCGCCCGATTCAGGCGGCGGCTTCGTCGCCGGCGTCGTCGCCGGCCGCCCGCCCCGGGCCAGTTCGTCGATAACGGCGGGTTCTGGACCCGGGCCGCCGGTTGATGCCGGCGTCCAGCATCTCGGCGACCAGGACGTTCACCGGCTTGCGTTCGAGGAGGCGACGTTTCGATGTCCTTGCGGCAGCTCGTCGGGGATGAGCACCTGAGGCGCGAGGTCGGCGGCGCCCTGGCTGGCCAGCGGCCACGATCCGGGGCGTGGCGATGCGCGGACGCGCCCTGGCTCGGCCGCTCACTGGCTCCACCGGCGTCCGATCGCTCCGGTAGAGCGGCTCGACGATCTCCTGGCGGTCGCGCGCCGTATAACCACGGATGGATCGGCCCGCTGGCCTTGGCCACCTGGTAGGGCGTTTCAAGCCGATCCGGCGGCCGCCGGTATGTCCTGCTTCACGGCTGGGGTCGATGGCCGGGGCGGGGAGGCGGGTCGATGTCGGCACCGGATCTGGCCCGCTGATCGGCGGGCCTTGATGGCAGGAGTACGGCGATCGACGGCTCGATCCTCACGGTGGGGTTCGGCGCTCTTCCGCGAGGGGCCATTGCGTCCACTCGCGAGGGCGCGGGGGCGATCGTCGCGATCCCGGCGAGTTGCTCGGCCGAAGCCGTGCTGGCGTTCTACGTCCGGGACTATGACCGTGCGAGCCGGATGCGATCCTCTTCCGGTTCCATTCGCTGGCGGAGAAGGCGGGCGGGAAGGCCGCGTGATGGATCAGCATTCCGCCGGCCGGCTCGGCGCCTGGTTGCGGGGGCGATGGGACGCCCTGGAAGCCCACCAGCGTGGCTATGGGTGGGAGGTCGTCGAGACGGCCTGGGCCTTCGCCGCCATCTCCCGTGCCCATCGGCTGGCCGTCCGCGTGGCCGAGCGGCCCCGAGGCCACGTCGAATCGACCATCGAACCAACCACCGATTACACCTTGCTGACGATCCGGCGCGGGCCGGAGGGATCGTCCGGCGATGTCTGGGAGATCATCCGGCAGTGGGTCCGGCCGGTGTGCAGGGACGGGCCGGACTTCGGCTAGATGGGGAGGGCTGATGCCGGCAACTCCGCTCGACGTGGTCGATCACGAGCTGGTCATGGGCCCGTGGGATGGGCTGGTGTTGCGATTGTCCCGCTCGATCCATCGGCTCTATGTGTACGGGTTGCCCGGCGGCGATTGCGAGGTCCATTACGACCGCCCCGCCGCGCCGAGCTTTTACGGGCCGTGCAGGCCCTGTCACATCTACGACCGGCCCCGCAACTACTGGCTGATCGATCGCCCGATTCTGATCCACCTGGGCCGGGCCGTCTGATCGACGGGCCGTCCCCCTCCTAGATGTCGAGCTTCTTCATCGACTCGCGATATTTCGCCGTGATGTCGGCGTTGAGCCCGATGTGCTGGTAGATCTGCAGCGTCTCACGCCGCTCGTGGCCGCTGAGGAGCTGGATCTCGCGATCCTGGAGGCCGGACACCGAGGTGAGCCAGGTGAGGGCCTGGTGCCTGAAGGTGTGGGGCGTGGCCGTCACGCCGGCCTTGGTGGCATACGCCTTGACGATCCTCTGCACCTGGCGCGTCGAGTAGCGGGTGTTGAGGCGGGTCTGGAAGAGGTAGCGGTTCTGGGGGTGGGCGTCGATGTGGGCCCGCAGCGCCGGCGAGAACGAGGGCGGGAACATCGTGGTCCGATCCTTGTCGCCCTTGCCGCGTTCGACCCGGAGCTTGCATTCGTCGAGGTCGACATCTTCGACCTTGGCGTTGCACAGCTCGCTAACCCTACAGGCCGAATAGAACAGCAGCCTCATCATGAGGCCATGCTGCGAATCCCCGGCCTTGTTCACGACGGCGTAGAAGCGGTCGAACTCGGCCGAGGTGAGCACGCGGGGCAACGCCTTGCGTTTGCGGTCGGGCTTGAGGTCGCACGCCTTCTTCACGCGCTTCGACACGTACCGCCACTGGGCATAGTCGAGCCCATGCTTGCGGACGACCTTGGTGATGGCCGCGATCGCCTCGGCGACGGGCTTCGTCGCTTTCCCGTCCGGCGCCTCGCCATTGGGCCCCTTTTTGGCCATGAACGCCCCCCCTCGCGTGGTCAGAAACCCGGATTAGGTCGTGGTCCAAGCATTATGCGAACTAACGCCGTCGGCGGGCCATCTCCGCCCCCGATGGCGGATCGGCTCGTGCGGTTCGTGCCGATCCTGCGGCCGGCCGACGCGCGCGAGGAAACAGGCCGCCGTCCCGAGGGCATCTCTCCCCGGGGCGGCGGCGGAACGATAGCCGCATTCGCGAGCGGCACCATGAGCATCGGCCGCCGGCGCGGGCCTACGCCCGGCGTTCTCCGGCCCCGTAGGAGTAGGGGGTTAAATCCGTGGTAGCGATTGGAGCGGGAACGTGGTGGCCTCGCGCGCGGGCCCACCAGCAGATCTCATTTTGTTTTTGGCCCGGGCTGGGACGGCCGCGAAGGCGACGTCGCGATCCGGATGGCCTTTGGGGGCCGATCCGGCGGTCGACCGGGATCGTGGCCCCCACGGCTCGACGGGGCTGCCGTCGTCCCATCAGGCGAGCTGGGGCGCGTCCCGGGGGGCGCTGGGGCCTGGCCGCGAACCGGTCGAGGTCAGGCCGCGGACCTGCCCCCGGGCCGTCGCCGCCCGGAAGTGGTCGAGAGCACGTCCGCCGGCAGCAGGTAGAGCGGCTTGCCCTCGTCGTCGGGGTCGGCCAGCTCGTCGACGACCAGGCCGGCGTTCGAGCGCTGGGGCGTCGCCGCCCAGTAGGTCCCCCGGGGGTCTCCCATCGCTCGAACCACTCGGGGCCGAGCCGGGGACGGATGATACCGAGCTTGCGGAGGTCGCCTGCCCTGGCGACGGCCGAACACAGCCGCGTCAGGCCCAGCCGACCCCGAGGTTTCTTGACCGGATCCGGCAGCCGCGGCCGATGTTTTCAGGCCGTGGGGAGTATGCGGCGCAGGCCTTTTGCAACGACGACGCACGTAGCGGTTGCCCCGAATCCTGCCGCCGTCGTGGCGCAGTGGTGTGGGAACTGGCGATCCCGATCCCCCGTTGCGAGCCGGCACATGGCCGAACCGACCCCGCTCGAATCCGCTCCTGGCCAGACCGTCCCCCGCACGCCCGGCCGGCCGGCCGCGCTCGACGCCCGAGGACCGGGAGCTGGTGATCCAGGTCCTGAAGGATATCGAGGTCCGCCGGCTCACGTTCTACGAATGCGCTGGCGGCGGGGCCTGTCGATCTCGACCGTGGGGAATACCGGCGGGCGGCCCTGGATTCCGGCGACCTGGAAGTCTCGCTGATCCGCCAGTTGATCGAAGGCCGCAAGCGGCCCGGTCAAGAACCTGCCGCAAGGCCCGGCCGGTTTCCCGGCCCGTCGACGCGCCCAACCCCCGCCCCGCCGCCCGCCTAACGGATCGCCCCCCTGCCGGTTTCCGCACCCCATGCCGCCCCCGGATTCCCCCATGCCTGATGTACCCACCTATCGCCCCGGGGGCGGCATCCCCTCCCTCGACCGCTCGCCCGACGCCATCAAGAGGGCGAAGTTCTACAAGCGCGCAGGAATGGGGCAAGGTCCACCGGCTCCAGCTCGCCCGCGAGCCGTTCTGCGAGCCCTGCAAGAAACTGGACCGGCTCACGCCGGCGACCGCCGTGCACCACAAGCTCCCCATCGAGCAGCGGCCCGACCTGGCCCTCTTCCTCCCCAACCTCGAATCGATCTGCAGGCCATGCCACAGCGCCAAGCACTCGACCGGCCGGGCACGGGGATAGAACTCAACGGCACCTTCATCCTCGCCCCGTCGGGCCCCTCCCCTCCCCGAAGGCCCACGCCCGTCGAGGTCCTCCACCGGATCGCGAGTTGCCGACCCCATGCCGCGACGCGGACGCAAGCCCAAGCCCCCTGCGCCGATCGCCCGTCGGCCGCCGGCCGGACCTGACGACGACCCGCGCGACGCCGACGGCCTGGTCGTCGAGGCGGAGCCGATCGACTTGCCCCCCTGCCCGGCCTCGGCCGCGCGGGATTTCGTCGCCGCCGCGCGGCGATCGCTCGCATCCAGGGGCGCCGACGGTCCCGAGGTCGACCACGTCGCCGAGGTCCTGGAGGAGGCCGTCGAGCGTTGGCACGTCGCCCGCGAGGCGATCCGCCGGTACGGGCTGCTGATCCCGACCGGGACCGGCTCGCACAAGCCCAACCCGGCCGTCAACCAGGCGGCCAAGGCTTCCGACCAGATCGCCCGGCTCCTGGCCGAGCTGGGCCTCACCCCGGCCTCGGCCGCGCGGATGGGCGCGAAGCCCGAGGCCGACGACGAATTCGATCGATTCCTCGCCGGGGCGCCCGGATGACCATGGCATGCTGCTCCGAACCCGCGAAGCCCTGGCCCCCTGGATCCGCAACCCGTCCGACGACCTCGCGATCTCCAAGGGCTGCTACTTCGACCCCGCGGCGGCCGACCGGATCATCCGGTTCATCGAGACGTTCTGCCGGCCCAGCCAGGGCGACTCGGACGGGCCGCTGAAGCTGCTCGGCTGGCAGCGGGATTTCCTCTCGCGCCTCTACGGATGGCGGCGGCCGGATGGCAGGCGACGGTTCCGGACCGCCTACCTCGAGGTGCCGAAGAAGAACGGCAAGAGTACGCTCCTGTCCGCCGTCGCCCTGTATCACCTGATGGCCGACGGCGAGCGCGGGCCCAAGGTCTTCTGCAACGCCTACGATCGGGCCCAGGCGAGCATCATCTTCGACGAGGCGGTCGCGATGGTGCGGGCCTCGCCCGACCTCGCCAGGCGGCTCGACGTCGTCGAGAGCAAGAGCAAGATCCGGTTCCCGAAGAACAACGGTCGGCTGCAGGCCAACAGCGCCGACGTCCCGAGCAAGGATGGGGCGAACACCTCGTTCGTCGTCTTCGACGAGCTGCACCGCCAGGACACGTGGGACCTCTGGCGCGTCTTCAAGTATGCGGGCGCCGCGAGGCGCCAGCCGCTGACGCTGTCGATCACCACGGCCGGCGTCGATCGCCTGTCGGTCTGCTACGACCAGCACGACAAGACCGAGCGGGTCAATTTGGGCCGCGACCCCGACTGGCAGCACCTGGGCGTCATCTACGGCGCCTCGGCCGAGGACGACTGGCGCGACCCCGCCGTGTGGGCCCGGTGCAATCCCTCCCTCGGCCACACCCTGTCGATCGAGGACTTCGAGAAGGACGTCGAGGACGTCGAGCGCCGCCCGAGCGAACTCAACGAATTCCTCCGCCTCCGCCTCTGCGTCTGGACCCAGTCCGACCGGCGGTTCTTCGAGCGGGATCATTGGGACGTCTGCGGGCGGGATTTCCCGACGCCCTCGTGGTTCGCCGGCCGGCGCTGCTATGCGGGGCTGGACCTGTCGGCGACGACCGACCTCACCGCGTTCGCCCGCATCTTCGCCGATGGCGACCTGGTCTATGCCCTGATCGATGTTTGGATCCCCGGCGAGTCGGCGAGGAAGCGATCCGAGCGCGATCGGGTGCCCTACCTCCACTGGATCGAGCAGGGCCTGGCCCGGAAGACCGAGGGCCGGACCGTCGACCCCCGGGCGATCCGGGCCCGGATCCTGGAGGCGCACGCGGAGACGCCGATCGCGGCCCTCTTCGCGGACCCCTGGAACGCGAAGCTCCTGCTCAAGCAGCTCCTCGACGACGGGCTGCCGGTGACCGAGATCAACCAGACGATGTCGTGCCTGACCGGCGCGACCAAGGAACTCGAACGGCTCGTCGTCGCCGGCCAGCTCCGGCACGGCAACCACCCGGTCCTGACCTGGTCGGCCGACAACGCCGAGGCCAAGCGGGACAGCAACGACAACATCCGCCTGCAAGCAACGGTCGAGGAGCGGATCGACCCGCTCTCGCGGCTCGTCAACGCGATCGCCGCCAAGATCGCCACGCCCGAGGCCGAGCGGTCCGTCTACACCGACCGCGGCCTGCTCTTCCTGTAAGCCGCCCACGGGAACCCCATGGCCACCGACCTGCTCGCTTCGCTCCTCCTCCTGATCGGCATCGAGCCGCCCTTCCTCGGCAGGTGCTACGGGATCGACCTTTCGGGCCCTTACCGGCGCGAACGCAATCGGTGGCAACGCGGGAGGCGGCGACGTCGCAAGGCCGCCCGGATCCGCCGGCGGGACGCCCGCCGGAGGAATCGATGCCGATGATCTTCGCGGACGGGGACCTGGCCCTCGCCGCCAACCTGTCGGCGATCGTCGTCGGCGTCCCGCTGGCGATCTGGTCCATCGCCTTGATCGCGACCGGGATCCGGCTGCATGCCCGCCTAGGCCGCCTCGGCCGGGGGATTCGTCGCCCATGATCTTCGCCTCCGAGGAATTCCTGCAGGCCTTCGATCGGCTGAGCGACGCCGTCGGGATGCCCTCGCGATCTGGGGCCTGATCACCATCGCGGCCGCCTTCTGCGTGACGCGATCGGCCGGTACCGCGGCCGGGAGAAACGCCGATGAGCGTCGTCGTCAAGGCCCAGGTCTGCCCCGGATCGCCGTCCAGAGGGTCGAAACCCTGCTCGGCGGCGGCACGACACGATCGCGATCGACATCCCGAGCGTCACGCTCGGGACCGCCCAGGTGAAGGGCAAGCTGCAGTCGATCGACGCCTCGAAGCTCTGGGCGGGCACGATCCCGCTCGCGGCCTCGACGCCGCAAACCCTCGACCTGTCCGCGCTCGCCGGCGGCCGGGGTGATACCTCATTTTCGGACGTGACGCTGATCGCGATCGTCAGCCTCGAAGATCCGGCGGCGCACCCGGCACGCGCCTGCGCCGTCGGCGACCCGGCGATGGGATCGGCCTCGCTCGACGACCCGATCGGGGCTTCGGGGTCGGTGATCGCTGTGCCGTCGGGGACGACCCGGCTGCTCTACCTCGCGACCGCGACCGGATGGGCGGTCGGGACGCGCCGCAGGCTCAAGCTGGATCCTGGCGCCGACTCGTGCAACGTCCTGGTCATCATCGCGGGGCACTGATCCGATGGGATTCGGCGGCGAGGTCCGGAAATGGATCGGCCAACTGGCCGGCTTCGCGACGCGCTCCGCGGCGCCCGAGGGCCGGTTCTACCGGCTCGATTGGGGCCAGGGCGCGTCGGGCAACACGCCCTCGGGGGTCGCCGTCACGCCCCAGTCGGCCCTGACCGTCGGGGCCTACTTCGCGTGCGTCAACCGGGTCTCGCGGGACGTCGGCTCGCACCCCTTCCGCGTGGTCCGCAAGGTGCCCGGCAAGGGCCGCGTCGAGGTGCCCGGCCACCCGCTGAACCGGGTCGATTGGATCCCCCTCCCCAACAACCCGTCGATCGACCCCGACCGGATCGCCGGCGGCGGCAACCGCGTCGGCGTGATGACGGCCCACGTCGCCCACGCGCTCACCTGGCAGGGCGGATACCTCCGCATCCGCACCGACGCTTCGGGCGAGGTCGAAGGCCTGCAGCTCCTCGACCCGGCCATGACGATCGGCGACTGGCGCGAGGACGGCACGCGGTACTACCGATACGGCGCGAAGACCTTCCGCGACGACGAGGTCCTGCAGCTCTCCGGGCTGTCCTACAACGGCTGCGACGGCTATCCGATCAGCCGCTATTCCCGCGACACGATCGGCCTCGCCAAGTCCCAGGAGATCTACGGCGGCCGGTTCTTCGGCTCGGGCGGCCAGCCCAAGGGGATCCTCAAGACGAACCGCAAGGTCGTCGAGGAGGAACTCCGCAACCTCCGCGCGACCTGGACCGACCGGCACGGCAACGGGCCGGGTGGCTCGCAGCAGATCGCGATCCTGGAGCAGGATTGGACCTACCAGAGCATCTCGGTCCCGCCCGAGGTGGCCCAGTTCCTGGAGTCGCGGAAGTTCCAGCTCGTCGAGATCTGCCGGTGGTTCGGCGTGCCGCCGCACAAGGTGGGCGACTACTCGCAGATGCAGCTCGCGAGCGCCGGCGTCGAGGCCGCCAACCTCGACTACCTGATGAGCACGATCCTCTCCTGGATCGCCGCCATCGAGGTCGAGTGGAACGCCAAGCTGCTCACCGACGCCGAGCGGGCCGACGGCCTCTGCATCGAATTCGACACCAACTGGCTCCTCCGCGCCGACCTGACCACGCGGGCCGCCTACAACCGCGAGGCCCTCACCTGGGGCTGGTCGACCCGCAACGAGGTACGCGAGCGGGAGGGCGCCAACCCCCTGCCCGGCTGCGACGAGATCCTCGTGCCCAACAACCAGGTGCCGCTCTCCAGGCTGCTGGCCGCCCCGCCGACGCCGACGCCGGCGACGCCGGGGGCGCCCGCCCAGGAACCGCCGAAGGAGTCGCCCGAACCGCCCGACGAGGACGACGACCGAGCCCCCAGGCCATGAGCAAGACCGATTACCGCTTCGTCGAATTCAAGCCCGAGCTGCGGGCGATCGGCGACGGCCCGCCCGGCAAGCTGCCGACGATCGTGGGCCGCGCCGCCGTGGCCAACAAATCCACCACGATCAGCGCGTACGTCCGGGGCAAGCTCGTCAAGTTCGTCGAGCGGTTCGCCCCGGGCGCCTTCAAGCGGGCGATCGCCGAGGGGCAGGACGTCGTGGCGCTGTACAACCACGACGACAATTACGTGCTGGGCCGGACCTCGTCCGGGACCCTGCGGATGGTCGAGTCGCCCGGCGGCGACCTCGACGTCGAGATCGACCCGCCCGACACGTCGTACGCCCGCGACCTGGTCGAGACGGTGGGCCGGGGCGACATCCGCGGCATGTCGATCGCCTTCCGGCCGGCCCCCAACGGGGTCCTCTGGAACGACCAGCGGACCGACCGCACCCTGACCGACGTCGACCTGGGCGACGTGTCGATCGTCACCCGGCCGGCCTACCCGCAGACGGAGGTCTCCCTGCGCTCCGACAGCCCGGCCATCGACGAGCTGGCCGGGGCCGAGCAGCTCCGCGACGAGGCCCGTCGGCAGGCCGGCGAGCGTGCCGAGCGCCTCCGCTCGATCGAATCCCGGCTCGCCTGACGGGCCGTAGGCACCCATCCCGCGCGATTCCCCGTCGCGCCCGCCCCGCGATCCCGCCGCCCAGCGGGCCGTCCCCCCCGCCCCAGCCCCACCCACCCCACGCCGGCGCGGGCGCTCCGCCGGCCCCTCCCCCCTCCGCCCGGAGAGACCCGTGCCCAAGCCGAACGAGCTGCGCCAGCAGTCCCGCCAGAGCGCCGACAAGGCCAAGGAGATCGAGAGGAAGTACCAGGACGACCCGGCCGCGATGCCGGAGGAGGAGAAGCGGTCGATCGACAAGCACCTCGCCGACGCCGAGGGCTTCCTCAACCAGGCCGAGGAGATCGAGGCCCGCGAGAAGAAGGCCAACGACTTCGAGGCCCGCCTCAAGCAGGGCAAGGAGCAGCGGGCGGCCGAGGAGGATGAGCCGGATCCCGGCGACGAGATGGAGCGGGAGCTGCGCAAGCGGCCCTACGACTTCATCGGGGCCTGCCAGGAATTCCTGGCGACCCGCAAGCTCAGCGGCCTGCAGCGCGATGTCGACCAGGAGCTGACCCGGCGGATGGGCCGCCCGGCGACCGGCTTCTTCATGCCGGGGCGGGCGCCGTACGACGAACGGGCCGCACGCCGGGGCGCCCGCCAACTGGGCGTCGAGTATCGCGACCTGGACACGACCGCCGGCGCCGGCGCGATCGCCACCTACAAGCCGGCCACGGTGATCGACGCGTTGCGGAACCGCTCCGTGATGGTGAAGGCCGGCGCCGAGTTCTTCACCGACCTGCAGGGCTTCTTCTCGCTGCCCAAGCAGACGGCCGTCGAGACCGTCCAGTGGGTGCAGCAGGGCAGCCCCCCGACCGCCTCGAACTTGACCATCGGGTCGGTCGACTTCGCGCCCAAGACGATCGCGGCGACGGAGATCATCACCCGGCGGATGCAGCTCCAGCCCAACGTCGACATGAATGCCTACGTGCTCGGGTCGATCATCAAGGGCCTGGGCGTCGGCGTCGACTCGGCCGGGATCAACGGCGCCGTGGCGTCGCCGCAGCTCAGCCTGGTCGGCCTGCTGAACCGCACCGGCGTCCTGACGGCCGCCTCGCTGGGGGCCGACGGCGGCCCCCTCACCTGGCCGGCCATCCTGGCGCTCGTCGCCCAGATCGCCAACGCGAACGCCGACATCGACGAGATCAGCTTCCTGACCAACGCCAAGGTCGTGGCGCAGGCCAAGCAGACGCCGAAGTCGGGCACGTTCCCGACCTTCCTGATGGCGGACGACGGCACGATGGACGGCAAGCGGACCCACGTCACCAGCAACTGCCCGAGCAACCTCAGCAAGGGCTCCGGGAACAACCTGAGCGCCCTGATTGCCGGCGTCTTCACGCAGGTCCTGTTCGCCACCTGGAGCGGGTTCGACGTGATCGTGGATCCTTACACGCTCGGCGGCAGCGGCGGGATGAAGGTCAACGTCCTGCAGGACATCGACATGCAGACCCGCTACGACCAGGCGTTCGCCAAGCTGGTCGACATCATCGCCTAACCCCCGCCGCCGCGATCGGGCGTGGAAGTGAGACTTCACTTCCACGCCCCCGGCGGAAGCCAACGGATCACTTCCAGGGCCGAGCCATGCCCCTCTTCCGAGTCACCGATCGCGGCCACTTCCACGGCGGACATTCCCACGCGCCGGGCGACGTCGTCGAGCTGCCCGTCGAGCTGGGCCTCTACTTCGTCGCCGGCGGCGAGCTGGTCGAGGACGGCGGCGACCCGCTCCCCGACGAGCTGCCGCGCGACGTCGAGGGCCTCGTCCGCCTCGTCGATCGCCTCGCCGGCGAAGCCGAGCGGCCGGGCGATCCCCCCGATGCAACGCCGAAGCCCGGTCGCCGCAAGAAACGGGGGCCGAGTTGAACCGCACGCTGATCCAGCTCACGCCGCCCGCCTCCGAGCCGGTCACGCTGGCCGAGGCCAGGCAATGGTGCCGGGTCGAGGCCGACGACGACGACTCGCTCATCTCGGGTCTCATCTCGGCCGCGCGGTCCTACGTCGAGATGTTCACGCGGCGGGCGATCCTCACGCAGCGGTGGAAGCTGCTGGTCTCGAGCTTCCCGACCGACCCGTCGTCCCTCGCCCCGATCGCCCACTGGTACGCGACGGCCTGGGACGGCCCGCTCGTGCTGCCCCGGGCGCCGCTCGCGGCGGTCGAGTCGATCCGGTTCTACTCCGGCGGCACCCTGTCGACCTGGGACCCGGCGAGCTATGTCGCCGTGCCCGGGTCGCCGGGGCGCATCCGCCCCGTGCAGTCGGCGTGGTGGCCGATCCTGGACTATCGCGACGACGCCCTGCAGGTCACCTTCCGCGCCGGCTACGGGGACGCGATCGCCGACGTGCCGGCGGACGTCGCCGAGCCGGCCCGGCTCGCCATGAGGCTGCTGGTCTCCTCCTGGTACGCCAACCGCGAGGCGGCCCTCACCGGCCTGTCGGCCCTGCCGATCCCGTACGGGGTGGAGGCCGTGCTGTCCCCCCTGCTCTACGGGGTCTACTGCTGATGCGCGCCGGCGAGCTGCGTTTCCGGGTCGCGATCCAGCGTCGGCAAGTCGCCGTCGATGGCTACGGCCAGGACTTCGGCGATTACCCGACGATCGGCACGAGGTGGGGCGGCGTGCTCTACCAGTCGGCCCTCGAACGGGTCGTCGGCGACCAGGCCCGCGCCCAGGCGCTCGTCGGGATCCGGTTCCGGGGCCGCCTCGGCCTCGACGTCCGGCCGGGCGATCGCCTCGTGATCGGCGGCCGCACGATCGAGGTCGAGCAGGTGATCAACCCCGACAACCTCGGGATCGAGATCGTCTGCGTCGGCAAGGAGAGGCAAGCCCCGTGAAGGCCAGGCTGGGCCGGCTGATCGTCAAGGCCCGCGTCGACGACGATCGGCTCCGGTCGAGGCTCCGGGCCCTGGGCCCGAGGATCGCCCGCGAGGTCGTCGGGCCCGAGGTCCTCGACGCCGGCGAGAAGCTCCTGCAGGCGATCCGGGCCCGCGTGCCGGTCGGCGAAGGCACGGCCCGCGACTCGCTCCGGCTCGACGTCGCGAGCCCGAGGGATGGCCTCGCGACGGCCACCATCTCCGTCGACGCCGCCGCGATCAGGGCGGCCGCCCCGGACCATTTCTTCTACTTCGCGGCGATCGAATTCGGCACCGACCACAGGCCGGCGGCCGCGCCGATCCGGACCGCCGTCGACCTCGACTGGCCCCCGATCCTGGCCGGCATGCGGGCCGGCATCGCCTCGCGTCTCCGGCGCCTCGGCCGCTGATCGCCCTCCTCACGAGACCGAACCGAAAGGCAACGATGTCGCTCGCCAAGAACCCGCAACCCGGCCCCGCCCCGACCCCCGTCGCCGCAGGCTCCTCGCTGGCCGGATTGGCCCAGGCCTGCGGCTACGGCGCCTCGGGGGTCGCCCGGATCGCCAACGGATCCTCGCCGCCCGCCACGCCGTGCGCGTTCTTCCTCGACTTCTCGGCGGACGGTTCGGCCTGGGTCGCCGGCCCGGCCGTCGGCCTGGGCGACACCGCGGCCGATTCCCTCACGCTGATCCCGTTCGCGATCGGCATCGGCTCGGGCGCCGACTGGGCGTATTACCGCGTCCGCTTCGCGGGCCACACGGGCCAGGGCGTGACGGTCGCCTGCGACGCCTCGGCGACTACGGGGGTGTGACCGATGGGCCTCCTCGCCCCGATCGCATGCCATTCCCCGGTCGTCCGCGAGCACCCGCTCAACCGGGGGCGGCTGGCGTGGTGGATGCCGACCCCCGGCCGGCTGGGCGGCGGCACGCTGTTCGACCTGATGGGCGCCTCTCATGCGTCGGCCGTCAACGGCGCGGCGTGGGACGCGCGGGGCGTGGCCTTCGCCGCCGCGGCCGCGCGGTACTTCAAGGCGCCGGCCCCCTCGCCGGGCACGCTGGGCGCCATCACCTTCGCGGTCCGCTACACGCCCGCGACGACCGGCTGGTACCCGCTGCTGCAGCGATTCTCGGGCTTCGACGGCTACGCGGACGGCCTCCGAATTGCCTTCGGGGTGCAACCCAACAACGTGTGGTACGCCGACGGGCGGGCATGCTTCGCGATCGCCGCCGACGCCTCCGGCCTGGCCCCCGGCTCGGAATACTTCGACGTGTTGACGGTCGGCGCGGCCCCCGGGACCGGGTACGCGGAGCCGACGATCTACCACAACGGGGCGGCCCTGGCGCCGAGCACCTGCGTCAGCACGGGGCCGCTCAACGACACGTCCGCGCTGCCGATCTGGATCGGGGTGGACCGCGGGCCGAGCTACGCCAACGGCTGGACGCGGGAGGCGTCCGTCTGGGACCGGGCCCTGTCGGCCGCGGAGGTCGCCCAACTGTACGCCGAGTCCCGGGCCGGCTATCCGAACCTCCTCCGCCGCGTCGCCGGCCCGCCCCCGGCCCTGTGGGCCGCCGCGCACGGCCCCGCCTTCGCCCGATACCCCCGCCGCGGCGCGATCCTCCACTAACCGCACCCGCCGAGGGCCTTGCCGTGTTCCTGAGACGCAACCAGCCCGGGCAGACCCTGCTCGTCCCGGGCCCGCTCGTCGCGATCGCCACCGGGGCGCCCGTCACCTCCGCCGCGACGATCACCGTCCTCAAGGACGGGGCCGCGTCGGCGGGCGCCGGCGACCTCGCCCACGTCTCCGGGGGCGTCTGGAAATACACCCCGACGGCCGGGGAGACCGACTGCCGGATCCTCGGCCTCGTGCTCGAGGCCGCGGGGGCCTGGTCGGTGCCGGGCGCGGTCCGCACGACCCGGGCCGACCCGGACGACGCCGCGTCGCTGGGCCTGTCCCGCCTCGACGCGACGGTCGGCAGCCGCCTGGCCGCGTCGTCCTACGCCGCGCCCGACAACCCGTCGGATTACGCGCGGAACGACGTCGCCCCGGCCTGGTATTCCGCCGCCCCGGGCGCCAACGCGATCGCCGCGGCCGTCTGGGACGCGCTCCAATCGGCGATCGGCCTGGGCGCCACGATGGGCCAGCTCGTCCGGTCGCTGGCCGCCTACACCGACCCGTGGACGGCCCACGGCACGATCCTCCCGTCGCCGGCCCCGACCCCGGCGCGATTCACGATCGACGCCGGCGCGCTCAAGGGCCGCGTGCCGATCGGCGGATTCGCCGCCGTCGATACCGACGCGCTCCGCGGCGAGTGGCGGCGCGTCCTGGGTTACGACCCGGGCACCGGGGTCGTCGACCTCGAATCCGCCCTGCCCTCGGCCCCGCCCTCGGACTTATCGAGCGGGATCCAGTTCCAGGCGTCGCCGCCGTCGCGGATCGACCTGGCCCAGCCGATCGCCGACGTGCGGACGGCCACCGTCGGCGGCGCCCTGAACGGCTCGTGGGCCGTCGCCTGGGGCAAGGTCATCCTCGACGCGATCGCCAAGATCCTCCGCGTCTGGGGCGCCGGCAACGATACCTCGAACCCCTCGGCCAACTTCAGCGTCGACGACGCCGACCCCACCTCGCGGACGCCGCTATGAGGCGGCTGATCGTCCCCTCGCTCACCGGCTTCGCCTCCTACGGCCTGGGCCGGGGCGGCGCGGCCGCGACCGACCTCCGGTCGTCGCTGCTCGCCCGCCTCAAGGGCGATGCGATCCTCGCCGGCCTGGTCCCGGCCGCCGCGATCCGCCACGGCTATTCGGCCCAGCGCGACGCCGAGCCACGCGTCGTCGTCCAGGTCCTGAGCAACCCGCGCGGCCAGCAGCTCTCCGGCTGCGCCGGCTATGCCAAGGCGCGGGTCCAGGTCTCGATCCGCGCCGCGACGACCGCCGAGGCGGTCGCCATCAAGGCCCGCGTCGAGGGCCTCCTGGACGGCTTCCGCGGCGTCCTGCCCGGCGGCCTGCGCGTGACCGATTGCCACCAGCTCGGCGAGTCGGACCTGTACGACTGGCCCGACGACGGCAAGGGCCGGCCGCTCTGCGGCGTCCGGGTCGACTACCGCGTCCGCCACAACGTCCGCGCGCCCGCCACCTGACGGCCCGATCCACCCCACCCCACCCCGGGCGACGGACGCCCGGCCCACCCAGCGGAGGCGCCGCGAGGGGCCCATGAAAGGGTTCGCTCGTGTCCGCACCCAACACCACCGCGGCCGCCGGGACGACCGTCACCCGCGGCTCCGTGATCGCCAACGTCACGTCCGTCAAGGGCGGCGGCGTCGAGGTCGGCGAACGCAATACCACCCACCTGGGCAGCGCGTGGAAGAGCTGCGAGCCCACCCTGCCCAAGGGCTCCGACCTGACGATCGAGGTGAATTACCTCCCCTCGTCGCACGCCGCGATGGTCGCCGAGTGCGCCGCCGGCACCAAGACCTCGACCGTGATCCACTTCCCCGCCGACACCGGCGGCGGCACCGGCGGCACGCTGACCTTCGTCGCCTTCATCAAGTCGATCGAGTTCGGCGGCGTCGAGGAGGACGGGACCGTCAACGCCACGATCACGTATACCCCGGTCGAATCCGTCGCGGCCGCCTGACCCGGCCGCCAGACCTCCCCCGAATCCCTCCCCGATCGGAGTGCCCGACGTGTCCCTGCGCGATCAGATCCTCGCCGCTTCTTCCGAGAAGGTTGCCGTGCCCATCCCCGACTGGGGGGTGACCGTCTTCGTCCGCAGGCTGGCCCTGCAGGAGGCCCTCGACCTCCTGGCCGGCGAGAAGTCGCCCGCCCGGCGGACCGCCGAGCTGGTCGCCCTGGCGGCCGTCGACGAGGGGGGAGCCCCCGTCTTCGAGCCGGCCGACGCCGAACGCCTCGCGACCGGCCCGTTCGGGTCCGCCCTGCTGCGGATCTCGGCCGCGGCGATGAAGCTCAACGGCCTCGACGAGGAGGCGCCGGGACGCCTGGGAAAAGGCTCGAAGGCGACGCCCGGCGTCGATTCGCCTTCAAGCTCGCCCGCGAGCTGAAGATGACCGTGGGGGAACTCGGCCGGCGGATGACCCACTCCGAGTTCGTCGAGTGGATCGAGCTGGAATCCCTCGACCCGATCCCCGACCCCCACCTGATCGGCGCCCAGATCGCCGCGACGACCGCGCAGTGCTTCTCGGCGAGGCGGGTCAAGCTCGCCGACTTCCTGCCCCGGAAACGATCGAGGCCGGGCCGGAAGCAATCGGTCGCCGAGATGCGGTCGGCCGCGATCACCTGCCTCGCCGGCATCGCCCCCTTCGTCCCCGACCCCGCCCCCGACCCCGCCCCCAACCCCGCGAGCGACGATGAGTAGCGGCGGCAAGAACCTCGAAAACCTGTCGGTCGGGATCGACGCCGACGCCAGCGGCTTCGACCGCGACGTCCTGGCCGCGCCGAGCAGGTCGGCCAGGCGTTCGGCGGCCTCTCGCCGGAGATCACGCCGGCGATCAACGCCGACGGCGCCCCGGGCCGCGTCGGCGGCCTGGGCGAGGCGATCGCGCTGATGACCCGACAGTCGGCCTCGATCGGCACGACGCTGGGGCGCCGGGTTCGCGCGGGTGGTCCCGGCCCTGGAGAAGATGGCCGAGCTGGTCGACCACATCGGCAAGCTCGCCCGCGACATCCGGCTCAAGGCGTTCGAGGAATCGATGCTCAAGCGCCAGGCCTCGGCGCTCGGCGAGTCGGAGAAGAAGCTCTACGGCCTCGCCGCGAAGGGCGCGAAGCTGGTCGGGATCTGGCACGGCGTCGGCGAGGCGGTCGGCCTCGTCTCGGGGCTGTTGCGGAGGAATAAGGGGTTCGAGCCCGGCAAGATGGAGGGCGGGTTCTCGGCCGTCCGCATGCCCGGCCGGGCCCTCGCCGGCGCCGCGAAGGGCGTCGGCAAGGGCGTCGCCGGCGGCGTGGGCGAGACCCTGGCCGACGCGGCCGAGAAGGCCGAGGGCCGATTCTCGGTCCTGTCGGCCGTCATCACCGGCGGCATCGCCGGCGGCGTGGCGGCGCTGACGACGAAGACCCTCGAATGGGCCGGCGCCTGCACCTGGCTGAACAAGGTGTGGGAGGCCATCAAGGCCCGCGTGTCGCCGTTCCTGGAGGCGCTGGCCAAGGCGATCGAACCGGCCGTCACGATGCTCAAGGCGGTCGGCATGGCCGCGATGGAGTCGTTCAAGGCGTTCCTCGGGTTCGGCAGCAACGGCAAGGCCGAGCTGAGTTCCTTCGAGCAAGGGATCGTCGACTGGGTCGAACGCACCGTCGACGGGGGCAAGATCGTCACCGGCGCCCTGCGTGCCGTGGGCAAGGCGGTGGCGACGCTCGCCGACTACTGGGGCTACCTCAAGGGGATCGTGCTCGCAGTCGACTCCGTGATCCAGCGGTGGGCCGCCTCGGCCCTGGACGCGCTCGGCATGCTCGCCGGCGGCGTCGGCAAGCTCGCCAGGATGCTCGGCCTCGCCGAGGGCGACTGGGGCGGGATGTTCTCGGGGATGTCCGAGAAGCTCCGGGCCAACGCCGACGCGCTCATGGACTCGGCCGGCCAGGCCTTCGCCTCGCCGGGCGCCCGCGACCAGGTCGACAAGTTCTTCGACGACGTCGAGGAGCGGGCCGGGCGGATCTTCAAGCGGCTGAACGAGGATTCCACGAAGTGGGTCTGGAAGTTCGCCGACCAGCTCCGAAGCCAGTTCGACGGCATGGCCGAGGAGGCGTCCAAGCTCTGGGACAACCTGGCCTCGCCGATGGACAAGCTGGCCGAGCAGTTCAACAAGCTCGACAAGCTCCGCGGCCTCGGCTTCCTGGGCGAGGACGACTACAACAAGCTCAAGTCGAAGGCGGCCGGCGAATTCCTGGGCGACTCGGCCGCCAAGAACCCGGCGGCGCTGGAGGCCGGATCGCGCGAGGCGAGGAGCGCCCTGCTCGAATGGCAGAACTCGCAGCGCGACCCGCTCCGCGAGCTGCCCAACATCCAGCGCGAGCAGCTCGCCGTCGCCCAGGAGCACAAGCGCTTCCTGCAGCAGATCGCCGACGCCCTCTCGGCCCATTCGTCCGAGATCGACGCGTTCGTGATGGGCAATGGGTAACAGGTAGCTAGCCGCATGCCTACGGTCGATTACATCGCGGCCGGCGCCGGCAGCGTCGGCCCCGACTTCGTGCGCCGTTACACCCGGGGCGCCCGCGTCCAGTTCGCGTCGGGCGAACCTTCCGGCCCGAAGCTGGCGATCCTCGCGTCGGGCTTCGCCATCGGTGCCAGCTATGCCACGGGGGAGGCCGGCGAGGCCGACTTCTTCTCGTTCTGCATCGGCATCGACGCCCGGGTCGAGGTCGAGGACGTCAAGGGCGCGTACCTGGTCACGGCGCAGTACGGCCCGTGGGAGCCGTGCGGCGAGGACCCGACCCTCAACCCGGTCGAGGTCGAGATCGACCACGCCGATTTCGAGCGGATCGTCGACGAGGACGTGGAATCGGGCGAGGCGATCGTGAACTCGGCCGGCGACCCGTTCGACCCGCCCGTGACGGCCGACGATTCGCGGATGATCCTGACGTTCACGCGCAACGAGCAGGATTACGACGCCAACCTGGCCGACGAGGTCCGGGACACCCTCAACGCCGGGGGATGGCGCCGGTTCGGCGAGGGCACGGTGAAGGCGAAGGCTCCCAAGGCGACCCGGCTCTTCCACCCGCTGATCGGCTGGTACTGGAGGGTCACGTACACCTTCCACGTCAACCGGGACGGCTGGGACAGGAAGATCCTCGACGCCGGGATGCGCCAGAAGGCGAGCGGCGGCGGCCAGTCCGTGATCCTGTCCAAGGACAAGATGCCGGTATCGACGCCGGTGCCGCTCGACGGCTCGGGCCACCCCCTGCCCGACGGCTCCGACCCGGAGTGGCTGACGTTCCGGGTCTACCGGCGGATCGACTTCTCCATCTTCAACCTCGACGACGCGTGAGGCCCGATGGCCACAAGGCAGCAGTCGATCGCCGGCAAGACGGGCATCGCGCCCCGCGACCTGAGGCGGATCGCCGGCGCCGCGTCGCGCGTCGAGAAGTCGCGGGCGAGCGGGTCGAGGCCGATCCACGACCGGGGCCGCTGGTTCGCCCCGCCCTCGGCCGGCATGATCCGCACCTGCGTCGTCTCCGCGACGATCACGGCCCGGTCCGGCACGACGATGGGCACGGGCCAGGTCAAGCTCTGCATCACCGACCCGGACGCCGGCACGGAGGAGGTCTCGACCGCCCCGGAGGACGTCTGGACGGTGCGCAATAGCTACCTCGCGCCCTTCACCGCCGACTCGAGCAAGCGGCGGAAGATCCACTGGGAGGGCGGCGTGTGGAAGATCCTGCTGGGGGAATGCTGAGATGCCCGACGTCTCCGGGGACCTCTCCGCCGCGGCGGCCGGCGTCCTCTACGGCCAGCCCGGGTGCAACTGCTGCGCGGGGGACGTCCTGCCGCCGAATTTCACCTTCAACCTGGCG
>JAXMBD010000068.1:0-29821 GCA_046350035.1 Isosphaeraceae bacterium | reverse complement strand
GTTCGAGAGCTGGCTCCAGCCGATCGCAATCTTGATGGCCCTGCCGGTGACGATCCCGTTCGGCCTGATCTCCCTGACGCTGTTTCGCACGCCGCTCGACATCTACGCGATGTTCGGCCTGTTCATGCTGATCGGCATCGTCAAGAAGAACGGCATCCTGCAGGTGGACGCGACCAACCAGTTGCGGGCCCGAGGGATGCCCCGGCGGGCCGCCCTGATCGAGGCCAACCACACGCGATTCCGGCCGATCCTGATGACCACCGTCATGCTGGTCGCCGCGATGGTGCCGATCGCCCTGGGCCAGGGGCCAGGGGCCGGCGCGCGGGCCAGCATGGCCAAGGTCATCATCGGCGGCCAGGCGCTCTCGCTGATCCTGTCGCTGCTGGTCACGCCGGTCTTCTACATCCTGCTCGATTCCTGGTCGAACCTGCTGCACCGGATGGGCATCCGCTTCTCCACCGCGCAGGAATCCGAAGAGGAGCCGCCGACGCCCCCGCAGCCGCCGTCAATTCGCAAGGATCCGGGCATGAAGGAGATCGAGCCGGCCGGTTCGATCGCGTAATCCCGGGCCTGGGAAAGCGTCGGGGGCCGACTCCTCCTCAGGGACGGTTCCCGACACCTTTTTCCGACCCGACCCCCCATTATCGGGCCGTCGCCTCCTCGGCGGCGGCTACCTGCGGGGCCGATTCGGGGCGGATTTCGGCCGTGGCTGACGGCCGGAATTCGGAGAGTTCCAGGATCCCGCCCGCCAGCCGGACCCTCGCCCGGACCTCGCCCAGCTCGATCCCCGCCACCCGGACGCCATGGAATTCGACCGTCCCCGAGCCCCGGTAGTCGGCGAGCCGCCGAGGGTCGAGCAGGGGCAGGGTCGAATCGAGCCGCAGCGAGATCCGGCCGGTGGCGTCGAATGGCAGGCGGATGCCGGCCCGGACGGCCTCGTCGACCAGGTCCTCGATCGCGACGTGATCGAGCTCGATCAATCCCGAGGTATGCGGAGGCCACTCGATCCGGCGGGAGGCCGTCGAGGGGGTCCTTGCCGGCTTCCCGGGCGATTCGAGCGTAAAGACCAGCCGGGCGTCGGGCCGGCCCGACCGGATCGCCGCCAGGCCCGACATCAGTCGCGCGGCCTGCATCAGCTTGCCGGAGAAGGCCGAGGGCAGGGGGGGATTGGCGGGCGGCGGGTCGGATTCGTAGCGGAGGTCGGCCCCCTCGGCATGCATGCGGATTGTCAACGACTGGACCGGGATCCCCCGCACCTTCGCCTGCTTGACGACCGCCTCGCCGGTGGAGCCGGAGAGGTCGATCCGATCGGCCGTCGCCGAGGCCCGGAGCTTCGCCATTCCGGAGAGTCGCCCTCCGGCGATCTCGAGCGCATCGAGCCGCCAGGATTCCGGTACCTCGGTGATGGACGCATCGTCCAGGCGGATATCCAGCCCGGCGACGGTCGCCTCGCCGCCGTAGTCGATCGTCCCGTCGGCCCCGATCGTGCCGTCCAGGGCGAAGCCGTTGGCGTGGCGGATCGTCACGACCCGATCGGCCACCTCGACCTCGCCCCGGACTCCTTCGACATCGATGGCCAACCTCGGCAGCGAAACCCCCGTGCCCCGCAGGTTCACCCAGGTGGCCGATCGGACCGGCCGGGCGACGCCGGTCTCGTAGGTGATCGTTTCGCGCACGTCCATCGGCCCCCGGAACTTCGCCTGTTCCCACGCCCGGGGCGGCACCCACGGGATGCAGGCGGTCTTCTGGGGGCTGGCCGAGATGTTCAGGCCCGAGATCGTCACCGAGCCCGCCGAGAAATCGGCCCGGAACTGGCCGTCGGCCCGCCATCGGCCCCAATCCGAATCCTGCGTCCTTGCGGTGAGATTCCAGCCGTCGTCGCCGTGCCGAAGCTCTCCGTCGATGGCCCGGACGACCAGCGGGGGCCGGCCATCCTGCTCGATCCGCAAGGTCCCGTCCTTCACCTCGACGACCGACAGGCGGTCGGCATCGGCCGGACGTCGAAATGTGGTCGGCGCGAGCAGTCGGCCGTCGCGATCGAGCCGGATTGTCACGCTCGGCTCGATCAGGAGGATCCGGCCCGGCGTGGCCCGGCCGCCGAAGAGGGCCGACAGGCCGAGGTCGGTCTCGACCCGCACCGCCCGGGCCCATTCGGGCGAATCGGCGAGATAACCATCGAACCACGCCAGGCCGTTAACCCCGCCTTCGCCGCCCGAGATCCACCAGCGATCGATCCGGGCCCTCGAACCCGGCACCAGCGCGCGGATCCGGCCGTTGATCGAGCCCGGGATGATCCAGACGGCGAAGATCGCCAGCGCCGTGCAGAAGGCCAGGGCGAACGTGATCGCGAGGCGTCCGATCGTCGCCTTGCGCATGCGGCGTACCTCCGGTCCCGGGCGAGGGCGCAACGGCCCCCCGCATCCTGGATCGGATGCCGGCCCGATGGGCCCCAGCCCGATTGACGGGGGCCGGGGCGTCGGGGCCTCAGGAACGGCAAATCAGTTGCCGACCGGGCGACCGTCGGCATCGACCCGCCGAATTTCCCGGAATTTGCCGAGGGCCTTCAGCTCGGGTTCGACCGCCTTGCGATCGCCCACGACCAGCACAATCCGGCCAGTCGGCTCGACGACCTCGCCCATGGCCGCGATGACCTCCGGCGGCTCAACCCCGCGCAATTTCTCCATGAACGTGTCGAACGAATCGGCCGGCAGGCGAAGCTCGGCGATCTCGCGGATCATCGAGGCGAGCGCCCCCAGCGACTCGAACCGTTCGGGATAGCTCTGCAGCTCGGCCGCCTGGTTGGTCACGATCTCCTCGTTCGTGAACGGCCGCTTGCCGGCCACCCCTTCGAGTTCGCCCAGCAGTTCCTTGAGCGCCGGCGCGGTGGCGTCGGCCCGCACCGTGGTGCTGGCCAGCCAGACGCTGCCGTCGCGGCGGTAGCTGAACCCCGAACCGGCGCCGTAGGTGAACCCGTTCCGCTCGCGGAGGTTCTGGTTCAGGCGGCTGAGGAAGTCGCCGCCCAGCAATCGGTTGCCCAGCAGGCAGGCGAAGTAGCGGGGATCCTTGCGCCCCTCCCAGCGACGGCCGACCGAAAGGACCGATTGCACGGCGCCCGGCTTGTCGACGAGGTAGGCGACATCCGCCTCGGGCTGGACCTTCGGCGCGGGCCGTTCCGAGGCGGCCGGCGCCTTGCCGGTCCAGGATTGCCAGTCGGCCTCGAGCCGACGGAACAGGGCGTCGGGATCGACCGCGCCCACCACGATCAGGTGGGAGCCGCCCGGCCGGACGTAGCGATCGTGCGACGCCTTGAGATCGCCCAGACCCAGCGCCATGACCGACTTCTCGGTCCCGTCGGCGGGGGTGCCGTAGGGATGGTCGGGCCCGTAGAGCAACGCCCGGAACGCCCGGCCGGCGAGCCAGTTCACGTCGTCGGGCCCCTGGACCAGCCGGGCCATGTGCAGCTCGCGTTCGCGCTGCCAGTCCTCGCCGTCCCAGCGGGGCTCGACCAGGAGCTCGCCCACCCGCTGGAGTGCGGGATCGAGCGTCCGGGAGAGGGTCGCCAGCGAGACGGTTGTGAAATCGACGCCCGTGCCCACGGCGACGGTGGCGCCGAGCTCTTCCAGGGCCTCGGTGAACTCGGCCGAATCGAGTTCCTTCGTCCCCTTGTCGAACATGGCCGCGGCCAGCATCGCCAGCGACGCCTTGCCCGGCGGGTCGTCGGCCGTACCCCGGGGGATCACCAGTTGCGCCTGCACGAGCGGGATCATTTCGCGTCGGATCACCCAGACTTCCAGCCCCGAGGCCATCGTCTTGCGGGCGATTTTGGGGGCCACGAACGGGCGGGGCAGCGACGGCCCCGGCATCCGCTTCCAATCGAGGTTGCCCGACGGCGGCCGTTCGGCCAGGGGCGCCTCGGGCGCGTCGGTCGCAACCGGCCCGGCGACCACCGGCGGGTTGTGCGGCTCGGCGTCGCCGGCGGGGTTGACGACCAGGATCAGCTTCTCGGGCGTCAGGTACTTCGCGGCGACCCGTCGGACGTCTTCGGCCTTCACGCGGAAATAGCGGTCGAAATCCTTGCGGTAGTACTCGGGGTCGTCGTACTGCGAGAACCCCGACGCCAGCACCTTGGCGCGATCGAGCGGCGTGGAGAGGCTGGCGGCGAAGGCCGTCTCGATCTTGGCCAGGGCCCTTCGCATCTCGGCCTCCTCGGGGGCCTTCTCGCGGATCTTGCCCAGCTCCGCCTTGAGGACCCCCTCCACCTCGGCGATCGTCTTCCCCTCGGCGGCGGTCGCGTCGATCGTGAACAGGCCGGCGACCTCCTTGGTATCGGCGTGAGCGTTGACGTCGGCGGCCAGGTACTGGTCGCGGATCAGGGCGCGGTAGAGGCGGGAGGCCTCGCCGCTGGCCAGGATCGTGGCCAGCACGTCGAGCGCCGGCGCGTCCTCGTGGGTCTCGGCGACGGCCGGCCAGGCCCAGTAGACGCGGGAGAACTGCACCTTGTCGGCCCGCTCCAGCCGCTCCGCCTTGACCTGGAACGGGCCCGCCTCGACTTTCCTCCGTGGCCGGCCGGCGGCGAGCGGCCCGAAATAGCGGCCGATCATGGCCTTGGTGGGCTCGGGGTCGAAGTCGCCGACGAGGCAGAGCGTGGCGTTGCCGGGGTGGTAGAACTCGTGGAAGAACCGCCTCAGGTCGTCCACGCTCGACCGGTCGAGGTCGGCCATCGAGCCGATCACCGACCAGGAATAGGGGTGGCCCTTGGGGAAGAGGCCCGCCAGGATGACCTCCTCGGCCAGGCCGTAGGGCACGTTGTCCACGCCCTGCCGGCGCTCGTTCTTGACGACCTCGCGCTCGGTATCGAACTTCTCCCGGTCGATCGCGCCCGGGAGGAACGCCTGGCGTTCGGCTTCCAGGTACAGGGCCCGCTCCAGCCAGTGACTGGGCACCGATTCGTAATAGACCGTGGTGTCCTCGGAGGTCTCGGCGTTCGACTGCGCCCCGGTTTCCTGCAACGGGATATCATAGTTGGGGACGTGCTTGGTCCCCCGGAACATCATGTGTTCGAAGAAGTGCGCGAACCCGGTCCGCCCGGCACGCTCGTCCTTGGATCCGACGTGGTAGCCCACCAGGACCGTCACGCGGGGCACGGTCGCGTCCCGCTGGAGGACGACCTTCAGGCCGTTGGGCAATTTGTACGACTCGATCGGGATGGCCGGCAGCGTCGGCGCGGGGGCCTGGGCCTGGCCCAGCATCAGGGCCAGGAGCGGGAACAGGGCGGCGGGCATCGGCGGACTCCATGTCGCGGTGTTCAACGACCCGACATTGTGGCCGATCCCCCTTCGGGTTGGGAAGGCGAGGCCGACGGCCGGAGTCGCCCGACCCGGCCGGCCAGCGCGGCGAGCGAGTCGGCCGCGATCAGGCAGGCCGCCGGCACGACCGGCAGGGCATACCGGCTCCAGGGGAACGGGATCCAGGCCACCACCAGGACGAGCGACGACCAGAACCAGCCTACGACGATCCAACGCCCCGGCTTCGCCCGGTCGGCGATCGCCGCCAGGGTCGAAATCACGCCGATCCCGAGGAGCGGCCAGGAGCCCGCTCGGAATCCGACCAGCAACGCTCCCACGGCCCCGAATTTCTCGCCGAACGTGCCGAGGAAGCCATCCAGGAACCCCGCCTGCACCCGCGTCGTCTCCGCCGGCAGGCGGAAGAGGTCGGCGAGGCCCCCGACGATGTCGGGGTGGAGGGCCGGGTTGACCGCCACGAAAGCGGCCAGGGCGATCGCCATCGAGATCGACAGGGCCAGGGCGATCGCGGGCTTTTGTTCCTTCCGCAACGCCCTTCCCGCCAGGAACAGGGCCGTTGAGCCCGTCGCCGCCGCCACGATCAGGGCGTTCATCTTGGTGCCGACCGCCGCCGCCATCGACAGCCCCAGGCCGATCGCCAGCACCGATCGCCGCCAGCCCACGGCTTCGACCGTCGCCATCAGCAGGCGAATCGCCAGGATCGACCAGGCCACCGCCATCGTATCGAACAACGCGACCAGCGAGACCGGGATGGTGATCGGATGCACGGCAAACGCCAGTCCCGCGATCAGCCCCGTCGCCGGCCCTCGGATCGCCAGGCCGACCGAGGCCACCCCCAGGGCGGCCAGCATCCCGCCGATCCGGGCGACCCGCCGGCAGGCGAGTAGCTGATCGTCTCCGATCGGGCGATAGGCCCGCGACCGGACCGAGGGGATCCGGGCCGGGTTGATCCGTTCGGCGATCGCCCGGCGACGTTCGTAGGCTTCACCCGTCCCCCAGGCCCCGGGCTGATCCCGGTACAGTCCGTACCAGGCCGCCAGCGGCTCGATGGACCGGATCGGCCGATCGATCATGCGGAGCGCGAGCGCGAAGGCGTACTTGCCGAGCGGTGGGCTATCCTTCGCCGGGAGGAGTTGCCAGTCGGGATTGCCGAAATCGCCCGAGAAGGCGAGTTCCCCGTAGTACGAGTTGGCGACCCAGGCCATCTCGTCGTCGTGGTTCACCGGGCCGGCAAGTTCCTGCGTGGTCGCCACCAGGTGCAGGGCCGCCGGGGGCAGCAGCAGGGCGAACCATCGAGCCGCTCGGCTCACTTCGGTCGAGCCTCCTCCCAGATCGGCCCGTAGACCTCCTTGTCGAACGGAGGGCAGCCGGCGGGGAACTGGCCCATCGCATTCCCCTTGGAGCGCATCAAGGCGGTGCAGGTGCTGAAAGTCCGGCACGTCCGCTTCGGATCGAGCTTCCGGCCTTCCTGCCAGTACCGGGCGAAATCGGGGTGCGACAGCGAAGCCCTGCCCACGCCCACGAACGTGCATCGCCCCTCGCGGACGTTCGACGCCCCCGCCTGGCCGACGAACGCTTGCAGCCAGCTATATCCCGATCCGACGATCGGCAGGTGGGGATACGCCCCCTGGACCTCGGCCGTCAGGCGGAAATGGCGGTCGACGCCGATCAGCGGGTGTTCGGGCGTCGCATACATATCCACGGGGGCGTATTCGAACGGCCGGATCACGTGAGCCGTGGCATAGGGGTTGCCGATCGTCACGTTGAGCAGGGCCACGCCCAGCTTCTGCAGCTCGCCGATCAGCCAGATTGGTTCTTCGAGCGAGGGCCGGTCGGGTTGGTCGGGGTCGCATCCCCACAGCGTATCGGCGGGCCCGTCGCGATCGACCGGCCGGCCGACCATCTCGGGGCCGGGCAGGTAAGGCACCGTGTCGTAGACGTTCAGGCGGCTGGCGACGATCAGGCCGGGCCGTTCCGCCCGCAAGCGGCCGGCCAGGTCGCGGATGAACCGGGTCCGATTTTCGAGCGATCCGCCGTACTTCCCGGGGCGTCGGCGGGCGCCGAGCAGCTCGCAGAGCAAGTAGCCGTGGCACTGCTTGATGTCCACGAAATCGAAGCCGGCCCGCTCCGCGACCGAAGCCGCTTCGACGTAACGGTCCTGGAGCCGGTCGAGCTCGTCGTCCGAGATCAGGGGGGTATCGGGCCCGGCGACCTGCCCGGTTTTCCTGTCGAGGATCGTCCTCGGATCGCGCAGGGGGTCGTGCTGGGCGAGGAGCGGCCTGGGGACGCTGTACCGACCGGAATGGGTCAATTGCAGGCCGATCACCAGGTCGGAGTCGTCGCCGCAGGCTTGCCGGTGGGCCGATCGGCATTCGTCGACGATCCGGGCCAGGTCGCCGAGATTGGCCCCGACGGCGAGCAGTTGCCGCGTGTTGGCCCGCCCCTCGGGGACGACGGCGGCGGCCTCGCCCCAGATGAGCTTGGCCCCGCCGTCGCCGAAACGCTTGTAGCGTCGATAGGTCAGCTCTCCCGGCTTGCCGTCGAGGGTGCCGTCGCAGCCTTCCATCGGCTGGATGCAAAGCCGGTTGCCGACCGCCCGGCCGCCGATCGAGGCCGCCCGGAAAAGGGGCGCCAGGTCGTCGTCGAGCCGGACGTGCAGGCCCTGCCGCTCGACTTCGCGGCGGAGGTCGTCGGCCGCCTTGAATTTGAAGTACTGGGACACTTCGGATCATCCCCCCGGGATCGCGACGCTCCTGCGAATGTCCCGGGGGGCCGCGGAAATGTCAAGCTATCGGCGGGACGGCTCAGGGGTTCTCCGGGCCGCTCGACCTCAGCAGGAGCTGGAGCCGGGCCTTGAGCGCGTCGCGGCGGGCCAGGACGGCGCGGTCTCGCTTGTTCGTCAGCCGGTTGTTCAGCTCGAACGGGTCCGACCGGAGGTCGTACAACTCCTCCTCGCCGCTGGCATACCGGATGTACTTCTCGGTGTCGGTGCGGATCGCCCGATAGGTGGGGATGTCCATCGAATATCCGGGTCCCATCGGGCCGCCCGGGTTGTAGCCGGGGTGGACGCCGCCGCCGTTGTATTCGAGGGCGAGGGCATCTCGCCAGGGGATGTCCTCGTCGGAGCCCTGCCTGAGGAAGGGCATCAGGGACTTGCCGTCCATGTAAATCGGCCAGGCGCCCGAGCCGGCCAGGGTGATCAGCGTCGGCCCGATGTCGTGGAGGCCGACGATGCGGTCGATCTCGCCGCGGGGGATGCCGCCGCCGGCGATCACGAGGGGCACCCGGACGCTCTCCTCGTAGGGGGCCATCTTGTGGATCAGGCGGTGCGATCCCAGGTTGTATCCGTTATCGGACGTGATGATCAGCACCGTGCGGTCCCACTTCCCCTGCGCGACCAGGATGTTGCGGATCCGGGCGACCATCTCGTCCACCGCCATGAGGCAGCCCATCCGCCTGGCGAATTCGCCCTGGGCATAGGGCACGGCCGCCGACCGGACCGCGGCCGAGGTCCGCAGCCAGTCCGACTTGTCCGACACGTCCCGCTCGTTGAAGTTCGGCTTCTTCGGGATCGCGTTCTTCCATCGCTTGTTCGCGTAGGCCTGATGCCTCGGGGCCGGGTCGAGGGGCAGGTGGGGGGCTGTCGGCGCCACGTAGAGGAAGAAGGGCTGGTCGGACCGCCCCTGGTCGCGGAGGAAGGCGGCCGCCCGGTCGGCGAGGAAGTCGGTCACGTAACTTCCCGGCGAGTACGAACCGCCCGCGCCTCCGCGGTGCTGCTCGGCCACGTCGTAACCGTAGCCCTCGTACATCCGGTCGCCGTGCAGGATGCAGGAGTAGTCGAACCCGGGCGGCAGGCCGACAAACCCCCAGCCCTTGCCGATCAGTGCGTTGGTGTAGCCGAGGTTGTCGAGGACCGTGGCGAACGACTGGGTCGAATTCGCCGGGTAACGCCAGCCGCCGGTCGGGCCCGCGATCGTGTAGACGCCCGTGTTGTGCGCCAGCTTCCCCGAGATCAAGGTGACCCGCGCCGGCGTGCAGATCGGCGTGGGGGCGAACGCGTTGCCGAAGGTCAGGCCCCGGTCCCTCGCCAGCGACGCGGCGACCGGCATCGCCTCCCACATCGGCGAGTACGCGTCCTGGTCGTCGAGCAAGAGCAGCACGATGTTGGGCCGCCTGACCAGTCCGTCGTCGCCCCGGGCCGGCCCGTCGATACCGATCCCGAACACGCAGGCCAGCAGGAGAGCCAGGCGACGTCGCATCGGTTGGAACCCCCGCCCAGGGCGACCGGTCGGCGGTCGCATCCGTTTGGCAAAATACCCTAGCATGCGGCGATCGTCCGGGCCCGCGTCAATCGTCTACGGCCGCCGGCTCGCCGCCGTTCTTGAGCGCCTCCCACTCCTCCCACGTGAACAGCACGTCGCGGGCCACGCTCCCCTTCGAGACGCCCACGATCCCGTCCTCGGCCATGTAGTCGATCAGCCGGGCGGCCCGGCCGTAGCCGATCCCCAGGGCCCTCTGGAGCAGCGAGGTCGAGCCCTTGCCCTCGCGGAGCGTGATGTCGACGGCCGCCTCGTAGAGGTCGTCGCGGTCCTTCATGCCGCCGCCCGGCTTGTCCTTGCCCCCGCCGTTCTTGAGGTGGAGCTTGGTCAGCTCCTTGCTGAACTCGGCCGGGAACTGCTCCAAGTAGGCGGTAACGCGGTTGATCTCGTTGTCCGAGACGTAGGTCCCCTGGGCCCGGATCAGGTTCGACGTGCCGGGGACCAGGAACAGCATGTCGCCGTTGCCCAGCAGCTTGTCGGCCCCCATCTCGTCGAGCACCACGCGGGAATCGTTCCGGCTGGTGACCTGGAAGGCGATCCTCGCCGGCATGTTCCCCTTGATCAGGCCGGTGATCACGTCCACGGTCGGCCTCTGCGTGGCCAAAACCAGGTGGATGCCGGCGGCCCGGGCCTTCTGGGCGAGCCGGACGATGTGCGTCTCGACCTCCTTCGAAGCGGTCATCACCAGGTCGGCCATCTCGTCGGCGACGATCACGATCGAGTGCAGGTAGCCGGGGATCTTCTCGCCCTCCTCGTCGTCGACCTGGAGGCGGTGGAACAGCTCGTCATGCCCCAGCGCGTTGTACTCGGCGATGCTGCGGACCCGGGCCCGTTCTAGCAGGGCGTACCGCTCCTCCATCTTCTCGCAGGCCCAGGCGAGCAGGGCCTCGGCCTTGTCCATGTCGGTCACGACCGGGTGCATCAGGTGGGGCACCCGTCGGAAGGCCGAAAGCTCGACCTTCTTGGGGTCGATCAGGATCAGCTTGACCTCGTCGGGCCGGCGGGTCATCAGGATCGACACGATGATCGAATTCAGGCAGACCGACTTGCCGGTGCCGGTCCGGCCGGCGATGAGCAGGTGGGGCATCTTGGCCAGGTCGAACGCCAGCGGCATCCCCTTCACGTCGCGGCCCAGGAACAGCGGGGCCTGCATCCGGCCGGTGGCCTCGGCCGTGAGGGCCATCAGTTCGCCCAACCGGACCACGGCGCGGTTCTCGTTGGGCACCTCGATCCCGACCGTCGTCTTGCCCGGGATCGGGTACACGATCCGCACGCTCGGCACCGCCAGGGCGATCGCCAGGTCGCTGGAGAGGCCCAGGACCTTCGACACCCGCAGGCCGGCCTCGAGTTCGACCTCGAACATCGTGATGACCGGGCCGGTGTCGATCTGGACGACCCGCACCACGCAGCCATGCTCGCGGAGGGCCTTCTCCAGGATCAACGCCCGCTGCTGGATCAGGGCCTCGTGCTCCTGCACCGCGAATTCGGCGGGCGGGTCGAGCAACTCCACCGGGGGATTCTGGAAGCCGCCGTCGGCCGGGCGGGAATAGGCGGGCAGCGCGGCCGCCGATCGGTTCGAGATGGGCGCCGGCGGCCGGGGGCTGTCGGCGCGGACCGGGCCCGCCGGCCCCAGGGGGGTGCGGATCGGGGGCGCCCCCAGGCGGTCGATCGGCTCGGGGCCCGCGAGGGAGGCCATGGCCGGTGCCGCGAAGCCGTAGTGCGGGTCGGGCGCATCCAGCGCGGCATACCGGCGACGAATCCCGAAGCGGCCCAGCAAGCCGAGCAGGTCCCGCGCGGGGGTCACGAACAGCGACTCGCCCGCCAGCCGGAAGCCCAGCAGGGCGGCGGCCAGGAGCGCCAGCGCCGTGCCGATCTTGCCGACGTGGTCCGCCAGCAGGGTCGAGGCCAGGCCGCCCAGGACCCCGCCCGAGCCCAGCGGCGTGCTCGGGCCGAGTTGCGGGGCGAAGAGCTGGAAAAGGGTCGCCAGCGTGCCGGTGAGCACCAGCAGCCCGGCCAGGGTGCCTGCCCAACGGCGTTCGGGCCGGTCGAGGAAGGCGCCCAGGACGGCGACCAGCAGGGCCCACGCGGGCAAGACCACCGACCATCCCACCGCCCGGATCGCGTGGTGGGCCAGCGCCGCGCCCATCGGGCCGCAGTAGTTCTGCGGCGTCGCGTTCGACGGGTCGACGGACTGCCCGGGCGCATCGGCCGGGTCGAAGCCGGCGAGGCTGAGGATGACGAAGGCCGCGAGGAAGGCGAGGGAGATACCGAGGCCGGATGTCGTCAAACGGGGGTGCTGATGCATCGGGTCCACCGGGGCGGTCGATGGCGGAATCCGGCGCGGGGGACGCGCCGGACTTCGGCGAGGCCCCCGCGGCTCACCCCCCTGAGATCGGCCGATCGGGCCCCGGCCTGTTGCCCCGTTCCGGAGGCGTGCCTGCGCGCGGGATCAGTCTAGCGACTGCGTAAGATCGACCGTCCCGCCCTCCTCCGACTCGGAGTCCTCGCGGACGTGGACCCTGCCGGTCAGGTCGAGATAGATCTTGTCGCGGATGATCTCCTGCATCACGATCGCCAGCTTGTCGGCGCCGCGGAGGTCGACCAGCGGGCGGGCCCCCTGGTTGAGCGCGATCAGGCGCTTCTGGATCAGGGTCGACAGCTTGAAGCGGCCGCCGACCTTGTTCACGATCTCCTCTTCCTTCAGCTCGTCGAGCATCGTCGTTCACTCCCCCGGTGCCGGATCCCGGAGCCATCGGGCCAGTTCGGCCACGGCCCGCTCCAGGTCGTCGTTCAGGATCCGATGATGGTAAATCCGCGACTGCTCCCGCTCCCACCGCGCGCGGGCGAGGCGGCGTGCCAGGCTCTCCTCGGTCTCGGTACCCCGGGCGCGGAGGCGCCGTTCGAGGGCGCCGTCGTCGGGCACTTCCACCCAGATCATCCGGGCGTCCGGGCAGCATTGCCGGACCTGCAAGGCCCCCTGGACCTCGATCTCCAGCAGGAGCCGCTCGCCCTCGCGGGTCGATTGCAGCTCGGAGCAGGGGGTGCCGTACAGGTTACCCGCAAACTCGGCCCATTCGAGGAACTCGCCGCGATCGATCGCCTCGCGGAAGCGGTCGGGGCCGAGGAAATGGTAGTGGACGTGGTCCACCTCGCCGGGGCGGGGCGCCCTCGTGGTGGCCGAGACCGCCAGGCGGGCGCGGACGCCGGGCAGGCCCAGGGCCCGCCGGATCAGGGTGCTCTTGCCCGACCCGGACGATCCCGAGACGACGATCAGCCGGCAGGACGCCGGCAGGGTCGGCCCCTTCGGGGCGGCGTCGGAGGTCTCGGCCATCATTCGACGTTCTGAATCAGCTCGCGGATCTTCTCGAGCTGCCCCTTGATCTCAACCACGGCCCGGCTGATCGTCACGTCGGCCGCCTTCGAGCCGATCGTGTTGACCTCCCGGCCCATCTCCTGCACCACGAATTCCAGCTTCCGGCCCGCGCTCTCGGGCCCCTCGATCAGGCCGATGAACTGGGCCAGGTGGGCGTCGAGCCGGACGATTTCCTCGGCGATGTCGGTCCGATCGGCGAAGATGGCGACCTCGCGGATCAGGTCGCGGGGCTCGATCGTCACGCCCCGCTCGGCCAGCAGGGTTTGCAGGCGGTCGGTCAGGCGGTCCCGGTAGGCGTTGACCACCTCCGGCGACCGCTTCTTGACCTCGGCGAGGTGGTCGAGGATCGATCGGCCGAGCTGGACCAGCTCGGCCGCCATCGCCCGCCCCTCGTCGGCGCGGCTCTTCTGGAAGGCGGCGATGGCCTGCTCGACGACCGGCCGGATCGCGGCCCAGTCCTCGTGCGGGTCGGCCTGCGAGCCGCGGCGATCCTCGATGATGCCGGGCAGGGCGAGCAGGTCGGCGAGCTCCGCCGGCCGGCCTTCCCCCTTGCGGAGCGATTCCAACTGGTCCCGGTAGCTGGCCAGGGCCACGGCGTTGAGCCGGTAATCCTCGGCCCGTTTGGGCCGCTCGACCCGGAGGTTGAGCTGGACGGTACCCCGTCGGACGGCCTCGCGGACGATCCGCTCCAGCTCCGGCTCCAGGGCCGCGTAGGCGTCGCCGGTCCGGGCGATGAACTTGAGGTGGCGGTTGTTGACCGCCCGGAGTTCGACCTCGACCGTCCAGCGATCGTCCTGGAGTCGGCTTTCGCCGTGACCTGTCATGCTCAGCAGCAAGGAAGGACCCTCGACGGCCTGGACCGGGGTGGAGCGGGGCGGGGTGACGCGATCGGCGGGTCGGCCGGGTCAGGGGGCCTTGGGGGTGTCGCCCCCGGCGGGCGCCGGGGACTTCTCCTTGTCGGCCCCGTCGGGGGTGATGGCCGGCGGCAGGCCCGACGCCGGCCCCTTGGCCGGCTCGTCCGCAGGCTCGTTCGACTTCGACTTGGTGCCCGCGTCGAGGTCCTTGTCCTTGCCCTTCTCCTTGTCCAGGTCATCGAGCTGGGAGCCGGACTGGGAGCCGCGATCGCCGCCGAGGTTGCGCAATCGGCCGGTGGTGCTGGTGCGGTTGGTGAGGACGACGAGCAGCATGCAGATCACGATCCAGACGGCGGCGACCCCGATCGTGATCCGGGTGAAGACGTCGCCCGCCTTGGTGCCGAAGGCGCTCGAGCCGCCGGCGCCGCCGAAGGCTCCCGCGAGGCCGCCGCCCCGGCCCCGCTGGATCAGGACGAGGCCGATCAGCAGGACCGAGATCACGGCCGCCAGGATGGTCAACACATTGATGAGGAAGGCCACGAGCGGGTTCCTTGCGTGTACCGAAGCCGGGGAATGGGGGTGGGTTCCGAGGGGGCAAGCGGGCGGCCGGCCCGATTACTTCGCGGCGGCCTGTCGGCCGCCGGCGATGATGCCGAGGAAATCGGCCGCCTTCAGGCTGGCGCCGCCCACCAGGGCGCCGTCGATGTCGGGGCAGGAGAGCAGCTGGGCGGCGTTGTCGGGCTTGACGCTGCCCCCGTACTGGATGACGACCCGGTCGGCGATCGCCGCGCCGAACCGGTCGGCCAGCCGTTTGCGGAGGAATGCGTGCACCGCCTGGGCCTGCTCGGGGGTGGCGGTCAGGCCGGTACCGATCGCCCAGACCGGCTCGTAGGCCAGCACGACGCCGGCCATCTGCTCGGGCGAGAGCCCTTCCAGCGAGCCTTCGAGCTGGGCGTCGACGACCGCCTCGGTGCGGTCGGCCTGGCGTTCGTCCAGGGTCTCGCCAATGCAGACGATCGGCAGCAGGCCGGCCTGCAGGGCGGCCTTGAGCTTGCGGTTGACCTGGGCGTCGGTCTCGCCCAGGCCGTGCCGGCGCTCGGAGTGGCCGAGGATCACGTGGGTGCAGCCGACGTCGAGCAGCATCGCGGCGGAAATCTCGCCGGTGAAGGCGCCGGACTTCTCCCAGAAGAGGTCCTGCGCCCCCAGGCCGATCGGGCAATTGTTCAGGGCGTCGTCGACCTGATGGAGGAAGACGAAGGGCGGGCAGACCGCCACGCGGACGTCCGTGGCCTGGCCCACGCCGGCCTTGACGGCTTCCGCGAGGGCGACGGATTCGGCCGCCGTCGATGGGTTCATCTTCCAGTTGCCGGCGATGAAGATCGGGCGCATCAAACGGTCACTCCGGGGGTGCTATCGATCGACCGCCCCAGGACGTCGGCGAGCTGCCTGAGCTCGTCCATCAGGCGGCCATACTGGGCGGGCAGCAGGGCCTGGGGCCCGTCGGACAGCGCCTTCTCGGGGCACGAATGGACCTCGATGTGGACGCCGTCGGCCCCGGCGGCGACCGACGCGCGGGCCATGGCCGGGATCAGGTCGGGCCGGCCGGTCGCGTGGCTGGGGTCGACCACCACCGGCAGATGGCTCTGGCCCTGGATGTTGGGCACCATCGCCAGGTCGAGCATGTTCCGCGTCGAATCCTCGAACGTGCGGACGCCCCGCTCGCAGAGGATTACCTGCAAATTCCCCTGCGCCATGATGTACTCGGCCGACATCAGCAGGTCCTTCACGGTGGCGCTCATCCCCCGCTTCAGCAGGACCGGCTTGCGGGTCTTGCCCACTTCCTTCAGCAGCTCGAAGTTCTGCATGTTCCGGGCGCCGATCTGGAGCATGTCGGCATAGCGATCGACCAGGTCGACCAGGCGGGGGTCCATCACCTCGGTGACGGTCGCCATGCCGAATCGCTCGCCGGCGGCCTGGAGCAGCCGGAGGCCCTCCTCGCCCATCCCCTGGAAGCTGTAGGGGCTGGTCCGGGGCTTGAACGCGCCGCCCCGCAAGATGTTGGCGCCGGCGTCCCGGACCGCCTCGGCGATCTCGAACAGCCGCGCCTCGCCCTCGATGGCGCACGGCCCGGCGATCATCGCCAGGTGGCCGCCGCCGATCCGCACCCCCTTGACCTCGATCACCGACGGCTCGGGGTGAAACTCGCGGCTGGCGAGCTTGAACGGCTTGAGGATCGGCAGGACCGACTCAACCCCCTCGATCGCCTGCAGCGGCTCGGCCTGGAGGCGGTCCTCGTCGCCGATCACGCCGATGATCGTCCGCGAGACGCCCTGGCTCAGGTGCGGGGTGAACCCGAGCTCCTCGATCCGCTCCAGGACATGCGCGATCTGGTCGGGGGAGGGATGCGGCTTCAAGACGATGATCATCGCCGTGTCGTCTCGCGAGGCGGGGATGTCTGCGGGTCCGCGGCCATCGCACGCGAGGCGGCCCGTTCCGTTCAGCGAAACGAACAGGATAGCAAGCCCGGGGCCGCGCGCGAAGGCGAATCCCGTGCCGGATGGGGCGTACGCGAAAGGTCAGGAGCCGCCCGCCTGGCGCTTAAGCTCCTCAATCTCTTTCATCAGTCGCCGGACTTCGGCTGCGGACTCATCCGCCCGGGCCCGTTCCTGCTCGGCCTTCCGCGCCTCGGCCTCGGCCCGGGCTCGTTCCTGCTCGGCCCGGCGTTCTTGCTGATCGGCCCGATTCCGTTCCCGGGTCGCCTGGAGGTGTACCTCCCGGGCCCACCGGTACGTCTCCTTCGAGTTAAGCAGTTTGAGGCCGGTCGCCGCGTCGTAGAGGCGGAGCATCTTCCCCTCTCGGACCAGGTCTAATCCCAAGATCTCGCAGCGCATCCGCCCATCGACCAGGCCGATCGGCTGGTAGGCGCCATTCACCAGGCGGTATCCCTGGAGCGATGGCTTGAGGTAATCCTCGGTCGGGTCGAACAGGAAATACTCGGGGATCTTCAGGACATCCTGGTAGAGCAGCCGCTTCGGCCCTTCGTCATTGGCCCGCGTCGATTTCGAGGTCAGCTCGATGATGACGTCGGGCGGCTTGCCCTCCTGCCAGACGATGTAATTCACCCGCTGCGGCTCCTTCGGGACCCCCAGCGTCACGAACACGTCCGGCGACACCACCCGACGCTTGTCGCCCTCGGCGTAGTACAGGAACATATTGGCGCCGGCGTACGCCATCGGATCGTCGACGAGCCGCATCATCAGGGTGCCGAGGAGTTCCAGCATCAGATCGACATGGATGCCCGTCTCGGCCATCGGCTCACCATCGCTCGTGGGGTAGTCAGGATCCCCCCGATAGGGATAGGTCGGCCTGGGGGCGACGGTCGACATGCATGCCTCCTTACCGCGTTTGAGGGGTCGGCGATCCGGCGTCCAAACGCCTTCGGGAACCCGATCACGGTCCCGACGGGTCGATCCCCAGGGCACGGAGCTGGTCCCGCAATCGCGCCACCTCCCGCTGATCTTCCTCCGATCGGCGCAACGCATCGGCGATCTGCCGTTCCGCCTCGTCCGCGCGCCGCCTTTCCTCGTCGGCCCGTTGCCTCTCCTCGTCGGCCCGGATGCAAACTTCCCGGTAAGTCTCCAGGCTCCGGCCATCGGGCCGGACCAGATTCAGTCCCTCATGATCCCACAGGAATCGCAGGCCCAGGCGCGGGCTCGTCCAGCCCGACATCTCGGCGATCGGCTCCAGGTCGGGCTGGCCGCGCAACCATCCTTCCAGCACGTTGTTGTCGGGGTCGTAGATGTAATATTCCTCGACGCCGTGGCGATTATAAAACTCCCACTTCCCCCGCATCTCGCCCGCCGTATTCCCGGGCGAAAGCACCTCAAAGACCACCTGGGGGGCGATCCCGTCTTCTTCCCATTGCTTGTACGACCGACGGTCGCCCGGCGGCCGGCCGAACACCACCAGGGTGTCGGGCGCCTGGACCACCTTCGGGGCCCCGAGGACCGGATACCAGAAAAGGTCCCCGGCCACGAAGACGTCGCCCCGGTCCCGGAAAAGCTCCTCGACGCCTTCCTTGATCGTGACGATCCAGCGGAACTGGGTGGTGTTTTCCGCCATCGGCAGGCCATCGGTCTCGGGATATTCGAGGTCCGGTCCCGTCCAAGTCGCCGTCCGGGTCGGATTCATGGCGATGGGCCCTCCGCGGAAGCCACCAGGCCGATCGGTATTCATCCGTGATCTTATCACGGCCGACGGGTCGCGGCCATGCCGGCTTCGACCCGAGTTGACCCCGGGGCCGATCTCCCCCAGAATCGGGGGGTACGGGATTGCAGAGGCTGCTCGGGGCCCCAACGTGACCATCATCGTCAACGGACAGCGGCGCGACCTCGCCGGTCCGACCAGCGTGGAAAAGCTGCTGCTCGAGCTCGGCGTGCGGACCGAGTTCGTCGCGGTCGAACGCAATCGCGAGCTCGTCCCCCGGTCCACCTTCCCGGCCGTTTTCCTGGCCGAGGGGGATGTGCTCGAGGTCGTTACGCTCGTCGGCGGCGGCGGACACGGGCCGGAGCCGGAGCCGGAGCCGTTCGCGATCGCCGGGCGGACGTTCCGCAGCCGGCTGTTCGTCGGCACCGGCAAATACGCCACGCTCGACCTGATGCGCGAATGCATCGACGCCAGCGGGGCCGAGGTGGTCACGGTGGCCGTCCGTCGCGAGCGGCTGTTCGACCAGGAAGGGCGCAACCTGCTCGATTACCTCGACCCGAAGCGCTACACGATCCTGCCCAACACCGCCGGCTGCTTCAACTCCGAGGAGGCCCTGCGCACCGCCCGACTGGGCCGCGAATTGCTGACCAACCTGGGCAATCCCGGGGCCGACTGGGTCAAGCTGGAGGTCCTCGCCGACAAGAAGACGCTGCTCCCCGACCCGGTCGCCACCCTCGAATCGACCGAGGTCCTGGTGAAGGAAGGGTTTCAGGTCCTCTGCTATACCAGCGACGACCCGGTGATGGCCCGACGCCTCAAGGCCGCCGGCGCCGCCAGCGTGATGCCGGCCGGCAGCCCGATCGGCAGCGGCCAGGGGGTGCTGAACCCCAGCAGCATCCGCATCATCCTGGAGGACCTGAAGGGGGACGACCCCGACTACCCCGTGATCATCGACGCGGGCGTCGGCACCGCCAGCGACGTGGCGATCGCCATGGAACTCGGCTGCGACGGCGTCCTGCTCAATACCGGGATCGCCGGGGCGAAGGATCCGTTGCGGATGGCCCACGCCATGAGGCTGGCCGTCGAGGCTGGCCGCTTGGCTTCGGGGGCCGGCCGGATCCCGAGGAAGCTGTACGCGACGGCCTCCAGCCCGCTCGAAGGGGCCATCCACCACCGATAGGCCGGGCGTACCCCCCCGAAATAAGGAGCCGACTTGTGGACGAATCCCGGCGCAGGCGTTGGAAGCGAACGACGGCCACGGTCCTCCTGAGCTGCCTGGTCGGCCTGCTGGGCTTCTTCGTCAGCAAGGCAAGGTCTTACGAACTCTTCCTGATCCCTTCGTCGTCGATGAGCCCGACGATCGCGGTCGGCGACCGGGTGGTCGTGGACAAGGAGATGGCGTCGCCGCCGGCCCGGGCGGAGATCTGGGTCTTCCGCATGCCGCCCCGGTCGGGCACCCCCGGCAGCATCGCGATCAAGCGGGTGATCGGCCTGCCCGGCGAGTCCATCGGGGTCCGCGACGGCAAGGTCTGGATCGATGGCGAACCGCTCGACGAACCCTACCTGGGGTCCGCCCCCAACTACACGCTCGACCCGGTCACGCTGGGCGACGATGAGTATTTCGTGATGGGCGACAACCGCAGCATCAGCCTCGATAGCCACATCTGGGGCCCGGTACCGGCGGGCCAGCTCGTCGGCCGTGCGAGGGCCCGATGCTGGCCGGCCTCGCGGGCGTCCGGCCTTTGAGCCGACCCGAGGAGTCGGACTTCGACCCGACGCCCATCCTCGGCGATGGCGGCGCGATCGCCCGACGGTTGCCCGGCTACGAGTCGCGCCCCGAACAGCTGGCGATGTCCCGCGCGATCGGCCGGGCCCTGTCCGAGGGCCATCACCTGATGGTCGAGGCCGGCACCGGTGTGGGCAAAAGCTTCGCCTACCTGATCCCCGCCATCCTCGCCGCCGAGGAGGGGAAGAAGGTCGTGGTGGCCACCCACACCATCGGCCTCCAGGAACAATTGCTGAATAAGGACGTGCCGTTCCTGCGAGCCGTCATGCCGCAGGAATTCACGGCCGTTTTGGTGAAGGGGCGGAGCAACTACATCAGCCTGAGGAGGCTGGGAGCGGCCAGGGCCCGCGCCCATTCCACGTTCCAGCATGCCGAGGAACTGGAACAGCTCGACGCACTCAGCCGATGGGCCCGCCTAACCGACGACGGTTCCCGCGCCGACCTCGATTTCAAGCCGCTGCCGACCGTCTGGGACGCGGTCGCCAGCGAGAACGGCAATTGCCTGGGCCGGCGTTGCCCTTCGCACAAGGATTGCTTCTTCTTCCAGGCCCGACGCCGGATGAAGACGGCCAACATCCTGATCGCCAACCACGCGCTCGTCTGCACCGACCTCGCCATCCGCGCCGAATCGGACGGCTTCTCGATGCTCCCCGAGCACGACGCCGTCATCTTCGACGAGGCCCACAACCTGGAGGCGGTCGCCGGCGACCACCTGGGGGCGAAATTCAGCACCGGCCCGGTCGATCACCAGCTCAATCGCCTCTATCACGACCGGACCCGCCGCGGCCTGCTGGCGTACCTGGGGCTGCACGACGCCATCCGGCTTTGCCAATCGACCCGCCTCGAAGCCGCGAACTTCTTCCGGGGGATCGTGGCCTGGCAGGAGAAGCACGGGGCCCCGAACGGTCGGCTCCGCCGGCCGCTGCCGACGGTCCCGGGCGACCTGGCCGAATCGCTCCGCAAGCTGTCCACGGCGATCGGTCGGGCCTCGCTCGACCTGGAAGACACGCCCGAGCAGCAGGTCGAACTCTCGGCCGCCGCCGAACGGGCCGACGTCCTGGCCTCGACCCTCGACGCCTGGCTGGGCCAGTCCCAGGGCGACACCGTCTACTGGATCGACCGCGAAGGCCCCCCCGAACGCGTCCGCACGACGCTCGCCTCGGCCCCGCTCGACGTCGGCCCGTTGCTCGACCGGGCGCTCTGGTCCCGGACGACCTGCATCCTCACCTCGGCCACGCTCTGCACCGGCGGCCCCCGCGGCGACGGATTCGAATTCGCCCGGGGCCGGCTCGGGCTGAGCTCCGGCGAATCCTTGAAGGTCGGCAGCCCATTCGACTACGCTCGGCAGGCAACCCTCCACCTGACCCGCTCGCTGCCCGACCCGGCGCAATTCCCCCGCGAATTCGAGGACGCCGCGATCCGGGCGATCCCGAACTACCTGGAACAGACGCAGGGCAAGGCGTTCGTGCTGTTCACGTCGTACCGGATGCTCCAGAGGGCCGCCGAGCAACTCGACCCCTGGTTCCGGGAGCGGAACATCAACCTGCTCACCCAGGGGAACGGCCTGCCCAACGGCAAGCTGGTGGCCGCATTCCGGGAGGACATCCACAGCGTCCTGTTCGGCACCGACAGCTTCTGGCAGGGGGTCGACGTGCCGGGCGAGGCTCTGTCGAACGTGATCATCACCCGGCTCCCGTTCAGCGTGCCCGACCGCCCCTTGCTGGAGGCCCGGATCGAAAAGATCCGGCAGGACGGCGGCAACCCGTTCTTCGACTACCAGGTGCCCGAGGCGATCCTCAAGCTCAAGCAAGGGTTCGGCCGGTTGATCCGGTCCCGCGAGGATCGCGGCATCGTCGTGATCCTCGATCCCCGGGTGCTGACCAAACGTTACGGACGCCAGTTCCTCGACGCACTCCCCGAATGCGGCCGGCGGATCGCCCCCTGAGTCGGCCGGGGGAGTCCGGTCGCAATTCCCGACCTGGGGCCGAATCGTGCTGCATAATGGCGTTTGGCCCCTCCCCGATCCGGCGGCAGGGCCGACGCTCCTTGGCAACCCGGTTGTCCGCCCCCGCGACACCACGCGGATTACGAAACGAACTCGAGAACTCGGCGCAACCTTCTGAATGGGTCTTGGTTGCGGAAACAACGATCCCGAACCAAGGGCCGTTTACGACCTGATTTTTGGAGTCCATGCGGCAGGGTGCGTCATCCGACGCACCGCGCTGGGAGGGAAGGCGTCGGACCGATCCCGAGGGCCTCGTCCGAGGTTCCCGGAGACGGCATCGGCCTGGGTGCGTCGGATGACGCCCCCCACACCGTTCATTACGAAACGAACCCCACAACTCGACGCTTCTTCCCTGGAATCCAGGACTTGCGGAAATAAGGCTCCCGAACCAGGGCCGGTTTTAAGCCCTCACCAATCCATCACGGAGCCGTCGTCGGCGTCGTAAGCTTCGCGGTTCTTCCAGTCGTGGCCGATCTTCGATTCCAGGGCGTTTTCGTCGAGTTCGATCCCCAGGCCCGGTCCGCGGGGAAGGTCGAGATAACCGTCCTTCACGGTGAAAGGTTGCTTGATGTACCCCTCGCCCAGGCTGACCTGTTCCTGGCAGAGGAAGTTGGGGATCGACGCGGCGAGTTGCACGCCGGCCGCCAGCGAGATCGGGCCCAGCGGGTTGTGCGGGGCGATCGCCGCGTAGTAGGCCTCGGCCATGCCGGCGATCAGCCGGGTTTCGGTGATCCCCCCGGCGTGGCAGAGATCGGGCTGGAGGATCGTGGCGGCCCGCTTTTCGAGGACCTCGCGGAAGCCCCACTTGGTGAACACCCGCTCGCCCGTGGCGATCGGCAGGTGGGTCATCCGGGCGATCTCGGCCATCACGTCATGATTTTGCGCCGCAACAGGTTCCTCGATGAACATCGGTTGAAACGGTTCGAGCGCCCGGACGAGCAGCTTGGCGGTCGCCGGGCTGATGGCGCCGTGGAAGTCGATGGCGATGTCGATCGCGTCGCCGGCCGCCTTGCGTAGCTCGGCGAATTTCTCGGTGATGTAGCCGACCTCGGCCGGCGACTCGACATACCGCGCAGGCCGTCGCGTGGCGGGGCCGGTCTTGAAGGCGGTGAACCCCCTGGCGATGCCGTCCTTGAGGGCCGACACCGTTCGGGCGTGGGCGTAGACGCGGACCTTCGTCCGGGTCGGGCCGCCGAGCAGCTCGTAGACGGGCACGCCCAAGGCCTTCCCCTTGATGTCCCACAGGGCCATGTCGATGCCGCTGAGGGCGCTCGTCAGCACCGGCCCGCCCCGGTAGAACGCATGCCGATAAATCGCCTGCCAGTGATGCGTCACCGCCCTCGGATCCTTGCCGACGAGGTAGGGTGCGATCTCCTCAATGGCGGCGGCCACCGTCTTGGCCCGGCCCTCGACGATCGGCTCGCCCAGGCCGACGATGCCGGCGTTGGTGTGGATCTTGAGGAACAGCCAGCGCGGCTTGACGAGGATCGTCTCCAGCTTCGTGACCTTGAGCGGGTCTTCGGCCCGGATCGGCGCGTCCTTGCCGGCGTGCTCAAGGGCGTTGACGTCGGCGGTGGCCAGGCCGAAGCCGGCGCCCGCCCCGGCGAGCAGGGTCCTGCGGCGGATCGGCTGCGGTTCGTCGGGGTGGTTCATTGCGGGCCTCGCGCGACGGTGGTGGGGAGGAGGTTCGGGCGGCCACTTCAGGGTAGGGGGGGGGCGGGGTGGTGACAACGGCCCTCCGCCCGGGTACTGATATCGCGGGGGACGTGCCGCATGACCTCGTTGAACGATGACTTCCTCGATGGCCGGCCAAAGCGGGCCGGACGGTCGCGCGTCCGGTTCGCCGTGCTGGGGTTCGCCGTCGCGCTGGCGGCCATCACTTATCTGGATCGCGTCTGCATCGCCCACGCCGACGTGACCGCCGCGATCCGGTCGGAACTGGGCCTCTCCAAGACGCAGATGGGCTGGGCCTTCAGCACCTTCACGCTGGCCTACGCCCTGTTCGAAATCCCCACCGGCGCCTGGGGCGATCGGATCGGCACGCGACGGGTGCTGACGCGGATCGTCGTCTGGTGGTCGGCCTTCACGATGCTGACCGCCTCGGCGTTCAACTACGCATCCTTGCTCACCATCCGGTTCCTGTTCGGGGCCGGCGAGGCGGGGGCGTTCCCGAACTCGGCGCGGACGATCTCGCGATGGTTCCCGCTGGCCGAGCGGGGCACGGCGCAGGGGATCTTCTTCGCCGGGGCCCACCTCTCGGGCGGCCTGACGCCCCTGTTCGTGACGTTCGCCCTGATGTTCCTCCCCTGGCGGGGCGTCTTCCTCGCTTTCGGCCTGATCGGCTTCGCCTGGGCGGTCGCCTGGTACGCCTGGTTCCGCGACGAGCCGGCCGACCATCCCGCCATCAGCGAGGACGAGCGGAAATACATCGAGGCGGGCCGGTCCTCGGGGGCGCATCGGCCGCTCAATCTCCCGATGTTCGCGCGGGTCATGTCCGACCGCAGCCTGATCGCCCTCTGCCTGATGTACTTCGCCCAGGCGTATGGCTTCTACTTCAACATCACCTGGTTGCCAACGTATCTGGCCGATCGGGGGGTGACGTCCGCGTCTTATGGGATCTGGGCCAGCGTGCTCGCCGGCCTGCCCTTGATCCTCAGCTCGGCCGCCGACCTGCTGGGCGGGTTGACCACCGATGTCCTCACCCGCAAGAAGGGGCTGCGGATCGGCCGATGCGGGGTCGGAGTGGTCTCCATGCTCGTCGCCGGCATCGCCCTGATCCTGGGGGCCAACGAGCCCAACGTGATCGCGGCAGCCCTGCTGATCGCCGTGGCCGGCGCGGCCGACAGCTTCCTGCTGGGCTCCTGCTGGGGCACCTGCCAGGACATCGGCGGGCCGAACGCGGGGCTCGTCGCCGGCTGCATGAACACGGCCGGACAGGTCGGGGCGTTCCTCAGCCCGCTGATCCTGCCGAGGTTCGCCGACCCGGTCGTGCCTCTCTGCATCGCCGGCGGCCTTTACCTGATGGGGGCCGTCTGCTGGCTGTTCGTCGACCCCACGCGGCCGATCCAGTTGGCCGACGAATCCTAGGCCCTACGGCTTGCGGACCGCTGCATCGATCAGTTCCCGCCATCCGCGGATCAGCCCGGAGGTCTCGGCCGCCGTCCTGTATGGCCTGAGCTTCGAGACGTCCACAACCTTGTAGATGGCCTGGAACTTCGCTTCGTCGAAGTCGGGGTTGGGCGTGTTCGCCTGGGCCCTGATATCTAGCCTCCACCTCTTCAGCCTGTCGATCAGCAAGCCCAGATGCTCGGGACGGGCCATCGCAAGGTCGTGCGATTCGCCCGGGTCCTTCTCCAGATCGTAGAACTCGGGCGGGTCGCCGTCGTAGGGCTCGATCACCTTCCATTGCTGAATGCGGATCGCACCGGCGGGCCGACCTCCCTGATTGGTGTAGTGGGGGACATGCCAGAACAGCGGCCGAGGAGCCAAGGTCCCGCCCCGGAATAGGTTGACCAGGCTGATGCCGTCGTACCCCTGCCGGATCGCGATTTGGCAGGCATTGAGCAGCGTGGGAGTCCAGTCGGTGCTGATCACCGGATCGTCGATCTTCCGGCCCGCGTCGATCATACCGGGCCACCGGACGATCAACGGCACGCGGAGGCCCCCTTCATACAAGAACCCTTTGCCGGCCCGGTACGGGCTGTTGTGTGTCGGAGAGTCGTCGTTCAATTCGGGGACGTGCAAGCCACCGTTGTCCGAGGTGAAGATGACCAGCGTCTTGTCGGCCAGGTCCAGGTCGTCCAGTTTCTTCAGGACCCGTCCAACCGACTCATCGAGCATCTCGATCATCGCCGCATACGTGGGGTTGAAGGCCCCTTTATTAGCCGCAACCGGACGCTGCCGCGCCGCGAGCGGGATGTGCGGGTTGTTGTGGCAAAGGTAGAGGAAGAAGGGCCGATCCCGGTTCCTTTCCAGGAACGATTCGGCCGCTTTCGCCAGGTCGATTTCCCCCTTGCCCCCCTCGCCCTCAAAATTGACCGGGTTCGTGTTTGCCTTGCCGGCGTGGACCTCGTCGAACCCCTGCTTCTCGGGCCCGAAGCCCTGGCCGCCCAGGTGCCACTTGCCCACGCAGGCGGTGGCGTATCCGGCCGCCTTGAGGTGCTCGGCAAGCGTCACTTCTTCCAGCGGCAGTTGTTGCCGGATCGTCGGGTGCAGGACCCGCTGCGAGGGGGCGTCGGCGCGGCCGGGAAGGAAGGTGGTGAGGTGCAGGCGTGCCGGCGACTTGCCCGTGAGGATGGCGGCCCGCGTGGGCGAGCAGACCGAGCAGGCCGCATAGGCCGACGTGAACCGGGCCCCTTGCGCGGCGAGTCGGTCCAGGTTCGGCGTGCGATGCTCGGCCCGGCCGTAGCAGCCGAGGTCGTTGATCCCCAGGTCGTCGGCCAGGATGAAGACCACGTTGGGCCGTTCCTGGGCGAAGGCGGCCGAGGCCGAGGAAGGGACGAGCAGCATCCAGGCCAGGACGCGACGGAGCATCGGCGAAGCCTCCCCATTCCGGTAGGACCCGGGGGCGATTCTAGCGGGCCGGTCGGTGCCGCGGGAGTCGCCCGTTTGACCGGCCCGTTCGGAGCGGCGACAATGCCGCCTTCCACCGGAGAGGAACATGACGATCGCCTGCCGACTCGCCGCCCTGCTCGCCCTGCTGTCCGCCCCCGCCGTCGCGGCCGACCGGCCCAACGTGGTGATCATCTACGCCGACGACCTGGGCTACGCCGACATCGGCCCGTTCGGGGGCAAGGGGACGCCAAACCTCGATCGGATGGCGGCCGAGGGGATCAAGTTCACCGACTTCTACGTCGCCCAGGCGGTCTGCTCGGCGTCACGGACGGCCCTGCTCACGGGCTGCTATCCCAACCGGCTCGGCATCCTGGGGGCGCTCGGCCCGAAGACCAAGATCGGCATCGCCGACGGGGAGACCACCCTGGCGGAAGTCCTGCAGGATCGGGGTTACGCCTGCGCCGCGGTCGGCAAGTGGCACCTGGGCCGTCAGCCGAGGTTCCTGCCGACCCGTCATGGCTTCCACCGATACTTCGGCCTGCCGTACTCGAACGACATGTGGCCCGGGCATCCGACCAACCCCAAGGACTACCCCGACCTGCCCCTCATCGAGGACGAGGAGATCCTGGAGACCAACCCCGACCAGCACCAGCTCACCGCCCGGTACACCGAAAAGGCGGTCGCGTTCATCAACCGCCACCCGGACCGCCCCTTCTTCCTGTACCTGGCCCACTCGATGCCTCACGTCCCGCTGTTCGCCTCCCCGAAATTCGAAGGGAAGACCGGCCGGGGGCTTTATGCCGACGTGATCGCCGAGATCGACGACTCGGTCGGCCAGGTCCTGGCGGCGCTCCAGCAGCACAACCTGGACGAGAAGACCCTGGTGATCTTCGCCTCGGACAACGGCCCCTGGCTCTCCTACGGCGATCACGGCGGCTCGTCCGGCCCGCTCCGGGAGGGGAAGGGGACCACGTTCGAGGGGGGCGTCCGCGTGCCATTCCTGGCCCGATGGGTCGGCAAGATCCCGGCGGGTGCAGTCTGCCGGGAACCCGCCATGACGATCGATATCCTGCCGACCCTCGCCAAATGGGTGGACGCCCCGCTGCCCGACCGCCCCATCGACGGCCGGGACATCGGCCCGATGCTGCTCGGCAAGGCCGACGCCCGATCTCCCCATGAGGCCCTGTTCTTCTACTGGGATCGCGGCCTGGAGGCGGTCCGATCGGGCGACTGGAAGCTGCACTTCCCGCACCCGTACCGATCGATGGAAGGCCAGGCCCCCGGATCGGGCGGCAAGCCTTCGCCTTATTTGACCGCCAGGGTCGGCCGAGTGTTGTATAATCTCCGGGACGACCCGGGTGAGCGGACCGACCGCTCGGCCGAACACCCGGAGGTCGTGGCCCGCCTGGAGTCGCTCGCGGACGGAATCCGGGGCGAGCTCGGCGATTCCCTCACGGGGGTCAATGGCCGGGGGGTCCGGGAGCCGGGAAGGGTGGAGGAGGAGCCTCGGTAAGAGTCGCTCCGCCTGACAATTTCTCCCGACCGACCCGGAACCCGAGAAAGCCCATGAGTTTGCCCCCATTCGCCTGGTGGCTGGAAGCGGCCCGCCTGATCCTGGCGAGCCCGTTCGTCCAGGCTCCCCCCGCCGATCCCCTTCGGCACGCGATCCAGCTCGAGTCGGCCGGGCACACCTGGAGCTATTTCGCCCAGCTTCCGGGCGCACCCCAACCCGAGACCCGATGGCCGGTCGTGCTCGTGCTGCACGGGGCCGGCGGCGAAGCCCGCGAGTACCTCGACGGCGCCGGATGGGCCAAAAAAGCCAAGGCCGCCGGCTTCCTGGCGATCGCGCCCGAAGGTCTCCCGAAGACGGCCCGCGGGCGGGCGAACTTCTGGACCAATCCGCGTCTCTGGAATACCGGGTCGTTCGACATCGGCGGCGACCGGATGACGGTCGACGACCTCGCCTTCTTCCGGGACCTGCTCGACGACATCGCCCGCCGATGGCCGATCGACCCGGAGCGGATCTCCATCGCGGGGCATTCCAACGGCGGTTCCATGGCGTTCCGGTTGGGCTGGACGATGCCCGAACGGTTCGCCGCGATCGCGGCGGTCGCCTCGCCGATGCCGATCCGGGAAGGGGCCGAACCGCCCGCGCAATCGATCCCCTCGCTTTTCCTGATCGGCAACCAGGACACCATCGTCCCCCTGGCGGGCGGCGTGCGGACGCTCCCCTGGGGCAAATCGACGGTCCCGCCGATTGAGCCGGGTTTGACGCGATGGGCGAAGGGGCAGGGGTGTTCGGGCGAGGGCAGGACCCGGTCGGACGAGGACGGGCTGAAGGTGGTCGAATACGGGCCGGGCCGCGAGGGCGTGCCGTTCACGGCGTATTTCCTGGAGGGGCAGGGACATGGGTGGCCCGGGGCCGATTCGTCGATCAAATCGGTCGCGATGGGCCCCGTCTCCAACCGCCTCAACGCGACCGAACTGATCTGGGATTTTTTCCAGGGGAAGCGGCGGACGCGGTAAACTGGGGAGGGCGACTTCGGATGCGTTGCTCGTTTCGAAATCCGGGCGAGTCGAGTAGAATGAAGTGTTCTTCACGGCGGACGGCGGATCCCCCCGGCCGGGGGGCGGATCGGACGTCGCCGGCACAGCGCACCGCGCAGGATCACAACGGATGAATCCCTACCAGGCCGATGCGGACGACTTCTACATCAACGTGAATCTGAACACCGAGATGGAGCTGCCCAGCGGCCGGGATACGGTGCTCCACTTCTTCGAGCAGATGAAGAAGGCGTTCCCGGAGCTGCGCAATTTCTACACGAGGGAGAGCGGCGACCTGGTCCTGGAAGGGGACAAGGAGCAGCCGTCGTACCGATGGCTCGCCATCGAGCCCCGCCGGCTCTGCTCGGGCCAGGTGAACCCCGATCGGCCCGCCTCGGCCTACAAGCAGCACGAGTTGCTGCTCGACCTGGCGCCGCACCTGCTCTCGCTCAGCACCCTGGATTGCGAGGCGCTCGACGTCCTGTTCGGGTTCGATTTCAGCTTCGAGGGGAACCACGACGAGGTGGTCGCCGAGGCGCTCGGGCTGGGATCGGCCCTCGACGGCCTGCTGGAACTCCCGGAAAGCCGTGTCGTCCACTACGAGCCGTCCCTGACGCTGACCCTCGACGATTCGTGCCGCTTGCAGTGCCGCCTCTCGGTCGAGACCCGCACCAGCGCCTATCAGGTGCGCAACGGCGACTTCGGCGACGACCAGATCAGCGTCTACGTCACCGTCCGCCAGTACTGGGGGCACGGCCCCGAATTGACCTTCTTGGAATCGTTCCGCCGCCAGCGCGAAGTCGGCGAACGGATCGTCCAGCAGCAGATCATCCCGAGGATCGTCAAGCCGCTGGCCGCCGCGATCGCCTCGCGCTGA
>JAXMBD010000067.1:0-30939 GCA_046350035.1 Isosphaeraceae bacterium | reverse complement strand
ACCGGGCCACCAGCGAGGACGTCGTCCAGGAGACGTTCGTCGGCTTCCTCACCAGCCTGCCCCACTACGACGAGAAGCGCGACCTGGAAGCCTACCTCTTCTCGATCGCCGCCCACAAGCTGACCGACCAGCTCCGCAAGCAGGGCCGACGGCCGATCGACCAGTTCGGCTCCGACGACCACGGCCGGCCCCTGGAGGAAGTCCCCGGCGGCGACCGCGCCGCCTCCAGCATCGCCCGCAGCGGCGAACGCCGGGAGGCCGAGGAACGCCTCCTGACCGAGGCCCTCAGCCAGCTCGTCGGCGAGTGGTTCGACAAGGGCGATTACGACCGGATCCGCTGCCTCGAACTGCTCCTGGTCAAGGGCACCGCCAACAAGGACGTGGCCAAGTACCTGGGGATGACCGAGCAGGCCGTGGCCAGCTACAAGTTCCAGACGATCGCCCGGCTCAAGGAGATGGCCCGCAAGGCCGGCCTCAGCCTGGAGTATTGATCGACCGACCGATCGAGTTGAGGACGGAGGTGGGCCCTTGGCGGCGTTCATCGACGACGACACGCTCCGCGACTACCTGGCCGAGGCCCTGCCCGCGGGCGAACTCGCCCGCGTCGAGAAGGCCCTGAGGGGCTCGGCCGAATTGCGGGCCCGCCTGGAAGATGTCCGCGCCAACCGGGCCGACGGCCACATCCACACGCTGGGCGCCATCTGGAGGCGACAGCGGCTGACCTGCATGACCCGCCAGCAGCTCGGCAGCTTCCTGCTGGAAGCCCTCGACCCCGGCCTGATGGAATACCTCGAGTTCCACCTCGATGTAATCGGCTGCCCCTACTGCCGGGCGAACCTGCAGGACCTCAAGCTCAAGGCGGTCGAAGCCTCCCCCGCGCGGCCCCGCCGGATCTTCGAGGGCAGCCACCACCTGCTGGGCGGCGAGGGCTAGGCGAACGCTCGCATCGGCGAATCTATCGGCGATCAGGCATGCACCGAATGTCCCCGGTGTGATGTTGTTCATCGGGTGGCATGGGTTCCCCGCGCAGCGGAACCCATGACGGGGGCGCCGGCCGGCCGATGCGGGCCTTACCCCCGCGGGAAGGCTTCGAGAATGGCCCTCTCTCACGGGTTTCATCGGCTGCGCCGATGGGAAACCCGTGCCACCCAACATCAGGGCGAGCTATCCCCATCGGCACCCGTTCAGGTGGCTGTTTCCGGCGGTCGATCGGGCCGATTCGGGCCGATCAGCGGCGATTCGGCGGCCGTCGGGGGTCGATGACCACCTCCCGGCCCCGCCGACGGACCGTCCGGGGAGGTTCCGGGGCCGCCACGGGCGCCGAAACACCCGCCCCAACCAGTTCCCGCCCTTCGGGTTCGGTCGAGGCAGACGCCGACCTGGGTTCGTTCCGTAGCGGCGAATTCGCCAGGAACGACTCGACCACCCTCCCCACCAACTCGTTCCGCGACGGCCTCGCCTTCGCGTCGATCTCGGCCTGGCGGGCCGCCTGGCGCGATGCCTTTTCGGCCTCCTGCGCCGCCTTGCGGGCCTGCCGCTCCTCGCGCTCTTTCTGGCGGCGTTCGGCGTCCTGGCGGCGTCGGATCGCGTCGAGCGATCGCAGCGCCCGATAATAGGCCCGGTCGGCCTCGGCCTTGTAGCGGAACAGCAGTTGGGTCCGCTTCGAGTCGTCGAACCAGTCGTCTTCCCGACGCGGCCGGGCCTGGTTCTGCGCGGCCCGATGCGTCGCCTCGACGAGCCGCTTCTCGGCCGAGGCCAGGCACTCCCCGAAAAGTTCCGTCAGGCCCACGCAATCCTCCCGGGCTCGGTCGATCGACCGGGCGAGCTCCTCGTCGAGGGTTTCGCCGGGCGCCAGGGCTTCCCGGGCGGCCACCGCCTGCGGATAGAGGGCATCCCCCTTCGCCCAGATCTGGAGCACCTGGACCAGATTCGCCCGGCTATCCTCGGTGCGGCCCTTCACGCCGACGCCGAACCGGCCCAGGACCGCCTCCAGGACGCCCGGTTTCAGGCCCACGCCGACCTCCGGCGGATGCCCCAGCGTCGCCTTCCAGAAGGCGACCTCGGCCCGGGCCTGCTCCTGCTCGGCCGCCAATCGCTGCTGCCGCTCGTCCGCCCGACGGACGATCGAGGCCAGCCCGACCTCCTCCAGCGCCCGGCCGATCCGCCTCCGTCGCTGGTCGGAGTTGGCGGCCTCGCGGACCGCCTCGACTTCCATCGGCGTGGTCGGCTTCAATTCGGCGGCCAGCATGGAATAGAGGGCCGCGGCCTCGGCGCGGTCCTCGGGCGTTTTGGGTTCGACCGAGCAAAACCCATGATCGGTGGCATTGGCGCTGGAAACGGCCTTGCCCTCGGGCGTCCTCGGTCCGGTCGAGAACTGGGCGTTGGCGGCGTTCCTCAGGGTGATCGCTTCGGGGGACATGGGGGAATCTCCGATGTTTGCATGCAAGGGAGTTTAGTGGCCAGGCAATCGGCTCAATATGGCCAATATAGAGGGTCTAGAAAACCGTGCCGGCCGATCCTCGCACAATCCCCCACTTTTTCGGGTGACAATTGCGGCCAATTCGGGAGGTACCGTTTGCACAGACAGGATTGAGTGTACGCAATCGGAAGAACTCTGGGACCCTCACCGGTTGCGGCTCCCGGGCGGATGGTTGCCATCATGCAATGGGATGTGTGCCTGAGGTAGGCAACGGGGAGGCTCGCCCGCCGCGACCCGGTGCCCTGGCGTGCGTGGCCTTGAGAGATCACCAGGTCCCAAGAGGTACGTTCGGGATGTTGGGGTGGCACTGGTGGCTTGCCCACCCGAGTGCCCTTCGAGCCGGCCTGGCCTCGGAGTCGTCGGCCCTCCCGGAGCACGGGTGGGCAAGCCACCAGTGCCACCCGGCGGGGTCACGCCGGTGAAGCGTGGCCGAGGGAACCGCCCTAATCGACGTGCAGTGCCACAGTCATGGCCGCCATGGGACGACCCGGAAATTCCTCCACAGCAGGGAATGACTTGAGTTTCCGTTGCTTTTCGGTCATCGGAATGTCGATGTCGCACAGGGCGACGTAGGCGAGGTAATCGCCCGGGGGCAGCTTGATGGCGACGTCGAATGGGAGTTCATTAGATCGATCACGAGGGGTAGCCATGACGGTCGGGTTTGTAACAGTCTTGAGCAGTTTCCCGAGTCGATACTTGTCCAACTCCGGCCGCTCGTAGACCGCCACGAACACCTGGAGTCTCCGGTCGGACGTGGCCCGCCCGATATCGCTGACCAGGAGGTTTATCGGCGCCTCCCCTACTCCCGCAAATAGGGGTATCCCCGTCCGATCGACGCCACCTCCATTGATTGTAAAGCTCGCAGTTCGCTTCATGACCGGCTTGTCTTGCTTTCGATAGCCGGCCAAAAGGGACCCACCGATATAGCAACTGAGGCCAAGACTTGCGACGAAAAGACCCGCAACGATGCGGCGGACTGATGGCGACATTCCGATTCTCCTGGGAGTGAAGGCTGCAATGTTCTCTTGATTTACCATGTAAAAACATCCGTGGCATGCTTCAGGAGGACAGGCTCACCTCCATCGCAAGGGATGCTGTACAGCCACGCATTGGCAATCAGGGTGCCGTGAATCCACGTGGGTATGTCTCCACTGAGTGCCGGGAATGATGGGGGGTTGGACGGTTCGACGTCGGTAGTATTGCATTCCCTGGTGAGAGTGTCTTCCACCACATCTTCTCGTCCGGATAGTTTGGGTCGTTTCCGTGGTACTCAAGCGATTGTTCAAGCTTGAACCGGCACCCAGTAAATCCAGGCCTTACACAGGTCAGAGTGTATTTACCTTTGGTTCTCGCGCGCGATTCCCACCAAATTTCAATAGTGTCATCGCCCGACCCGGTACAACAGGCCGAATATGATCTGGGGATTGGCCGATTCGGATTGTTGATATTATCCGATCCCCGGACGGTGTTCCTGGCCGGCCTCTTGGCAACAGGGGATTGCGCATCCGCCTCTGGCATGGTCAATCCGGCCACGAAACACACAAGCCCGAATGAAGCCGCTGCGCAAGCCGCTCGCACCAGCCCGGCCGTTCGTCGAAACATCGTGAAGATCCCATGAAGATCGCTGTCTTTTCAGATCTACACTTGCGCGAAGTTAAGTCTAGATCAAGGGGTTTTCAAGACCCTTTCGGCAATTTTATGGCTGCAGGTGGTATTCTTACGTCCTCATGGGCCTTCTGGCATGGCATGCCGGGAAATGGGGGCAGGCACCCGCCCGCGGCACGAGCCCCTCAAGAACAAGGCGGGCGAGGGCCGGGAGCCAGTTCCCATTTCCTTCTCCTGCGGTCGGTGAGCGGCCCGAACATCCCGTCCGGGTCGAGCGGCGCCAGCAGGCTGCGCCTGGCGTTCAAGGCCTGTTGAAGTTCGGCCACGTCGGGGCCGGACGCGCCGATGCGGAGGAACCGGCTCATGGGGGATCCCCGAGAAGTGAGGGAGAGGAAGTAGGGCGGAGGAAGGCCGCGAGGGACGCGGGTCCCGCCGCGGGCTGATACGAGGCCCCCCGCCCGCGGTGACATTCCATCCCGATTGACGGCGGTTTGCGCGGGTTTTCCGCCCCTGAAGCCGACGAAGCCCTTAGGAGGGGCTCGCCCCGAGGCCTCATCGGCAAGCATGGTCCTCGCCGAATACCCTCGGCACGGGGCGGAAATCGCCCGAGAACTCCCCCTTACGGGTCCCGGATCGCGGGCAACCGCGGCACCCTCCGCCGCCCGTCATGGAGCAGGCGACGCCCTTGAACCTGCCGAGGTCGAGGCCGAGAATGGTGGCCATCGCCGGGGCTCCATTCGTGGGAGATGGGGATACCTCAAGGCCACCTTGGGGGAGCCAGGCGGCTTCCATGGATTCTCTCGGCGGAGGAGGCCGCACCGATGACGATGTCGCTCCCCGTGCGCGAGGTGCTAAGGTCGCCGCTGCCGTTCCAGCGGGGCAAGTTCTCGCTGGCCGTGATGGGGCTGCTCGCCGCCAAGGCGGGCGACTGCCGCATCTTCGACGACCACGGGGCGGTCGATGACCTGGGTCGGGCCATCCAGCGGCACCGCTACGAGCCGGACGGGGACCGTGGCCCGCCGGAGGATGTCATCATCCGGATCGACGACCCAACGTTCCTCCCCTGGTTGCTGGCCGAGGAGGCTCCAATCGGGGACGCCGAGTACCTCTACTTCGACGCCGCGATGGTGAGGGCCAGCACCCGGCTGGACCCCGGCGAGGTGGTGTTGCACGATGTCTGCGGCATCACGCTGGTGCGGGACGGCAGGTTGGTGCGGGCGATCCGGGAGCCAAGGAACGCCGAGCCGGGCGCACCGTCAGGCGGCCGGGGCATATCGGCTTTCCCGGATTCGTAGCCGACCGGCCCCGCCGCAGCGGAACTTGTTGATGGATCCTCGGGGGCGAATCGCTGCGGGATCCGGTCATGAACAGGGCCGGTTGATCATCCGGCCTGCCATGGCGATCCGTTCAACCGGGTAGGCTGGCTTGATCGCGAACGTGCTCCTGGCCTGGGCATCCCTCTCGGCATCTGGCCTGCTCCGGGCGAGTGACCGATCGGCGTTCGGCGATCGCCTCGACTTTGGCGGTTCGTGACCCCATCCCGCATGATCGCCGCCCCGCAATCAACCCGGGGACGGCCCCGGTTCCGCCGGAGGGGCGGCCGTTGCCGGCGTTGCCGGGGCTTCCGGCGCGGGCGGGTTTGCGGCCTTGTCGGCGGGTGCCGGATTTTCGGGGGCCGGCTGGTCGGGCGTCGGGGCTTCGGCTGGCGCGGGATCCGCCTTGATTTCGGGGGCCTCGGGCCGCCTGGCGTTGGCGCGGGCATTGGCCGGTCCGACTCGGCGGGCGTCGATGCCGGCCTTGGCGTTGTAGGCGTATTCGTCGGGCACGAAATCGGCGGGGGCGACTTCGCGGCTGATCGGCTGCGAGTCGGTGGGGAGTTGCACCCGGCTGGCGTGGGGCTGCGCTTCCCTGTCCTGGAACCGGTCCTGCCAGGCGGCGAACCCGGCGGCCCCTTCGAGCGTGTCCAGGCCGCCGGGCGGCTGTACCCCCCAGGCCGATTGGATGTCGTAGCGGTTCTCCCGCGCGGCCCAATTCAGGCCGCCGGCGAACTCGACCGGCGAGCACATCAGCAAGTTCTGGGCGCGGAGCAGGTTGGCGTGGGCCTCGACCTGGATCGGCTGCTGGGCGTTGAAGCCGTCGACCGCCAGGATCCCCTGGGCCAGGATCGTGTCGTGTTCGAGCACCAGCTTCGGGGGCGGCAGGGCGGACTGGCCGCCGGCCAGGTAGGTGGCGTGCAGGGCCCAGCCGGGCTTGCGCCCGTCGCTCCGGGGCGGGACCAGGAGGCAGTGGCGGAGCGTGACCTCGGCGCCCCGGGTCGCCTGGTAGTCGAGGATCGCCTCGTCGAACCCCTCGATGATGCAACCGTCGAGCTCGAGCTTGGAGCCGCGGAACTCGATGGCGCGGAGCCCGGCCGGTTTGCCGCGGGCGATCAGGTGGCAGTTCCTCATGAGGACGCTGCCGCCGATCTCCACGGCGGCGGGGATGACCTCGCCGCGGCGGGCGGACGACCCGTAATCGACCCAGAGCGTCAGGCCCTCGATCGTGAGGGTGCAGTTGGCCCTCACGCGGATCGCCGGGCCGGTCCCCGCCCCCGAGAGGTCGAAATGGATGCCGCGGGGGTCGCCTAGCGGCCTGGCCTGGAGCGTGTAGCGGCCCTGGGCGAAGTTCACGCCGCCCCGGTTCTTGAGCGGTCCGTCGGCCTTGCCGATCAGGATCGAGCCGGGGCGGCCGCCGACCCGCTTGATCGCCTCGTTCAGGTTGGCCACCCCCTCGGCGGCGACCTCGCCGGCGCCGAGGACCTCGATGGGGGCGTCCTTGCCGTGCCCGTTGGCGGCTCCGGGGCCGAGGCCGCCCGAGGCGAGGAAGCCGCGGGCCAGGAGGGCGAGCAGGGCCGCGAGGGCCACGATCAGGACGAGCAGGCCGAGGCGAACGGGGCTGGTCCGGGGCAGGACGACCGTCTGGGATCGGGAGCGGGCCGTGGCGGACCTCGTGTGCGAATCGAGCAGCGACGGCTCGGGCCCCAGGTCCAACTCGGGGAAGACGCTCCCGGTCCCGCCGCTTGCGCCGCCGCTCCCGCTCCCGGCGGAGCCCTGGGTGTGGGACGGCCCGGCGGTGGCGACCTGGGTCTCGGCGACGGCCTCCTCCGGCCCGTTGTCCCACTCGGCCACCGCGACGACGTTCGCCCTGGGCAGGGGGGCGACCGAGTCGAGCGGCGGGCCCGACGGCGGGGGCGATGCCCAGCCGGCGCGCGAGGCCGGCTCGGGGGCGGCCTCGCCGGTCACGAACGCGTCCAGGGCGCGGGCCAGGTCCAGCGGCCGGGCGTAGCGGTCGGCGGGATTCTTCATCATCATCCGCCGGACGACCTCGTCCATGCCGACGGGCAGGTTGGGCACGCGGCCGGCCAGCGGGGTGGGCTCGGAGAGCTGGTGGGCGTACAGCTTCTCGGGCAGGCTGGGGGTCGGGAACGGCACGTTGCCCGAGAGCATGTGGTAGAGCGTGCAGCCCAGGGCGTAGATGTCGGCGCGGGTATCGACCGACCGGGAATGGCGGGCCTGCTCGGGGGCGATGTAGTCGAACGTGCCGACGGTGGCGCCGTCGCGGGTGACGTTGTCGGCCTGGTCGCTGGGGTCGATCGCCAGGCCCATGTCGGTGAGCTTGGCGACGCCCTCGGCGGTGATCAGGATGTTCCAGGGGTTGACGTCGCGGTGGATCAGCCCCTTGTGGCAGGCGTGTTCCAGGCCCAGGGACACCTGCCGGGCGATGTCGGCGGCCACGGCGGGGGGCAACCTCCCCTGCTCGCCGATCATCTGGCCGACCGTCTTCCCCTCGATGTACTCCATCACGAGGTAGCGGATGCCCTGCGCCTCGCCCTCGTCGTAGATCCGCACGAGGTTCTCGTGCTGGAGCTGGGCGCCGAGCTTGGCCTCGCGCTGGAACCGGGTGATCGAGCGGGGGTTGTTCATCCGCTCCGGGGCCAGGATCTTGAGGGCGACCAGGCGATTGAGCCGGGTATCGCGGGCCAGGTAGACGCGGCCCATCCCCCCCTGGCCGATCCGGTCGAGCAGCACATATTTATCGATGCGAAACCCGTTGGTCCGGCCGGCCAGGAGCTGCTGGGCCTGCCAGAGGGTCAGTCGGCCGGACTCGACCGCCTGCCGCGCCAACCGGCGGTCGATCGCCTCGCCGGTCCGCTTCTCCTCCGGGATCGCCTCCCAGCAGGCGCGCAGGGCCGCCGCGTCGGCCAGGCCGCTCTGCATCACCGCTTGCCAGAAGCGCGTCGATTCGGGCTCGATCATCGATGCCATAATCCCACACTAGCACCCCGGATGACAACAAGCCGCAGCCCGGCCCGGCGGCCCGCCCGGCCGGCGGCCGCCGGCCTTAATCCCTACGGGCGGGATCGCGCCCTGTTACGATCGGTCGGCCCCCCGCTTCGGGCGGCGAGGGGGATGGGGGGAGGGCCGGGGGTTGCCCCGGGGCGCCCCGGTCTGGTAGCACAGGCCGGTGGGACGGGGCCTTGGGAACGGCCGGGGGGAGCGATGTCCGACCGCCATGCCGCCCGACGCGACGCGATCCGCGACGCCTGGGGCGAGGGGATGGATGCGTTTTTGGTGTCGTCGCGGGCCAACGTCGGCTACCTGACCGGGTTCTCCGGCACGGACGCCTCCCTGCTGCTGACGCGCGACCGGGCGATCCTGCTGTCCGACGGGCGGTACGCCGAGCAGATCGCCCGCGAATGCCCGGGCCTGGAGGCGCGGATCCGAAACGTCGCCGAGTCGATGGCCGACGCGATCGCGGGGGTGGTGAAGTTGCTGGGGGCCCGTTCCGTCGGGTTCGAGGCGACGGCCGTGTCGGTGGCCGAGCGCGACGACCTGGCCGAGAAGGCCCCCGCGACTTCGTGGGTGCCCCGGAAGGGGAAGGTCGAGCGGCTCCGGGAGGTCAAGGACGACGGGGAGATCGCCGCGATCCGGGAGGCGATCGATTTCGCCGAGGCGGCGTTCGCCGAGGTGGTCTCGACCTGGGACCGATCCTGGACCGAGAAGCGGGTGGCGGACGCCCTGGACGCTGCGATGCGGAAGCAGGGCGCCTCGGGCGCGAGCTTCCCGCCGATCGTGGCGGCCGGCGCGAACGCGGCCCTGCCGCACCACCAGCCGACCGACGCGGACCGCCTGGGCGATTCGGGGTTCGTCCTGATCGACTGGGGGGCCCGGGGCCGGCCGTATCAAAGCGACTTGACTCGGGTCGTCGCGATGGGTAAGGTCACTCCGAGATTCGAGGAGGTCTACCGGATCGTGCTGGCGGCCCAGGAACGGGCCCTGGCGGCGATCCGTCCCGGCGCCGCGGCGGCCGATGTGGATGCCGAAGCCCGCTCCGTGATCGAGGAGGCCGGCTTCGGCCGTTTTTTTGACCACGGGCTGGGCCACGGGATCGGCCGGCAGGTCCACGAGGCGCCGCGGATCCGCAAGGGTTCGGCGGCGATCCTCCGGCCCGGCATGGTCTTCACGGTCGAGCCGGGCATCTACCTGCCCGGCTGGGGCGGTCTCCGGGTCGAGGACGACGTGCTGGTGACCGGCGACGGCCACGAAGTGCTCACCCGCCTGCCCCGGGACCCGGGCGCCTTCCTCGTCCCTTAAACGACGCTTACCTTCCGGCTCACGACGGTCGCCGCCCGGCCCCCATCGCCGGCGCGGCTCGGGAGATCGATCCTCAGATGTCGGACAAACCGAACGAACCGCCCGGGGCCGACGACCTGCAGGTCCGACGGATCCGCCAACTGGTCCGCCTGATGCAGCGGTTCGACCTGACCGCCATCGACCTGGACGACACCGCGACCCGGATCAAGCTCCGCCGCCGGGGCGCCGAGGTCGTGGCGGTCCCCGCGACGATCGCGGCCGCCCCGGCACCGGCCTCGGCACCCCAGCCCGCCGCCGCGGCCCCGCCGGCGGCCCCCCCGGCTTCGTCGTCGCCCAAGGTGTTCATCGAGAGCCCGATGGTGGGGACGTTCTACCCGTCGCCGGCGCCCGACGCCCCGCCGTTCGTGCAGGTCGGCTCGGCGGTCCGCCAGGACACGACGGTCTGCATCATCGAGGCGATGAAGGTGTTCACCGATATCCCGGCGGGCATCGGCGGCACGATCGTCGAGGTGCTGGCCAAGAGCGGCCAGCCGGTCGAGTTCGGTCAGCCGCTCTTCCGCATCGAACCCGCCTGACCGGACCTGACCCGAATCGAACCGACGGGGCCTCCTGCCGATGTTCCAGCGCATCCTCGTCGCCAACCGCGGGGAGATCGCCCTGCGGATTATCCGGGCCTGCCGCGAGTTGGGCGTGCAGACCGTGGCGATCTACTCGCAGGCCGACCGCGACGGCCCGTGGCTCGACCTGGCCGACCGGGCGATCTGCATCGGCAAGGCGGCCAGCGTCGATTCGTACCTCAACATCCCGCGGATCATCGCGGCGGCCGAGGTGGCCGACGTGCAGGCGATCCACCCCGGCTACGGGTTCCTGAGCGAGAACCCGCACTTCGCCGAGGTCTGCCGGTCGTGCAATTTCGAGTTCATCGGCCCGCCCCACGAGGCGATCCGCCGGATGGGCCTGAAGACCGAGGCCAAGGCGGTCGCCCTGGCGGCCAAGGTGCCGTGCGTGCCCGGCTCGGAAGGGGCCATCACCAGCGACGCCGAGGCCGCGAGGGTCGCCCGGGAGATCGGCTACCCGGTGCTGATCAAGGCGGCGGCCGGCGGCGGCGGCAAGGGGATGCGCGTCTGCCGCGAGGAATCGGAGCTGCTCTCGGCCATGGGCCAGGCGCGGGTCGAGGCCGAGGCGGCCTTCAAGGATCCCAGCGTCTACCTGGAGAAATACCTCGACCGCCCCCGGCACGTCGAGGTCCAGTTGCTGGCCGACGGCCAGGGCAATTGCGTCCACCTCTGGGAGCGCGATTGCTCGCTGCAGCGGCGGCACCAGAAGCTGGTGGAGGAATCGCCCTCGCCCAACCTGCCCGACAAGGTCCGCAAGCAACTCTGCGAGGCGGCCGTCCGCCTGGCGAAGCAATGCGGCTACGTGAACGCGGGGACGTGCGAGTTCCTCGTCGATTCCAAGCAGAATTTCTACTTCATCGAGGTCAACGCGCGGATCCAGGTGGAGCACCCGGTGACGGAGCTGGTCACGGGGATCGACCTGGTCAAGCAGCAGATCCTGATCGCGGCCGGCGAGCCCCTGCCGTTCAAGCAGTCCGACGTCGTGCAGAACGGCCACGCGTTCGAGTGCCGGATCAATTGCGAGGACCCCGACCACAACTTCCGGCCCTCGCCGGGCAAGATCCAGGACATGAAGATCCCCGGCGGCTTCGGGGTCCGCTGGGACAGCCACACCCGCCCCGGCTACTCGGTGCCGCCGAACTACGACTCGATGGTCGGCAAGCTGCTGACGCACGGCCGGGACCGGGCCCATGCGATGGCCATCATGCGTCGGGCGCTCGACGAGCTGGAAATCCAGGGGCTCGCCACCACGATCCCGCTGCACAAGCGGATCTTCCGCAACCCGGATTTCCTGGAAGGCCGGGTGGATACGACCTGGGTCGAGCGGGTCCTGATGCCCGCGGCCCCCGCGGCCAGCAAGCCGGCCGTCGGCTGAGCCGGGCCGGCCCGGCCCGGTCGTCGCGTTCGCATGGGAACGATTCGAGTCGATCGCCCGATGAGGCCGATAATCCAGGCGAGGACGAGGCGAGCGGCCCCGAGGGCCGTCCGCCTCGGGTCCGGCCGGGCCCTGGCAGGATGCCTCCGGCCGGCGTGGGTCTCGTCAGGAGGACGGTCATGTCGGGTCGGACGCCGGACGGCGGCCCCAGGCGGTCGCGCTCGATCATGCCGGGGGTCGAATGCCTCGACGGCCGCATCTTGCTTTCCGGGGGCGCCGCCGCTGCCCCGGCCGACGATGGCCTCGGCCCTTACGTCAACGCGGCCTCGGCCGTGCCCTCCCGCCTGGCCACGCACACCCGATTCGTGGCGCCCCGGACCGCCCTCAACGACTACCTGACGAACCTGATCGACCTGGATATCAATGCCTTCCGAAGGCAATCGGCCGTCCGGGGCGTCACCGCCCATAGTGCTTTGGCCGCCGAGATTTACGAGAATCCGTTCGTCCGATCGGTCCTGTCGAACCGCGATACCTACAGTTTGCTCGGTTCGCCCGCCGTCTCCGACATCCTGAACTACACGTCGGGGGCCAGTGCCACCGCGACCGACACCGTCTCGTACCGCCTCGATCCGGCCAACGTGACGCTCGGCACCGAGACCAGCCTGGTGCAGGTCCCGCCGCAGGGGGGCTTCGCCGGCTTCTTCGCCACCGTCCCCACCCGGAACATCCGGCAGCTCGACAACGGCCTGTACCAGGTGGCGATCCCCACCGCGCAGGTCCCCGACAATGCGCCGCCCGCCACGCAGGTGACGGCCGCCCAGACGCCCCTGTCGCAGACGTTCTCATCCACCGGCGGCCTGATCAATGCGGCCATCCAGACGGGGAACGTACGGGAGGCCCCCAACGCCCCCTCGACGGTCCCGGGCCTCCGCCTGATGAACGCGTTCGCGAACAACAACTACTTCCCGAATACGCAGTACCGCAACATCCGCAAGCTGTTCCGCCTGGCGTTGGAACGCGGCCTGTTCACGCTGGGGTCCTCGCAGCAGGACCAGGTGACGGCCGCCTTCCAGGCGTTCACCGATACGGTCAAGGAACTGAACGACCAGGGCGTCTTCGTGCCGTCGGTGCCGCCGACCTCGCCCACCCTGCCCCGCGGCGTGCTATCGGGTACGGTCGCGATCTCGTCCGGGGCCCTGCGGTTCATCCACACGGCGGCCCCGAACATCGAAGGCCTGCCGCTGCCGACCGTGGGCAACTTCCCGGGCCGGATCGACGTCGGCGTCGTCTTCGCGAAGAACGGCGATTACGGCCTGATCCTGACCGCCCGAGGCCCGCTCCTGAGCGCCCCGAGGACGTTCACGTCGGTGGACAAGGTGGCGGGGGACGTCCGCGTCGAGACGTCGAACGCCAAGAGCCTCGCCGACCTGGACGGCCTGTATACCGACGAAGGCCTGACGCTGGGCTCGATCACCCAGGGGAACCTCACCAACGCCGTGAACAACGGCAACGGCGTCCGCCGGTTTGCCGCATCGGTCGGCTACGGGGCAGGATTCGAGTTCGGCACGGGGCTGCAATACACCCAGGTCATCCCGCTGGGGAATGCGTACGCCCTGATCCCGTCGTCGCCAGCTAACCGATAGACAGGGGCCGGTGCCCTTCCCTGGGCGAAAACCAGAACCCGCCGTATGATCGTTGCGGCGAAGCCTCGTGCGACTCAAAACGTAGCAATCGGGATATTCGGATTTGAAGAGGCCAGAATCCCGGGGTTCGGGCTCGCGCTATCCCAGAGGGCCGCTTCCAGGGAATACTGGCCAATCGCGGAGGGGGCGGTCAGATTGACGGACCAGGACAGGCCATTACCCGCGGGTAGGTTTGTGGCTTGGGCTTGCCCCCAAGAACGAGAGTTCGAGTCGTAGGCTGTGAGGATCACGCTGAAGGGAGAGGCGCTGGCGGTAGCAGTGCCGTAGAGGCCCTGGCATGCGATATTGGAGGATACCGCGAAAGAAAGGGGCGGATTCGTTTTCACTGGGCTCGAAATCGAGACCATCGGCGCATACCCAGCGAGTGCATGAAACGTGGTACCCACGCTGCCAAGGAATAGAGCGAGCGACATGACCACGATGAAACGAGTGAAACGACGCATGCCTGTTGCTCCTTTGCTGATACAGCAAAACCGTGAAAAGTCGCTGCCTGCCCTGGAATGAGTCAGGGATCATGCAGAAGGCCACTTACCTTCCGCATGTTCGGATCTGATGGCCGAGGATCGCGAGAGATCCGGCCGCTCGCTCAGAGGTCGTCACTAAGGATCGACTCCCCGCCGCTTCGCGTGGCCAAGGCCCTCCAAACCGGGAGGGCGATCCCCTGCTTGAGGAATCGAACATGGCCATCGGCGAACAAGGATGTCGCGCCCTGGCCATGTGAACTGCCCGACGTATAAGCTCCGTGCTGGAAGAGCGTACCGTTCAGGCAGCTATGATCGTTGATTCCCAGGTGATGGTTATAGAGCGTGGAACAGAAATCTCCATGAATCCAATCCCGTCCCTTGGCCGAGGGGCTGAGTTTAGCGCCCGAAACATCGACATCCTGGCACGCCCGCACGAATCCCTCAAACTGGTCGATCTTCCCCTGTTCCGGTTCCGCCACGAAGACAACGCGGTTAGGCTCCCGCCTCCCTGCTGAGCTCCCCCCAAGCCACTCGGACATGGCAATCGTGTTGCTCGATCCATCGCGGAAATCGGCCGGGCCGATCGCTGCGCTCGACGGCAGGACAAACGCCCCGTTGTCGTCGCAACCATACTGGCTGAACCCACAACCTTGATTGCAAGCATAGGAAGTAAAAGCGCTCTTATAACCGTTTGCATAATCCGAGGGGCAGAGGAACGCCGCGGAACTTGCTTGCGACGCCGTCAAATTCGCCGGGTAGGGAAACCGCATCCCGGTACCGAGCGGATAGGAAAGAAAATTGATCGAGTTGAAGAGAGGAGATTCCCCAAGCTCTGGGAGGATCATGGCATGCGGAGAATACCCCCGCCCATTCGTGCCGAGGGGAAATACTCCGCCCTGTGCGATATAACTTTGGTAGGCAAGGCCGAACTGCCGAAGGTTATTCGCGCAATTCACTCGCCGGGCGCTCTCGCGAGCCATGTGAATCGCGGGCAGAAGCAAGGCGACGAGCAAGGCCACGACAGAAATCGTGACCAAAACCTCGATCAGTGTAAATCCTGCCGACATCCTCTTGGCATGGTATCGCCTCGGATCACTGAAAAAAAACCGCGATCAACACTTCGCATAACTACCTCGCAACAACCGAAATCGCCTCTTCTGAATACCCCTACCAGGATAGCAACCTGCATCGTGTGGAACAAGTCGGCAATCGATTCCCCTTCTCCGAGTCCCATCATGCCTCGCGGATACCAAAATGTCCGCTCACGAAACGTAGCCCAAAGCAAGGCGGGACAGCCGCGACGCAACAGCATCGACCGCCCCCACCACATTCCCGTTGATGGGCGAGTCGGCCCGTCAACCCCGCGCCGCCCGCTTCGCCTTGCGGACCAGGGTGCCCGGGCCGGCGGGGACGATGACCGCCTTCCCCTTCACGTCGCCGACGAAGATGCCGCCGGGCAGGCCCGGGTTCTTGCTGCCCTGGAGCAGGGTCCCCTGGAGGTTGGCGACGCCCACGCCCGCCGAGGCCACGTCGGTCACCTGGTTGATCGTGATCCGAATCGGAGTGCCCTTGGCCACGGCCCTCGACAGGCCCAGCGTGACCGCCTGCTTCGCGGGATCGTAGCGGTACGATTGGATGCCGACCAGCACGTCGTCCCTCGTCCCGAGCTTGCCGTCACGCCCCGGCGTTCGGACGGTGTATCCGTAGTTCCGGGGATCGACGGCCCGGGACGGGTCGAGCGCCTCGCTGTACGAGACCAGGATGCCGCTGATCCCGCCGCCGCCGGCGATCAGCTGGAGCTTCGTGACTCTGGGGCTGGTGACGTACTGGATGGTCAGCGTGGCCGGGTTGGGCGGGCCGATCCCCAGGCCGCCGGTCGGGTTGCTCAGGTTCAGGCCCAGCGACACCTGGCTCCCCATTTTCGGGTCGAACAGGATCGGCACGGCGAACGTCTTCGACGTCTCGCCCGGGCCGAACGTCAGGGTTCCCGACGTCGCCACATAGTTCAGGCCGGCCTTCGCGGTGCCGTTCATGGTGGCATACTGGACGCTGACCGTGCTCCCGCCCGAGCTCCGGACGACCGTGACCGTGGCCGAGCCGCTGTTGGCCATCGTCACGAACGTGGTGGAGCTGAACGAGGCGATCCCCGGCTGGTTCGCGTTCAGGATGCTGAGCGTCGCCCGACTCGGGCTGCCCAGCGAGGCGGCGCCGACGGGGTTGCTCAGGCCCAGCAGGACGGTCAGGGTGGCGCCGGGCAGGCCCGAGTTGAGGATCGGCACGTTGAACGCCAGGCTGTTGATCCCGGCCTGGAATACCAGGGTGCCCGAGACCGGCGAGTAGTCGACGCCCGGCTGGGCGGTGCCGCCGATCGTCGCGTAATCGACCGAGAAATAGCCGCCGCTGCCGCCGAGCCGGACCACGGTGATCGTCGCCGACCCGCCGTCCTGGCCGACGGTGTAGCCGGCCAGGCTGAACTCGGTGACGCCCATCACCTCGGAGATCGCCGGGCTGAACTGCGACGTGTTGCCGAACGGGTCGGTCGCGGTGGCGGTCACCGCCTGGCCGGCGCCGATCGAAACCGGCACGTCGGCCGAGAAGGCCGCGAAGCCCGACGCGTCGGTTTTCACGACGGCCTGCCCCAGGTACGCCTGGCCCTGGACCGACCCGGTCGAGGCGGTCGTGAAGAACTGGATCGTGTACGAGGTGTTGGGCGATCCCGCTTGCGTCCCCTGAATCCGGGTGAACGTCAGGGAGCTGGCCACCGCCGTCAGGACCGGGGCCGGCTGGAGGTTGTTGGGGCGGCCCGGGGGGCTGACCAGGTCGATCCCGAGGCCGCCGTTGGACGCGATCGCGTTCGACAGGATCGCGTTGCCGACGCTGTCGTTCTCGATCCGCACGCCGTCGCGGATGTTATAGGCGATCCGGTTGCCCTGCGACGGCGAGGCGCCGCCGATCGTGTTGGAAGAGGCCCCCAGCAGGATCCAGACGCCGTCCAGCTCGTTGCCCAGCGGGCCCGTGCCGGCGGCATTCGTGCCGATGAAGTTCCCCTGGACCGAGTTGTACGTGGCGCCCGGATTCACGATCTCGACGCCCCAGTGATTGGCCGAGATCAGGTTCCGGAGCGCGGCCGACGGCCCGCCGACCGTGTTGGCCGGGGCCGAATCGATCAGGACCCCCTGCAGGGCGTTGGCGAGGTCGGCCGTGCCGGTCGCGTCCGTGCCGATGTAGTTGCCGACGATCGCGTTGAAGGCCGTCGCGTTGCCCACGATCGCCACGCCGTTGTTGTTGCCCGAGATCACCTGCGAACCCTGGCCGTCCCCCTGCACCGTGTTGTTCTGGGCGCCGTTGTCGATGCGGACGCCTTCGAACGCGTTGCCCAGGTCGGCGGTGCCGGCGAGGTTGGTGCCGATCTTGTTGCCGACGACCCGGTTGCCCGAGGCCGACGGCCCCGAGATCGCCACGCCCTGGCGGTTGCCCGAGATGACGTTATTGGGGCCCACCGTCGTCCCCGGGCCCAGCAGCGCCACGCCCTCCTGGCCGTTGCCCCGGATCGAACCGCCCGCGGTGTCGAGGCCGATGATGTTGTTGGCGATGAGGTTGCCCGTGGCCGACAGGCCCGAGACCCGCACGCCCGCGCGGAAGTTGCCCGAGACGACGTTGCGGAGCGTGTCGCCGTCGCCGCCGATCGTATTCGACGAGCCGTCCTGGATCGCGATGCCGTCGCCCAGGTTGCCGGCCGAGCCGATCGCGATCGACGATCCCGAGGCGGGCGACAGGCCGATCACGTTGCCCAGCACCCGATTCCTCGTGGCGTCGGCCCCTCGGATCGTCAGGCCGTTGCCGCGGTTCGACGCGATCAGGTTGCCCGAGCCGGCGAGGGCCCCGCCGATGGTGTTGCTCGACGCCTGCACCAGGATCCCGTCGCCGCCGTTGGGGGCGTAGGCGAACAGGCCGGCGGTGCCGGGGCCGATCAGGCCGACCTGGTTGCCGAGCACCTGGTTGCCGGTCGCGCCGGGCTGGATCCAGACGCCGCCCAGGGCGTTGCCGGCGATCAGGTTCGCCTCGGACGCATCGGCGCCGCCGATCGTGGCGTTGGTGGCGGCCAGCGAGATACCCCAGGAGGTATTGCCGGTGTTCTTCAGGAAGAGGCCGGTCGCCCCCGGCAGGGCGGACCCGGTCTGGGAATTGACGATCGTCAGCAGGGCCGCTCCGATCGCATTCCCCTGGATCCGGTTGCCGGTGAACCCGGCGCCGGCGATCGCGATGCCGACGTCGAACCCCCAGATCATCAGGCCAGCGACGAGGCTCTGCGAGGTGTTGATGGCCAGCCCGACCGGGTTGGGATAGGCCCCCCGATCGATCCGGCTGCCGTCCAGGGCGACCCGCAAGGCGGCGTTGTTGCCGAGGGTGGATGCCAGGCTATTGGCCGACGAGGTGATCTGAACCGGGCTGCCGACCGTGTTCCCCCCCTCAGTGGTGGTGACCACCTCGACGGCGGGCGATGTGCCGCCGGTCAGGAACGACGACGCCAGCAAGGTCGGGATCGCCTGGCCGGCGAGCGTGCCGCCGAACGTGACGGCGAACGGGTTCACCGGCGCCGGCCCGCCGGAGACGGTGATCCCCTCGCCGACGTTGGGGAAGATCTGGCGGATCCGGCTCTGCACGGTGGCGGCCGTGGCGTTGTACGGGATCGCCAGCGTTTCCTGGCCGGTATCGGGCCGGGTGAGGGTGAACGACCCGCCGGTCGGCCCGCCGGTCAGGGTGATCGTCTGGACCGCCGTGGTGAGCTGGCTGGGGTATCGATAGAGGACCGGGCTTGCCCCCTGCGACAGGCCGTCGATCCGCACCGGGTCGGTGATCGCCGGCAGGGGGCTGGTGAGCTGGATCGCCCAGGTCTGGGTGACGGGGTCGAAGCCGGCCACGGGCACGTTCAGGTTGGTGGCGTTGGAGGCGTTGATCCGGAACGTGATCACGTCGGGCCCGGGGCTGGCGTTGGCATTGAGGATCGCCTGGCGGAGCGAACCCGGGCCGCTGTCGTTGGTGTTGGTCACGACCAGCGACGACGAGCCCTGCGTGCCCAGGATGGTCACGGTGGCCGTGGACGGCGAGCCTACCGAGATCGCGCCGACCGGATTGGCCAGGACGAGGCCGAGGTACACGCTCGTGCCGGGGGTCGAGTTGTTCACGATCGGCACGGTGAACGTCGCCTTGTCCACGTCGATCGGGAAGACCAGGGTGCCCGAGACGGGGGTGTAGTTGACGAACGGCTCGGCCGTCCCGGCGGCGGTGGCGTAATTCACCGTGAAGTAGCCGCCGCTGCCGCCCGAGCGTCTCACCGTGATCGTGGCCGTGCCGGCCGATTCCAGGACCGAGTACGACGCCGGGTTGAACTGCACCAAGCCGTAGCTCTCGGTGATCGAGGCGGCGAACCGGGAGGTGTCGCCGATGGCGCTGGTCGCCGTGGCGGTGACGTACTGGCCGGGGAGGATCAGCCCGGCGACGTCGGCGATGAAGTTGACGGCCCCCGAGGCGTCCGCCGCGACGACCGACTGCCCCAGGAACCTCTGGCCGCCGGTCTCGCCCGCCGCCACATTGGCGAAGAATTGCAGCGTGTACGTCGCGTTGGGCGACCCGGCGAGCGTCCCCTTGACCCGGGTGAACGAGAGCGAGCTGGCGACGGACGTCAACGTCGGGGGGACGGCCCCGTCGTTGGCGAGCGGGCCGACCAGGTCGATCCCCAGGCCGCCGTTCTGGAAGATGGAGTTGGTGAGGACCACGTTGGCGACGCTGTTGTTCTCGACCCGCACGCCGTCGCGGACGTTGAAGCCGATGATATTGCCGGCGCCCGGCGTGCGGATCGGCCCGCCGATCGTGTTGAACGAGGCCCCCAGCAGGATCCAGACGCCGTCCAGCTCGTTGCCGAGCGACTTGAGGCCGTTGCTGTCGGTGCCGATGAAGTTCGCCTGCACGACGTTGCCGGTGGCGGTCGGGTTGCTGATCACGATCCCCCAGTGGTTGGCCGAGATCAGGTTCCGCTGGCCCGACGCGGTGCCGCCGATCGTGTTATTGGGCGACGCGTCGAGCTGGATCCCTTCCAGCGAGTTCCCCAGGTCGGCCGTGCCGGTGAGATCGGTGCCGATGTAGTTGCCGACGACCAGCGTGGCGGTCGTCGACGCCCCCACGATCGCCAGGCCGACGTTGTTGCCCGAGATCACCTGCGAGCCCAGGCCGTCGCCGCGAACCTGCGTGCCGGTGGCGCCGAGCTCGATGCGGATGCCCTCCAGGGCGTTGCCCAGGTCGAGCTTGCCGGCCGAGTCGGTGCCGATCCGGTTCGCCTGGATGATGTTGCCCGACGCCGACGGCCCGGAGATCAGGATGCCCCGGTTGTTCGCCGAGATGACGTTGTTGGGCCCGACCGTGTTGCCGGGCGAGTAGATCGCCACGCCGTCGCCCGAATTGCCCAGGATCCCGGTCCCGGCGGCATCGATGCCGATGTAATTGTTGAGGATCAGGTTGCGGATCCCCGAGGCCCCCTCGATCCGCACCCCTTCGCGGAGGTTCCTGGCGATCACGTTCCGCAACGCGTCGTCGGCGCCGCCGACGAGGTTGTCGGAAGCGTTCTCGATCCAGACCCCCTGCGCCCGGTTGCCGGTATTGCCCACGCCCAGCAGCAGGGCCCCGCCCGGGGGCGCGCCGATGTAGTTGCCCTGGATCCGGTTCTTCGTCGCCGCGGCGCCCCGGATATGGATGCCGGCGCCGACGTTCCCCGAGATCAGGTTCCCCGCGCCCTGGCCGCCGACGGCGTTGCTGGACGATTCGATCAGGATCCCCTCGGCGCCGTTGGGGGCCACGAAGTAGAAGCCGCCGGTGGGGGCGCCCGCCAGGCCGATCTGATTGCCGTAGACCTGGTTGCCCGGCACGTCCGGCGGGGGGGAAACGACCGAGGGCGGGATCCAGATCCCTTGCGCCCCATTGCCGGCGATGACGTTCCCTTCCTGCGGGGTGGTCCCGCCGATCACGGTGTTGGTGCCCCCGACGACCACCCCCTGCCACTGGTTGCCGGCCGCGACGATCTGCTGCGAGGAGCTGCCGCTGAGCGCCGTGCCCGTCCGGGCATCGACCGGATAGACCATGTAGCTGCCGATGTAGTTCCCCTGGATCCGGTTGCCGACGTCGGTGGCATTGGGGATCGATACGCCGATGCGGAAGTTGGCGATGGCCAGGCCGCGCAGGAGGCTGTTCGAGGTGTCGATCACGAATCCGGTGGCGCCCGGGGCGAAGCTGCCGTCGACGACGATGCGGACCCGGGCGTCGTTGCCGATCGTGGCCGCCAGGGTGTTGGGCTTGGAGACGACGTCGATCGCGGGGTCGGTGTTCGCCTGCGAAGGATAGCGGAAGGGCACCCCGGTATTGGCCTGGTTGTAGCCGTCGAGGATGATCGCTTCGGTGATCACCGGCAAGGCGCTCAGGACCTGGATCCGCCACGTCTGGGTGACCGGGTCGAAGCCCGGCACGGGCGTCCGCAGGTCGGCCGAGAGCGACGCCGGGATGCGGAACAGGATCGTGTCGGTGCCGGCCGTGGCGTTGGCGTCGAGGATCGCCTGGCGGAGCGAGCCCGGGCCGCTGTCGTTGGTGTTCGAGACGACGAACTTGGGCGTCGCCAGGGTCACGACCTGGGCCAGGGAGAACATCGAGGTGTCGCCGGCGGCCGACATGGCGGTCGCGGTCAGGTACTGGCCGACCGTCGCGGCGCCGGAGAGCGTGATCGTGAACGATGCGAAGCCGGCGCCGTCGGTCGTCACCGAGCCGACGCCGAGGAACTGCTCGCCCTGCGACCGGCCCAGGGGATCGACCGAGTTGTTCAGGAAGAACTGGAGCGAGAACGTCGCGTTGGGCGCGCTGTTCAAGGTGCCGACGATCGTGGTCGAGCCGACGCCGATGAGGGCCGACGTCAACGCGGGGGCGGCCTGCAAATGGTTGGGGCCGGGCCCGGGCCCGACGGGCGTCACCAGGTCGATCCCCAGGCCGACGTTGTCGAAGATCGCGTTGGTCAGCAGGGCATTGCCGACGCTGTTGTCCTCGATGCGGACGCCGTCGCGGATGTTGAAGGCGATCCGGTTGCCGGCGTCGGTCGAGTTGCCGCCGATCGTGTTGGACGAGGCCCCCAGGTGGATGAAGATGCCGTCGAGTTCGCTCCCCAGGCGGCTCGTCCCGGCGGCGTCGGTGCCGATGTAATTCCCCTGGATCGTGTTGGACGTCGCGCCGAGGTTGCGGATCTCCACGCCGTAGAGGTTCGCCGAGATCACGTTCCGCAGGTTCGACCCGGCCCCGCCGATGAGGTTGCGGGCCGCGTCGTCGATCAGGATCCCCTGCACCGAGTTGTCGTCGTCGGAATCGCCGCCCGCATTCACGCCGATGTAATTGCCCTGGACCACGTTGTTCGACGAGCCCGCGCCGACGATCGCGATGCCCAGGTTGTTGCCGGAGATCACCTGCGATCCCGAGCCGTCGCCGTTAATGGTGTTGCCCGAGGCGCCCGAGTCGATCCGCACCCCTTCGATCGCGTTCCCCAGGTCGATGTTGCCCGTGCTGTCGGTGCCGATCTTGTTGCCAGCGACCCGGTTGCCGACGGCCGTGGCGCCCGAGATCAGGACGCCGCGGAGGTTGGCCGTGATGACGTTGTTGGGCCCGACCGTGTTCTGCCCCGAATAGATCCCGACGCCGTTGCCGGCGTTCCCGAGGATCGTGGCGCCCGACGAATCGACGCCGATGTAGTTGTTGACCAGGACGTTGCGGACCGCCGAGGCCCCTTCGATGCGGACGCCATCCCGCCCGTTCCGCGAGATGACGTTCCGCTGCGCCTCCGCCGACCCGCCCAGGCGGTTGTCCGAACTGCCATCGATCCAGACGCCATCCCCCTGGTTGCCGGTATTCCCCTGGCCCAGCTCGAGCCCGCCGCCCGGCGGCGCGCCGATGTAGTTGGCGACCAGCACGTTGCGGGTCGAACCGGCCCCCGCCAGGTGGACGCCCGCCCCGGCGTTCCCCGAGAAGATGTTGCCCGCGCCGGCCGCCCCGATCAGGTTGCTCGACGACGCGACGAGGAGGCCGTCGCCGCCGTTGGCATCCGTATAGAAGTAGCCGAGCGCCGTGGGGCCGATCACCCCCACCTGGTTGTTGTAGACCTGGCTGCCCAGGGCCGTCGTCAGCAGCGAGATCCCCTCGGCGCCGTTGCCCGCGATGACGTTGGCTTCCTGGGCGGTCGTGCCGCCGACGTACGAATTGGTGCCGGCGATCCGGATCCCCTGGCTTGCATTCCCGCCGGCCACGAACCGCTGCGCCGCCAGGCCGGTCAGGGGATCGCCCGTCTGGGGATCGACCGGATACAGGACGTAGCTGCCGATGAAATTCCCCTGCACACGATTGCCGACGTCGGAGGCGGCGGGGATATCGACGCCCCGCTGGAAGTTGGCGATCACCAGGCCGCGGAGGATGCTGTTGGTGGTATCGAGGACGAAGCCGGTGCCGCCGGCCGCGGAGCCGTCGATGACGACGCGATTGTGGGCGTCGTTGCCGGTGATCGCGACCGTGGTGCTGGGCGACGACGTGATCGTGACCGGGTCCGCGGTCGCCACGCCCCCCTGGGTTGTCCTGGTCACGTCGACCGAGGGCGAGGTCCCGCCGGTCAGGCTGGAAGTGCCCACCAGGGCGGGAAAATCCTGGCGGGCATAGGCGCCGATCAGCGTGATGGTGAACGGGGAGCCCGGCGCGGGCCCTCCCTCGATGAACACGTTGCCGACGCCCAGGATCGGGATGAGTGCGGCGAGCACCGTGGCCGACGAGGCGTCGAAGGGGATCGGCGCGGTGGTGCCGACCGGCAACGGCGCGACGGTGCTCAGCGTGAAGGTGCCGCCGGTCGGCGAACCGACCAGCGAGACGGTCTGGACCGTATTCGTCAGCTGGTTCGGGTACCGGAACGGCACGCCGGTGTGGGCCTGGGTGAAGCCGTCGATCAGGACCGAATCGGAGATCACCGGCAAGGGCGTTAGCGGCCGGATCGTCCAGGTCTGGGTGGCCGGGTCGAAGCCGGGGACCGCCACGTCGAGGTTCGGGGCGGTCGAGGCCGGGATGGCGAACACGATCGAATCGCGGCCCGGGCTGATCAGGGCGTTGGCATTGGCATCGAGGATCGCCTGGCGAAGCGACCCGGCGCCGCTGTCGCTTGCGTTCGTGACCACGAACGTCGCCAGAAGTTCCCGACGTTCCATCACTTCCAGCAGCGGGCGGCGACTTACCCAACCCACCCGCCGGTCCCCGCGACGCCGTCGCGATCGAGCCGCCTTCATGGTCGTAAGACTCCAACCGCCAGCGCCTGGTATCGGTTCGGATGTCCACTCTAGGGTGCGTGGGGGGAGGATCCGGCGCGCTGGTCGGGGCTATACGCAACCTAGGATGCGGCTAAGCCCTCGTCTTCTCGGGAGGCGAAAAATGGGGAAATTCCCGGCGACGGGGAAGCCGTCGCGGATCTTCCCGAATGGGGCCTAATATCCTAGCGTTCCGCCAGTTCGATCCACGTCGGGGCGTGATCGCTGGTTTTCTCGAGCGCCCGGGTCTCCCGGTCCACGCCCGCCGCTTTCAACCGAGGCACAAGGTCGGGGCTCAAAAGCAAGTGATCGATGCGGATGCCCGCGTCGCGGGCGAAGGCGTTCCGAAAGTAGTCCCAGTAGGTGTAGAGGGTGGCTTCGGGGTGAAGGTGCCGGAGCGAGTCGGTCCAACCCTGGTCGAGCAAACGTTGATAGTCCGCCCGCGTCTCGGGCAGGAAGAGGGCGTCGTCGACCCAACGTTCGGGCTTGTAGGCGTCCTGCTCGGCGGGGATGACGTTATAGTCGCCCGCCAGCACCGCTGGGGCGCCCCGATCCCGCAGGGCCTGGGCGTGCCCGCGAAGGCGTTCGAACCACTTCCGCTTGTAATCGAACTTCGGCCCCGGCGCCGGGTTGCCGTTGGGAAGATAAAGGCAGCCGATGGTTATGCCGGCCGCGACGGCCTCGATGTACCGGCTTTGGGCGTCGTCGGGGTCGCCCGGCAGGCCGCGACGGATCAGCTCCGGCTTCTCGCCGCGGGCGAGGATGGCGACTCCATTCCAGGCTTTCTGGCCGTGCCAAACCGCTTCGTAGCCCGCCTCTCGGATGGCGTCGATCGGGAACCTCTCGTCGACGGCCTTGAGCTCCTGCAGGCAGGCGACGTCCGGCTTCGTTTCGGCGAGCCAGCCCAGCAGCACCGGCAGCCGGGCCCCGATGCTGTTCACGTTGTAGGTGGCGATCTTCATCGGCAAACCCCGGGTCCGTTCGCCCAGTCGCGCACGACCCGGGCCATTTCCGCGAAGACATCCTCGGGGCTCGCCCGGGATTTCTTGAGGACCTTGTAGCCGTGATCGGCCGTGTCGAGGAGATGGAGCGTCGCCCGATCGCCTAGCTTTGCGCAGGCCGGCCGCAGCAAGTCCAGGGTTGCCAGCTCATCCCGCGTGCCGCTCAGGAAGAGCATGGGGAGCCGAACCGCCCCGAGGTGGTCGGCCCGCTTCGTCTCCGGCTTGCCCGCCGTGTGGAGGGGGAAGGAAAAGAAGACGAGCCCCCGGACGCCATCCGGGGGGGATTCCGAGGCGGCCGTGGACGTCATCCGCCCGCCGAACGAGTGCCCCCCGGCCAGGAGCGGCAAACCGGGGACGGCCTGCCTCGCCGCTTCGATCGCCGATCGGACGGTCTGCACGCACACCGCCTGCGAATCTCGGCCCTTGCCGGATTGCGCATAGGGAAAGTTATAGCGGAACGTCGCGATGCCGACGTCGGCAAGCCTCTCGGCGATCGTTCGGAGCGTCGCGTGGCGCATGTTGGTGCTGGCGCCGTGCCCGAGCACCAGCAGATGCGTGGCGTCACCGGGGCGCATCAGCAGCGCGGAGACCTCGCCCTTCTCTGGCGCGGCGAGGAATTTCCGTTCGATCGCCTCCATGGAAGCCTCGTCGTCGGGTTATCGGAGATGCTGATCGATCGCCCGGAGCAGGTCGCCCGGCGCCAGCCGCTCGATCACGCTCGGCGACCGGTAGATCCAGCGGACCGTCCCGCCCCGGTCTACCAGGATCGTCGTGGGCACGTCCGCATCGCCCCCGTCCGGCGCCGCCCCGCGGTGGAGCAGGCCGGCGGCCTCGGTCAGGCCCAGGCCCTCGTCCGAGATCACGACCAGGTGGGCGAATTGCTCCTGCGTCTTGCGGGCGTCTTCCGGCCCTTCCACGGAGATGGCGACCACCCGGGCGTTGCGGGCGGAGAACTCGTCATGCCGACGTTCGAGCTGGACCAGCTCGGCCATGCAGACGGGTCACCAACGCCCCCGGAAGAAGACCATCGCAGTATCCCGATCGCCGATCAGGCCGGCCTGCGTGAAGGGGGAGCCGTCGGCCAGCCTCGCCTCGAAAGCCGGGAACGGCTTGCCCACGGCGATTGGGCCCGAATACGACGGCAACCGCATCGCCTGCAGGGCCAGGACCTGGAAGCCGCCGAGGGCCGAGAGAACAACGAGCGAGAGGATCCGCCAAGCGGACCTCCGCTCCCGCAACGACGCGCCGGCAAGGATCGCGCCGAGGAATGCCAGGGACGGCATGTACCACGGCACCGCGAGCCGATGGAATGCGAGCTGGACGGCGTAAGCGGCGATGCCCAGGGCCGCCAGGGCCGGGCCCAGCAGCATCAGGGAGCTTCCCCGGGGTCGGGGGGTGGTCATGTCGGAAATCTCCTGTCCGAAGTCGCCGATTCATTCCGACTCGAAGAGCCGCCGTTGCGGGTCGAAGTAAGGAAGGCGGGGTTCGGGCTCGCGGTCGGGCTCGCGCAGACCCAGGTGCTGATAGGCCCGCCAGGTCGCCTTGCGGCCGCGCGGGGTCCGTACGAGGAACTCGCGGCGGAGGAGGTAGGGTTCGATAGCTTCCTCGATCGTATCGACCGCCAAACAGAGCGTGGCCGCGAGCGCCTCGACCCCGGTGGGCCCGCCGTCGAAGACGCGGATCAAGGTGTCGAGGTAGCGGCGATCCTGCTTGTCGAGCCCCTCGGCGTCGATCTCCTGCATGGCCAGGGCATCGCGGGCGACCGCCAGCGAGATGTGGCCGTTCGACCGGGCGGTGGCGTAGTCGCGGACCCAGCGCAACCGCGAATTGGCCAGTCGGGGGGTGCCCCGGCTGCGGCCGGCAAGCTCGCCGGCCGCATCGTCGTCGATCGTGGTCTTCAGCTTGCCGGCGTTGATGCGGAGGATCCGGGCCAGGTCGTCCTCGTCGTAGAAATCGAGGTGCTCGTGCATCGGGAAACGGTCGCGGAGCGGGCCCGAGAGCATGCCGCTGCGGGTCGTCGCGCCGATGATCGTGAACTTCTGGAGCGGCAGGTTCACCGTCCGGGCCGACATCCCCTCGCCGAAGACGATATCGACCCGGAAATCCTCCATCACCGGGTAGATGAATTCCTCGACCACCCTGGGCAGGCGGTGGATCTCGTCGATGAACAGGATCGAGTTCTGCGGGGCGTTCGTCAGGTAGGGCATCACGTCGTGCTTCTTCTCCAGCGCCGGGCCGCTGGTGATCTGCAGCTCGACGCCCAACTCGTGGTGGAGCACGCCCGCGAACGTGGTCTTGCCCAGGCCGGGCGGGCCGTCGAACAGGATGTGGGGCAGCGGCTCGCCGCGACGCCGGGAGGCCTCCACGGCGATCGCCAGCCGTTCGGCGACGGCCCTCTGGCCGACCACCTCGCTGAGGCGTTGCGGGCGGAGCTTCTCCTCGACCGGGTCGGCCGGCCTGGGGGCGTGTCGTTCTTGGCGTTCGGGCTCGTCGCCGTCGTCTCGGCGGCCCGTGAGGATCGGCTCTCGCATCCGAGGTACCTCCGTGCGCCGGGCCGTTCCGCCCGGCTCGTTTCGGCTCGCCTCAGTTCTGCGCGAACAGGAGGATGAGCAGGAAGAGGATGAAGATCGCCAGCGCGACCAGGCCGATCACGCCGCCGACCTTGGCCATCGAAGTCGGCGCCGAGCCGGTCGATCGGCCGGTCTGGCCATTGACGACGTATCGGAAGAGCTTCCCCTTGTAGCGATACGCCAGGACGTAGACGGGGACCAAACCGGGGCGAGAGGTGGCCCCGGTCATCAGGCAATTGACGTGCAGGTTGCGGTTCGACCCGGGCACCGATTGCGCGACGGCCGCCGCCTCGAACATCTCCAGGCGTTGCTGCGCCAGCGGCCTGGCATAGCGCCTCGAGACCGAGAATTGTTCGACGAGGACGTCCGCCAGGTCGACGCCGGCCGGATCGACGGCGCCGTTGAGGTCGAACGGGAACAGGGCGTTGGTCTCGGCCGGGTTCAGCCCGGCGCCGGCGGGGACCCAGAGGTCGTGGTATTCGCCGGTCCGGTATCCGGAGACCGGATACCAGGAGGCGCTGGCCCCCCAGGGGACCTGGCTGGTATCGGCCGTCCAGTGGGTGCTGACGCTGGTGGCGAAGACCCAGAACGGGATGTACACGGCGCGCAGCTCGGTCAGTTCGGCGCCCGTGCGGAGGTCGCCGGGGTGCCAGAAGCTCGACCCCAGCCAGCCCCGCAGGTGGGCCTCGGCGGCGGCCCGATCGAAGGCGAACGGGATGACGAACTCGGGGGCGAGGATCCCCTTACTGGCGTCCTCGGCCAGGTCCACCGAGCCGCAGAAGGGGCATTTGAGCGACTGGGCGCGGGCGTCGTAGTTCATCGCGGCGCCGCAGCCCCGGCACTGGAAGTTGCGGGCCTCGATCGCCATCCGATGCGCCTTCGGCCCGCCATGATCGGGGACCTCGGTGCCGCAATTGGCGCAGAAGAGATCCTCCACATCGACCAGGGCGTGGCAGACGGGCGCATCGATCGATCAGCGTCAGCGAATCCACGGGCCGGCCTCGCTCGGTTCGGTTCAGCGTGAGAGGAGGGCGATCAACAACCAGGCGATCACGATCAGCAGCAGGATGCCCGCGATGAATCCACCGATTCGGACGCCGGAGACGGGCTTCTGGCCCCAGACCTTGCCGGTCTGCCCGTTGATGAGCGTCCGGTAGAGCTTCCCGTTATATCGGTAGCTTCGCAGGTAGATCGGCAGCAGGATCAGGTCGGAATTGACCTCCGAGAACCGGACATCGACGTTCAGCCCCGAGTAGGTATCGCCCGGCAGGAACTCGGCGATCGCCTGCTCCTCCCGGCGCCGGAACTCGGCCTCGCTCCTGGGGTAGGCTTCCTCGCGGCCGATCGAATAATCTTCGCTGAGCCACCCGGCGAGGAAGCCGGGGGCGTACCGCTTCAGGCCCAGCAGGGGGAACGGCTGGATCCGCTCGAACGTCGCCTGATCGAGCCCCTTCGACCCGCTGACCAGGTAGAAACTGTGATAAGCGTGATGCCCGCCGGAGAGGTCCCACCACTCGGTCTCCTGAACCTGGCGGGTCTTGGTGATCATGTTGCCGTTGCGTCGCGCTCGGTGTAGGTTACGGTCCGATACCAGTGCTCGCCGATCCGGGCCGACCAGGTGCTATCGGCGCGACAACTGAACGACCAGAACGGCAGATAGATCCCCTTCAGGCCATCGGCCTGCGCGCGGGCGGCCAGGTCGCCGGGCCGGAAGATCCCGCCATGGGCGACCCACTGGCGATAGATCTTCTCGGCCTCGTCGGGCGCCACGGCGAAGCCCAGCACGAACTCCGGATCCTGCTGGCCCGTGGTGCTGGGGTCGATCTCCAGGACATACGGGGCGGCGCAGAAGGGGCAGGCGGTGCTCCTCGAATCGGGCTCGCAATGAACCTGGGCACCGCAGCTCTCGCACCGGAAGGCCCGCTTCAGGGTCGCCTCGACCGGCGGCGCCTCCGCGGGGGCCTCGCCCCGGGGCGCCCCCGCCGGCTTCAGGGCGGCGCCGCAGGAGGGGCAGAAGGCATCGACCGACTCGATCGGCCCGGTACAGCTCGGGCATCGCTGAGAAGGGGGCGCGTGGACCTCCTTGGTCTCGGCGGCGGCGGTATTGGCTGCGTCGGGGATTGTCATGACGGCGTTTCCAGCCGGGGAGCCTGGCTCAACGTTCGTGCTGGTAAATGGCGTCGATCAGGTCGGCAACGGTGCGGAACTTCCGCTTCGAGCCGGCCAGCACCCGATCGATCCGGGCGCGGGCCTCGCTGTCGCTGTGGCCGACCGAGAGCAACGCCTGGTATGTGTCCCGGACCACGTCGGGTTCGGCCGGCTCCTCCTGGCCGTTCTTCGAGACGGGTTCGGCGGCGCCAGGGGCCACGATCAGGGCGAATTTGCCGACCTTCCGGCGCAGCTTCGCCACGACCCGCTCGGCCGTCGCCTCGCCGATGCCCGGGTAGGTGGAAAGCGTCTTCACGTCCTGATCCTGGATCAACCTGGCCAGTTCGCGGACCGGCCGGACCATCGCCCGGAGCGCCTTGCGGACGCCGATACCGTCGACCGAGCAGAAGATGTCGAAGAACTCGCGATCGATCGCGCTCAGGAACCCGATCAGGCGGGGGCGCTGCGACCCGCCCATCTGGTTCCCCTCGATGTCCAGGATCGTGTGCAGTTCGACCGCCTCGTTGAGGCGCGATTGCAGCGAACGCCGGGCATTCTCCGGGATCAACACCTCCACCTCGAACGGGTCGATCGCCAGCGTCAGCTTATCCTCAAGGACCTCGCGGACTACCCCTCGGACCTTCGAGATCACGGCCGACCCTCCTCGCCACGCCACGCCGGCGATCCTGTCGATTTGTCCACCTATTCTGAATCATCGGCCCGGGGAAGGCAAGCGGTTTCCGGGAGATTCGCCGTCCGGGGCTGGATCTTAACGGCAAGGAGGGCGGGGGACAATGTTACGAGGGGCCGAGGTCGAAGCGGACGCCCTGGGCCAGGGGCAGCGATGTGCCGCGGTTGATGGTGCAGGTCTGTCGCCTCATGTAGGCCTTCCAGGCGTCGGAGCCGGCCTCCCGGCCGCCGCCCGTGGCCTTCTCGCCGCCGAACGCCCCGCCGATCTCGGCTCCCGAGGTGCCGGTGTTGAC
>JAXMBD010000066.1:0-31075 GCA_046350035.1 Isosphaeraceae bacterium | reverse complement strand
TCCCGCGATCGACCCGGCCCTGGAGGCGATCGCCCTGAAGGCGATGGCCCGGGGCCCGGAAGGCCGCTATGCGTCGTGCCGGGCCCTCGCCGACGACGTCGATCGGTGGCTCGCCGACGAGCGCGTCTCGGCGTATGAGGAGCCCTGGATCCGGGGCATCCAGCGACGGCTGAACAAGCACCGGACGGCCGTCGCCGGCGTGGCGGCGGGCGGCTTGATGTTGATGGCCGCCCTGGCGACGGTGGCGCTGGTCCTGTACGCGGCCAAGCATCGGCTCGACCGGAAGAATGAGGACCTGGGCGAGGCGAACGGCCGGCTCGCCCAGAGCAGCTCGGAGCTGCAAACCCAGCGGGCGCAGGCCGAGCGGCGCGAAGGCCGGGCGATCGATGCCGTGAAGGGCATCGCCGACGCGATCGCCGCGGAGCCGTTGCTCAGGGGCGGCCCCGAGTTGGAGGAACTCCGCCGACGCCTGCTCCGCGGGCCGCTCGGGTTCTTCCGCGACCTGCGCGACGCCCTCCGGGCCGACCGCGACGTCTCGCCCGACTCGATGGATCGGCTGGCCTCCGCGGCGTTCGAGCGGGCTTCCCTCGCGGCGGAGGTCGGCGACGACCGGGATGCGATCGACGGCTACCGGGAATGCCTGGCGCTGGCGGGCGAGTACGCCGACGCCTATCCCGAAGTCGCGGAATATCGGCACAAGCTGGCGAGGCTCCGCCTCAACCTGGGCCGGGTGCTCGGCAACACCGGGGACACCGGCGGGGCACGCCGCGAGTTCGAAAAGGCCCTGGCGATCGGACAGAAGCTGGCCGACGACCACCCCACCTTCGGCGATTACCGGGGCACCCTGGGGGCCGCGGAAACCAGCCTGACGAACATCGACCTCGGCGAGAAGCGGTTCGCCGAGGCCCGCGATCGGCTCCGCGGGGCGATCGCCCGGCAGCGGAAGGCCCTGGCGACGAACCCCCGCAATCCGGCCGACCTCCAACTCCTCGACGGCCTCTACAGGCAACTCCGAACGGCCGCCCGGGGCCTGGGCGACGCCGCCCTGGCCGCCGAGGCCGAACGCGGCCTGGCCGAGCTCGCGGCGATCGATCCGTGATAACAAGCCCTCGACGGGTGATGCCGGCCACGGCGAGGGTCCAGCCCCGTTCGCGGACCAAGCCGGCCCATTCGCGGCCACGGTCCCCCGGCTCATGGCCTCGCGGGGAGACCAGGAGCATCAGCGGCCCGCTATCGAGCACCACGAGCATCAGTGGCGATTCTCCTCGATCGCCCGGAGGATGTTGTCGGTCTCGTCCGGGGCCCCGGAGGCCGCGTCCTCGGCCGCCCAGCAGGCGAACAAGTCGCGGAGCGATTCGGTACGCTCGGCCCGATCCTCGGCCGTAAGGTCGACCGGTCTCCCCGGGCGGTCGCGGAGGATCGGGGGCCTCTTCTTCTCGGGCTGGCTCGGCAAGCTCACGAAAAGCCCCCCCCTCTCGATCCTGGATCGATCGCCCGATCCTGGCGGGCTCGCGGCTCGAACTGGTCTTACGGGACAACAGGGCCCCCACCCGCAGGAGAGCAACCCGGACACGATCCCGCTTCGTCCGTCGGCCTGGCCCATCCCGATCGAACCCCTCCCCCCGATCCGGCTCAATGCCGTCGATTGCACCGGCCCGATTCGACGGTTGCGCGGGTTGTACGCTCGCCCGTCAAAACTCCCGCGAATCCCCCGGCCTTGCCCTCTTATAGAATCGGGCCCTCGACACGATTCTATCCAGGAAGGGATCGATGTTTCGCGCCACGACGCTCCCCCTTGCCGTTGCCGGGGCACGCACCATGAACGCCGACAGTTCGCCCGAAAATCCCGCAAATCCGTCGCGATCGCGCGAGAATGCGCTGACGCATGGCTTCACCGGCGAGGGGGTCGTCCTGCCCCGCGACCTGGCGGCCGAGGTCGAGGATCGTCGGCGGTCGTACGTCGCGACCTACTCGCCCCGGACGCTCCACGAGCACGACCTGGCCCATCGGGCCGCCCTGGGGATCGTCCGGCATCTGCATCTGCAGGCCCTGTTTCATCGCAGGATCGGGATGCGGTCGGAGCAGGCGCGGGTCGTCTGGCCGCTGCTCCGCGCCTCCGACGCGATCGAGCGGAGCAAGCGGCTGGCGTACAACCCGCCCGATGTGGTCGCGCAGTTGAAGATGTCCCTGGGCGGGGTCGCCTGGCTGCTCCACGAATGGAGGATGCTCCGCAAGGCGCTGGATGCGCCCGAGGGGTGGGATTGGAAGCTCCAGTCGCGTGCCGAGAACCTCGCCGGCGTGGCGAGGGACGACCGGCGTCGACCCGGAGAAGGTCCGCGGCGGTTCGGAGGAGGAACGCAGGGCGGCTGGCCGATGGCCGGATCGCCGAGCTGGAGGGGCTGCTCGACGACCCGGAACTCGCCCGGCTGGACGAGTCCGAGCGCCGGACGATCATCGAGGGCCTCGACGCCCACCGCGACCCGATGTTCGAGCGATTGATGCGCTACGAACAGCGGGCCCTCCGCATGCACCAGGAGGCCCTCCGCGAGCTGGAGGAACGCGTCGCCGCCCGGGCCACCTCCGGCGGGGCGGCGGATGCGGAAAAGCCGCTTCCCCCGGCTTTCCCGGTCGCTTCCGGGCCGGCGAGTTCCGGGACGGCCGCGATCCCCGCGACCGGCAAGACGCGGAGGGGTTTCAAGCCGACGCCCGACTCGGAGCCGATCGAGGTGCCCGAGGGCGATCCGCGGTTCATCCCGCCGTTCGCCCGCAACTACACCCGGGACGAATTCATCGCGGCGATCACCGACCCGGAGAGCCTCCGCTGGGGCCAGCACTGCATCATGCCGGGGCCGGATGAATCGATCTGGAAAACGATGGCGGGCTGGATCGAGCAGGAAGGGCTGGAACTGGACCTGGAGACGACGGTCCGCGGCTTCGAGGGCCACATGCAGCGGAAGGCCGTCGAGAGTGCGGCGGGACCGGCCCCCGCCCTGGCCGCCGACCCGGTGCGGGATGACGGGGCGTCGAAGGCCGATCGCCCCAGGGGCCGCGAACTGGAACGGCTCCGCAACGAGGCCCGCAAGAAGGCCGAGCAGGAACGCAAGGAGAAGCGGAAGGCGAAGGCCCTCGCCCGCAAACGGCACCGCTGAGGCCAGGTCGGAAGCCCTGGTCGTTCGAAACCCGCCGAAGCCGACCCGTCCGTTCGGGCCGGCCGTTCGGCGTCGGCATCGACCCAAACGGACGAGCGCAATGCCGTCACAATCCGCAAGATCGGAGCCCGGCCGGCCCGGGGGACGGGCCCTGGTCCGCCCCCCGGCGCCTCCCGGTCCCGCCCGGATCGTCCCGGGCCGCGCCGGGGGATATCCGGGTGGGCCGTCCGACAAAACGAGAAGCCGGCGACCCGAGCCGGTTTCGGGCCGGCGGGGTCGGATTCGGATTTCCCCGGGGGAGCGATCGGGCGGGATGCCGGGGCGGGCGGACCGTTGCCCCGGGGCGTCGGCCTTTTCGAACCGGGTCGGATCCCGCGTATTCGCGGGCCTCGGACCGATTCCGCCGGGTTTGGCCTCTCGCCGGGCCATCATTTTCTGTAAGATAAGGCATCGAAAGCCGATTCGTCGGGTCGCGTTGCCGGCGGCTTATCTGGGGCGTCTCGGGATGAGCATCGTCCTTCGCGTGATCGACGGCCCGTTCTCGGGGCGCGAGTATCGATACGACGGCCCCGGCACGTTCCTGGCCGGGCGGTCGTCCCGGGCCGAGTTCTCGGTGCCCGACGACGGATTCCTGTCCCGCCGTCACTTCCAGATCGAGCTGGACCCGCCCCGGTCCCGGCTCCGCGACCTGGGCAGCACCAACGGCACCAAGGTCAACGGCGTCCGGGTGTCGAACTTCATCCTGCGCGACGGCGACGTCGTCCAGGCCGGATCCCACGGATTCGAGGTCGGCGTCGAGGTCCCGGTCGGGGCGGTCACCTGCCTCGGCTGCGGCGCACCCCGGTCGTCCGACCGGCCGCCGTCTTCGGGCGGCGCGTGGCTGTGCGACGCCTGCGCGGCCCAGTACCGGCGATTCCCGCATGCCGCCCCCGGCTACTGGATCGAGGAGCAGGTCGGCGGCGGGGGCATGGGCGAGGTGTACCGGGCCCGCCGGATGGAGGACAACCGCCCGGTCGCGATCAAGATGATGTCGCAGGCGGTCGCCACGAGCGACCGGGCCGGCAAGTATTTCAAGCGGGAGCTGTCCGTCCTCCGCAACCTCCGGCACCCCCACATCGTCGCCTATTACGACACGGTGGAGGTCGATGGTCAGTTCCAGTTGATCATGGAATACGTCGATGGCAAGGGGGCGAGGCAGTGGGTCGAGGCCCTGCCGGGGCCCCTGTCGGTGCCGTCGGCGGCCCGCCTGGGGGTGCAGCTCTTGATGGCGCTGGACCACGCCCACGGCAAGGGCTACGTCCACCGCGACATCAAGCCGTCGAACTTGCTCGTGTACGGGCCTTCGACGCGGCCGATCGCCAAGCTGTCGGACTTCGGCCTGGCCAAGAGCGTGATCGACAACGGCGGCTTCACCGGCGTGACCGCGCAGGGGGACGTCGGCGGCTCGCTCGGCTTCATGGCGCCCGACCACCTCCGCGACTTCCGCGAGGCCCGCGAGCCGGCCGACATCTACAGCGCGGGGGCGACCCTGTACTACCTGCTGGCCAGGCAATATCCGTACTTCGACTTCGACCCGCGGTCGAGCGAGGCGTACAGCATGATCCTGGAACACCCGGCCGTGCCCCTGCGGGTCCACCGGCCGGACGTGCCGGAGTCGCTCGACAAGATCCTCCGCAAGGCGCTGAGCAAGAACCCCCGCGATCGATGGCCCAGCGCCTCGGCGATGGCGAACGCGCTCCGGCCGCTGCTGGACGCGGCTTGCCCGGCGACCCCCGATGAATGAGCCTCAGGGTTGCTTGATCGCCGAGGGCCGCTTGCCGGCGTCCTTCGCCCGGGGGACCTGCAGCTTTCCGGCGGGCCTGGGGGCCTCGGCCGGGGGCGGCGGGGTCGGCGCCGGGGCGTTCGCCTCGGCCTCGGCCGGCCGATTGGCCCTGGGCTCGGCGTCGGCCCGTTCGTTGTTGCCCGGCTTGCGTCGGAGCGGCTTGCCCGCCAGGGCCGACTTGAGGTCGAACGGCTCGCCCTGGAGCTTCTGGAAGGCTTCTTTCTGGGCGGGCTTGAGCACCCGGTTGATCGCGACCTCGGCCCGCTTCACCAGGCCCTGGTTGGCCTGCTCGGCCCGCTTGACGACGTCCTGCACGATCCGGGGATCGACCTGGGTCGGGCTGTCGGCACCCAGGCGTTCGAGGAACTCGTCGCGGTGCTGCTCCATCACCTCGAACTGGCCGGCCTGGAGCTGCGAGGCGATCATCTGGACCTGGTTGGACTGGGCGTTGGTGAGGTTGAGCTTGCGGGCGACCTCGGGCCGGGCGACCGCCTTGACCCCCTCGTGCTGGAGGCCGATCTCCTGGAGCCGGTCCCGCTGGGCGGGCTCGAGGACCTTGAGCATCTCGGCCTCGGCCTTCTCCAGCCGGGGCCCGATCGCGGCGGCCATCGCCGCCGGGTCGAACCCGTCCCCCGGGCCGAACCCGCCCTGGCCGAACCCGCCCTGGTTCGGATCCTGCCCGTTGCCGGGGTTGCCGTCGCCCTGGGGCTGCTGCCGGGCCTGGCCCCTGGCCTTGCCGCGGGCGGCCGGGGCGGCCGCGGCCCGCTTGCCGGCGGCCGACTTGCCGGCCGGCGGGTTGGCCCGCGGGGCGTTGCCTTGCCCCGGGGCCGGCTCGTTGCCGATCGCCTGGTCGTCGCCCTCCATCTCCTTGCGGGCCTGGTCTTCCTTGAGCTCCTTGAGCTTGAGCTTCTGGGTGTCGGTCAGCTTCAACTCCTGCTGGACGGCCGGCAGGTTGATGAGCATCAGCAGGCCGCCGGGCGGATTGGGCCCCAACGCCGGCCCGTTCAGCAGCGACATCGGGAACGCCCCGAAGCCGTCATTGGGCATCGGGATCCCGAAGGCCCCGTCCTGGCCGAACCGGAAGCCGCCCGGCCCGAAGTTGAACTCCGCCGGATCCTGCCGCGCCAGGGCGGGGGGGGCGAAGGCCGAGGCCGCCGCGAAGGCCGACAACGCGAAGACACGGCGAATGTTCCACATCGTCAGTCTCCAGGGATCGAAAGGACGGGACGTCCGGAGCGGACCAGGGATCTGGGAAAGGATAGGCCCGGAATCGGGCCGTTCGCGAAGGGTGTCTCATTCTATCGGGTTCAAAGGGCGGTTGTCTCCCCGGTTTGCCGGAAAGAAACGCGGGACGTTGGCCGGCGCCCTTGGATGCCAAGGGCATTCCCGGGGCGCCCGGGCCCCGTCAGACTGGTCGGGGAAGGGTGCGAGGAGGGGAGCATCATGAGCATGACCCCAGGAATCCGCCGGAAACGGCCGGCCCCCGCGATGTGGGCGAAGCTCCGATTCGGGCCGGACGAGCCGCTGGACGACCGCCGATTTCAGCGGCTCTGCCGCGACAATCCGGACTTGAGGCTGGAGCGAACCGCCGGGGGGGAGTTGATCGTCATGTCGCCGGCCGGTTCGAATTCGGGGCGGCGGAACTTCCTGATCGCCGGCCCGCTCTGGGCCTGGAACCAGGCCAATGGCCTGGGCGTGGCGTTCGACTCGTCCACCGGGTTCACGCTACCCAACGGGGCGATCCGCTCGCCGGATGCGTCCTGGATCGTCCAAGCCCGGTGGGATGCGCTCACGCCCGCCGAGCGGGACACCTATGCCCCGATTTGCCCGGATTTCGTCGTCGAACTCCGCTCCCCGAGCGATACCCTTCGCGAACTGCGAGCGAAGATGCGGGAGTACCGATCGCATGGCGCCCGGCTGGGCTGGCTGATCGACCCCTCGCGGAAATCCGCGACGATCTACCGGCCCGGCCGCCGGCCCGAGGCGTTGAAGTCGCCCGCGAGCCTGTCGGGCGAGGATGTCTTGCCGGGATTTACGCTGGAACTCAAGGGAATCCTGGACGACTGACCGAGGATCTCGGCTTCACAAACAGAGGCCGATGGGACCATCTCATGAGCACCATCCCGAGAAATACTCGCCGGCACCGGCCGGCCCCCGCGATGTGGGCGAAGCTCCGATTCGGGCCGGACGAGCCGCTGGACGACCGCCGGTTTCAGCGGCTCTGCCGCGACAACCCGGACCTGAGGCTGGAGCGGACCGCCGGGGGGGAGTTAGTGGTCATGTCGCCGGCCGATTCCAATTCGGGACGGCGCAATTCCTTGATCATCATCCGGTTGGGCATCTGGAATGAAGCCAACGGCCTGGGGATTGTCTTCGAATCCTCTTCGGGGTTTACGCTGCCGAATGGAGCGATCCGGGCGCCGGATGCTTCCTGGATCGCACGGGATCGGTGGGAGGGCCTCACGCCCGCCCAGCGGGACACTTATGCACCGATCTGCCCGGATTTCGTCGTCGAATTACGATCCCCAAGCGATTCGCTCGCCGAGCTGCAATGCAAAATGCAGGAATACCTCGCGCAAGGGGCCCGGCTGGGCTGGATGATCGACCCGGCGCGGAATGTGGTGGAAATCTATCGCCCCGGGCGGGAGGTCGAGACCCTGAAATCGCCCGCGAGCCTGTCGGGCGAGGATGTCTTGCCGGGCTTCGTGCTGGATCTTAAGGGGATCCTCGATGATTGACCGCGTAGCTCGCCGGGAAGGGGGCGTCCCATGAGCCACCCCGATTCGACCGCGATCCTCCTGATTGCACACGGCAGCCGGAATCCGGCGGCCAATCAGGAACTTGTGGATCTGGCTGATCGGATGCGGCGGGCCGGCCGGTATCGGGTCGTCGAGGCGTGCTTCCTGGAGCTGGCCGAGCCCGATATCCCCTCGGGCGGGGCGGCCTGCGTCTCGCGGGGGGCGTGCCGCGTGCTGATGGCGCCGTACTTCCTCTCGGCGGGCGTTCACATCGTCCGCGACCTCTCCTCGGCACGTGATGAACTGGCCGGACGGTTCCCGGAAGTCGAATTCCGCCTGGGCCCGCCGCTGGGGCCCCATCCGTTGCTGGACGAGCTGGTATCCCTCAGGATCGCCGACCTCGACGCCCCCGCGGCGGCCGATCGATGATGGCGTTGCTCCGTCAACTGGCCGAGCCGGCCTGGCTGGGGCTGGTCCTGCTGGCCTTCCTGCCCTGGTACTGGGGCCTGCGGCGGTCGGGGCTGTCCTGGCCGACCCTGGGGGGATTCGGCCCCCGCGGATTCCGGGCCCGGCTGGCGTGGTTGCCGATCGTGGCGAGGGCGCTCGCCCTGGCCTGCCTGGCGGTGGCGATGGCCCGGCCCAGGACGGTCGGCGGACAGTCCCGCGTGGGCGGGCAGGGGGTCGCCATTGTGGTGGCGCTCGACCGCAGCGGCAGCATGGGGGCCGAGGATTTCCCGGGCGCCGACGGGTTGACGAGCCGCCTGAGGGCGGCGGTCCGCACCTTCCGCGACTTCGCGGCGAAGCGGCCCGACGACCTGGTCGGCCTGGTCGCGTTCGCCAACGACCCCGACGTCGCCTGCCCGCTGACGCTCGACCACCGGGCCCTCGTCGAGTCGGCCGAGGCGCTCCGATCGGCGAGGGCCGGCGAGGACGGCACCAACCTGGGCGACGCCATCGCCTGGGGGCTCGACCTGCTGCGGGCGGCCTCGCCGGGCCGGAAGGTGTTGGTCCTGATCACCGACGGCCGGGATCGCCCGAGCGTGGGCGAAACACCCCCGCTCGCCCCCGAGGCGGCCGCCGAACTGGCCCGGGACCTGGGGATCCGGCTCTACACGATCGCGATCGGCGATCCCGGGGGCGAAGGCGAAGGGCCGAACCTGGCGCTGCTGGAGCAACTCGCCCGGGTCGGCGGCGGCCGATCGTTCGTCGCCGCCGATGAGCCGACACTTGCCGGGATCTATGGGGAACTGGATCAGCTGGAGCGGAGCCCGGTCCGGGGGCTGGTCCGGACCCGTTATCGGGAGGGATTCGCCCCCTGGGTGGCCGCGGCCATCGGCCTGCTGGCGGCCGATTGCCTGCTCACCTGGACCCGGCTCCGAAGGCTGCCCTGATCGTCAGGGCCGGGGGAACAGCTTGCGGACCCGCCCGGCTTCCTCGCGGACGAATTTGACGTCGAGGAAGGGCTCGGCGGAGATCCGGCTGAAGCGGACCCGGCCGGCCTGGTCGACGAGGAACGTGCCGTGCATCGGGGTGCCCTCGAAGTCGTCGAAACATCGGTAGGCCCGGAAGACGCCCAGCGAGGGGTCCGATAGCAGGGGCATCGGGAACTTCACCTCCTCGCTGTTGGCCTTCAGTTGGCGGGAAGTCTCGACGTCGTCGGTGCTGATGCCGATCACCTCCACGCCGTCCTTGCGGAAGTCCTCGTAAGCCTTGCCGAATTCCTGGAGCTGCTGCATGCAGTGGGCGCACTTGTTGCCCAGGTAGAACAGCAGGACGTACTGCTTGCCCTCGCGGCCGCCCAGGCTCCAGGGCTGGCCGTCGGTGTCGGTCAGGGTAAACGGCTCGGCGATAGTCGGGATCCATTCCAGCGTCCCGAGGGAGTCGAGCGGGATCCGCTTCGGGGCCGTCGGGTCGGCGGAGCCGGCGGATTCGGCCGGCGTGGGGGCCCAGCCCTCGGACTGCCAGCGGGCGCGGATCGCCGCGATTCGCCGGATGATCGGCAGGTCGGCGTCGGCCTCCCCGTCCAGCTTGCGGAGCTTCTCCGAGGCGGCGCGGGCCTCCTCGACCTTGCCCGAGGCGTCGAGCATCTCCACCAGGGAGGCCAGGGGCGGCAGTTGTCCCGGGCCGCGATCGACCGCGGCCTTCGCGGTGGCCACCGCGTCCTCGGCCTTGCCCAGCCGGAGCTGCATCCGGGCCTTCAATTCGGGCCTCATCGAAGTGGCCTTCTCCAGCAGCTTGAGGGCCTCTTCCCCCTGGCCGTCGATCATCAACAGGTAGGCTTCCAGCTCGGCCTTCGCCGCGTCGAGCCCGGGGGGGGCGGCCGGACGTCGGGGCGCCCGGGGGCGAGATTCCGCCTTTTTCGCCTCCGCCTCGTCCTTCTTCGCCTCGGGCTTGGCTTCCTCCTTCTTCTCTTCGGCCTTGGGCTCGTCCTTCTTCTCCTCGGCCTTCCTCTCTTCGGCCTTGGGCTCGTCCTTCTTCTCTTCGGCCTTGGGCTCGTCCTTCTTCTCGTCGGGCTTTGCCGCCTTCGGCTCGTCCGGAGGTTGCAGGGCCTTGAGGGCCTCGATCTGCTCGACGAGCTGCTCGCGGTCGCCCTTGTGGGCGTAGGCGATGCCGAGGGTGTAGGCGCGTTCCTTGCGCTCGGCGGGGATGTCGGACCAATCGAGGTACCCCTGGTTGGTCGCGGAGACCAGGTCGTCCCAGAGTTCATACCGGACCAGGATCTCCGACCACCGCGCCCGGCCGCTCCGCTGCGGGGAGCCGCCGTCGTTCCTGGTGTTCTTCTGCGGATCCCGGGGCTGCTCGACCAGGTTCCAGGCCACGGTGATGCCGTCGCGGGCCCGGCCGATGTGGCTGAGGCTGGTGCAGAGCCACTGGTTGTTGTGGGCGTAGTTGTGGATGTCGAACGGCATCGTGCGGTCGCGGGCCATCGCGGCGTGATCGACCCGGGCCGAGGCCTCCTGCTGGTAGGATGCTTCGGAGTATCGGTGGAGGCCCGAATAGGTGTGGCCGGGCATGTGCCAGGCGTGCGCGATGGCGGGCGCCGCCGGCCCGTACAGGGGGGCGGCCGACAGGGCGCGCTCCGGCTTCACGCCGTCCCACAGGTGGATCCGGTAATGCAGGGCGCCGGGGTGGGCCGGGTCGCGTCGCAGGGCCGACTCGATCAGCTCATCGACGGCCTGCCGGCTGCCGATGCCGTCCCCCTTCTGGGAGTTCTGCCAGGTGATCATCGCCAGCCAGGCGCGGGCATCGAGCTCTTCCGGGAATTCCTGGACGAGGGTTTCCAGGGCCTTCACCCACTCCTCGCGCTTCGGCTTGGCCTCGCCCTTGTCGCGGTGGAAGGCCGAGAGGCCGTCGAGGTAGAGCTGCTCCCGGCGGGAGAGCTTCACCTTCGCCGCCTTCTTGCGGGCCTCCTCCAGGAAGCCCCGGGCCCGCTTCTCGTTGTTCACGTTCGACATCGCCATGCCCCAGTAGGGCATCGGCGCGTCGGGGTCGATCATCGACGCCTGGCGGAACGACCGTTCGGATTCCAGGTAGTAGAACGTGTGGAGCTGGGCGACGCCCTGATTGAAGAACTCCTGCGCCTCCGGGCTCTTCGTGGTGATCGCGAAGCCGCCGTGCCCCTGCCCGGTCAGCAGGATCGCGCGGGCCCGGGGCCCGTCGTCGAAGGTCTGGCCGTGGATCGAATGGCCGGCGGCGGGGGTGGCCGGGTTCGCCTCGGAAGCCGTCGCGGTCGGCTCCTGGCCGATCGACGGGGCCGACGTCAGCGTCAGGGCGAGCCCCGCAAGGGCGGCCGCGAATCTCCCGGGCAAGTTCATCGGGGGGACCTCCAGGCGGGCGGGTGGATGGCGATCGAGGTCGGGCGGGAATCTTCACCGTATGAGGTAGGATAACGCCCGGCCGTCGGCGCGTCAGGGGGCGAGCCGTCGGCCCGGTGCATTTCCGCGGCGGGGCGCCTTACGATGGGGCGCGTCGCGGCAACCCTCCGAAACCGGCCACTCGACCGAGCCCTCATCATGACCGCCTTCGCCCTGATACTGCTCTCGATGGTCCCGGACGACGGCCCCACCCGCCTCGACCTCGCCGACCAGGCGCATCGCCAGGTCGTGGTCGACCGCCAGGCCGGCCAGTACCTCGGCCACCCGACGACCGTGCTGCTCGAGGACGGCCGGACGATCCTGATTGTCTACCCCATGGGGCACGGCCGAGGCCCGATCGTCTTCAAGAAGAGCCTCGACGGCGGGCTGACCTGGTCCGAACGCCTGCCGACGCCGCCGAGCTGGGAGACCTCGAAGGAAACGCCCACGATCCACCGGGTCGTCGACCCGTCGGGCAAGAAACGCTTGCTCCTGTTCTCGGGCCTGTATCCGATCCGCATGGCCTCCTCGGAGGACGACGGCGAGACCTGGACCGACCTCGCCCCGATCGGCGACTACGGCGGGATCGTGGCGATGGCGAGCGTCGAGCGGCTCAAGGACGGCCGATATATGGCCCTCTTCCACGACAACGGCCGGTTCTTCCGCAACGGCGGCAAGGCCACGAAATTCCAGGTCTTCGCCACATTCTCGGGCGACGGCGGCCGGACCTGGGGCGAGCCCCGCGTCATCGCCGAGCACCCGACGGCCCAGCTCTGCGAGCCCGGCCTGGTGCGCTCGCCCGACGGCAAGCTGATCGCCGTACTCCTGAGGGAGAACAGCCGCAAGCGAAACGCGTTCGTGATCTTCAGCAACGACGAAGGAGCCACCTGGACCGAGCCCCGCGAGCTGCCCAGCAGCCTCACCGGCGACCGCCACACCGCGAAGTACGCCCCCGACGGCCGCCTGTTCCTCTCGTTCCGCGACATGGCCCCCGACAGCCCCACGAAGGGCGACTGGGTCGCCTGGGTCGGCACCTACGACGACATCGCCCGGGGCAAGCCGGGCCAGTACCACGTCCGCCTGATGGACAACACGAAGGGGACCGATTGCGCCTACCCGGGCGTCGAGGTGCTCCCCGACGGGACCATCGTCACCACCACCTACGGCCACTGGACCGAGGGCGAGCCGCCCTACATCGTCAGCGTCCGGCTCAAGCTCGAAGAGCTCGACCGGATGGCGAAACGCCCCTGAGTCTCACGACGCGAAATCCAGCCATTTTGCGCGACGCATCGGCCGGATACGGTAGGTACGATGGAAGGCGGCCCCCCGTCGCCCGAGGGGCCGCGCCCCGCGCCGTCATCGTCGCGGACGGATTGCCGCGAGCCCCGCGCCGGGCCGAACTCGGATCCGTGGAATGTGCGGAGTCCCCCCATGCGCGCCGACGACTGGGATCGCGAGGACAGCAACGATGGCTGCCCCTGCGAGGAGCTGGATCGGATCATCGCCCTCACCGAACGCCTCGGCCGCGAAAGGGCCGAGGGCCGACGCCCCGCCTTCGAGCACTGGCTCGGCGAGGTAGCCGAGCCCTGGCGCCCACGCCTGGCCCGCGAGCTGATCCGCACCGAGGTCGAGCTCCGCCGCGCCACGGGCGAGACCCCCCACCGCGAGGACTACGCCGTCCGCTTCACCGACCAGGCCGCCTGGATCGAGAAGGGTCTGCCGAAACGCCCCAGGCCCTCGTCCATCGAGACGGCGAAGGGCCTGCTCTTCGGACTGCTGGCGATGCAGAACGGCTTCATCGGCCGCGACGCGTTGCTCGTGGCCCTGAACGACTGGGCCGCCGACAAGTCGAAGCCGCTGGGCCAGTGGCTGATCGACCGCGGCGCCCTCGACGCCGACCAGCGCCAGCTCCTGGACGGCCTGGTCGCCCACCACCTCAAAAAGCACGACGGCGACCCGGAGAAGAGCCTGGCCGACCTCAGCTCGCTCGGGCCTACCCGCGAGGCGCTCCTCACGGCCGACGACGAGGCGATCCGCACGGCCCTCTACGGCGCCGGCAGGAAATCGTCGAGCCCGCCCACCGACCCCGACGCCACCATCGACCAGCCCGGCGATTCCGGCCGACGCGCCGGCCATCGCTTCCGCATCTTGCGGCCCCACGCCAAGGGCGGCATGGGCGTCGTCTACGTCGCGCGCGACGAGGAACTCGGCCGCGACGTGGCCCTGAAGGAGATCCAGGATAAGATGGCCGGAGAGCGGCAGGTCCGCTCGCGTTTCGTGGTCGAGGCGGAGATCGCCGGCGGGTTGCAGCACCCGAACATCGTGCCGATCTACAGCCTGGGCACCTACGACGACGGCAAGCCGTTCTACGCCATGCGGTTCGTCGAGGGGGCTAGCCTCCGGGACACGGTCGAGAAGTACCACCGCGAGCACCCGAAGCCCGACCCCTCGACGAAGGAGTTCCGCGAACTCCTGGCACGGTTCCTGGACGTGTGCAACGCGGTTGCCTTTGCCCATAGCAAGGGGGTGCTGCATCGCGACCTGAAGCCGCACAACATCATGATCGGCCACTATGGCGAGGCCCTGATCATCGACTGGGGCCTGGCCAAGGCCACCGGCAAGAGCGACCAGCAGAGCGCCGGCGGCCGCGACGAGGCGACGCTGGTACCGCCGTCGGGCAGCGGGCTGGACCCGACGCAGGGCCCGATCGGCACGCCCAGCTACATGAGCCCGGAGCAGGCCCGGGGCGAGAACGACAAGTTCGGCAACGCCACCGACGTCTACGCCCTGGGCGCGATCCTCTACCACCTGTTGACGGGAAGCCCTCCGGTGTCGGGTGGTGGCCCCAGGGAGGTGCTCGACCGCGCCGCCCGCGGCGAGATCGCCCTGCCCCGGTTGCGGAATCCGAACGTCCCCCGGTCGCTGGAAGCAGTCTGCATGAAGGCCCTGGCGAAGGAGCCCGGGGACCGCTACGCGACGGCCCGCGCTGGCCGACGACGTTGAGCAGCTGGCTGGCCGACGAGCCGGTGACGGCCCGCCGCGACCCGCCCACCGAACTCGCCCGTCGCTGGGCGCGGAAGCACCGCACGCTGACGACGGCGGCCGCCCTGGCCGGTGTGCTGCTGACGGGATCGCTGGCCATCGGCTACTGGCGCGAGACGGTTTATGCCGACAACCTCCGCCTACAACGCGAGCGAGCCGAGTACCAGCGCGAGCGCGCAGAGGTTGGCGAGAAGCTGGCGATCGAAGCGGTGAGCCGGTTCGGTGAAGTTATCTCCGAGGAACCCTTGCTGAAGGACGCCGAGGAGCTACGAGATCTCCGAACGCGCCTGCTGAAGGAGCCCCAGGCCTTTTTTCGCGCCCTGCGGGACCGCTTACAGGCCAACCCGGACGCCCAGCTGGAATCGCTCGTCAGCCTGGCGGTTGCCACATTTGGCCTGGGCCATCTCACGGCCGAGATCGGAGATGAGACGGACGCGATTACAGAACTCAAGCACTCCGAGGTGCTATGGCGTAAGCTGGCCAACGACCAACCCGACGTCGCTAAGTACCTGAGCAACCTGGCTGCGACCCACGGCAAGCTCGCTAGCCTGCTATCGGACACCGGAGATTCGGCCGGTGCGCGCCGGGCATACGAGTCGGCCCTGGCGATCCGGAAGAAGCTGGCCGAGGACCACCCCGCCGTCACCGAGTTCCAAGCCGACCTGGCCGGGATCCACAACAACCTTGCCCTCCTGCTCGGAGCAACCGGCGACCCTGCCGGCGCGCGCCGGGAGATCGAGTCGGCCTTGGCGATCCAGGAGAAGCTGGCCGAGGACCACCCCGCCGTCACCCGGTTCCAGAGCGAACTGGCGACAAGCCATAACAACCTCTGCATCCTGCTATCGGACACCGGAGATCCGGCGGGTGCTCGCCGGGAGATCGAGTCGGCCCTGGCGATCCAGGAGAAGCTCGCCGAGGACCACCCCGCCGTCGCCCAGTACCAGAGCGACTTGGCCGGGAGCCACAACAACCTTGGCAAGCTGCTCTCGGACACTGGAGATCTGGCGGGTGCTCGTCGGGCACACGAGTCGGCCCTGGCTATCGGGCGGAAGCTGGCCGACGACCACCCCGCCGTCGCCCGATACCAGAACGAACTGGCAAAAAGCTATAAAAACCTCGGCAATCTGTTCCGCGTCAATGGTGACCCTGCGGCTGCGTGTAGGGCGTATCAGTCAGCCCTAGCGATCCGACGCGAACTGGCTGACAACCACCCCTCCGTCACCCAGTACCAGAGCCATCTCGCGGCAAGCCAAAACGACCTAGGCGCCCTGCTTAATGACACTGGCGACCCGGCCGGGGCGCGTCGGGGGTATGAGTCGGCCCTGGCAATCCAGACGAAGCTGGCGGACGGCCACTTCACCATCCCCGAGTACCAAAGTAACCTGGGGGTGACGCTGCACAACCTGGCTCTCGTCGATCTTTGCGAGGAGCGGTTCGCCGAGGCCCGCGACCGGCTTCGCGAGGCGATATCTCGGCAAAAGAATGCACTGGAGATGAACCCCCGCAACTCGACCTACCGCCAGTACCTCACCGATCACTACAACAACTTACGAGAGGTCGCCCTGAGTCTGGCCGACGCCGACTTAGCGGCCGAGGTCGACCGCGGCCTAGTCGAGCTTGCGGCGAGCGACCCCGTCTCAAAGGCCCTCGACGCCCGCCTAGCCGTCGTCCTTAAGGGCGAGGCACCGAAAGACATTGCCGAGCGCTTGATGCTGGCCCGGCGGGCATTCGACACGCAGAATTACGCCTTCGCTACGAAGCTCTGGGCCGAATTGATAGAAGCCGATCCGAAAGCCGCCTACCAGAAGCGACTTCGTTATCACGCCGCCTGCGCCGCAGCGCTGGCCGCCGCAGGACAGGGGATTGATGATCCGCCGCCCGATGCGGAGGCGAAGCTGACGCTCCGGCGACAGGCACTCGGCTGGCTGAAGACCGAGCTAGCGGCGGGGGCACTCTACGCCCAGATTGGCCCACCGAAGGCGAGGACGTCCGTTAGGCAGACGCTGGGGCGCTGGAAGCAGGACGTCGGCCTCTCAAGTGTGCGCGACGAGGATGCGATTGGGGCGTTGCCCGAGGTAGAGCGCGAGCCGTGGCGGAAACTGTGGGCCGACGTCGATGCCTTGCTGGCTCGCGCCAGGGAGGAGGTGTCGCCGTGACTCGAAGCGGGTCCGGTTCCCCCTATCTCCATGATTCGGTCCTTGCAACAACGGGTCGGCCTCGTCCCTACTCGAACCGCAGGTGCTTGACCGACTCGCCCGAATCCCGCAGCTCGATCAGGGCGTCGATGCCGATCGCCAGGTGCTGGCGGACGAACGTCTCGGTAACGACCCGGTCGCTCCGCGAAGTTTTGACTCCCTCGGGTGTCATCGGGTTGTCGGAGACCAGCAGCAGGGCCCCCTTGGGGATGTGGTTGGCGAAGCCGACGAGGAAGATCGTGGCGGTCTCCATGTCGATGGCGGCCGCCCGGATCTTGCGGAGGTATTCCTTGAATTGCTCGTCGTGCTCCCAGACCCGCCGGTTGGTCGTGTACACGGTGCCGGTCCAGTAGTCGCACCCGTGGGCCACGATCGCCGCCGAGACCGCCTTCTGGAGCCGGAACGAGGGCAGGGCGGGGATCTCGGGGGGCATGTAATCGTTGCTCGTGCCCTCGCCCCGGATGGCGGCGATCGGCAGCACGAAGTCGCCCAGGCGGGTCTTCTTCAGCCCGCCGCACTTGCCCAGGAACAGCACCGCCTGGGGCGAGACGGCCGACAGCAGGTCCATCACCGTTGCGGCCATGGCGCTGCCCATGCCGAAGTTGAGGATCGTCAGGTCCTCGGCCGTGGCCGACTGCATCGGCGAATCGCGGCCGACCACCTCGACCCCGAACCGCGCCGCGAACTGATCGACATAGTTGAGGAAGTTGGTCAGCAGGATATATCGGCCGAACTCGTCCAAACCCCGCCCGGTGTAGCGGGGGAGCCAGTCTCGGACGATGTCTTCCTTGGTCTTCAAGGGATGGCCTCCTCCGAACCCATCCTAACCGATCGGCCCCTCTGCGGGGGCCTCAGTGCGACCGGCTCGACTCGAGATCGAACCGCCCCAGGGCATTTCGGCGGTCCTCCAGCTCGCGCCTCTTGTCTTCCTTGTCGGGTTGCTTCATGAGCCCTCGGTCGGTCAATTCGCAGGATCGGGCGAGCCATCGCCGGGCTTCGCGTTCGGGGGCGCCCCGATCGATGAGGAGCTGGTGCAGCTCGTAGCATGCGGTAGCTTGCTGGAAGTCCACGTCATGGGCTTCCGGTTGGATGACGCGTAAGGCCTCGCCAATTTCGATAGCCCTGCGGCAATCGGCCTCGAATCGGTCCGGATCCTGGGTAGGCGACGATCTCTCGCCCGTGGGCGGGGCTTCGAGGTCGTGGCGGCGACGGCGGATGAGCGCCTCATAGGCCCCGAGCAGGTAATGGCCGAGCTTGATCCGCTCGAAAGGTTGCCGCATGGTGGGGAGTGCCGTCTCCAGGACCCGGCAGATCTCCTCGGCCTTCCCGGTCGCCTCGCTGTCCGGTCCCCAGTCTGCCAGGTAGCCTTGATACTGGTCGCACGAGGCGGCGTAGTCGATATAGGCCCGTTCGCTGTCGAGCGCCATGTCCAGGGCCAGCCGGAACAGTTCATTCGAACGGATCAGGGCCTTCTCCGACTCCTCGCGGCGGCCCCGGTAGGCTTCCAGGTCGCAAATCCGGCTATAGCACGCGGCGATCGCACGGATGACGGGATCGTACGGCCGGGATTCGGCCAGGAGCGACTCGCCGATCTCGCAGGCAAGGAGGGCGCAACGCCTCGCTTCTTCGAACCGGTCGCTGATCATCAAGCGGTTGGATATGTTGTTGGCGTTCAGGATTCGCTGCGCCTTGTAGCGATACAATCGTTCGCCCTGGGATGCCCCAGGGACCGACCCGTACAGTTCCTCGTACCTTCGATAGTGGCGTTCGGCTTCCGACGGGTCCCCGTCGAGATAGATGGCGCCCTGGAGGGCTTCGAGCAGGGCCTCCTTCCGGTCCAACGAGTTCGGGTCCTCCCGGAGGGATCGCTCGGCCTCCTCGACGGCGTGGCGGGCGATGTCGGTGGCCGGTTGGCCCTCGCCGAGGGCGCGCCGGATCCTCGCGGACGCGCTGGTAGCCCGGAGGTACGCGCGTCGGAGCATCGGGTTGGGGCCGACCTCCTCGGCCAGGCGATCGAGTTCGTCTCGGGCCGTCTCGAGCAGGTCTTTGCGGAACGGGCCGAGGTCCTGTCGCCGGAGTTCCGGGCGGTCGGCGAGGTCGGTGTGCCATCGGGCCACGCCATCGACCACGCGGCCCAGGTTGGCGACGGCGAGGTCCCGCTGCGATCGGGCCTCGTACCAGAGCCATGACATCCCGGTGAGCGCGACCAGGATCACGGCGGCAAGGGAGCCGAGCGAGGCGGCGAGGGCCGGGCGTCGGCGGGCCCACCGGTAGGACCGCTCGATCGGCCCGATCGGCCGGGCCGCGATCGGGCGGTCGTCAAGGAAAGCCTCCAGGTCCTCGGCCAGGTCGCCGACGCTCGCGTAACGGCGGGCCGGTTCCTTCTCCAGGCATCGGAGGCAGATCGTCTCCAGGTCCTTCGACAGGTCCTTCGACAGTCGCCCCGGGGGGACCGGGTCGTCGTCGACGACCTGGCTGTAGATCGCCACCGGGGAATCCCCCCCGGAACGGGGGCCGGCCGGCCAGCAAGGTATACAGGGTGGCCCCCAGTCCATAGCAGTCGACCGTGGGCTTGGCCAAGTCGGGCCCGCCCTGGACCTGCTCCGGGGCCATGTATTCGGGCGTCCCCAGCATCTTGCCCGAGCCCGTGCTGCCGCGGCCCTCGGGTTTGAGCGACCGGGCCAGGCCGAAGTCCGTCACCTTGACCTCGCCGCCGGCCGTCACCAGCACGTTCGCTGGCTTCAGGTCCCGATGCAGGATCCCCCGCTCGTGGGCATAGCTCACGGCGCGGGCCACATCCAGCACGAGCTTCGCCCGATCCCGCGCGGCCAGCCCCTTCCGTTCGGAGTAGCGGTCGAGCGGGTCGCCGTCGACGTACTCCATCACCAGATACGGCAGTCCCGCTTCGGTCGTCCCCCCGTCGTGCAACCGCACAATGCCGGGGTATTCCAGCCGGGCGAGGGCCTTCCTTTCGGCTTGAAAGCGACGCCTGATCGACTCATCGACGCTGGCGCGGACCACCTTGATTGCAACATCCTTCTGAAAGGGCTCGTCGCGACGGGCGAGGTAAACGACGCCCATCCCCCCCTTGCCCAACTCCCGCACGACCCGATACGGGCCGATCCGATAACCCGGGCCGATCCCCCCTTCCGAATCGCCCGGTTCCTGCGGGATCGGATCATCCATCCCGGCCAGTTCCCGAACGTTCGGGACATCGGGCGGGGCCAGGAAGCCATCGTCCTGATTGGCCCGGGCCATCCGGAGCAGGGGAAGGACCTCGGCCCAGAGGGCCGGTCGATCGCCGTAGAGTCGGACGAACTCCTCTTCCCAGCGATCGGGCTCGAATTGCCCGAGGGCGCGGAGGATTTCGGGACAGGACGGGGGGGAAGCCTCGTTCATGGTTCGGGCCGTCAGAAAGGGGGGAGGCGGCTCGCCAGGATCCGGCCGTGCCGAGGGCTACTGCGGCCCGACGAGGTCTTGCCGAAGTTTCGCCCGGAGATAAGTGATCTCGGTCTCCACGGTCCCGATCGAGACCCCCAACGTCTGGGCCGTTTCGGCCGTGGTCATCTGGTGAAGGTAGCGGAGGAGGAAGACCTCGGCCGTCCGGGGGCTCTTGAGGGCGAGTTCCTCGGCATGATCGAACAACTCGGTCAGTCCGATCCGTTGGGACTCGAGGCGATCCATCACGTTATCGAGTGGGAGGCGTTTCCAATGACCACCCCGCTTGATCCGCTTTCTCGCCCGGTCCCGCTCGATCAGAATCCGCTTCATGGCTTTCAGGAGCGCAGCCAGGACATAGCGGCGGTCCCGGTGCTCACGGACGTTGGGATCGCGAAAGACGCGGGCCACCGCCTCGTTGACGAGGTCGGATGCGCCCAGGGAGCGTTCGTCCCTCGCCTTGAGGTAGAGGAGGCGGAGGGCAGCGAGTCGCAGGCCGATGTACTCGCGATCGGCATCGAAGGGGACGGGTACCGGAGTTCGCCAGGCCTGGCTGTCGCCTTCCGGATCGTCGGGGAACGGTCGGGGCTCGGCTTCGAGCGACTGGCTCATCGGGGGCCCGGGCTCCATTCTGGAAGAAATGGTGGGGGTTGTCCGGGGATCTGGGGCGGATTGTCGCAGACCTGGATAGGGACGCCAACATCGGGCTCGCCCTCCGTTGATTTTCATCAACGGAAAGCGATCGATAGCGTGCGTTTCCTAACGCAAGACGGGCCGGGGTGACCCGCAGGATGAGGGTGCGCGCCGAGGGATCGGCACAAGGGTGCGAAGCCAACAACTGAGAAGAGGGAATGGAAATGGAAATTGTGAAGCGGGCGTTCCGCTCGCTCTCCGCGCTCGTTCTGTTCGCGGCGTTCGCCGCGGGATCCCGGGCGGACCTGCTTACGAACGGCGATTTCGAGGCGGCGCCGATCCTGGGGGCGGGCCAGACGGGGGTACCGATCGGCGGCAACAAGTACATCCTGACGGATACTTCCCAACCGCTCTATAACGAGTCGATCTCGGGCATCACGGGCTGGACCTACGCGCTACCCTTCTTCGATGGCAGGCATTCGGACCACGGCCTCGCCCGTCGGAACGCCGAGTTCGGCCGGCCGGCCGAGGGCCAATCGCTCTTCATCAACAACTGGAACCGGATGGTGAGCCAGTCGGTCTCGGTCGCGTTCCGCGCTGGCGACACGATCATGGCTTCCGTCGATTTCGGCACGCTGGGCTCGAACACCGATGCGGGGCGGGCCGGCCGCTTCTACCTGGTCGCCGGGGAGGCCGACCCCACCAACCAGGACCAGCTCAGTTCGAGGAGCATCATCCTGGGCGAGCTGAGCGTCGCCAACCCGACCTGGTCGGGCTTCACGCCGGATGTCATCGTCGGCAATGGGGTGTATACGCGGCTGAATCTCAGCTACTTGGTCCGGACCGCGGACCTGGCGCTGGGCCTACCCCTCACGATCGCATTCCGCACGGTGACCGGATCGGTCGGCCCGACCTACTGGGACAACGCGAGCCTGTCCATCCGGACCGTCCCCGAGCCGGCCTCGTTCACCCTCATGGCGATGGCCGCTGTGGCTTTCGCAGTCGGCCTACTGGCCAGGACCCGAATGGCCCGGCGGCCATTCGGCGGGGTTGGGGAAGGGATTGAATCGGAGACGTGACGATCACCAGTCGGAATGTCCGAAGGACATAACCATGGCGATTCAGGTGGTTTGCGAGGCGTGCTCGCGGGAGTTGACGGTCCCCGAAGAACATGCGGGGAAGCGGGGCAAATGTCGCCACTGTGGCACTTCGTTCACCGTCCCGGGCGGTCGGGAACTCCAGGCCTTCGACGACGCGGCGGATCCGCGGGGCATGGCTCTTAGCAAGGAGGCTTCGCGCGATGGTAGCCGCCCGGAAGCCATCCTGAGGGAGACGGTCGCCCGTTCGCCGGCCGCCGCACCCATCCCACGAGATGGCCGCGACCAAGCCCGCACGCGAGGACCTGGCCCGTGGTGGATCGGGTTGGCCTGCGGGATCGCGGCCGTGGCAGTGATCTCGGTCGTGGCGACGGTCGCTCGGAAAGCGAGCGAACTTGCCGAGCCGTCGAGTGTTGGGCCGGAAGCGGTGGTGCCTGGCCCCAATCCGTCGGCGCCGGCCGAACCGCTCGCTGCCCGGGATTCGGCCGGCGTCGCGCCGGCCGCGAACTCGCCGGCCTTCGCGCTCGAACCCCCGCCGCTGGAGGCCCCGATCCCGGAAGATCAGCGCGCCAGGATCGCCGAGCTCGAGGCCAAGCTCGCCGCCGATCCGGGGGCCTTCGATTATCGCACGCACAACGAACTTCGCCATTTGTATTTCTACACATCTTGCCTGAAGCGTTCCGCCTATCATTGCGAAGCGATGCTCGCGGGAAGGCCCTACGATCGATACGCCCTGGACGTCATGGGCGCGTCCTCGCGGAATGGCCCACGTGCCCCAGCCATCCTGCTGGAACGGGCCGATCAATTCCCCGAATACCGCCGGTCCGTTGCCGCTTGCAGGCTGAAGGCGGCGGAACTCTTGCTGGACGGTGACCCGAAGCGGGCCGAGGAATTGCTCGCATCCGTCGAGCGGATGGGGGCGAGGACATCGCGCCTTATCGCGAGCGAGTGCCCGAAGTCCGGGGGCGGATCGCCGCCGTGACCGCCAGCCGGGCGGGGTTCGAGCGATGGCTGGCGGGCCTGCGTGCCTCGGGGAAAACTGAACTGGCGAACGCGCTGGAACAATCGATGAAGAAGGAGCAGGGACGCTTGGTCTACGCCAACGATGGCGGAAGCCGATCGATCCTCATCTTCGGCCGCGTCGTCGTTGTCGGGCCGGAGTCTCCCCAGACCGTCGAGTCGCAGATGAAAATCGAGGAGGGAGGCTACTTCGTCAGCGCCGTTGGCGAAATCGGCAAACCGGTCGGGTTCGCGTTGCACGGCTACGAACCTGTTGAGGTCATCCCCGATGGCGAGCCACGCTCGATTCAAGATGTGGGCGATGTCCGCTTGCACCCCGTCGAGGGGGCGCGCAAGGCACGGTTCACCGGGAAGGTCGCCCCGGAGGGACGCAGGGAAGTGGGCGGAGACGTCTTCGCATGGCTGAGAATCTCCCAACCGTCTATCAATACCCCGGACGGGGGGTACATGGGGATTCAGGGCCAGGGGATTCACGTGGAACTCGCCGCCGATGGGCGGTTGAGGGCGGATTCACTCTCCCCGACGAATTACTCGCTCTCCATAGGCTCGCCCTACTATTGGCCGGTCGGTCGCGAGGTCCGGCTGGAACCCGGGGAGGAGACCGACATCGGTACAATACCCCTCGAAATCGCCGACAAAATTACTGTCACCTATGTGTTTTCCGGCGAAGACGTCCCCCGGCCTTTTCGGGGCATCGGCCCGCGAACGATCCAATTTCCCGCGCCGGCAGGCTTCCAGGTCGGCGATCCCTCCAATCCTGGCTTGAATGTCCGAATCGATCGGTACGATCCGGACGGAGGGAACGCCGTCAAACGGATGATCTCTTCCAGCTACGGATCACATCTGGCCTTCGATCTCGGCGAGGGCACCTTATCGGATCGCCTCGATCTCGACGTTTCCAGGCTGGCTCAGGGCGAATACAGGACGACAGCCCGCATCGGGCATGTTTACCTGCTGCGTTGGACTTATCCGAAGGTGAAGCAGGTTCTCTTTTCCATCGACAAGATTGAGAAATTAACGCCCGAGGATATCGGGAAGCCGACGCGCGAGTCTCCTTCGAGGAAGTAACCTTCCCATTGCTCGAAGATGACCAGAGCCTCGAGCCGCCGGCATCGGGCCCGGGTAGCATCCTGGCCGATTCGCCATCCCGGGAATGTGGTAAAATCCCGGGATGGCCGAATATCCCCGGGACTTCCCCATGACCGGCGACCGACCCGAATCCGACGTGCCCGCAACTTCCCCCCGCGTGGGGATCGTCATGGGCAGCCGCTCCGACTGGGAGACCATGCGGCATGCCGCCGAGGTCCTGGAAGGCTTGAAGGTCGCCCATGAGGCCCGGGTGGTCTCGGCCCATCGGACGCCCGATCGGCTCTATCGCTATGCTCAGGAGGCCGAGGGCCGGGGCCTGCAGGTGATCATCGCCGGGGCCGGCGGGGCGGCGCATTTGCCGGGGATGCTGGCGGCCTTGACGATCGTGCCGGTCCTGGGCGTGCCGGTCGAAAGCCGGGTGCTGCGGGGCGTCGATTCGCTGCTGTCGATCGTCCAGATGCCGAAGGGGATCCCGGTCGGGACCCTGGCGATCGGGCCGGCCGGCGCGGCCAATGCGGGGCTGCTCGCCGCCGCGATCCTGGCCCGGACCGATCCGGCCGTCCGCGAGGCCCTGGAGGCTTATCGGCGGGCCCAGACCGAGGGTGTCGGGGAGGACCCGCGATGACCGCGGGCATCGGGCCCTCGACCACCCTGGGCGTGATCGGCGGCGGCCAGCTCGGGCGGATGTTCCTGCAGGCCGCCCAGCGGATGGGGTTCGACACGGCCGTGCTCAGCCCGACCGCCGATAGCCCCGCCGCCCAGATCGCCCACCACACGGTGGTCGGCCTCTCGGACCAGCTCGATCGGGTCCGGGCCCTGGCCGAGGTCGCGGGGGCGGTCACGGTCGAGTTCGAGAACGTGTCGTCGGCCGCGGTCCGCTGGCTGGGCCGCCATCGGGTCATGCGGCCCGGCTGGCGAACCCTGCACGTCAGCCAGAACCGGCTCCGCGAGAAGGCGTTCCTGGCCGGCCACGGGATCCCCACCGCCCCCTGGCGTCCCGTGCTCGACGAGGCCGGCTTGCACCAGGCCGTCGAGGAGCTGGGCCTGCCCTTGATCCTCAAGACGGCCGCCTCCGGCTACGACGGCAAGGGGCAGGTGAAGGTCGATCGCCCCGAATCGGCCTTCGCCGCCTGGGCCGAGCTGAACCGCGTCCCTTGCGTCGCCGAGGGCCTGGTCGAGTTCGAGGCCGAGCTGTCGGTCATCGTCGCCCGAAGCGAGGGCGGGCAGACCGTCCGCTACCCGGTGGCCCTGAACCGGCACGACCGCCACATCCTCGATTCCACCGTGATGCCGGCTCCGGTCGGCCCGATCATCGCCCTGGAGGCGCGGGCGATGGCGACGGCCATCGTCGACGCCCTGGGCACCGTCGGCGTGCTCTGCGTCGAGATGTTCCTGACCGCCGACGGTCGCCTGATGGTCAACGAGATGGCGCCCCGCCCGCACAACTCGGGACACCTGACGATCGAGGCGGCCGTTACCTGCCAGTTCGAGCAGCAGGTCCGCACGCTGGCCGGCCTGCCGATGGGCTCGGCCGACCTGGTCAGGCCGGCCGCCATGGTCAACCTGCTGGGCGACCTCTGGGCCCGCGGCGAGCCCGACTGGCAGGCCGCCCTGCGGGCCGACCCGGGCGTGAAACTGCACCTGTATGGCAAGAAGTCGGCCCGCGCCGGCCGCAAGATGGGCCACCTGACCGTCCTGGACGACGACCCCCAGCAGGCCCTGCTCAGGGCCCTGTCCGCCCGGGAACGCCTGATGCCCCCCGGCTGATCACCCCAGGATCGGGATCACGTCCCCTCGGGAGACCGGGATCGGTCGGTTGACGCGGTCGCGGAGCTCGGTCTCGGGCGGGATGCCGAGGGCGTGGAAGATCGTGGCGGAGAGGTCCTCGGGCGTGACCTTGCCGTCCTTCGGCTGGGCGGCGAAGGCGTCGGACGCGCCATGAACCTGGCCGCCCCGGACGCCGCCGCCGGCCATCGCCACCGAGAAGACCGAGCCCCAGTGGCCCCGGCCGCCGTTCCCCTCGATCTTCGGGCCCCGGCCGAACTCGGACATGCAGACGACCAGCGTCTCGTCGAGCAGCCCCCGCCCGTCGAGGTCGCGGATCAAGGCCGAGAGGGCCCGATCGGTGGGCGGCACGAGCACCTCCTTGAGCCGCTTCGGGTCGTCCACGTGGGTGTCCCAGCAGGGGTTGGCGTCGGGCTCGTCGGCCCCCCGGTACCAGTTCACCTGCACGAGCCGGACGCCCGCCTCCACCAAACGCCGGGCCAGCAGGGCCGACTGGCCGAACGGGGAGCGGCCGTAGCGGTCGCGGGTCTCCGCAGGTTCCAGGTCGGTGCGGAAGGCGCGTCGGGCCTCGGGCGAACCGAGCAGCTCGAACGCCTGCCGGGCGTGGCGGTCGAGGCCGTCGGCGATCGAGGGCGATTCGACCGTCCGGGCCAGGCGATCCAGCAGGGCCCGTCGCCGGCCGATCCGCGAGGGATCCAGGTCGTCGGGCAGGGCCACCTCGTCCACCTGCAAGCCCTCGGGGCCGGGCGTGCCCCGGAGTAGCCAGGGGTCGTTCGACCGCCCCAGGAAGCCGGCGTCCTGGCCGGGCCAGGGGATGCCGCCCGTGTTGAAGATCGCCTGCGGCAGCGTGACGCCCGCCGGCAGGCCCCGCGAACCGGTCATCAGGTGGCGGGCCATCGCGGGCAGGCAGGGGGCGTCATTGGGGGCGCCGATCGGCACGTTCTCCACGTTCTTGGGGGCGTGGGGCCGGCCCGTCATCATGTAGTAGCCGCTCGACGAGTGGGCGTTGTCGCCGGTCGAGACCGCCCGCAGGATGCACAGCTTGTCGGCGATCGCGGCCGATTGGGGCATCAGCTCGGCGAACCGGATGCCCGGCACGTTGGTGTCGATCGGCCCGTACGGGCCTCGGACCTCGGCGGGTGCGTCCGGCTTGGGGTCCCACGTCGAATGCTGCGTCGCCCCGCCCAGCAGGAACAGGACGATGCACGACTTCGCCCGGCCGAAGCCCGCGGCCGGCGGGATCGCCAGGGAGGGCCCGGCCTCGGTCGCCCGCAGCAAGGCCGACAGGTTCAGCCCCGAACCGAGCAGCCCCAGGCCGCCGGCGCGGAGCACCTCCCGGCGCGTCCAACCGTCGCAAAGCCTGGCGCCGTTGCCCTGGAAAGTCCACATGCCTGGAACCCCATCGATCCGCACGGCCGCCTCGCGCCCGCAAGGATAGCCGAATCCGGCCGATTCAACAATGCTCCAACTCCCGGACCCGCCCCACGAAGCCCCGCACGAGGGCCGGGTCGGTCCGGCCGGGCTCGCCGATGGCCGAGCCGACGTGGACCTCCTCCAGCCCGATCCCCAGCAACCCCGGCAGGTCGGCCTCGCGGATCCGGCCGGCGGCCAGGATGCCGATCCGACCCGAGGCCAGCCGGTGGAGGCGCTCCAGCTCGGCCAGGCCCTCCCGCGCCGACGGCGACCCGCCCGAGGTCAGGATCCGGCCGACCCCCAGCTCGACCAGGGTTTCCAGGGCCTCATCCCGATCGGGCACCTCGTCGAACGCCTTGTGGAAGGTGACGGCCAGCGGCCCGGCCGCCTCGACGAGGCCGGCGGTTCGCCCTCGGTCGATCCGGCCGTCGGCCTCGAGCACCCCCACGACCACGCCGGCCACCCCCGCCGATCGCACTGCGGCGATGTCGCTGAGCATCGCCGTGAACTCGGCACCCGTGTAGACGAAGTCGCCGCCCCGGGAACGGATCAGGACATGCACGGGGATGGATAGATGCTGCCGCGCCACGACGATCGTGCCGATGCTGGGCGTGACGCCGCCGACGGCCAGGTCCTCGCAAAGCTCGATCCGGTCGGCCCCGCCCTCGGCGGCGGCCCGGGCCGATTCGATCCCCTGCACGCAGGCTTCCACGAGGATCCGGCTCATCGGAGTGCCGCCATCACAACGACCAGGATCAAGAGCAGCAACACCGGGGCACATCCCTTCCCCCGCGTCGGCAGGGAATGCTGCCGGGCCAGGGCCTCGACGAAGTCCTTGGCCGGCTTCAGGCCCGCGCCGGTCGCCTCGCGATAAGCCTGGATCGCCTCGATCTTCCTCCCCCCGCGGAGCTTCTCCAGCAGCGAATCGCGGAGCGGGGGGGCAACGCCCCGCGACCCATCCCCGCCTTCGTGGATGGCGTCCACCGCGTCCTTGGCCTCCTTCAGGCCGAGGCCGGTCCGTTCGCGGAAGAGGCGGATGGCCTCGATCTTGCGACCCTCCCCGATCAGGGCCACGATGTCGTCGCGCGTCCCCTCCGGCAGTCGGCCGACCCTCGCCGGCGAGAGCGTCGCGCCGCACCGTTCGCAGACGGTTTCGCTCGGGGGATTCGATTCCCGGCAGAATGGGCAGGTGTTCATGATTGATTCCTCGCTCGCGGCATGGGCCTCGGCCCGATCCGCACCCTGGCCCGCCTTCCTGGCCCGATGCTACCCTGGAATTCGCCTCCCGCACCCCAGGATTCCGAGTATCGCCGATGGCCCGCAATCCGTCCCCTTCCGACCCCCCCCATCCGTCCGTCCCCCTGGTCGATACCCACGCCCACCTGGCCGACCCCGACTTCGCCCGCGACATGGCCGGAGTGCTGGCGAGGGCCCGCGCGGCCGGCGTCGGCCGGATCCTGGTGATCGGCACGACGGCCGAGGATAGCGAGCAAGCCGTCGCGATCGCCCGCGAGCATCCCGGCCTGCACGCCTCGGTCGGCATCCATCCCAACCACGCCGCCGAAGCCGTCGAGGGGGACTGGGAACGGGTCGTCGCGCTCGCGGGCGATCCGCTGGTGGTGGCGATCGGCGAGACGGGCCTCGATCGCTACTGGGACAAGACCCCGTGTGCGCTCCAGCAGGAGATGTTCGATCGTCATCTGGACCTCTCCGAGGAACTGGGCAAGCCGGTGGTGATCCACGCCCGCGAAAGCCTCGACGACATCCTGGAACAACTCCGCCGCCGAGCCCGGCCGATCCGGGGCGTGATGCACTCGTTCACGGGCGACCGCGACCAGGCGGCCGCGTTCCTCGACCTGGGTTTATACCTGTCGTTCGCGGGCATGATCACCTTCAAGAACAAGGGGCTCGACCCGCTCCGCGAGGCCGCCGCGGCCGCGCCGGCCGACCGGATCCTGGTCGAGACCGATTGCCCGTACCTCTCGCCCGAGCCTTTCCGCGGTCGCCCCAACGAGCCGGCCCGCGTCGCCTGGACGGCCCGGAAGGTCGCCCAGTTGCGGGGGACGACGCTCGACGAACTCGCCGCGCAAACCTCCGCGAACGCCGCCCAACTCTTCCAACTCCCGGCCTGATTTCCAGGGATCCATCGCATGGGCATCACCTATGAAGAAGCGGAAAAATTGCTGGGCGAATGGACCGGGAGCCCGGCCCTGATCGGCCACGCACGGGCCGTCGAGGCGTCGATGCGGAAGGCGGCCCACGCCTACGGCCGGGGCGCCGACGACGAAACCACCTGGGCGATCGTCGGCCTGCTCCACGACGCCGATTACGACCGCTGGCCCGACGAGCACCCGGCCCGGATCGTCGCATGGCTGCGAGAACGGGACGAACAGTCGATGGCCCGGGCCGTCGAGGTCCACATCCACAGCCCCGAATTCCCCGCCGAAACCCCGCTTGAAAAGGCCCTGCTCGCCTGCGACGAGCTGACCGGATTCGTGATGGCCTGCGCCCTGGTCCGCCCTGAGGGCATCGCCACGCTCGAACCCAAAAGCGTCCTGAAGAAGCTCAAGGACAAGGGATTCGCCGCGAAGGTCGATCGCGACGTGGTCCGCTCCGGCGCCGAGTTGCTGGGGGTCGACCTGTCGAAGCAGATCCAGCTCGTGATCGACGCCCTGAAGCCCCACGCCGAGGCCCTGGGCATCGGCGGGACCGCAGGACGGTAGCCCCGCCCGTCGCTGCAAGCCCGAAGCAAGACAAGCCCGAAGCGCAAGCAAGTGAATTTCCGCGATCGCCTGCCGCGTTTACGTGGTTCATCCGCTGATTTTACGCGGTCGTCCGCCTGGTTTTCGTCGTCTGCCCCTGCTGGTCGTACCGTATACGCAAGACGATTCGCTCGCTTGCGCTTCGGGCTTGTATCGGGCCTTCCCGGGCGTTCGAACGGCGGGCCATGCCTCACCGGACGCCCCACTCCCACAGGCCGAACGCCGTCTTCTTGTCGAGCGGATGGCCGCTCATTTTCAACGTCCAGCCGATCTGGCCGCGGTGGTGCGACTCGTGGGCGATCAGGTAACCCAGGAAGGCGGTCGCATGGGGCTTGAACCCCTTGACCTTGCCGCCATTCTCGGCCGACCGTTCCAAAAGTTTGGCGATCGACTCGCCCGAGGCTTCCAGGGCCCCCCGGATCTGCTCCCGCGTCGCCCCGCTTTTGGATTCGACCTTCTCCAACCCTTCGAGCAAGTCCGGCGCGGCCGCCTTGAGCCACATCAGGCGGACGTTATGGATATGCGCGAATTGATCGGAAACGGCCCGGCATTTGGGTAGAGCCATGCCGAGCGCCTCGTCGTCGATCGCATCGAGCAGATAGAGATGGATCCGGTTGTGGATCTGCCAGGTTTCGACCAGGGCCTGACTCATGGCGATAGTTCCCTCGGGATGTGGCCCCGAGGTTATCGAACCGGGGCGATGCCTGCCACGGATCCCCGATGGACCGGATTGTCAAAGAACCGAAACGCTTGCCCATGCGTTCGATGGGACGTTCAGCCTTCCCGAATGTGTGATCGTTGGACGCTTTTTGCGACGCTTGGCCGGAATGTCGACGGCGGCGGAGAGGCCCTACAACCCGTTCGCGGGCGGCTCGCAATCGGGGCACGATCGAGGGGGCCTGTTCGGTCAGCAATCCAATCGGGAGCGGCCTGAACCGGCCGAGATGTCGTGCCTTCCAAGGCGCCGGCTTCGTTCGGTAATGAAGGGGATAAAGCCCCGGGTGGCATCCCCTCGTCCTTGTGGGCATGCGACAGCCC
>JAXMBD010000065.1:0-31967 GCA_046350035.1 Isosphaeraceae bacterium | reverse complement strand
AGCTCCCCCTTGCGGATGACGAAGATGTTATCGCCCGTGCACTCGGACACCTCGCCCTTGTGGTTGAGCATCAGGGCTTCGAGGCAGCCGGCGTTGGTCGCCTCGATCTTGGCGAGGATGCTGTTGAGGTAGTTCAGCGACTTGATCCGCGGGTTCAGGGCCGACGGGTGCATCCGCATCGTGCCGGCCGTGATGATCTTCAGGCCGTGCTGGTACAGCTCGGCCGGGTACAGCGCGATCGAGTCGGTGATGATGATGACCTGCGGGTCGGTCGTCTTGCGGGGATCCAGGCCGAGGCTGCCGGAGCCCCGGGTGACGACCAGGCGGATGTAGGCGTCGCTGAGGTTGTTCAGCTTGAGCGTATCGACCACGGCCTGGCACATGTCGGCCCTGGTCATGGGGATCGCCAGGTGGATCGCCTTGGCCGAGTCGTACAGGCGGTCGATGTGCTGGGGGAGCCGGAAGACGTGGCCCGAGTAGGACCGGATCCCCTCGAAGACGCCGTCGCCGTAGAGGAGGCCGTGGTCGTAGACGCTGATCTTCGCGTCGGCCTTGTCGAAGTACTTGCCGCCGATGTAGACCTTCAGGCTCATGGCCCGGGGCCTCCGGGGTGCCAGGCGGGCCCCCGGAGGACGACGCGGCCCCCGTCCTTCGCTCCTATGCGAGGGCGGGGGCCCATTCCTCGATCCGGCCGTCGGCGAGCCGGACGATCCGGTCGGCCTGGGCGGCGATCTGGGGGTCATGCGTGACCATCATCATAGTGAGGTCGCGCTCCCGGTTCAAGTCGCGGAGCAACTCGATCACCCCCTGGCCCGAGCCCGAGTCGAGGTTGCCGGTCGGCTCGTCCAGCAGCAGGAGCGACGGCTCGGCCAGCAGGGCGCGGGCGATCGCCGTCCTCTGCATCTCGCCGCCGGAGAGCTCCTGGGGGGTGTGCGTCAGGCGGTGCGACAGGCCGACCCGCTCCAGCAATTCGGTCGCCTTGCGGCGGATCTCGCCCCGGCGGCCCAGGTAGCCGAAGAAGCCCTGGCGGATCAGCTCGGGCATCATGGCATTCTCGAGCGCCGTCAGCTCGGGCAGCAGGTGGTAGAACTGGAACACGAAGCCGAACGTCCGGTTGCGGAGGACGTCGCGCCTGCGCTCGGGGAGGTTGTCGATCCGCTGGCCGTCGAGGCAGACCGACCCGGCGTCGGGCCGGTCGAGCAGGCCGAGCACGTGCATCATCGTGCTCTTGCCCGAGCCGCTGGCGCCGATCACGGCGACGAACTCGCCCCGCTCGACCTCCACGTCTACGTCCTGGAGGACCGGGATCTTGGTCTTCCCCTTGTAGTAGCTCTTCGCCAGGCCGGTGGCCGACAGGTGGGCTTTCATCCGCGAATCCTCCCTGAAAGGTGCCTCGGGCTGGTTTCGATCAGTCGTTCCGCAGGGCCTGGACGGGGTGCAGCTTCGCGGCCCGCTGCGCCGGCCAAACGCTGGCCGCCACGGCGATGAACAGGGCGCCGAAGACGACCCAGGCCACCATCGCCGGCTGGATCAGCGTGGGGATCTCGTTGAAGTAATAGATCGAGTCGTCGAACACCTTCCGGCCGCTCACGAAGCTGAGGGCCGCCTCGATCTCATTGATGTAGTAGACGAACAGCAGGCCGGCGACCGCCCCCACGCCGCTGCCGACCAGCCCCAGCGACAGGCCGTAGCCCAGGAAGATGCCGCGGATGCCGGCCGTCGAGGCCCCCAGCGCTTTGAGGATGCCGATGTCGCGGGTCTTCTCGACCACGATCATGAAGAAGATCGCCAGGATGCCGAACCCGGCCACGGCGATGATGAAGAAAAGCAGGATGTTGAGGATGCTCTGCTCGACCGCCACCGCCGCCAGCAGCGGCCCCTGCTTCTGCTCCCAGGTCCGCACGACGAAGAACATCGGCTTCATCGGCTCGATGGCGGCCTGGACGTCCTTCGCCAGCACGTCGATGTCGATGCCCGGCTTCGCCTTGATCTGGATCTGGTTGACCGCCCCCTTGCCCTTGCCGTCGCCCAGGCCGCGGAGGTATTGCAGCTCCTCCAGCGGCACGTAGACGTGCATCGAGTCGTACTCGCTCATCCCGCTCTTGAAGTAGCCGGTGACGGCGAATTTGCCCTGCCGGGCCTGGATGTTCTTGCCGGCCGTGGGGAACGTCAGGATCACCTTCGAGCCGGGCGGCGCCAGCAGGATGTCCCGGCCCGACCCGGCGTGGTGGTGGGTCGCCAGGGCGTATCCCAGGATCGTGCCGACGCGGGGCACTTCCTCCTCGGTCCGCTGGAGCATCGTGTCGAAGAGGGGATCGTCCGGATCCATCTCCTTGAGCAACGAGCCGGCGGGCGAGTTCTCGCGGTGGGCCTGGGTGACCTGGAACGAGGGGCGGATCGGCTCCCCCTTGAAGACGAACTCGGCGAAGTCGCCGGTCTTCGCCCGTTCCTCGGGCCGGACGCCGATGATCTGGACGTTCCGGGTGATCAGCCTGCGCGCGACCATCGACAGGATGGCGAACAGCTCCATGGTCGGGGCCATCGCCTCGACCCGGTCGCCGGCGACCTCCTTGATCCGCGCTGGTCACCTGGAGTCGAGTCTTCGTCGAGCGACATCGACTCGACCACCACGTCGGCCAGGACCCCGTGCAGCCGGGACCTTCATCTTCTCGAGAACCCCGCCATCACCGAGTTGACCACGATCGATATCGGCCACGCCCAGCACTGCGCCGATGACGCTGGCCAGGGCGATGTAGCGGGTCCGCAGGTATCGCCAGCAGAGCAGGTACTTGAAGAAGGCCGCCGCCGTCCGTGGTTGGGGGTGGGCTTCCGGGCCTGGGGGTTGGATCAGAGCCGCGGCGTTCGCGGGTTTCGCTGCCGCGGGGGCGGGCGTGGGCGTGCCGAGGTGGAAGCCGATCGACAGCCGCCGGGGGCCTGGGCCGTTCGGATCGACCTCACCGAAGAAGCCGCCCAGGCTCATGTCGAGCGCCGGGCGCGGCCGATCGGCGATGCGCCAGCCCGCCCAGGTGCCGCCCAGCATCAGCAGGAGGAGGAGCGGGGTCGCCCCCAGAGCGACCTTGAACGCCAGGCTCTTCTTCTTCCGCGTCGTCGCTTCCATGCGTCGACCTCTTCGGTTAGGGGCCGGGGCTCGTCACTCCGGCCGGAGGAGCGGGAACAGGATCACGTCGCGGATGTTGGGCCGATTCATCAGGAGCATGCACAGGCGGTCGATGCCCACGCCCAGGCCGCCGGCCGGGGGCATCGCATGCTTCAGGGCGCGGACGAAGTCGTCGTCCACCTTGGCCATCGAGTCCTCGGCCTTCTGGCCGGCGAGCTGCTTGTGGAAGAGGGCGTCCTGGAGGATCGGGTCATTCAGCTCGGTGTAGGCGTTGGCCAGCTCCATGCCGTGGACGTACAGCTCGAACCGCTCGGCGATCGACGGGCCGCCAGCCCGCGTGCTTGGCTTCACCGGGCAGATCGCCGCCGGTAGTTCTCGACCACGAAGACCGGCCCCAGAGAGGTGCGGCTCCGCGAGGGCCTCGAACAGCTCGCTGACCACCACGTCGCGGTCCTTGCCGGCCGGTTCCAGGCCCTCCCGCGCGGCCCGGGGCAAGTGACGGCCGGCTCGTCGAGCGGGTCGACCCCGGCGTGGTCGCGGACCAGGTCGTGGTACGCCTTCCGCGGCCAGGGGTGAAGTCGACGGCCCGCTCGCCCCAGGGGCGTTGCATCACGCCGTCCAGCGATTCGATGGCCGACGATCAGGGCCTCGGTCAGGTCCATCATGCTGCCGTAGGCCGCCGTAGGCCTGGTAGGCCTCGAGCATGGTGAACTCGGGGTTGTGCTTGCGGCTCAGCCCCTCGTTCCGATAGACCCGCTCCAGCCGAAGTAGACCGCCCGGCGTTGCCGCCGACGAGCAGCCGCTTGAGGTACAGCTCCGGCGCGATCCGCATGTAGAGCGACAGGTCCAGGGCGGCAGGTAGACGAACGGCCGTGTGGCGGCCCCGCCGGCGATCGCCTGCATGGTGGGGGTCTCGACCTCGACGAACCCCCGCCCGGCCAGGACCCGCCGCATCGCCGCGATCACCTTCGAGCGGGCTCCAGGAACGTCGCCAGGCTTTCGGGGTTGCTGGGCACGACGTTCGCCGCTGCGAGCCGCTGCTCGGCGCGTCGGTCAGCCCGTGCCACTTCTCGGGCGGCGGCAGCAGGCTCTTGCCCAGGAAGGTGAAGCGCGTCGGCGAAGACGGTCAGCTCGCCGGTCTTGGTCTTGTTGAACCGGCCCTCGACGCCGACGAGGTCGCCCAGGTCGAGCCGCCCCGGCCAGCCGCCCAGCCGGCGTCGCCGACCTGCTTCGCTGATGAAGACCTGGATCTGGCCGGTCCAGTCGCGGACCTGGAGGAAGACGACGCGGCCCTTGGTCCCGCTTCAGGACCACCCGGCCGGCGACCCGGGCCGGCGGGCCGGGCTCTTCCTCGGGCAGGGCGAACCCGCGGACCTCGGCGATCGGCATGTGGCCGTCGAACCGGCGGCCCCAGGGGTCGTGCCCGAGTTCCTCGATCCGCCGGAGCTTCTTCAGGCGGGCGCGTTCGAGGTCGTCGGGTGTGACGTCGCGGGCCGGGAAGACGTCGCGGATCAGGTCGTTGTAGTAGGTCCCCGGCGAATGGGCCGAGGTCAGCTCGCGGTACGTCTCGGGGGGCACGTCCTGGTACTGGATAACCCGGTCGCCGTCGAACAGCTCGAGCTCCAGGGTGCGCGACGCCGGGTCGTAGCCGGCGGTGCGGATCAGGCTCGAAGCGACCGGCAAGCGTTCCACGAGTCCCCCTTCGGACGGGCCCACGGCAAACTGGAGAGTTTTCGGGACGGATTCGGAAGGTGATTCTAGTCGAACGGCCCGGCCGGTCAACGCCAACGGCCCGCCGCCGATCCCGGGGCGGCGCCGCGGGTTTCGCGTCGTCCCGTCTCGACAGCCGCCCCCGCCGTGTGTAGCGTGAATCCACGGCGCGGCCGACCCGGCCGAGGCCCGGTTCGCGATTTGCATCCCTTTCGGAGGGCCGATTCGATGGCGGAACCCAGGTCCGGCGATTGGCAACGACGCGAGTTCCTCAGGGCCGGCGCCGCCTCGACGGCGGGCTTCGCCGCCCTCTCCAAGGTTGCCCTCGCCTCCCGGCCGGGCGACGACCCGCCCGCCGAGGCCAGGTCCGACCTGCCGACCCGCACCCTGGGCAAGACCGGCGCGAAGGTGACCGTCCTCAACCAGGGGACCGTCGGCCAGCCCGAATCGCTCGACCGGCTGCTCCGCTACGCCTACCAGAAGGGCGTCCGCTACTTCGACACGGCCGAGGGCTACAAGAACGCCGAGAAGGTCTTCAAGGACTGGTTCGAGGCGATGCCCCACGTCCGCAAGGAGATCTTCCTCGCCACCAAGAGCGGCGTCGGCAAGCCCTCGGACATGATCGCCAAGCTCGACCAGCGGCTGGAACGCCTGGGCGTCGACCAGATCGACCTGCTGTTCTTCCACGGCCTGGGCAGCGGCCAGGTCGACTGGCCCAAGGGCAAGGAGATGAAGGAGGCGGCCGAGGCCCTCAAGAAGACCGGCAAGGTCAGGTTCGTCGGCTTCTCGACCCACGACCGGCTGATCGCCGAGCAGATCAAGAACGCGGCCGAGGGCGGGTTCGTCGACGTCATCATGCTCCAGTTCAACCCGTGGCTCGACAGGGACTCGGCCCTCAACAAGGCGCTCGACGCCGCCCACAAGGCCAACATCGGCCTGGTGTCGATGAAGCAGATCAACGGCCAGGCCCAGAAGGTCACCGCCGACAAGGTCCCCAGCCTCAAGGAGCGGAAGCTGTCGCCCGTGCAGGGCCTGCTGCACGCGATCTGGTCCGACGAGCGGTTCTCCAGCGCGTGCGTGACCATGCGGAACTTCGACCAGACCAACGAGAACGTCGACGCCGCCCGCCGGTTCGAGCCGCTCAAGGCGGCCGAACTCAAGGAGCTGCGCGAGGCCGTCCTGGCCGCCGGGCCGACCCTCTGCCCCAACTGCGACGGCCGATGCTCCCTCGCCGCCGGCACCCGGGCAATCCTCAAGGACCTGTCCCTGATCTACACCTACCACGAGGAAAACGGCATGCGCGGCCATGCCCGCGCCTGCCACGCCGAGCTGACCGCCGAGCAGAAGGATTGGGAAGGCGCCGACCTGGTCGCCGCCCGCGAAGCCTGCCAACAAGCTCGATTTCGCCTCGATCCTCCGCGATCGATCGCCTGATGGCCCAGAATGCCCGCGAGGCCGCCCCGCCCCGGCGCGCTGGGGCGGGCCCGGACTTCGGCGGGCCGCCCACCATCCGCTGCGGCCCCGCGAAGATACTCCACACCGAGATGACCGGCACCCGAGAGCTACCCGCATGCACCCTGCCCCCCGCCCGCCTCGCTCGCCCTGGCCGCCGCCCTGATGGCCCTCGCCGCACCCTGCGACGGCCCAGGAGCCGAAGCCGAAACCCTCGACGCCGCCCAGGTCGCCCTCAACGTCGCCCCCACGCACTGGAACGCCGTCCGCGAGGAGCTGAGGCCGCGGGTCGAGAAGGCCACCACCATGGCCGAGGCCCGCGACGCGGTGATGCACAAGATGATCGACCGCTTCCAGCAGTCGCACTCGGCCTGCTGCCCCGCGAGGTCTTCGGTGAGGTCCAGTCCCGCCGACGGCACGAAGCCCGCGACGGCCGGGGCCAGACCGGCCTGAAGTCCGCGTCGTGAACGGCGAGGCCCTGGTCACCGCCGTCGGTTCGACTTCGGCCGCCGCCGCCGGCATCAAGCCCGGCTGGATCCGGCTTCAACGCCGACGGCCACGACGTGAAGGAGACGATCGCCAAGGTCGAGGCCGCCTACAAGGATCTGACCAAGCGCGACCTGGCCTCCCGCAGCGTGCTCGCCCGGCTCCGCGGCGAGGTGGGCGACCCGGTCAAGCTGGTCCTCCTCGACGGCGAGGACAAGAAGGTCGAAACCACCGAAGCTGCTGTTCAGGACGCCCGCCGGCCTGGGCAACCTGCCCGCCTCTACGTGCAGTTCGACAACCGGATGCCCTCGGCGACATCCTCTACGTCCGCCTCAACGCCTTCTTCGACCTGCCCCGTCATCGCCGGCTTCGGCCAGGCGATCCGCGAGCACCCCGAGGCCCAGGGATCATCCTCGACCTGCGGCGTCCTGGTCAGCGCGATGGCGAGGGGATCGGCGGCTGGCTGGTCGAGGGCACCAACCTCAAGCTGGGGACTATGTCCACCCGCGACAGCTGTCAACTCTCCCTCACCCTCAACCCCGGCGACGGGCCTTCCACGGCCCGGTCGCCGTCCTGATCGACGGCTGCTCGCTGTCCACTCCGAGATCCTCGCCGGCGGCCTGAAGGACATCGGCCGGTCGCGGAGCTTCGGCACCCGGACGGCGGCGCCGCTCGATCATCACCAGCGGTCTTCAACGGCGACGGCTTCCAGTACGCCTTCGCCAACTACATTGCCGCCGGCGGCCAGGTGCCGAAGGGAAGGGGTCGAGCCCGAGGTGCCCGCCCTGCTCGACCGCGACGCGTTGCTCCGCGGCGAGGACCCCGCGCTCGACGCCGCCTCGAAGTGGATCCTGCCGATTCCTGGGCTTCGCCGTGAACGGCCCGCCTATTCCACCCGTCGAACCGAGCGAGATGAGCCCCTCAACGATCGGATACCGCACCCGCAGGATCGCCCTGGCCTGGCCCTGATCGCCCCTGCGCCTGCCGATGGCGGCCGCCCAGGAGACCAAGGCCGACAACCTTCATCCTCGACAGCGCCCAGAGGTCACCGGCGGCAAGTCCGCCTACGAGAAGGTCAAGGGCCGCCTCACCCGGGCCAAGATCGAGCTGCCGGCCGCCGGCGTCTCGGGCAAGATCACCATCAACCAGTCCGGCGACAAGGCCCTGATCCTCACCGAGATCGAGCAGATCGGCACGATCCAGCAGGGCGTCGCCGACGGCGTCGCCTGGGAGGTCAACCCGCTGACCGGCCCCCGGGTCCTGGAGGGGGACGAGAAGGCCGGCATGCTCCGCTCCTCCCGCCTCGACTCGGAGGTCAACTGGCGGAAGTACTACCCCAAGGCCGAGGCCGCGGGCGTCGAGATGGTCGACGGCAAGCCCGCCTACAAGCTGGTCCTCACGCCCGCCGAGGGGAACCCCACCACCCAGTACTACGACCAGAAGAGCGGCCTGCTGGTCCGGTCCGACTCCAAGCAGAAGTCGCCGATGGGCGAGATCCCCGTCGAGGTCTACTACTCCGACTACAAGAAGGTGGACGGCATCCTCATGCCGTTCAAGTCGGTCCAACAGATGTTCACCCAGGAACTCGTTTTGACCATCGACGAGGTCAAGAACAACCCCGAGATCCCCGCCTCCACCTTCGCGATCCCGGCCGAGGTCCAGAAGCTGGCCGAAAAGAAGAAGTGACCGGGCCGGCGATCCCGGCGACGGCCCCGGATGCCCCGGGGCCGGCCGCCGACCGATCGATGCTGTCGGTCGTCGTGCCGATCTACAACGAGGAGCAGGCCCTCCCCGAGCTCGAACGGCGGCTCGCCCCCGCCGTCGAGGGGCTCGGCTTCCTCGCCTGCGAGTTCCTGCTGGTCTCCGACGGCAGCACCGACCGCTCCGATCGCCTGATCCGCTCGATGGTGGGGCGCGACCCCCGCTACCGGGGCATCTTCCTCACCCGCAACTTCGGCCACCAGGCGGCCGTCAACGTCGGCCTCCAGCACGCACGCGGCTCGGTCGTCGCCATCCTCGACGGCGACCTGCAGGATCCGCCCGAGGTCCTCGGCCGGCTGGTCGGGGCGCTCGACCGGGGCGCCGACGTCGCCTACGGGGTGCGATCCGGGCGCAAGGAAGGCCCGTTCAAGCGGGCCGCCTACTTCACCTTCTACCGGCTGCTTCGCACCGTCTCGTCGATCGACATCCCGCTCGACACCGGCGACTTCTGCGCCATGAGGCGGCCGGTCGTCGACGCCATGATGGCCCTGCCCGAGACCAACCGATTCCTCCGCGGCCTCCGCGCCTGGGTCGGCTTCGACCAGGTCGGCGTCGAGTACGAACGGTCCCGGCGGTTCGCCGGCCGGCCCAAGTTCACGCTCCGCAAGCTGCTGGCCCTGGCCTACGACGGCCTCTTCTCGTTCACCAAGCTGCCGATCCGCGTGATCCAGGCGATCGGCTTCCTGCTGTCGATCCTGGCCATCGCCATCGCGATCGCCTACATCGTCTGGTACATCCTCGCCCCCGAGCAGTTCCCCCGCGGCTTCGCCAGCCTGATCATCTCGATCTGGTTCTTCGCCGGGGTGCAACTGCTCTGCCTGGGGATCGTCGGCGAGTACGTCGTGCGGACCTGCGAACAGGGCCGGGGCAGGCCGCCGGCCATCGTCCGCGAGACCATCGAGGGGAAGTCGGCCCCGCCCGCCTGAGAACAGGGCCGACCTGATCAGCCCACGCGCCGGCGTTGCCGCACCGGCTTCGACCGCTTCGGCGTGATCGGCTCGGCGAACCGGGCGTGCGAGGGGGCCTCGATCTTCTCGTAGTCGGCCAGCCGCATCCGCACCCCTTCGACCTGGGTGTTGCCGCCGAACAGGATCTCGCCCGCCCCCAGCATCGACGCGTCCAGGACGGTCCGCACCCCGTAGGCCCGTCCCAGGGCCGGCAGGGCGCCCGGCTGGCAGTCGTGGAAGATCCGCTCCAACTCCGCCTCGCTCGCCAGCTCGACGTACGACACCGCCAGCTCCCGGCGGAGCCGGTCGAAGTCGATCCGGTGCGTCGCCGGCAGGACCGCCAGCACCAGGTCCGAACCCACCTTCAGCAGGACCGACTTCGCCACGCCCCGCCCGGGTACATGCGCGCTCCCCGCCAGCCTCGCCGCCGACGGCACCGGGGCATGGAGCACGACCTCGAACCGCACCTGCTGCCGATTCAAATAGTCGCGAATCATCGTCGCCTCCCTCAAACCGTTCCCCCGTCTCCGAGCCAGTATAGAATATCTGGGTAAAATGGGAAAGATGGGAAATGGATTTCCATCGACCGCGCAGGACGTTGCTTGTCCCCCCGAGATTCCTACGTTCGGCGGGGTGTCCCGGGACGGGGGGCGAACCTTGGGGGCGTCGGGGCGTACAATAGGCGTGGAAGGAAGGTGGGCCCGGGGCGTCGAGATGATCGCCGCGGTCCACGCCCGTTTCTTTCGGGAAACGGCGGGGGGCCGCGGAGGAAAGTCCGGACTCCGCAGGGCGCGGCGGTGGGTAACGCCCACCGCCCGGCTTCGGCCGGGAAGGGAAAGTGCAACAGAAAGCAAACCGCCGGGGTCGCCCGTTTCGGCGAGCGGCCCGGGTAAGGGTGAAACGGTGAGGTAAGAGCTCACCAGCAGGCCGGGCGACCGGCCTGGCTAGGTAAACCCCGCCGGGAGCAAGACCAAATAAGGGGGCAGACGGGGCGGGCGGCCGCAAGGCCGGACGCCCCCGAGCGGGCCGGCCCGGCCCGCCACGACTCCCGGGTAGGTCGCTTGAGGCGTCGGGCAACCGGCGTCCCAGAGAAATGGTCATCCGGGGGCGACAAGCCCCCGACAGAATCCGGCTTAGCAGGCGCATCGGGCCCCCTTCCTTCCCCTCCACGAATCCCAACGTCTCGGCTTGACTTGCCCCATCCCGTAGCTATGATGGATGCATCGAGGTGCTGTTGCTGGCGTCTGCGCCTCCGGTTTGTCGCCGGTCGAGAGCGGGGAAGTTCGATGGGAAGCGAACGATCTGTCGCGGGCGCGATCGTGGATTCCTGGATCGAACGCGCCGGCATCCCGGGCGATCCCAGGCGGGTGGTTTTGCAGGTCGCGCCCAGGGGCAAGCCTCGGGAGCTGGTGATCGTCGAGGTCGCCTCCAATTTGATCCCCGACCGCTACTGGCTGGAAGACCTGGGCGAGAACCTCTGCCACGGCAGCCCCGTGTCGGCCAGCGGCTGGATGACCCAGGGCGGCTTGCTGAACGCCACCCAGGTCCAGTTGGCCCGATAACCGCCGGATTTCGGCGCGATTCCCGTCCATCTCGTTTGGTCGTCGTCGATCAAGCGTGGCCCCGTCGCGGACGGTTTCGCCATCCTGCCAGGGGATCCGGCAGGGCCAGGACGACATGCGGCCCGATCGATCGTGCTCCGGTCGCGACGATTGCAGCGATTCGAAGGCCCTGGGGCCCATCCTCGCCCCAACGCCGAACGGCCGACCCGGTGTTTTGGGCCGGCCCTGGCGCCGAACGAGCCTGTGTGGTCCCCGGTCGAGGGCCGAGGGAGAATGCCAGGCCCGCCGAAAACGCCGGTTCCTATCGTATCCGGGTGGCACTGGTGGCTTGTCCACCAGTGCGAGCCACCAGGGGCATGCCGGAGACACTGGTGGGCAAGCCACCTGTGCCACCCAGGCACCTCTCCATCGCATCATTTTCTTGCTTGGGTGGTGGCCTAGCGCCGCCGTTGCCGGGCCTGCGCCTTGCGTTTGGCCTTGCGATCCTGCTCGGCCCGCTTGCGGGCTTCCTTCAGGAGGCGGGCGGCGTCGTCCCGGCCGGGTCGGTCGGCCGGCTGGGGCCGTTCCTGGCCCTGGTCCTGGTCCTGTCCCGAAAACTCGTCGCCGGCCTGTTCGCCGATCCGGCGGACGTGGCCCAGCAGGCCCCGCATCGAGGTCGTCAGGTCCAGCTTCAGGCGGTTCGCTTCCAGCCAGTTGGCCAGCCGGGTCCAGACCAGGCTGTCGGCCGGGGGCAGCTCCTCGACGGGGAACCGGGCGATGCAATCGGGGTCGGTGATCTTCGCCAGGTACTGTTCCCTGGTGTAATTCCGGCCGAACGGCGGGACGATCTTCGTCTGGCCCATCGGCACGCCCGGCGGCGTCGGCTCCTCGGCGACCGGCTCCACGCCCGGGTCGTCCGAGTCCGTCCGGATCAACCGTCGCGAAGGCGGCCGATCACCCAGTTCCGGCGGGACCGGCTCCAACCCCCGCGATTCGAGGCCCTCGTTCAGCTCGCGGATGGCGCCCTGGTGCATCCGAAGCGCCCGCTGCTCATAGCGCAGGAGGCGGTCGAACACCGGGTCATCGAAATCGTCGAGTTGCCGGACGATCCCCCGCCGCTCCTCCTCATCAAGCCGGGCGATTTCCTGGTCGTGCAGCAGACGTTCCAGCTCGGCGACATGGCGATCGGCCAGGGCCTTGCGCTCCTCGGGCGAGCCCTCGCGGATCTTGTGCGGGTCGAGGTGGCGATGGATCCGGGGCACGCCGGCCAGGTTCTGGGCCCGTTCGATTTGCTTGGGGGTCCAGCCCTGGGCCGAATCGGCGGCCAGTTGCAGTAGTTTCCACTCGTTCAGGAGGAACTCAACACCCCCCAGGTTGGTCTTCAACCGGGCGACCACTCCGGGCGGGTCATAGGTCAGGCGTTTGGCCCGTTCGGCCGCCTCCAGCGAGCGGAGCAGGGGCCAATGGCTCGCGGCCAACCGCGCCCGCTGGGCGGCGCGCCGGGCGAACATCGGCTGGAGGTGGTTGAACCGGACGACCCCCAGCGCCGCGCGATGGACCAGGTCGAAGTCGTGGAGGGTTTGGGGCTGATACCGATCGATGTAGGCCCGCCGCCGCTCGTCGACTTCCAGGCGCATCCCCTGGGGCAGGACGACGCCCTCGCCGGTGAATCCGTGCTGGAGGGCATTCTCGCGCGATCGCGACGAAAGATCGGGAAGAACGGGCTGGGCATCGGCGGACATGACAGGGCCCCCGGCTCTGGGCCCTCGACCGATCGGCAAGTTTGCGCCGCCGTCGAGGTCGCCTCGCCCGGATCTTACGACTCCGAAAGCGGGCGAGGGCCGGGGTTTGGCGGGTTTTTTGGCGGCGAAGCCCTACAGGCTGCAATCGTCGCCACACCCTTCCGGATTCGTCAATCGCACAGATGCGGTCTCGTTTCCGGATGGCATGCCCATGAAGACGTGGGCATGGTCGCCAGACCCGGGGGCGTCGGCCTGGCCCTGATCGGACGGGCTCGAAAGGCCTGCGCATGCCGACGAAGACAAGGGCATGCCACCTCCGCAGCTCGCCGAGAAGGCTTCGAGAGGGGCCTTCTCACACGGGTTTCATCGGATTCGCCGACGGGAAACCTGTGCCACCCAACGCCGTTAACCTTCAAAGGTGCTCGATCAAGAATGCGACGTAACTTTTTCCTTAGATTGGATTTGACGCGATAATCGATCCAATCCAATGCGTTCTCCTCGGGCGCGTGGATATCCCAATTCCCTCAGATCCCCAGAGGCGACAGTTGTATCGTGGGCCAATCGCCGGATCTTGGGGCATCTGGGAGGTTTTGAGACTGATCAGGGAATCCAAGGTTAACGGCGTTGGGTGGCACGGGTTCGCCGCGAAGCGGAACCCGTGCGAGGGGCGTTGGCGGGCGTTTTTCGGCGAGGATGAGGGCACTCCGGCATCAGCCCGGCTCGCCGGGAAGGCTTCGAGAGGGGCCCCCTCGCACGGGTTTCGCCGGCTTCGCCGGCAGCAAATCCTTGGCACTCGCCCGCCCGACGTCGCCCCGAAACTTGACAGGCAAGGGTGTGCGGATCATTTTGTCTTTGATTCGATGCCGAAGTGGCCTGGCATTTGAATACGTCTCGTAGTGCGGAGACCTATCAATGGAACCAAATAATCCGTATGCGACCCCGAACAGTTCTCCGAGGGCAGGGGTGCCGCCGGTCGGCCAGGGCCGGGGCGGATCGGACAGTCTGGCCCAGTCAGCCAGGGAGAAGGAGATCGGCCAGGTCCGTTGGATCCTGATCGTGGTCGGGATCCTGACCCTGGGCGCGAACTTCTACAGGCTCGGTAACGTGGCCGATGAAGTCATGCAGGCTCTGCACGTAAATCATGTGGCCCCCGAAGACGCGGATTCGTTCGTGAGCAATGCCGCGATCTTTTGCTATACCGTCTATGGCGGCGCCGCGTTGTTAGGCCTCCCTTTCATCCTGATGGGGATCATCGTCAAGAAGTCCCCGGTAGTGATCACAATTATCGGGCTGGTGCTTTACCTCGTGTCGTCGGCCGTATTGGGATTGATAGCTCCCGGCTCGTTGGCCAGGGGGTTCATCGTGAAGCTCCTGATGATCGCCAGCCTGATTTGGGCGATTAAGGCGGCCTTCGCATACGCAATCCCTGGGGAGAAGGCGGCGGCTACTGAGGCTTACCTGGAATGACGGGTCGAGGATCGATGCTCAGGCCGCCTTCGTCGCGAGGCCGGCCGCTTGCTTCGCCGCCGCGATCGGCTAAGTGGCACGGGTCCTAGCGCAGGGGGGGCCCGCGTGTGCGTGGCTCGCCGAAGGCTTCCGGTCCGGTAGCGAAGGCGATTCGGTGTGCCGGCCTGACCCCCCCCAGACCAGGATTCGGGAGGAGCCCCCTCACACGGGTTTCGCCGGCTACGCCGGCGGGAAACCCGTGCCACCCGCCGTGAAGACCTTATCTTGCAACGCTCAACTTCGGTACCGTGTACGGTTGGCCGCCGTTCTCGCCGTGGGTGCCAGAAGGGCCAGCCTACCTCCCTTCAAAGCCTACAAGTTCATATTCCCGAAGTTCAACGTGAACACAATTAGGTTCCATTCGCCGGCAACTTCGGCAACGGGGACAAGAAATGACGACGCCGATCAAGAACAGCGCAGATTTGGAGATCGAAATCCTTCGCTCGGAGATCGCCGCGATGAAGCGGGCCCAACGCCGCATTCGCATCGTTTCACTTTCCTCCGCCGTTGCTTTCGCCGTCGGGCTTTGTTTGGTCGGGGCTCGGCCGCAAGAACCACGAGAGGTCAAATCCGAGAAGTTTGTCCTCGTTGATGCGAAGGGGCAAGAGCGAGCTATTCTCACATGTCAGGATGACGGTGCACCTATTTTTTCCATGAAAGATCCTAAGAATAAGGAGAAGCTGCTCCTTCATGTCGATAATACGGGAAACGCTCTCATGTATATGATGGATGATGACGAGACTCCAAGGATAATTTTGAATTCCGATCTTGATGGTCCGTGCCAGCTTGCATTTATGGGCAATGATGGGATGTCGCGGTTGGTGCTCGAATCCGATGACGACGGCGAGAAATCGGAATTGCTCATAATGCAGGGCGGCGAAATCAGGAGCACACTCCGTTATTCAAATGGGGGGGTGAATGGATTAACGGTCCGGGGAAAACCAGGGGCCCATAACGCCCACGTAGGCCAAGACGACAGAGACAAGGTTTTCATTGGCTTTACCGACACCGAAGGCGGAATCGTAAACTTGCATCGGGTTGATGACGCGGGCAATACCTACAATGAAATTCTCGATCCTAAGACGGGCAAGGTTTCGAGAAAATACAACAATCAAGAGTGAGGTCAGGAGGGCGACGTGTGGCGCGGGTTCCCCGCGAAGCGGAACCCGTGCGAGGGGCGTTGGCGGGCGTTTTTCGGCGAGGATGAGGGCACTCCGGCATCAGCCCGGCTCGCCGGGAAGGCTTCGAGAGGGGCCATCTCACACGGGTTTCGCCGGCTGCGCCGGCGGGAAACCCGTGCCACCCTACGCCGCGCTGCGGCGTCACTTCACGCGGACGGTTTCGTCCTTTTCCAGCGTCAAGCCACCCAGGCCGGTATCCGTAATCGAGACGCGGCACGTCGCCATGCCGGCCTTCAGGGCCTTGGCCTGAATTTTCAGGACCAGCGTCTCGCCCGCGTCCACGGTCGCGATCACGGGGAAGATAAGCAGGCGGTCCTTCGTCGACCATCTGGCACCCTGGTTGGTGCCGTCGGTCGCCCACGGTTGCAGTTCGGCCGAGAACTTCGCCACGACCTTCAACTGGGACGCCGCCGCATCCCCTTCGTTCCGGAGCGTAATCGTGAACAAGGTTTCATCGCCGGCGTTCACCCGCCGTTGATCGTTCGCGACCTCGAAGCGTACGTCCTCCTGCGCCAAGGCGGGGACAGCGAAGGTGACCAGGAACAGGCAAGCGCCCAGCAAGTTCCGCATCCGAGCGTCCTCCTTACGGCTACGAGGCAAGGATTCGACAACGAGGCAATTCGGTTTCTAGAGCGGTTTTTTGTTGAGTGTATCGCTTGATCCGGGGCCAGGGTAACCGCTATGGGCGAACCACCCCCGGATGTCGGCCGGACGGACGGCCCGCAGGCCGTCCCCCATCGCCTCGATCAGGTCGCCGACCGTCCGGGCCGCCGCCGACCTCAGCCACGCCTTGAGCTTGGAGAACATCCGCTCGATCGGGTTGAAGTCGGGGCTGTACGGCGGCAGGTACCGTACCTCCGCCCCGGCCGAGGCGATCCGCCGCTGCACCTCGGCGGACTTGTGGCAGGCCAGGTTGTCCATCACCACGATGTCGCCGGGGCGGAGGGCCGGGGCCAGGCAATGCTCGACGTAGAAGGCGAAGCAGACCGAGTCGGTCGCCCCGTCGATCGCCAGGCAGGCCGCCTCCGGGACGCCGCCGAGCCGCACGGCCGCCGTCAGGGTGATCGCCTTCCAGTGGCCGTGCGGGGCGGGCCCGTCGACCCGCACGCCGCTGGGGGCCCGGCCGTGGGTGCGGTCCATCGCCGTGTTGGCCCCCGACTCGTCGAGGAACACCAGCCGGGAAGGGTCGATCGCGGCGAACTCCCGGCGCCAGGCGGCCCGCTCGGCCTTCAGCTCGGGGCGGTCCTGCTCGGCCGGCCGCCGCGACTTTTTTTGCGCGTGATCCCCAGCCGCTTCAGGGCGCGATGCACGCCGGGAGGGGCGCAGGCGACGCCGGCGGCCTCGGCCAACTCGGCGAGCGTCGCATCCGGTCGGTCGCGGACCGCTTCGCGGAGCCGGCCGTCGGCCTGGGCGTCGAAGGCCCGGGGATGGCCGCCGCCGCGCGGCCGGGGGTCGATCGACCCGGTCAGGCGCCTCTGCCGCATGAGCTTACGGATCCAGGAGACGCTGACGGCGAAGCGTGCGGCGACCTGCTCGCGGGTGGCGTCGCCGGCGTCACAGGCGGCGGACACCCGCTCCCGCAGGTCGGTCGAATAGGCTCTCATCCCTTGGGCCCTCCATAGCCCACAAGGAATAACTCCGTCAACCGCTACAATCAACTGAAAACCGCTCTAGAGCCGAGATTGCCGCCAAACCCTACGCGGATCAGCCGCTCCTCTACCTGGGGTGCCCCCTAGGCAATTTGGGAGAGAGCCTTTACCTCGAAGGAAAATCTCGCGCGGCCCGGAGGGTTCTGGACGAAACGATTGCCCTTCGCGAGAAGAACGAACGCAGAGGCACCCGGTATGGCGGGAGCGCGATCCTCAACCATGCCGAATATGCCTACTTCCTTGCAGTCGTCGAGGGGGATTCCGGCGACCTTGCCCGCGGGATTGATGCCTGTGACCTGGCCATGAAGGTGGCCCGGGAAGCACGAGAGGAAAACGGGGGGGTTGGCAAGGACAACCCCTTCGCCCTCAATCTCGAGGCCTGGATCCGCGAGGCCCGAGACCGCTACGAGTTCGCCGCCCGGGCCATCGATCGCGAGGAAGTCATCGCGCGGCAGCGAGAGATCGTCGCGATCCACCGTGACTTGCGCGACCGAAATATCAAGGCCTACGCACTCTCCGGCGTCAAAGTCAACGAATGGTCCGCCGCGGTTGCCACCCTGGCGGGCTACCTGATCGAGGCCGGCCGGGCTGAGGAGGCCCTGACCATCCTCCGCGAGCCGATCGCCGACCAGGAATCGCTGGTGGCCAACGACAACCCCGACAACCGCGAGGTCCCCGAGTACGACCTCCGCAACTTCGTCTTCCGCCGGGTCCTGGCCGACCTGATGGCTAGGAAGGCCCAGGCCCTGGCGATGCAGGGCCGGGCCGACGAGGCCGTCCTGGCGGTGGGCCGGGCCGTGGCGATCGTCGAGCCGCTGACCGAATCGGAACCGTGCTACCTCGACGACCTGGCCCGCCACCTGGCGCTCGCCTCCACTTTGCCCGACTCGGCCGGGATCGCCGGCGCCGCCGACCGGGCCGTGGAGTCGATCCGTCGGTGGATCGCCGAGGGGTTCGACAACCCGTACAAGCTGGAGCACGACGAACGGCTGTCGCCGCTGCGCGACCGCGAGGATTTCCGGGCGATGGTCCGGGAACTCCGCGAGAGGATCGAGGCCGAGGAGGGTCGGTGAGCCTCGGTCTCGGTTGGAGAGGATCGCCCTTCCAGGGCTACATGTCTCATGCGCGGGGGCTCGATGGTGGGCCGTCGACGTGGGATCCAGGGGTTCCGCTGCGCTGCACCCCTGGCTATTCACGGTCGCCCCTGCGGGGCTGCAAGGCGTTCCGATCGAAGTCGATCCGATTGGGAACGGCCTCGCTCGGGCGGATCAGGCGGTCTCGGTAGCGCTCCTGGAACTCCTTGTAATGCGCCACGAGGCGGGCCGAATCGTGGCCGACCTGCTCGGAGATCCGATGGCGGACCGCCCGAATTTCGTCGATCACGGGATCTTCCGGCGTCGTTGCCACCGTAAGCTCCGGGTAAACCCTGGGGAATCGACGTGTCCCATCGTACTTGGCCGGATCTCGATCGGCCCGGTCCGATGGTCGCCTTCGATTCGGGGACACACGCCGATCCGCACGCACCGAAGGCGGTTCGATCGGGTGATTCCGTTGTGCCCACTCCGTCGTGACCCCAGCACGTCGCGCCAGCGAGGGAATCGACCCCTCCAGCTCCGGTGTGGCTAAGCCGGAAACCGCCCGACCAGGCTGTATTCCCTCGCTGGCGCGTCGTGCTGGGGTTACGCCGGTGGGGGTTGGTACACAAAAGCAGGCCGGATCCCTCGCCGACGCATCCTGTTGGGTGCGCTGCCCGGGGGCTGGGTCGGTCGGCCCTCCGTTCGCCCTGGGCGATGGGTCGGCGATCGGACGGGCCCGGGGGCCGGTTCCTGGGGAAAAAACTCGGGGTTGAAGAAAACACCTGGTTAAGGCTCGAATTGTGCTCCGGTTGATGCGTGTCGTGATCGGGGCCCGGAGTCGCCCCCGTTGGGGAGGGGTGGGCGGGCCCGGTCCGTCGCGTTCGATTGGGGGGCCTGGATACCCGGCCCGACGCCGACGCGACGTGAAACTTCCCCCCTGTTGCGGGAGCATCCATGTACGCCAAGATCCTGACCGGCCTGGGCCTGGCCTTTGCCCTGGCGGGCGTCGCCCGCGCCGACGACCCGAAGGCTGCCGATGACCTGAAAGCGAAATTCGGCCCTTCCAAGCCGGTCGAGCCCAAGGCGGCCGATTCCGACAGCCCGCTGCCCGAGGACTTCCCCCCCGCGACCGCCCCCGGCGCCATCGAGGTCAAGAAGTTCCCGGCCTATCGGAGCGCCGTCGCCCGCAACCCGAAGGCCTCCAGCGCCACCAGCGACATGCTGTTCTGGCCCCTGTTCAACCACATCAGCAAGAGCAACATCGAGATGACCGCGCCGGTCATCAACAGCTACCCCGAGGAGATGGTCACCAAGCCCGGCGGCCAGGGCGAGGTTTCCATGGAATTCCTCTACCGATCGACCCGCCAGGGCGAGGCCGGGCCGGGCGTGGGCAACGTCGAGGTGAAGGACCACCCGGCCTCCGAGTACCTCTGCCTGGGCGTCCAGGGCCAGATGACCGCCTCCCGGATGCGCGACGGCATGGCCGCCCTGAAGGCGTGGCTGGACGAACACAAGGGCGAATGGGTCGAAGACACCGACCGCCCGGCCCGACGCCTCGGCTACCACGGCCCGATGACCGCCGTCGAGCGGCGTCTCTGGGAGGTGCAGTTGCCGATCAAGCCCGCGAAGGCCGAGAAGGAGTCGGCCGCCGATCCCGCCAAGTAAGCCGGCCGCGGGAACGAACTCCCCGGGATTTTGGCGGGAAACCCGACACATAACCGGGTCGGGCCGGTTCGCGATCGGATCCGCCGGGCGACCAGGCTTGGATTATCTCCAAGCCTGTTTTTCATCCTGCGGAGGTGTCGATCGGGCTCCTGGCGAGGAAGTACGACCGAAATGTCTGGCTGCGGTGCGTTGATGGAAAGCGGCAGGGATGGCGAGTGCCATCGCCTTTTCGCACTTTACTCGCCCTGACCCAGGCTCATCTTTCGTTCGATTTCCTCGATGCAATTGCCGGCATAGTGGCCGTGTTCTTCCGGCCAACTGTCCCGGACAAGCCGGTACATTTCGAGGGCTCGATCCCAGTCCCCCTGATGGTCCCACAACGCAGCCGCATGGAGGATCGATTCGGGGTCATGGGGATCGACCTTCAACGTGGCCGGGTCGGTGGGTTCCAAGTGCTTGACCGGGTCGAGTGGCGTCCGGAGATGCCTGGCCAGAAACCACTCGACGACCCGGAGGAATCGGCCCTGGGCCCAGCCCCTCCCATGCAGGAGCCCGCCGATCGAGAAGAAGACGCACGCCAGATAGACGCCGGTCATCAGGAGGGGAAGATAGATGAGCGTGATATTGGCGCACCCGGACATCATCGAGCCGGCGATCGCTTGGAAGCCGCCGAACAACGAGTATTCGCGCGACGAGCATTGATGCCAGGTGGTCGCGGCGACGACGGCGTTCGCCAGCAGGGCGGCATAGAAATACGGCTGGGGTAGGGATTCGTAGAGCAGGCACGGCCAGCCGAAGGCCGCGATCATCGTGCCACCCGCATAAATCGAGGAGGTCATCGGTCTCGCTCCAGGGAGGGCCCACATCGCCCCAACGCGCCAAGCCAGGCGAAGATCACTCGGCAGGCAAGTCGATGAGCCTGCACGGCATGGCGGCCCGGTCACCCCGGCCAGTTGGCCGCTTCTTCATCGACGGCGACACGATACACCACGCGTAGCGCCTTTAACAGGAAGTAGCCCACATGGGTGCGCTCGAATACGGCCGTTACCGGAACGACGCGGCTCCTCTCGTCCCCTCCCTTCGCCCGTTCCTCGCCCCATGTCAATCGCCCTTTGCCAACTTGATGCAAAGTTCGACATCCCGCAGAGCCTGGCGGGCCGCCCGATAGTCGGGATCGCGTCGGATCGCCTCTCGGAAGCAATCGGCCGCCTCGAAGAATCGCTCGCGGGCCAGGAGAACTAGGCCGAGGTTGAGGTAGGCTTCATCGAGACAGCCTTCAGGGCATGTGATCGCTATCCGATGGGCGTCCTCGGCATCAATCAGCCGTCCCTGCTTCGCCAGGGCCGCGCCCAGGAAAATGTGGTAGGTCGCATCGCCGGGATCGGCCTCGATCGCTTGGCGATACCAGGCCAAGGCCTTGTCGTATTCGCCGGCTTGGAGGAATAGGTGCCCCATCTGTGCGAACGGGAGTTGCCGTTTGTGCGCCGGGCAGAATTCGATCGCCTTCGCGAACGCTTGCTCGGCTTCCTCGTAGCGTGCCAGCTCGACCAGGGCGGTGCCTACGATCATCCAAGCGGGCCCGAACCCGGGGTAATCGAAGAGATAGCGCCTCCCGTAGCGGACCGTGAGGGCAGGGAACGGCCCGTCGGAGAACCGTCGGAGACGCCGGTAGCACGATGCCTGCGATCGCCGCCCCATCGACTAGCCTTCGCCGTATGCGATTCGTCCGGCCCCGACGGGCCAGCTACCGCGAAATCAGCACCTCATTGAACTGGATGACAGGCTCCACGTCGGTGTAGTTCGGGATATCGCCCTGGAGCAGTTCCACATTGGGCAGGAAGGCGGCGAGGAAGTCGTCGATCGATTCGAACAGGAAGTGGCACATCGCGATGTAGGTCGGCCCGGAACCCGGTGCTGCGCCGGTCAGGCCGCGCTCGACGGAGACGCCCCGGAATCCCGGGTGGGCCCCCAGGAGCTCGATCGACAGGGGCATGTGGGTTTCCGTGTAGTAGGTGAAATCGAAGCGAGAATCCGGGGTATTCGGATAGAGGATGCTGATCCGTACCATGAAACACTCGCGGGCCTGGTGGAGAGGGGCCGTGGGCAATTCGCCGTGAGTATTGACGTTTGTGAACGACGACCGCCCCGGGATTTCCCGGCGGATTCTCGCCGAGCACTTGCCGTCTTCGCAAGGGAATCCCCAGTGCCCGACCGGTTCCGGCGAGTCTTCCGGCTCGCAAGCTTACATCAACGGTCCGCCCCGCGAGCGGCCCGGAACGTGACCTGGGTGGATTGCGGCGTCCATTCCTGCACGTTGGCGATGACCGTGTATTCGACCGGGTCCCGGAAGTGGATCGAGCCGAGCACCAGGTCGGCCTGGCCTCGGTCGGGATCGCCCACCAGGACGAGTCAGTAGGGGCTTCGGGGCACGTCCTGGACGGCGAACCGGCCTTCCGCGTCGGTTTTCGTGTCGGCGATGACGCTGCCGCCGAGGCGGAGGGCCTCGCCGGTCAGCCAGAGCCGCGCGTTGGCCATCGGCTTGCCGTCGGGGCCGATCAGATGCCCCTTCAGTTGCGCGGCGGGCTCCATGCGGAACTCGACCGGCGTTGGCTGGCCGGCGACGAGGTTCGTGTATTTCTCGGCCACTTCCTTCGGGTCGAGCGGGCGCTGGGAGAGGAGGTACTGGGGTCGGGAGCCGTGCGGCCGGCCGTGCCAGCCCGGCTTCTCCACGCCGACGATCGCCACGCCCTGGCCGGGGAAATCGAGCCGGAACCGGCCGTCGGCGTCGGTCTTCGTCTCGCCGCTGACGCCGAGGCTGCCCATCCCCGTGCTGGCCCAGACCCGCACCCCCTCCATCGGCCGATCGCCGTCGGCCGTCAACACCCGGCCGACCACGACGAAGTTCTCCGCCGTCGCGGGGGCTTCTTCCTCGGCCGGCGGAGATGCGATTGCCAGCCCCGCGGCGAACAGGGCGATTGCCTGGACCATCCGACACTCCTTCCTGAGGATCCCTTTCGAGGGAACCCGGGCCTGTCATGTCCTCCACGGAGATAACGACGCACGGGCGAAAGTCCGAGGGATAAATTCGCCGATGCCGGTTGGGCACTCGGTTTGCATCGCCTGCGGGCACCTGCGCCGAATCGGACCGCGGCCGCCGCCGTCCGCCCGTACCCCGATGCCGAGGGCTCCCGATGCAAGTGACGCTGCACACGCCGGCGACCATCTATACGGCCCGGCATATCCCGAGCTGGCTGCTTCTCGCGGCGGCGCCCGGATTCGTGAACGGCTTCGCGTTCCTGACCTGCCAGCAGTACGTCACGCACGTCACCGGGACGGTCACCCGCGCCGGGCTGGAGGTGCAGAATGTGGGCATCGCGGCCGAGTACCTGATCGTCTACGTCAGCTTCCTCGTCGGGGCGGCGGCGGCCGTCATCGTGGCCCAGTGGAGGGCCAGGGAGGGTTGCCCGGACCGGTGGATCAGCCCCCTGTTCGGGGTCGCCATGGTGCTGGCCACGGTCGCCCTCGTCGGCCACTTCTGGGCATTCATCCCGATCGGCAGCCGGTCCGCCACCGACCCGCCCCCGGTGTTCCTGCTGTCGCTGCTCGCGTTCGCCTCGGGCCTGCAGAACGCGACGGTCGCCTCGACCACGAGCATGTCGGTGCGGACGACCCACCTGACCGGGCCGACGACCGATATCGGCATGCTTTTGGGGGCGGCCTGGATGTCGACCGGGACGGTGCGGAGGTCGGTGCTGGCGGGGGCCGCCCTCCGGGGCGGCATGGTCCTCTCGTTCGCGATCGGGGCGGCCCTTTCGGTGATGACGACCGCGTGGGCCGGGTACCTCGCGCTGCTGATCCCGACCGGCTTCGTGCTGGTCGCCGGCGGCCTGAGCTTCATCCCGCGCTGGAGCGCGAGCGACATCCCGTTTTCCCCGGAAGGCGCCCCGCCGCCCCCGCCCGGCGAACTCGCCGGTCTGCCCAGCGACGCCCGCCCCGACGAGGAGGAAGTGCGCAAGGAAAAGGCCGACGCACTCGCCGACCGGTAGATGCATCGCCCGCACTGAGGGCCCGATCGAGGGCCGCCAGGTTGGGACGAACCCGGGGCGAGCGGGCAGTTGACGAGGAGCAAGAACCGGCGGTAATCCTGCGGCAGCGCGACGCCGACCCTCCGCTCGAACGCCTCGAAATCCGCCTCATGCACCGCGGGACCGCAATTCGCCAGCAGCATCACGACCCACCGGGACCGGGGATTCAAGGAAGCCGCAGGACCCCCGGGGGGTCGTCCGGTTGGCCGCTCTTCTCGGACTCGCCCCCGGCCCGTTCAAGGCCGTCGCCTGTCTCCATGGAATGGCACGACCGGGGCTTGCCTGGGGCCGGAAAAGCGGATGGCGGGATAGCGTCGGTTGGGACGATTCAACGAACCCGAAACGGAAGGGGCCCGCCCGATGACACATCGGACGGGCCCTCGTGATCGGTCGCTTTCGGGGACGCTCAGAAATACTCGTCGAATCCCGAGGCCTTGGCCGCCTTCGCTTCGGGCCAGTGGGCCATCCGATAGCTTCGGAACAGCCAGACGCCGACGGGCGGGAGGACGATCAGCAGGATCCCCCAGATCAGCTTGTCATTCCGGCCCGGGAAGACGTCGTCCGTGAGGTTGATCAGGTAGCGGAACTCCCGGAGCCATGCCAGGCCGAATGCCACGAAGGCGAGGGTCGCGAGGGCCAGGACGACGGACGACCATCGGCCGTGGTTCAGCACGATCATGCCCACGACGGCGGCCAGGCAGGCCAGGGCCATCGGCCTCATCGGCCTCGGGAACGAATCCCGGGCCTCCCGGCGGACATCGTCCCACACCCGACGGGCCCGGGCCGGATCGCGCCGGATGTGCCTGGACAGGAAGAAGGCCGACACGGCCAGCAGCACCACGAAGATAGCCATCGTCGACCTCCCCTTTCCCGGTAAGCCCCGATCCTGATGAAACTCAGGCCAGGTAGCGCCAGAGGGCGGCCCCGGCGGCGCCGAAGCCGGCGGCGGCGAGCAGCCTCAGGCGGTTGGTGTAGTAGCCCTTGGTCGCCTCGTCGGTGCGGATGTAGGCCGAGGTGATCCCCAGGCAGGCCAGCAGGAAGACCAGGCCCGCGCCCAGGCCGGCGAGCCGCTTCGTGCCCTGTTCGCGGTGGTAGGCCTTGATGAACTGGGCGCGGCTGTCGCTGGACAGGTCGACCTTGAGGGCCGCCTGCTGGACCGGCTCTTCGAGGTAGTCGCGGGCGAGCGACCGGTAGGCCGGCTCGCCGACGATCGTGCGGCGGACCAGGTCCGAGGGGGGCGTCCACTGGGTCGGCACCTCGGGGGTCAGCCACGGGGTGATGGCCTGGCGGAGCCTTTGCTCGGCATCCTCGCGGGCCCGTTCGGGGGTCGTCTTGAAGTCGCCCACCACGTAGGCCGTGCCCCGGGTGGAGGACGGCGGCAGGACGGCGCTGTGGGTGTCGGCCGGGAACGGGTTCTCGCCCGAATCCCCGGTGATCGTGCAGGCGACCGCCGCGGCGGAGCCGGCCAGGACCTTGGTTCGGCCGGGGACCTCCGCCACGCAGCAGGCGGCGCCGTCGTCCAGGGCCCGTTCGTACCGGGCGACCCGGCTGGCGATGGCCCGCTTCTGGGCCTTCAGCTTGATCGCGACGGCGGATCGCGGCGACGAGTGGTTCGCCTCGGTGCGCATCCACTGGCCGGCGATCAGCAGGGCCAGGGACAGGAAGACGATTCGTTTCATGGGTCGCCGGTCCTCAACATCGCTCGCGCCTGGGGCGCCGGTACGGGTCGATCCTTGGGGAAGAACGGTCGGGTTGCTAGGCTCGGCTCGGGGCCGGTTCGGGCCCGGTGTTCAGGCCACCGCCGCGGCGGCGTTGGCCGGGGCCGGGGCCTGCTTGTACTTGCGGGCCCATCGGGCGTAGGCGGCCGCGGCCCGGTCGCGGGGGCTGGCGAGCTGGACGATCGCCGCGGTGCCGATCAGGACGGGCGGGCCCCAGTTGGCGGCGGCCGGGTCGGGCCAGGCGGCGGCCGCGACCAGGGCGATCGCGGCGGTGGTGGCCATCGGCCAGAAGCGGAGCCGGCTGGAGCGGTCGCGGGCGGCCTGCTTCCACCAGCCGACCAGGCCGAAGGTCAGGCCGAAGTAGCCGATCAGTTCCAGGACGCCGGCCCAGGGCTGGTCGGCGATCGGGCCGATGTACGAGGCCAGCTCGGGGCGGGGCCGGGCGAACTGCTGGGCCGGCACGAGATCGAGGTAGGCCCACTGGTTCAGGCCCAGCAGGGCCAGGCCGGTGATCGCGCCGACGCCGAAGCCGGCCAGGCGGCGGGTCGCCGGGTTGAGCTTGCGGCCCTCGCCCAGCTTGTTCAGGCCCATCACCATCCAGGCCGCCATCAGGATCACGCCGAACAGGCCGGCGAGCTGGTCGAAGTTGGACGTGCCCAGGGCGTCGGTGTAAGCGGCGACGGCGGTCGACGCGGCGGCCAGCGGGGCGGCGGCCAGCATCGACGTGGCCAGCTCGGCGACCCGGAAGCGGCCGTCGGGCAGGGGGGCCGGCGCGGGGGGCGCCGGCGGGACCGGCGGCACGAACGGCTGTCGAGGGGCCTGGGCCTGCGCCGGGACCTGGCGGACCGGCACCGCAACCGGCGCCGGCTGGGGGCGGCGCGGCTGGGGCTGGGGCCTCGGCTGCGGCATCGGCCGGTGGGCGACCGGTTGCACGGGGGCCGGCTGGCGGGGCGGCGCCGGGCGTCGTCCGGCCAGGCGATCGCGCCAGGTGGGGGGCTGCTGCCTGGTCGGCCAGGTGTTGGGGCCGATGTAGAAGACCGAGTCGTCCTGGATGTGCAGCACGTCGTCCTGCCCCTTCGGCCCCGCGTCGCCCACGAATCGGACCTCGGCGGCCCGGGGGACGTCATTGGCCGGCAAAAGCTCGTAAGCGTTCTTCGGTCGGTGGTTGGGATCCTTGGCCAGGGCCTTGCCGACGAGCGTCCGGTATGGCTCGGGCAGGGGGGAGAGGTCGGGTCGCGAGGTCAGGTGCTTCATGAGCACCTCGCCGACCGACTCGCCGTCGAACGGCACGCGGCCGGTGACCAGCTCGTACAGGATGATGCCGATCGCGTAGATGTCGATCGCCTTGGTGTACTTGCCGGTGGAGATCTCGGGGGCCATGTAGTGGCAGGTGCCGACGCTCTCCGAGTGGCCCGGCTGCTGGCTGCCGGTGAGGGCCTTGGAGAGGCCGTAGTCGCCGATCTTGACGATCCCCTCTTCGAGGACGAGGTTGGCCGGCTTGAGGTCGCGGTGGACGATGCCGTGGTCGTGCAGGTAGGCGACGCCCTCGACCAGCCCCTTGAGCCAGGCGCGGACCTCGTGCTCGGGCAGTCCGGCGGGGTTCTGGGCCAGGATGTTGGCCAGGCTGGGGCCGGCGACGTATTCCATGATGACGAACGTGTCGCCGTCGTCGTTGGTCCGCAGGTCGTGGATCGTGATCAGGTTCTGGCTCTTGAGGTTCATGCACTGCATGACCCCGCGGCGCTCGACCTCCAGGTTGCGGAGGATCAGCTTGAGGGCGACCTCCTTGCCGGCGTCGGAGGTGGCGTAATAGACCTCGCCAAAGCCGCCCCGGCCGATCGCCCGCTTGATGGTGTAGCCTTCCAGCGGGCGGGCGCCCGACCCGAAGGTGTAGCGGTTCCGCGATTCCGGCGAGGTGGCAGGCATGTGGGACGGCTCCGCGGATCCGCCTCGCCCCCGCTCGGGGGCGTCGGCCGGGACATAGGGGATGGTCTCTTGGAGGTTCGAGTTCGAAGGCGAGGGGGCGATCGTGGCGTTCATGCCCTCGGGGGCCGGCCGTTTCCGTTCGGGCTTCGCAAACATCATCCGGTCCCCCAGGATCTCGGCTCATCCGGCCGTCGGGCCGGGATTCGAGCCCGTCGCCCGGCCTATCTCGTTACGGTTTTCCCGTCCGTTGGCGGTATTTCGGTCCGTCTCAGGCATTCTTCTCGGGGCCGGCCGCGCCGATCGGTTCCAGGCTGAAGGAGAAGCCCTCGCCCAGCACGCTCGATCGCAGCGTGATCGGGCCGCGGGCGGTGGCCGGCTTGCCGTCGATCTCGAACCGGCCCGAGGCTCGGCACCAGAGGGCGTCCCCCTGGCGGTAGAGGACCACGGGGGTATCTAGGTTCGTCGCCGGCAGGTGGGCCTGGGGCGACGGGCCCAGGATGCACGTCTCGGCCATCAGCACGATCCCCTCGACCGCCATCGGCAGGCGGTGGCGGCTGAGCAGCCGCAGGCGGGCGGTCGAACTGACCGGGCTGGGCTGGCGGAACTCGACCTCGACCGAAGGGCCGAAGCGGATCACGTCGCCGTCCCGCAGCGAGACCATCTCCACCTTCTTGTTATTGACGTGGGTGGCCTGGTGCGCCTTCAGGATGTAGCTGTCGCCGTCGCGGGTCAGGGTCGCATGGTGGCGGGACAGGTCGCCGAGGATCTGGATGTCGGCCGTCCCCTCGGGCCCGGCCCGGCCGATCGTGATCTGCGAGTCGAGCGCCACCAGGTAGCCGCCGATGCCGTCGGCCCAGAGCAGGAACCGGCCGTTGGGGCCCGGGTTGGGCGGCGGCAGGGGCCGGGCGGCGACGCGGTCGTCGGCGATGTGGAGGAACTCGCCCTTCGCCGGGGTCGGGGCCAAGGCGATCGGGGCCGTGCCCCGGCACCTCGGGTACGACTTGCAGCCGAGGAACGCGCCATGGACACCCTGGCGGACCGCCATCGGGCCCCGGCAGAGCGGGCACCGCGAATCGGCGGCGGCCTGCGGGCGGGGGCTGTTGGCCCATCCGCCCTTCCGGGCGACCGGTTCGTCGTCGAGGAAGACGATCTCGCCGTTCCGGGGCGGATTCGCGGCGGCCTTCGGGCCGATCGCCGCGGTTGGGCGGGGCGGCGGTCGGGCTGATGGCGGCGATCTGCGCCAGGCGCGGGTGCGGGCCTGCCGGGCGGCCGGGTGGTCCGAGACGACCTCGAGCACCGCCTCGGCGGCGCCCAGGACCTCGGGCCAGGCGCCCTTGCCCAGGGCCGTGTACAGCGCCTCGACGCGGGGGTTGGCCGACTTCTGGCGGTTATCGACCTCGCGGTGGGCGGCCTGGATCGCGGCCCCGGCCGTGTCGCCGGCGAGCCGGCCGGCGCGGTCGAGATGTTCGTGTGCGATCGAGAACTCGCCGCGGCGGGCCTCGTCGAGGGCGTTCTTCCAGGCCTCGGCGGCCTCGCGGCAGCGGCGGATGGCCGGGCCGCTGACCTTGTGCCGGGCCAGTTCGTCGATCCGCTCCAGGGCCCGGCCGGGGTCGCCGGCATCCAGCAGGATGGCGACCTCGGGGGCGACGCGATCGGCGACGGACAGGCGGGCGGCGGCCAGGACGTCGGGCGCGGCGCCGGCCTGTTCGGCCAGGTCGAGGTCGCCGATGGCCCCCTTCACGTCGTCGGCGCGGGCCCGTCGCTCGGCGCGGCCCACCAACTCCTGGGCCAGCCGGTTCCTTAGCAACAGCGCCTGGCGGTGATCGGCGACGCCCGGCTTGTTCGCGAGGCCCAGGGCCTCGTCAAACCGCCCGGCGCGGGCCGACTCTTCCGCCTGTCGCAATACGACTCGCCATTGTCCCAGCATGGCTGATCTACCGCCCGGGGTTATCGCGTAAAGGGTTCCGTCATGAAGCGCCCGCAAACCGCCGCGGCCGACCGAATGTGGTCCCCCGATTCTCGCGGCTCGGCACGCTGAGTTATTCGTCCGGATCGCGCGCGATATTGGTGATCGTGGCCGCCTTTCTCGCCCATCGCAAGAGAATCTCCGGGGGCCGGCCGTGCCCGTCGGGAAATCCGGGGGGAACTCCGCGGTCCCGTGGGTAAATCCCAGCCCGAAGCGAAATCGGGCCATTCACAAAGCGGGTGGTGCACGGATTTGGGTGGCATTCAGCCCCCCCCGGGGCTGAAACTCGTCCTGATCCGGAACAACCCCACGGGCCAGCTTTTGGAGGGGGGCGCCAACAAAAAGCCCGGACCGCCCCTTCGCCTTGCGACGATGGGACGGCCCGGGTTCGGTTTCGCGCCGATTTTACGGAACTCTTAGGCTCAGAGGGGCTTGTCGCCGGGGGCGGTGGGGGCCCGGTGCAGTTCCTCGTCGATCTCGCGGGCCACGTCGCGGGCGGGCTCGATCGAGATCGGCAGGTCCCTGTCGGTGAGCCGGCCTTCGTACTCGGCGATCCGGGCCATCTGGTTGAGCCGCATCTCCAGCTCGTTGACCGAGGCCTTGGCCTTCGAGAGGGCCGAATCATCGAGGCTGAACTCGTTCGAGGCCTGGGTGGCCTGGATCTGCTTCAGCTTGGTCTCGATCTGCTCGACCTTGGAGGCCAGCACCTTCTTCTGCTCGATCATCTTGTCCAGGGTGGCCTTGGCGGCCTCGACCTGCTGCTGCTTGAGCCGGAGCGTCTCTTCCTTCTGGGTAAGCAGCTCCTTGGTGTTGCGGAACGAATCGAGCCGGCGGGCGGCGGCCTGCTCGATCTGGCGGGCCTTGTCGGCCGAGCCGTCGGTCCGCCTGTAGTCGCTACCACCCATGGCGTCACGCAGGGCGACCAGCTCGCGCTGTTGCTTGCCCATGTTCTCGCGGTGGGCGGCGATCTGGTGATTCAGGTCCTCGACCTCGAACTCGGCCTTCACGACCGATTCGATGCCGCTGTGGATGGCCGGTTCCAGGGCGGCGATTTCCTGGCGGGCCCGCTCGATCTGGATATCGATGGGGACGTTCGCCTGGACGTTTTGGCGGGCGTGCGTGATGAACGCCTTGACATAGCTGGGGGCGCTGGTGCCGAACAGCAAGCCCAGCGCCAGGGTGCCCGCGCCTGCGCCGAGCAGCCCCTTCTTGACCATCGAGCACATCATGATCTTCAACTCCTGGGTTCCCGTCGTCTTGCTTCGGGCTCTCGTTGGCTGGCGGCTCAACCCACCCGGGCGTCGCCCCCACACCAGGTTATTCGCCCCCCTCGCCGTCATTATTGGCCCCGATCGGGCAAATTTCGCGAGGGCCGGCGGGATTCCTGTCCGATTCCATGCGCGATCTTGGGTAGTCTGCACAGAATGGGTGGCCTTTTGGTCCGCTCCAGTTGGGGTGCGGCCTCCCCCATCGCCACTTTTCGGTACAAACCGCAGGGTGGAGCCCGCGTGTCGGGCGGCCTTGAGGGGTCCCGGCACCCCTTGATGGCTCGGGAACCGGACCGACGGGAATGCTCGGAGGGCCGCCGGTTCCCGCCTCGCCTGGCCGAGAGGGGCTCGGCCCGGAACCCTGGATCCGGGCCCGCGTCGCTTGAATATGGCCTGCCCAGCCTCGATGATGCGTGCGAACCCGTGCAAGGCGCGATGAGGCGACGCGATGATGGTCCTCGGCCCGGTCTTCCACTTCGAGTTGCTGCGGATCGCCCGCCGTTGGTGGCTTTATGCGATCCGGTTCGGCTTCGGGCTGCTCCTGCTCCTGCTCCTGTCGTTCAACTTCCTCGCGTTCTTCGACCTGCAGAAGCCCTGGAAATTCCTGACCACGCCGCCGCCGTTGTCGATCCGGGAACTTGCCCTGTTCGGCCGGTCGATTTTCTACACGATCATGGCGGCGCAGGGGATCATGGTCTGCCTGCTGACCCCCGGCCTGGTGGCCGATGCGATCGCCGGCGAACGGCAGCGGAAGACGCTGCACTACTTGATGAATACCCGGATCTGGGCCGGCGAGATCGTGCTGGGGAAGCTCGCCTCGCGGATGCTCCACCTGGCGATCTTCGTGGCGGTGACCCTGCCGATCGTGAGCCTGCTGACCCTGATGGGCGGGATCGACCCGGTCCTGCTCGGCTGGTCGTACGGGGCGACCTTCTCGACCGGCTTCCTGCTGGCCAGCCTGGGGATCTTCGCATCGGCCACGATCCGACGCCCCCGCGATGCGCTGCTGGCCTCTTACCTGTACGCGGCCCTTGTCCTGGCGGGGCCGACGATCCTGAGCGGCCTGCTCTCGACGATCCCGGCGGGCTGGTGGTCGCCGGCGATCGACGCGGTTCGCGACGCCATTTCCTGGCCGGAGCTGCTGAGCCCGATCAGCCTGATCACCCAGTC